>DATKND010000087.1:0-2166 GCA_035541475.1 Myxococcota bacterium | reverse complement strand
GTCATGGGGTGATCGTTGGCGCGGCCGCGCACACCGTCCGTGCCGAAGAGGCGCTGCTTCTGGCTCATCGTCGACTCCGCGGGCTGGCGGTCGCCGGAGGCGCGCCCGCCGCACTCTCTTCGGCCGCCGGGGGCGCCGGCTCGATGCCGATGCGGACCTCGACCGGGCCGTCCTCTTCGGGCCAGACGTGTTCCTCGTCCACCGACAGCCGCACCTTCCGCTCGATCGGCCCCTGAAGATTGCTCACGTCGATCGGCTCGGTCTCGATCTGCGCGAGCCGCATCACCTCGCCGCGCGCGCCGACCATCCACACGCGAGGCGGAACCACCGCGATCGAGGCGATCCGGAAGCCCGGCGCGACCTCGCCCTGCACGTCCGGCTTCACATCGACGGTCTTGCGGCCCCGGTGCTCGAAGTCGACCTCGATCGCGGCCGGCGAGCGGGAGACCGCGCGGACTCCGCGCGGCAGCTCGATGCGCGACGGGTCGACCTCGTAGACCGCGTGCCCGGGCTTCGCCCCGGCGACATCCACGCGGTACTCGAGCCGATCCGAGCTCACGTTGCGGAGCGCCGCGCGACTGCCGAGCACGCGCAGGTTCACCTTGTCGACGCTCTGCCCCACGATCACGAGGTCGTCGGGCACGCCGTCGAAGAGCACCGGGATGTCGACGCCGCGGTCGATCGACGAGGTGCCGTGCGCCATACCCCAGAGCACCAGCGCGATCGCAGCCGAGAGCAGCAAGGTCCCGAAGCGGATGCGCATCCCCTCCCCGATCCCCCGGCGCTAGCCGGCCGTGCGCAGCCCCGCGTCCGCGCGCGACTCGGCGCGCGCGGCGGACGGCGCGCTCTCGCCACCGTCCGGTGCGGGCTCCGCGCGGAGCTCACCGAGGTGGCGGAGATCGCTGCGCGCGCCCGACAGGATGTCGCGTAGCACGGCGCGGAGCCGCGGCGCATCGAGGCCCTGGAGCATCTCCCCGCCGAGCACGACGGAGATCGTTCCGGTCTCCTCCGACACCACCACCACCACGGCGTCCGTCTCCTCGGTCACGCCGACCGCGGCGCGGTGTCGAGTGCCGACCCCTTCGGGCAGGTCCTCGCGCAAGGTCAGCGGCAGGATGCATCCGGCGTAGGCGACGCGTCCGCCCTCGACGACGGCGGCGCCGTCGTGGAGCGGCGAGTAAGGCATGAAGAGCGACACCAGCAGATCCTTCGAGACCGTCGCGTCGAGCGCGCAGCCCGTCTCGATCTGCTCGCCGAGATGGTTCTCGCGCTCGAGCACGATCAGCGCGCCGACCTTGCGCTGCGCGAGCGTCTGCGCGGCGCGCACGAGCTCCTCGAGCATCTGCGATTCCTGCTGCGCGACGACCGACGGGAAGAAGCCCCGGCCGACGCGCGCGAGCCCGCGCCGGATGTCCTGCTGGAAGAGGACGATGATGATGATGATCCCCCACTGCAGGAAGTTTCCGAGCACGAGCTCGAGCGTCACGAGCTGGAAGAGCTGCGCGGTCAGGTAGAGCGCGAAGACCACGATCAGGCCGACGACGATCTGTACCGCGCGCGTGCCGCGGATCAGCAGCAGCAGCCAGTAGATGCCGATGGTCACGAGCGCGATGTCGACGAGATCGCGCGCGGGGTCGAAGTTCGCGACAAGGTAGTCCCACAGCTCGCCGCCGAGCGCCCAGAGGGTCTCGATCATGTGCCGCCCTCCGCGCGCGCCTCGCGCAGGGCGAAGGCCACCGCCACCGCCCGAGCGGCGCCCGCGACGTCGTGGACGCGCACCGCGTCCGCGCCCGCGAAGACCGCGACCGCGCAGGCCGCCGCGCTCGCCGCGTCGCGCTCGTGCGGCTCGCCGCCGACGGGCTCTCCGAGGAAGCGCTTGCGCGACGGACCGACGAGCAGCGGCAGTCCGAGTCGGGCGCGCAGCTCGCCGGCGCGCGCGAGCAGCGCGAGGTTGTGCTCGCGCAGCTTTCCGAAGCCGATTCCGGGATCGACGACCAGGCGCGAGCGCGCGACGCCCGCGGCCTCGGCAGCGCGCGCAGATTCCTCGAGCTCGTCGGCGACCTCGCGCAACACGTCGTCGAAATGGATCTCGCGCTGCATGGTCTCGGGATTGCCGCGCAGGTGGCCGAGGATCAGCCCGGCCCCCGCGCGCGCCACCACGCCGGC
>DATKND010000086.1:0-21895 GCA_035541475.1 Myxococcota bacterium | reverse complement strand
GGAAGAGGTCGGCGAGGAGCGCGCGGACGATGCCCCGCGCGAGGCCGTGCCGCCCGACGAGCGCGCCGGGGTCGTGCTCGTCGACTGCGACCTCTCGCCCTCGCAGGCGCGCAACCTCGAGCGCGCGACCGGCGCCGAGGTGCTCGACCGCAGCGCCGTCATCCTCGCGATCTTCCAGCGCCACGCGCGCAGTCGCGAGGCGCGCTTGCAGGTCGAGATCGCGCGCCTCAACTACGTCGCGCCGCGCCTGCGCGAGACGGGCGGCGGTCGCGACCGCGAGGGCGGCGGCATCGGCGGCCGCGGCGCGGGCGAGAGCGCCTCCGAGCTCGATCGGCGCAAGGTGCGCGACCGCATCGCCGAGCTGCGCGAGGAGCTCGCGGCGATCGAGCGCGAGTCGGGCACGCGGCGCAAGCGGCGCAGCGATCAGAGCACGGTCGCGCTCGTCGGCTACACCAATGCCGGGAAGTCGTCGTGGATGCGCGCGCTGACCGGCAGCGGCGTGCTGGTCGAGGACAAGCTCTTCGCGACGCTCGACACGACGGTGCGCGCGCTCCACCCCGAGAGCGCGACGCGCGTGCTCGTCTCGGACACGGTCGGCTTCATCTCGAACCTGCCGCACGATCTCGTCGCGAGCTTCCGCTCGACCCTCGACGAGGCGCGCGACAGCGACCTGCTGGTGCAGGTGGTCGATGCCTCGGATGCGGCGTTCCCCGCGCAGATCGAGGTCACGCGCGAGGTGCTCGACTCGATCGGCGCGAGCGAGAGCCCGCGCTGGCTGCTCTTCAACAAGGCCGACCGCCTCGACGCGGCGACGCGCGAGCGCCTCGCGCGCGAGTGGCCCGATGCTCGGATCTGCTCGGCGAAGGATCCCGCCGACGTCGCCGCGCTGCGCGAGGCTCTCGTCGCCTTCTTCGAGCGCGATCTCGAGGAGGGCACGATCACGGTGCCCTACGCGCAGCAGCGTTGGGTCGCCGAGGCGCACGCGCACGCGCGCGTCGTCTCGGAGGAGCACGGCGAGACCGGCACGCGCCTGGTCGTGCGTGCGACCCCCGCGGTGTGGGCGCGCCTGCGCGCGGGACTTGGCGTGACGGTGAAGCCGCCCGCGACGAAGCCGGAGGCGAAGGTGGAAGCGCCGAAGGCCGTCGCGGCGCCGAAGAAGAAGAGCGCCCCGAAGAAGAGTGCGGCGACCGCGAAGAAACCCGCGGCGAAGAAGAAGCCCGCAGCGAAGAAGACCGGCGCGAAGAAGAAGTCCGCGGGCCGCGCTCGCAAGACGAAGCGTTAGTCGGCCCGTACCCCGCCGGAGGTCGCGCATGTCCGAGCTGATCCAACGGATTGCTCGAGCGGTGCCCGGGATCGTTCTGCTCGCAGGCCTTCCCGCACTCGCTGGAGAGAACACGGACTGGGGCTGGTTCCGCGCGACCTCGACCGGATCGAATTGGTGGGTCGCGCAGGGGAAGGCGACGGTCTCGATCGCGGGCTCCGCGTTCAACGCCGAGCTCCGGGATGGCGGCTCCGATCCCTTCGTTCGCGTGACCTTGCGAGGCACGATTCGCGATCGCGATGTGGCGGTGACGGCCACGGTTCTCGAGACCGACAAGCCCGAGGAAACGCTCGCGGGTCGCCTCCGCCGCCTCTGCTGGAAGGCCGGGGGCGGCAGAGAAGTCCTCGTCCTCACGGATGGCGTCGAGGTGATCTCACTGGCTCGCGAGCTGCCGAAGGACGAAGCCTGCAAGCCTGCCGCCTGACTAGCGGTACAGCTTCATCTCTGGCCACAGCTCTCGCAGCGGACGCCGCGCGTCGCGGCAGAGGAAGACGGACTCCGCGGAGAGCATCGGCATGCAGTACGGGCACTCGATCTCGGCGACGCGGTCGCACTGGCGGAACCAGCGCTCGAGCTCGGCCTGCGATTCGTGCACGACGAGCATGAGCTGTCCCGTCGCGTCGCCGGGTCCCCACAGCCAGTACTGGTTGTGGATCCCGATCGAGCGCGACGGCAGCCCGCGACGCGGACCGAGCCGGTCGATCGCGCCGGTCTCGCCGAAGCTGCTCGTGAGGATCTCGACCCTCGCGCGCTCCTCCGGCGAGAGCGTCTCGAAGCCGCGGGTCACCGCATCGAGCGTCGCTTCAGCGTGTTGGAAGAGCGCAAGGTGCATCGGCAGCACTCCGCTCGACTCGCGCTCTTGCGGCAGCGAGATGCCGAGTGCCTTCTCGTAGGCGACGGTGGCGGGCGGCGAGATCAGCGGAACGACCAGAGGGAGCGCGATCAGACCCGAGAGCGCGAGTGCGATCGCCGCCGCGCGTGGAAGCCAGCGGTGCGCCGCGCCGGCGCGCTCCACGACGATCGCGCCTGCGGCCAGCAGAACGGGGTATGCCGGCGCGAGATAGTGGATGCGCGCGCTTCCGGAGGCGGCGAGGATTCCGACGGTGGTGACGAAGATCCACGCGAGCGGGCGATAGCGCGCGAGCGCGGGGCTCGTGAAGCTGGCGACGAGCCCGGCGATCCACAGCGGCGCCGCGAGCGGATTCATCGCGAGGATCTGTCCCTCGAGCAGTGCCCACGGCGACACCGCGCCGACCTTCTGCTTCGCGGCCTCGCGCGAGAACTCGAAGAAGGGCCAGCCGTGCTGCTGCTGCCACCCGACGAAGGGGCTCACGAGCGCGATCGCGATCGCGCCGGCGATCCACGGCCACGGCGTCGCGAGCCGCCTGCGCTCGCGCGTCAGCACGAGTCCTGCGCCGAGCCCCGCGCCGAACCACGCCATGCTGACCTTGTTCAGCAGGCCGACGCCGACCAGCAATCCGAGCGCGAGCCAGAGCCGATCGCTCCCGCCGTTCAGGATGCGTGCGAGCAGCAGGAAGCCTCCCGCCCACAGCGCCTGATCGATCGGATTCATCGAATAGTAGGTGCCGAGCGCGAGCGACACCGGAGAGGAGAGGAGAGCCAGCGCAGCGAGCCCCTGCGCCGTGCGCCCGCCGCCCAACTCGTGCGCGAGGATTCCCGTCAGGAGCACGGCCGCCGCCGAGAAGAGCGCCGGCAGGACATGCAGCGCGGGAATCGAATCGCCGAGGAGAGCACGCACCGGCAGGAGCAGCGCGACGGAGAAGGGCGGATGATCGACGTAGCCCCAGGCGAGCCGGTCCGAGCAGTCGAGGAAGTAGAGCTCGTCCGTCATGTAGCCCCACGCGAGGGGGCCGCTCGACAGTGCGTGGATTGCGAGCTTCGCCGCGACGACGGCGCCGATCGCGCCCCACGCGATCCGCGGCGGCGTCACCCTCGCGTGCGAGGCAGAGGCGCCTGCGGCGGCCATCTGTTCCTCTTCAGATGCGCGCCGTATCCGGCTCCGCGATCACGCGGTTCTCGAGCGTCCCGAGGCCGTCGATCTCGATGCGCACGACGTCGCCGGCGACGAGGTAGCGCGGAGGCTTCGATCCGATCCCGACACCGGACGGCGTCCCGGTCGAGACGACGTCGCCGGGCTCGAGCGTGAAGGCGGTGGTCAGGTGCTCGATCAGGGCGAAGCAGTCGAAGATCAGGTGCTTCGTATTCGAGTCCTGGCGCAGGTCGCCGTTCACCCAGGTGCGGAGCCGCAAGCCGTGCGGCTCGCCGACCTCGTCGCGCGTCGTGAGCCAGGGGCCGAGCGGTCCGTGCGTGTCGAACGACTTTCCCATCGTCCAGGTCGGCACGCGGATCTGCCAGTCGCGCACCGTCACGTCGTTCGCGACGCAGTAGCCGGCGATCACCTCCTGCGCGCGCTCGCGCGGCACGTGGCGGCAGCGGCGCCCGATCACGAAGGCGAGCTCGCCCTCGTAGTCGAGCTTGTCCGAGGCGCGCGGCAGGTGGATGGCGTCGCCGGGACCGATCACGCAGGTCGACTGCTTGTTGAAGACGGTCGGCAGCGACGGCTTCTCGCGGCCGGTCTCGGCGATGTGATCGGCGTAGTTGAGACCGATCGCAAGGAACTTCGGCGGGCGCAGGATCGGCGCGGCGAGCCGCACGCGATCGAGCGGCTGGCGCGAGCGCGCCTTCGCCGCGGCGCTCGACGCGCGCGCAAGCGCCGCATCGCCGGCCGCGAGCAGCGCGGTCATCTCGCGCGGCAGCTCCGGCGCCGCCTCGGCGAGGTCGACGACGCCGTCGTCCGCGACCACGCCGATCCGATGCCCGTCCGTCGCATGGAAGGTGCAGAGCTTCATGGATGGGTCCTCGGCCGCGACGGTAATCCTTTCCTCGGATCCTTTCCCGTGCCCGGCGCGCGCCCGTGCACGTAGCGGTAGGATGGGAGCGCGGCCCGCGCCGCGGAGAGGGGGGACGATGTCTTCGCAGCCCGAGATCCACGAGCCGGTCGTGACGACGAGCGTGACGAGCGCGCTCGTCCCGGTGCGGCCGCCGCGCGTCGGCCGGGTCGCGGGCTGGCTGCAGCGCGTGACCGGCTTCGTCGCGTCGCGGCGCGCTCCCGCGCCGATCCCCGACGCGACACCGCGCCTCGACGCTCTCGAGCGCGCGTTCGCCGCGCACCGCGAGGAGACGGACAAGCGCCTCGAGCAGAGCGAGAGCCGCGTGCTCCACGTCGCGCAGCAGCAGATCGAGGCGCTCGCGCGCGAGCTCGAGACGAACCTTCGCAAGGAGATGCAGCGGGAGGTCGAGGTCGCGACCGGCTCGCTGCGCCGCTGGCTGGTCGGCGCGATCCTGCTCGCGCTCCTGGCGTGCGGGGCGGCTCTCGCGGCGCTCTACGCGACCTTCGTCCACGCGGCCTGATTCCCGGCCTGCGGGCCGGACGGCGCGATCGATCCGCGACGTGGGTATGATGCGGCCCGGCGTCGGACTCGCGCACTCCGAAGCCAGACCGAGGCACCCGTGTCCGCGCCGCACTCCCCCCACGGTCAGCACGATCCCGGCCCGCGCGCGCCGGGCTTCGTCGCCTTCTTCATCGACCGCCCGATCTTCGCCGCGGTCGTCGCGATCCTGATCACGCTCGCCGGAGCGATCTCGCTCCCGCTGCTCCCGGTCTCGCTCTTCCCGCCGATCTCGCCGCCGACGGTGCAGGTCTCCGCCAGCTACACCGGCGCGTCCGCCGAGGTGGTCGAGCGCACCATCACCCTGCCGATCGAGGAGCAGGTGAACGGCACGGAGGGGATGCTCTACATGGGCTCGACCTCCGCCAACGACGGTCAGATGAACCTGACCGTCACCTTCCAGCTCGGCCGCGACGCCGACATCGCCGCCGTCAACGTGAACAACCGCGTGTCGGTGTCGGAGCCGCGCCTGCCGGAGGAGGTGCGGCGCATCGGCGTGACGGTGCGCAAGCAGTCGCCGGACCTCACCCTGGTCGCGAACCTGCTCTCGCCGGACGGATCGCGCGACGCGCTCTTTCTCTCGAACTACGCGCTGATCAACGTGCTCGACCAGCTGAAGCGCGTGCCGGGCGTCGGCGACGTCGGCATCTTCGGCGAGCGGCGCTATGCGATGCGCATCTGGCTCGATCCGGAGCGCCTCGCGAAGCTAGGCCTCACCGCCAGCGACATCATCGCGGCGGTGCGCGAGCAGAACGTGCAGGTCGCCGCCGGCCGCGCCGGCTCGCCGCCGAACCCCGAGAACCAGCAGCTCGACATCCCGCTGCGCACGAAGGGACGCCTCTCCACCGCCGAGGAGTTCCAGCAGATCGTGATCCGCGCCGAACCGGGCGGCTCGCTGCTGCGCCTCGGCGACGTCGCGCGCGTGGAGCTCGGCGCGCAGAGCTACGCGGGGTTCACGCGCCTCACGGGCCAGCCCGCCGTCACGCTCGGCATCTTCCAGCTCCCCGAGGCCAATGCGCTCGACGTGTCGGCGGCCGTGCGCGCCGAGCTCGAGCGCATGTCGCACAGCTTCCCGCCCGGCGTCGCGCAGATGGTGCGCTACGACCCGACCCGCTTCGTCGCCGAGTCGGTGCGCGAGGTGATCCGCACGCTCGCCGAGGCGATGTTGCTCGTCTTCCTCGTCGTCTACGTCTTCCTCCAGGACTGGCGCGCGACCCTGATTCCCGCGATCACGATCCCCGTGTCGCTGATCGGCACCTTCGCGGTGATGGCCGCGCTCGGCTTCGGGATCAACACGATCACGCTCTTCGCTCTCGTCCTCGCGATCGGGCTCGTGGTCGACGACGCGATCGTCGTGGTGGAGAACGTCGCGCGGTTGCTCTCGGAGGGATATTCGCGGCGCGAGGCGGTGATCCGCTCGATGGGCGAGGTGACGAGCGCGATCGTCGCCGCCTCGCTCGTGCTCGGCGCGGTGTTCGTGCCGGTGGCGCTGCTGCCGGGCACGACCGGGCAGATGCTGCGGTACTTCGGGCTGGCGGTGACGTCGGCCGTGTTGATCTCGCTGGTCAACGCGCTGACCCTCTCGCCGCCGCTGTGCGCGCTCTTGATGCGGCGCGAGCGCGAGCACAAGCCGGCCTTCTTCCGCGCCTTCGACCGCGGCTTCGCGGGGCTGGTGCGCCGCTACGACACGGGGGTCCGCGCGCTGCTGCCGCGGCGCGCGCTCGTGCTCGCGATCTTCGCCGCGCTCTTCGCTGCGAACGTCGGGCTCTTCCGTGCCGTGCCGACCGGTTTCCTGCCCGACGAGGACCAGGGCTACTTCATCGTCAGCTTCCAGCTCCCGGACGGCGCCTCGACCGACCGCACCGACGCGGTCGCGAAGGAGGTCGAGCGCATCCTGATGGCGACACCGGGCGTGGTCGGCATGAATCTCTTCGGCGGCTTCGACGCGCTGACCGGCACGTTTCCGCCGAACATCGGCTCGGTCTTCGTGACCTTGAAGCCGTGGGACGAGCGCGGCCGCGAGGAATCGATCGACGCGATCTTCGCGCACGTGCGCCCGCAGCTCGCGGCGATCCCCGGCGCGCGCGTCTTCGCCTTGAACCCGGCGCCGGTGCGCGGCCTCTCGCGCGTCGGCGGCTTCGAGTTCGAGCTGCAGGACCGCGCGGGCGGCCCGGTCCAGCAGCTCGCGGAGGTGACGCAGCGGATCGTCGACGCGGGCGAGAAGTCGCCCGAGCTGCGGAACCTCTTCACGAGCTTCCGGCCCTACGTGCCGCAGATCGACGTCGACCTCGATCGCACCAAGGCCAAGACGCTCGGCGTGCGCGTGGACGACGTCTTCGACACCTTGCAGGCCTTCATGGGCGGCCTCTACATCAACGACTTCGATCGCTTCGGCCGCCTCTTCCGCGTGTACGCGCAGGCCGAGGGCGACCTGCGCTCGGCGCCCGAGGATGTGAAGCGGCTGTGGGTGCGCTCGGACCGCGGCGAGATGGTGCCGCTCTCGACCTTGATCTCGCTCTCGCGGAGCGCCGGCCCGCGCGACATCCCGCACTACAACGTGTATCGCGCCGCTAAGATCCAGGGCGAGGCGGCGCCGGGCTACAGCTCGGGCCAGGCGCTCGACCGCATGGAGGCGATCGCGCGCGACGTGATGCCGGCCTCGATGTCGTTCGAGTGGACCGGCACCGCCTATCAAGAGCGGCAGTCGGGCAACCAGGCGCGCATCATCCTCGCACTCTCGCTGCTCGTCGTCTTCCTCTTCCTGGCCGCGCAGTACGAGAGCTGGAGCCTGCCCTTCGCGATCCTGCTCGTCGTGCCGCTCGCCTTCCTCGGCGCGCTCGCTGCGCAGGCGCTGCGCGGCCTCGCGAACGATCTGTACTGCCAGATCGGGCTGGTGACCTTGATCGGGCTCGCGTCGAAGAATTCGATCCTGGTGGTGGAGTTCGCGAAGCGCCGGCACGCGGAGGGGCTCTCGCTGGTCGATGCCGCGCGCGAGGCCGCGGAGATCCGCCTGCGCCCGGTGCTGATGACCGCGCTGGCCTTCATCCTCGGCGTGGTGCCGCTCGTGCTCGCGACCGGCGCGGGCTCGGCGGCGCGGCGCTCGCTCGGCACGGCGGTCTTCGGCGGGATGCTCTTCGCCACGGTCTTCTCGCTGGTGCTGGTGCCCGCGCTCTACGTGATCGTCCAGAGCGCCGCCGAGTGGCTGGGGCTGCGGACGCGAGCGCGTGTCGGCGCGCGGCTCGAGGGAGCGGTGGAATGACGCGCGGAGCTCGCATCGCCGGATCGCTCGCGGCGCTCGCCGCCGCGCTGGCGACGTTGGCCGACTGCGGGCGCGGCGAGGGGCCGGGAGGTCCGCCGCCGCCGGAGGTCGTCGTCGAGACCGCGCGCACGGGATCGGTGCCCGACCGGCGCGAGTACGTCGGCAACGTGCGCGCCGTCAACGCGGTCGAGGTGCGTGCGCGCGTGCGCGGCTACCTGAACGAGCAGCTCTACGAGGATGGGCAGTTCGTGAAGGAGGGGCAGCTTCTCTTTCGCATCGACCAGCGCACCTATCAAGTCGAGCTCGCGGAGGCGAAGGGCCAGCTCGCGCGCGCGCGCGCGGCGGCCGAGCGCGCGCGCCGCGATTTCGACCGCGCGCAGGAGCTGGTCGACACCAAGATCACGAGCGAATCCGTGCTCGACGCGCGCCGCGCCGATCGCGACGCGTCCGAGGCCGAGATCGCGTCCGCCGAGGCGCGCGTGCGCGCCGCCGAGCTGAATCTTTCCTACACCGAGATGCGTGCGCCGATCGCAGGCCGCATCGGGCGCGCGCTGGTGGACGTCGGCAACCTGGTGGGCGAGTCGGGACAGGACACCGTGCTCGCGCGCATCGTGCAGATCGACCCGATCCACGTCGACTTCGCGCCGACCGAGCGAGATCGCCTCGACGTGCTGCGGAGCGCGGCGGCCGGTCCGCTGCCCGCGCAGCGCGAGGCCGTGCCGGTCAAGCTCCTCCTCGGCGACGGTACGTCGTATCCATCCGCGGGCCGCATCGACTACGTCGACCCGACCGTCGACCCGACTCGCGGCACCGTGGCGGTGCGCGCGATCGTTCCGAATCCGGACGGCCTGCTGAAGCCCGGCGAGTTCGTGCGGGTGGTCGTCGTCTTCCCGGACGTGCAGAACGCCGTGCTCGTGCCGCAGCGCGCGGTGCTCGACCAGCAGGGCGGCACCTACGTGCTCGTCGTGAAGCCGGACGGTGTCGTCGAGCAGCGGCAGGTCGCGCTCGGCGCGTCCCACGAGGGCATGCAGCAGATCGCGGACGGGCTCGTCTCCGGCGAGCAGGTGATCGTCGACGGCGTGCAGAAGGCGCGCGCGGGACAGAAGGTCGTGGCGAAGGAGGCGCCTCCGGAGACGAAGGCGCCCGCAGTGCCGCCCTCCGCATCGGCGGGCTAGCGAGGAGTGCTCCGATGATCGACTACGAGACCGACATCCAGACCCGCGACGGCGCGATGAACACGTTCGTGACGCATCCCGAAGAGGGCGGCCCGTTCCCCGTCGTGCTCTTCTACATGGATGCGCCGGGAAAGCGCGAGGAGCTGCACCGCATGGCGCGGCGCATCGCGAGCGTCGGCTACTTCGTCGTGCTCCCGAATCTCTACTACCGGCGCACTCGCGAGTTCCGGATGGAGCGCACGGAGGAGGGCATGCAGCGGATGTTCGAGATGATGAGCCACCTCTCGAACGGGCTCGTCGTCGAGGACACCGAGGCGCTGCTGCGATTCGTCGATTCGCAGGCCGAGGCGCGTCCCGGACCGATCGGCGCTGTCGGCTACTGCATGAGCGGGCCGTTCGTCCTGGCCGCCGCAGCCGCCTGGCCGAAGCGCTTCGCCGCCGTCGCGTCGATCTACGGGGCGCGGCTCGTCACGCACGAGCCCGACTCGGCACACCTCTGCGTCGGGCGCATCGAGGGCGAGATCTACTTCGCGTGCGCCGAGGTCGACCGCTGGGCGAGCCCGAAGCAGATCGCGCTGCTCGAGGCCCAGCTTTCCAAGGCCGGCGTGAGCTACCGCATCGAGTGGTACCCGGGCGCGCACCACGGCTTCGCCTTCCCGGAGCGCGACGTCTACCAGGAGGCGTCCGCGGAGCGGCACTGGGAGCGGCTCTTCGCCCTGTTCGCGCGGCGTCTCGCGCCCGCCGCGCGAAGACCGGACTGACCGGAGATCAGGGCGCGCTCGCCTTTCGCATCGCCTCGAGCTTCGCGCAGCGCGCCTTCTTCTCCGCCGACCACGCGAACGGGCTGCACGGATCGCCTTCGACGATCTCGTCGTGCATCGGCGCGAGGCGCGCGAGCAGGCGGTTCTGGATCTGGAAGGGCACGCGCACGTCGTCCATCGCCATCTCGAGGTCCTGCACGAGCGCGGTGAAGGCGGTGTCGCCGATGCCGAGACCGCGGTGCGCGTCGCTCATGCTGTCGCCGCTGTACCGGCACGGCCCGTCCGACACCTGACAGAGCTGCTCATTCAGCAGCCGCTCGAAGCGCTTCATGTCGGTCTTCGCGAAGAACGGCGACGAGATCGGGTCCTTCGCGAGGCGGACGAGGAACGCCGACACGATGCGCGCGACGCCCTTCTCGCCGCCGAGGTCGTCGTAGAGGGTCGCGTGATTCCACGGCGGACGCGCGCACGCGAGCGCGACGCACGCCACGCACGCGAGCGCGACGCACGCGATCGCGGATCGTGTCCGCATCCTCAGAATCCCGCCTGCACGTTCAGGTAGTAGCTGTCCTGGTTCTGCCACACCGCGACGTCGCCCATGCGCACATAGCCGCCGACGAGCGAGAGGTGCTTGTTGATGAACACCGCGAGGAAGGCGTCGGCCCAGTTGTCCTCGTCGACCGTGCGGAGGTTCTGCGGCTTCTGCCGGAACTCTCCGCCGATCGCCAGATGGCGCGTGAAGAAGAGCAGCGCCGAGCCCTCGAACATCGGCTCGTACTCGTTCTGGTGCGGGCCGCCGAAGCCGAGCAGGCCGAGCTCGTTCGCGCGCGTCGCGCGCACGGTCGTGTTGAGCAGCACCGGGAATCCGAACAGGCCGTTCAGGAAGACCTTGCTGGCCGCGAGGTAGAAGTCGGCGTCCTCGCGGTGGCGCGAGCCGAGCGACTCGGGAATCGAGTAGTCGAGGTTGCGCTTGTACTGCACGCCGAGCGCGACGGTCGGCCACGGCGTGTACACGAGATCGCCGAACAGGCGCACCTTCGCGCCGAAGATCACCTGCGAGACGTCCTCGTGGATCGGACCGCCGAGGTCGGCGGTCTGGCCCGCCGCCGAGATCTCGACGCGCTGGAGGAACGAGAGCGCGCCCCCGTACGCCTGGATCATCAGATCTTCCGCGGGCACACGGGTGTAGAAGGCGGTGCCGCCGATCTGGTCCTCGCTGCCGTAGCCCGCGAGCACCGCCCACGGCACGAGCCCGCCGCCGGCCGAGCCCTCGACCTGCGTGACACCGCCCGTCGCGAGCAGGCGGCCGCTGCCGAAGACCTCCTTCCAGCGGTCCCATCCTTCTTTATCGGCGCTCGCAGGCCCCGCGGGCGTCGCGTCCGCGGGCGCGGCCGGCGCGTTCGATTCGTCCGGCGACGCGGGCGGCGTGTCGGCGCGAGCGACGGTCGCGACCACGAGCAGCGCCGCCGCGAGCGCCGCGCGTGCGACGCGGCGGGCGAGCATCAGCGCGTGCGCTCCGCGAACTCGCGAGCGAAGGCTTCGAAGGCGTCGGCGGGAAGCGGGCGGCTCACGTAGTAGCCCTGGACCATGTCACAGCGGCTCTGCATCAGGAAGTCCCAGGCCTGAAAATCTTCCACGCCTTCCGCCACGACCTGGAGGCCGAGGTGGTGGCCGAGGTCGACGATCGAGCGCACGATCGCCGCGTCCTCGGACGCCTGCTTGAGCCCGAGCACGAACGACTTGTCGATCTTCAGCTCGTCGACCGGCATGCGCTTGAGCTGCGACAGCGACGAGTGTCCCGTGCCGAAGTCGTCGATCGCGACGCGCAGGCCGGCCTCGCGCAGCCCGCGCAGCACCGCCGCCGCGGAGGCGGGGTCCTCCATCACGGCGGACTCGGTCAGCTCGAGGATCAGCGCCGAGGGCGGCATCGCGTAGGCGGAGAGCAGCCCGTGGACGAGGCCCGGCAGCTCCGCGCGGCCGAGGTCGTGCGCCGATAGGTTGGCCGCGATTCCGAGCTGGAGGCCGCGATCGGCCCAAACGCGCCACTGCCTGGCCACGCCGTCGAGCACCTGGCGCGTGATGTCGAAGATGAGACCCGCGCGCTCGGCCAGCGGGATGAACTCGTCGGGCGGCACCGGGCCGCGCTCAGGATGCGTCCAGCGCGCGAGCGCCTCGGCCTGCGTCAGCTCGCCCGTCAGCATGTCGATCTTCGGCTGGAAGTGCAGGGTCAGGGTGCGCTCCGCGATCGCGTGGCGGAGCTCGCGCACGAGCGCCAGCTGCGCGAGGTGGCGCTCGTCGCGGCCGAGCTCGTAGACGAGCACGTCGCGGCGCTGCGACTTCGCATCCTGGAGGCCGATGTCCGAGCGCCGCAGCAAGGTCTCGGCGTGATCGCCGTGGTGCGGGCAGAGCGCGATGCCGCCGTGCACCGAGAGCTCGAGCCGCACCTCCTCGAGGTCGAAGGGCGCGCGCAGCGCGCGCGTCACGCGCCGCGCCTCGGACTCCGCCTCGCCGGGCGTCGTCGCCTCGAGCGCGACCAGGAAGACGTTGGCGCCGAGGCGCGCCACGAGCGGCGCGTCGTCTGCCGCGACGCGCAGCCGCGTCGCCATCTCGATCAGCACGCGGTCGCCGGCCGCGTAGCCGAAGCTGTCGTTCACGGCCTTGAGATCGCCGAGCTCGAGCGTCAGCAGCGCGAGCTCGTGGCGCGACGCACGCGCGCGCGCGATCGCCTCCGCGACCGCCTCGCGCGCGACGGTGCGATTCGGCAGCCCCGTCAGCGCGTCGTGGTGCGCGCTGTGGACGATACGGCGCTCGCGCTCGGCGATCGCGTCCTGCATCTCGTTGAAGGTGCGGGCCAGCAGGCCGAGCTCGTCGCGCGAGGTGACCGCGACCGCCGTGTCGTAGCGGCCGCCGAGGATGCGCTGCGCGCCGGCCACCAGGGTATTGACCGGCTGCGTGATGCGGCGTCCCAGAGCGAACGCCAGCGCCACCGAGACCGCGAGCGCGGCGGCCGCGATGCCGAGCTGCTGCGCGCGCACGACGCGCCAGGGCGCGAGCGCCTCGGCCAGCGAGCTCTGGAGCACGACGCGAAGCTCCGACTCCGGCGCGTCGCCGAGCGGCAGCGACACCGTGAGCTGATCGGTCGCGTCGAGCACGAAGGGCTCGGCGGGGGAGGGGCCGTGCTCGTGCTCGGGCAGGCTGCGAGACAAGAGGCGCCGCGCCTCGGAGCCGAGGGTCGAGGCGAAGAGCCGCGGCTCCGAGCCGGGCGCTCCGCCCCAGAAAGAAACGTCGAGCGCGGTCAGGCGCTCGAGCTCGCGCGCGAGCGAGTCGTCGATCGCGAAGCCCATGCCGATCCACGCGATCCGCAGCGGCGCCTCGATCGGGACGAGCACGAGCTGGTACGGGCGCCCGGCGACGAGCGCCGCGGCCGCCGCCCAGCCGTCCGACTCCGCGCGGTGTAGAAGACTGCGGAAAGGCTCGGGCGCGGGCTGACCCGCCACCAGGGTCCCGACCATCGGCGTCGCGCCCGCGACCACGTGACCGTCGAGCCCGAGCAGCGCCACCAGGTTCGCGCCGACGCGACCGCCGTGGTTCTCGAGCACCGACTCGATCGTGCCGCGGTCGCCCGTCGCGACCGCCTCGCGGAACGCGAAGTCGCTGGTCAGGATCTCGACGCGATCGAGCAGCTGGCCCTCGCGCGACGCGAGCAGCTCTTCGACCACGCGCCCGCCGACCGAGAGCGCGTCGCGCTGCCTTTGCGCGACGTTTCTCCGTGTCGCTACGAGCCCCGCCACCATCGTCGCGATCTGCACGAGCGCGATCACGCCGATGAAGAGCGCGAGGATGCGGCCGCGGAAGCTGGCGAAGCCGAGCGCGCGGCTCACGGCCCGCCCCGCAGCCGGTCGCGCAGCGCGCGCTTCGAGCTGTCGCGCTGCGGCTCGGGCCCGAGCGGCAGACTCGCGTCGAGCGCGGCCGGCGCGCCGTTCGCGATCTCTACCACGGGCGGCGCGCCCGGCGCGCCGTCCTGCGCGCGCGGATGCCAGAGCTCCACGCGGTAGCGGCCGGGCGGCACGTTCGCGATGTGCGCAAGCCCGTCGGCTCCCGTCGTCGCGAACCACGGCGTGTCGAGCACGCGGATGAAGCCGACCATGTCGTCGTGGATGTTGCAGCCGAGCACGACGGTGCCGGCCTTGTCGAAGACGACGGGCTCGGCGGGCACGCCGCTGTACAGCCGCAGCTCGAAGCGCTTCGGCTCCGAGAACGAGTAGACGTGGTGCCGGATCTGATCGCTGTTCGGGAAGTCGACGGCCGCGCCGCGCTGAACCGCGAGCACGTGCGGCGCGAACTGGATGTTGCGCTGGTCCATGCTGGCTGGAGCGGGCGGCGACGCGGGGGGCGGGCTGCCGTCGGCCGGCCACAAGCTCGCGACCGCGTCCTCGACCGGCGCGCCGGCGGCGTCGCGAATCTGGATCCGGGCCTCGCCGGCGCGGCTTGCTTGCGGTGCGATCGCGAGCCCGAGCGCGCCGCAGACGGCGGCCGCTCGCAGGACGCTCCGCATGCGCAACTCGCCGCCCAATCCGCTCTCCCCCCAGGCGAAGGAACGGCGGACCGGGGTCTGCGCTTGAGCGGAGCGGAGCAGAGGCCCCGAGGAGGAACAGATGGCCGCCGCAGGGGCCTCTGCTCCGCTCCGCTTCAGCGAGTTCAGCGCGCGACGGAGGCCTGGTAGCGGCCGGCGAACTCGTCTGCGTTCGCGGCGCTGACCTCGAGATCGCGCAGCAGACCGTCGTGGATGCCGTAGATCCAGCCGTGGACGGTCAGCTCCTGACCGCGCGCCCACGCGTCGCGCACGACGGTGGTCTGCGAGACGTTGAGCGTCTGCTCGATCACGTTCAGCTCGCACAGGCGCTCGAGCCGGGCGTCCGAATCGGCGACGCGCGAGAGCCGCCGCTCGTGCTTCGACATCACGTCGCGCACGTGGCCGAGCCAGTTGTCGACGAGCCCGTGGCGCTCGCCGCGGAAGGCCGCGCCGACGCCGCCGCAGCCGTAGTGACCGCACACGATCACGTGCTTCACCTTCAGCAGGTCGACCGCGAACTGGAGTACCGAGAGACAGTTGAGGTCGGCGTGCACGACCACGTTTGCGACGTTGCGGTGCACGAACACGTCGCCCGGCAGCAGCCCGACGATCTGGTTCGCCGGCACGCGGCTGTCGGAGCAGCCGATCCAGAGGTATTCGGGTGACTGCTGGCGCGCGAGCTTCGCGAAGAAGTCGGGGTCGAGCGCGAGGGTCGCGTCGGCCCAGGCGCGGTTCTGCTCGAAGAGTCGGGAGAGGTAACGCAAGGCCGCGTGACCTTATCACGCTTCGCCGCCCGGCATGCGCGCGGGCCGCAGCCAGACGAGCGTCGCGCCCCAGCCGCCGCGATCGCCGGGCGCCTCCTCGAAGCGGAGCACGTTCGGGCTTTGCGCGAGCGCGCGGTGGACGCGCGCGCGCTGCACGCCGCGACCGCGCCCGTGGATCACGCGCACCTCGCGGAAGCCGTGCTCCGCCGCCGCCTCGAGGTAGCCCGCGAGCACGCTCTCGATCTCGCGCGGCAGGAAGTGGTGCAGATCGAGGGAGTCTCCGATCGGGATCACGACCGGATCCGGGAAGGGCGAGTCGTCAGGCTCGTCGGGCACGCGAGCGGCTACTCGCGCGGCGGGCGAATCTTGAACGGCTCGGCGAGCCCGTGCGCGACCTTCGCGTCGCGGCCGTAGACGTCGTCGCGGTACTGCATCATGCCGTCGCGACCGACCCACGCGGTCCAGTAGGTCAGCAGCACGGGAACGGGCTTCGCGAGCGTCACCGTCTGCGTCTTTCCGTCCGCGATGGCGCGGTCGATCGCCGCGCGGTCCCAGCCCGCCTGACCCTCGAGCAGCAGCGCGGCGAGCTCGAGCGGGTTCTCGATGCGGATGCAGCCCGAGCTCGCGGCGCGCTCGCTCTTTTCGAAGAGGCTGCGGCTCGGCGTGTCGTGGAGATACACCGAGTACGAGTTCGAGAACATGAACTTCACGCGGCCGAGCGCGTTGTCGGGCCCGGGATCCTGACGAAGCATGTAGGGGAAGCTCTTCGGTGTCGCGTGCGCCCAGTCGATCGACGAGGTCGGCACCACGGCGCCGCGCGAATCGATCACGCGCAGTCCCTTGCGCTCGAGGTAGCCTGGGTCGCGGCGCTGCGCGGGCAGCGCGTCCTGCGCGAGAATGGTTGGCGGCACGGTCCAGGTCGGGTTCAGCACCAGGTACGTCATCTTCGAGCGGAAGAGCGGCGTCTTGCGGTAGGGCTTGCCGACCACCGCGCGACCACTCCACGTGAGCTCGCCGTCGCGGATGTAGTAGACCTGGAAGCCCGCGACGTTCACGACGACGAAGGTCGGCGCGAGGTTGTGCAGCAGCCAGCGCCCACGCTCGAGGTTGACGCGCACCTCGGTGATGCGCGCGCCGATCGGCACCTCGAGCGCGCGCCGCGTGGCGGGGCCGACGCGGCCGTCGGCGTCGAGGCCGTGGCGCTGCTGGAAGGACGCGACCGCGGCGGCGAGCGCGTCGTCGAAGGTGAGCGGATCCGGCACCTCCGCGTGCCCGAGGTCGCCCTGCGCCTCGAGGCTCGCGCGCAGCGCCGCGACGCGGCGGTCGTGTGCGCCGCGTTCGAGCGTCGGACCGGCCGTGAGCTTCGGATAGCCGCCGTGTCCGGCCTGCCCGCGCAAGGTCGCGAGCTCGGCACGCAGCGCGGTGTACATGCGGTGCTGCGGCTTCTGCGCCTCGATGCGGTCGTAGACCTGGCCCGAGTCGATCACTCCCTGGAGGAACGCCGCGGGGTCCTGGCGGCCGACGTCGCGCGTGAAGTTCCAGTGCGCGTCGAAGTCGCGCGGGTCGACCTTGCCGAAGATCAGGTGATAGAGGAGACGCGCGAGTGCATCGGTCAGCAGCAGGTCGTAGTCGACCCAGGCGTCGAGCGTCGCGTCCGGCGCCTCCGCCCGCGCGCGCGCCGCCTCGAGCGGAGTCTTCAGGTAGTCCTCCGGCAGGAGCCCGTCGGCGTAGCTGTCTGCGACCGCGCGCAAAAGGCCCTCGCGCGCGGCCGCGTCGGTCCACGCGCGCGTGAAGCCGCGCCGCTCGTAGAGCGCGGGCAGCGCGTGCCGCGCCGCGATCGGCACGCCCGCCACGCTCGCCTCGGAGCTCTGGTAGATCTGCTCGACGCGATCGCGGAGGAGATCGGTCTCCGCGGCGGACTCCAGCGCGGCGAGCGGACGACAGATCGTCAGCACGGAAGCCATCGCAATCGCGATCGCGAGACAGGTCCGCCCAGTCACGCGCGCTCCTCTCGTTCCCGCATCGATGCGCCCGATGCTCGCGATTCCGTGCGAGTCCGCCAACCGTAGAGATGGGCCGCGCGCTCTCCGCGATCGCATCCTCACCGCCGCCCGCGATCTGACCGGCCTGCATAGAGACTTGACGCCTCGATAGGTGCGCCGCCTCTCCCGGATCGTTAGCCTGCCCGACGGCCCAAGATCGGGGGGGCGATCGGGATCCCGTCCGCCCGGAAGACGCCCGGAAGGAGTGGGATGCGCTCCGAAGCCTCGCTCGATTCACCCTTCGCGCGACTCGGCGGCTGGATCGCGGATCGGCCGCGCGTGCTGCTCGCGATCTTCGCGGTGCTGCTCGCGGTGGCGGGTATCTACGGCGCTTCCGCGGCCGCGCACCTGCCGGCCGGCGGTTACGAGATGGCCGGAAGCGAGTCGGATCTCGCGGTGAAGGAGATGGAGCAGCGCTTCGGCATCGGCTCGGCCGACGTGCTCGCGATCTACCGCGATCCCGACGCCGACGTGCGCGACTCGCTCTTCGGCGCGCAGATCCTCGACATGCTCGAGCCCGTGCTCGCCGACCCGGACGTCGTCGGCGCGACCTCCTACTACTCGACCGCGCAGGAGAGCCTGGTCTCGCGCGACGGCCACGAGACCTTGGTGATCGTCTCGCTCGCCGGCACCAACGCCGAGAAGCTCCGCACGATCCCGCGCATCGAGCCGTTGCTGCGCCAGGTCGAGGCGCCGATCCAGGTCTGGATCGGGGGACACGTGCAGGCGTCGCTGCTCGCCCAGGTGATCGCGATGGACGACCTCGCTGCGGCCGAGAAGGTGGCGCTGCCGGTCGCCGCCGTGCTGACCTTGATCTTCTTCCGCAGCGTGCTCGCGGCGCTGCTGCCGATCGCGATCGGCGGCTTCGCGATGGCGAGCTGCTCGGCGATCATGCGCTTCGGCGCGAACTTCACCGAGATCGCGATCTTCGCGCTCAACGTCGCCGCCTTCCTCGGGCTCGGCCTCTCGATCGACTACTCGCTGCTGATGGTGCAGCGCTTCCGCGAGGAGCTCGGCCGCGGGCTCTCGGTGCACGATGCGGTCGCCACGACGCTCGACACGGCCGGCCGCGCGGTGTGGATCTCGGGGCTCGCCGTGGTCGTCTCGCTGGCGGTGCTGATCGGCGTGCCGGTCGGGATCCTGCGCAGTGTCGCGATCGGCGGCGTGCTCGCGACGGCGTCCGCGCTCATCGGCGCGCTGCTGCTGCTCCCCGCGGTGCTCGCCTTCCTCGGCCCGCGCGTGAACTGGGGCGCGATCGGCCGCTCACCCGAGCGGGCCGGGCCCTCCCCGTTCTGGCGACACGTCGGCGAGTTCTCGATGCGCCACCCCTTCCTGGTGGCGCTCGGCTGCGCGGCGGCGCTGCTCGTGATCGCGACGCCCGCGCTCCGGATGCGGAGCGTGCTGCCCGATACCCGCATCTTCCCGCACGACTCGGAAGTGCGTCTCGTCGACGAGGCGCTCGCCGACGAGAGTCGCTTCGACCCGGGCGGAGGCTCGGCGATGCAGCTCGTGGTCGAGACGCCGGGCGACCCGCTCGATCCGCAGAACCTACGCCGCATCCGCACCTACACGGCGCGCGTGGCCGCGCTCGATGGCGTGCGCGGCGTGCGTTCGCCCTTCGAGACGCTCGACCCCGACACGCTGACGCCCGAGGAGATCGCGCGGAAGACCGCCGTCGATCCCGTCGCGACGCAGCTCGCGCACAGCGTGAACGGAAACGTGTCGCTGCTCGTCGCGACGGGCGCGCACCCGTGGCGCTCGAAGGCCGCCTTCGACGTGGTCGAGGCGCTGCGCGCGGTGCCGCACCCGGGGCTCAGCGTGAAGGTCGGCGGGCCGTCGGCGCAGTTCGTCGATCTCAAGATCACCCTGCGCGACTACGGGCGCGTCGCCGCGGTGCTCGTGATGGGCTGGAACTTCCTGATGCTGCTCGGGGCGTTCCGCTCGGTGGTCGTGCCGCTGAAGGCCGTCGTGATGAACGTGCTCTCGCTCGGCGCGGCCTACGGGCTCCTCGTCTGGGTCTTCCAGTACGGGCACCTCTCGCGCGTGATCGGCTTCGAGCCGCTCGACGGCATCGACCCGACGATTCCGCTGGTCATGTTCGCGGTCGTCTTCGGCATCTCGATGGACTACGAGGTGTTCCTGCTCTCGCGCATCCGCGAGGAGTGGCTGCGGACGGGCGACAATCAGGAGTCGGTGATCTTCGGCCTCGCGCACACGGGACGCATCATCACGAGCGCGGCGCTGATCCTGCTCGTCGTGATCGGAGCCTTCGCCGCGGGCAAGCTCGTCTACGTGCAGCAGATTGGTGTCGGCATCGCCACCGCGATCGCGCTCGACGTGACCTTGGTCCGCACCTTGCTCGTCCCCGCCACCATGCAGCTCCTCGGCGCGTGGAACTGGTGGGCGCCGAAGTGGCTGCACATCACGACGGAGCCGCTCCAGCAGCCCGCGCGGCGGGTGCAGTAGCTATCTCCAGCGTGGCTCAGTCCGGTGACGTGTGGTCCGTGATGTGTGCGCGCCGCTCGGCGTACAGACGTTAGAATCGCGTCTATGGCTTGGGCGACACCGCAGTTTTCGAAGAGCCAGGTCGATGAGGCAGGCCGGACGCTCGCTAGAGCCGACGCGTCGCACGAGCACCGGGACTTTGCGCTGGATGTCGTCGGGAACTGGCGAGCCATTCACGCTTTTCCCTCAAACACATTCCAGATGCGACTGCGTCCCCGCGCTGCGCAGGTGACCTGCTGGGCGAATCTCGGACCGAATCGAGCGTGAGTTTCCGGCAAACTAGGCACTGGATGGCTGGAGAGTTTGCCGTGAAGAGGAAGCGATTTTCGGTCGAGCAGATCGTGGCGGTGCCGAAGCAGGCGGAGCTCGGCCTGCCGGTCGCCGAGCTGATCCGCCAGGTCGGGATCTCCGAGCAGACGTTCTACCGCTGTAAGAAGCAGTACGCGGGTCTGCACTCGGACCCGGTGCGCGAGCTCAAGCAGCTGCAGGAAGAGAACGCGAGGTTGAAGACGCTCGTGGCCGAGCTGTCTCTGGACAAGGCGATCCTGCAAGACATCAACTCAAAAAATGGCCCGGCCCGCGCTGAAGCGTCCAATGGTCGAGTACGTGCGCGGTCACTACGGATTGCCCTTGCGGCGGGCCTGTCGGCTGGTGCGGCTGCATCGCAGCGTCTTCAAATACAAGAGCGCGCTGAATCCGCGACTCGAGCTGCGCGAGCGCATGCGGGAGCTGGCGCGAGTTCGTGTGCGGTTCGGCTATCGCAAGCTCCACGTGCTGCTACGTCGCGAGGGCTTCGGGATGAGCCGCGATGTGACGTATCGCGTCTACACCGAGGAGGGCCTGCAGCTGCGCAGCAAGCTGCCGAGGCGACGCAAGATGAGCGTGACGCGGCGAGAGCGATACATTGCGCGCCAAACCAACCAGGCGTGGAGCATGGACTTCGTCGCGGATCAGCTCGTGAACGGGAATCGCTTCAGAGCCCGGGTCTTCGTCGACAACGGCAGCGAATTCTCTGGACGCCTGTTCGACCTCTGGGCGTACCACCACGGCGTGCAGGTCGACTTCAGTCGACCCGGGAAGCCGACAGACAACTGCTTCATCGAGACGTTCAACGGATCGCTCCGCGACGACTGCTTGAACGTGCATTGGTTCGAATCGCTGGAGGAAGCGAAAGAGAAGATCGAAGCCTGGCGACGGGACTACAACGAGAGTCGTCCTCACCAGGCTCTCCGAGAGCAGACGCCGCTGGAATTCGCAGCGCAGGCAAGGAACTTGGAACGATCGATGGGTCTTCAAATCGCCGGAAACTCGCTCTGAAGGCGGTCCGAGGAAAGCCAGCAGATCAAGAGGCCATCTTCTCAAGAATCAGACGGTCCGAGAATCTCCCAGCAGGTCAGAAGAACTTGATGAGGCGACAAAGACATTCTTGAAATCGAGAAGCGAAACGAAGCGGTCGTTGGTGCGCAAGCGGTGCTTGTTGCTGCGGAATCGCTGAACGCGCTCCGGCGTGCGTATCCGAACTACTATCTTGATACCCAGGTTTTCCTGAGAGAGTTACAGCGCGCCGTTTCTTCGTGACGTCAAACTAACAGCGCGCAAATCAAGTTAGGGGTGTGACCGTCCGCGTCACAACCGCATGTCACCTTGCTCGCGATGGCAAGGCGCGTTCGTCGGCTCGATCTCGGTCTGTGTGAGAAAGCTCGCTGGGGCGGGCGTCGCGCCGGCGCGGGCCGCAAGCGCGGCCCGAATCCGCGCGACCCGCATCGCGCACGGGCGCCGCTCGCGGCGTGCCACCCATGCCACGTGACGCTGAAGCTGCGAAGAGGACTCCCACGCTGCGCTCGGGGAGGTTCGTACGAGAATGGGAGCGCAGCCTGACGGCTGCGTGCGAGCGCGCTCGTTTCCGGGTCGTTCATTACTCGGTCCAACCCGATCACGTGCATCTGATCGTCGAAGCGACGAGCAACCGCGATCTCGCGTGCGGGATGAAGTCGATCGGTTCACGGCTCGCGCGAGCCGTGAACC
>DATKND010000085.1:0-58590 GCA_035541475.1 Myxococcota bacterium | reverse complement strand
GCCGCGGTTGCCGCTGCGCCGCGACTCGCGACTTCTCCCGCAATGCGCGGGACGCCGGGTGTAGAATCGCCGCCCGAAATTCGGACGGGGCTGATCATGCGGAACGGAGTCGGACCAGGATGAGCGCGAGTCGTACGGGTCAGCAGGGGATGACGGCGGACGAGGCGATGGACTGGCTGCGCCGCGTCGACGGTGAGCTCTTCCGCACGCCGCGCGGCGCCCGCGCCGCGTGGGTCGCGGTGGTGCGGGCGCCGCGCGCCGACTCGCGCGCCGCCCGCCTGATCGTCGCGCTCGGCGAGAGCCTCGAGGAAGCGACCGCCACCGCCGCGCGTCAGTGGCGCGAGGAGCTCGCGTCGGCGGGACCGCTCCACTGACTCACGTCACAAAGTCACGGCAGAAAGCGCTGCGCCTCCTGCGACGTCGGGATCGGGCACACCAGGGCCTCGCCGAAGAGCCGGTAGCGGCGTCGCGCGAACGCGAGATAGAGCGAGTCGCACAGGCGTCGCGGTAGCCAGCGCAGCTTCGCCGCGTGACGCCACGGCGAGTCGAGCAGCGCGAGCACGCGGAAGAGTCCGTCCGAGCGCAGATAGACGCGCTCGCCGGTGGCGTCGCTCTCGACGTAGACGAGTGTCTCGAGCGCTGGCGGGATCTCGGGGTGACGCGCGCGCAGCGCGGCCGCGGTGTCGCCCTGGAGCGGCGCGAAGCGCATCCGCGCCTGCGGATCGCGCGCCATCAGCCAACGCACGGCTCCGTTGCAGAAGACGCAGACGCCATCGAAGAGCAGCAGGTGCCGCGGCGTGGACGTCGTGGCCGTCAAGCGCGGACTATTGCTCGTCGCCCATGCGGAAGGCGGCGCGCGCGCGGCGCTCCCACTCGGCGAACGGCATCGCGTCGCGCGCCGCGCGGATCTTCGCGAAGAGCTCGTCGGCCTTCTCGCGCTGGCCGGACCACTCGTCGGCGAAGCGGCCCGAGCGGATCTCGTCGAGCACTTCGGCCATCTTCTCGCGCAGCGCGCCGCCGAGCGTGAGGAAACGCGCGCCGCGCGTGGCGCTGCCGTACTGACTCGTGTGCGAGTGGAAGTCCATCTGCCGCAGCATGCCCACCTCGCGCATCTTCTCGAGCGAATAGGCGAGCTCGCCCGAGAGGTAGAGCTCGACGAGCACCGCTTCGGGCGGATAGCCCGCCTCGACCAGCAGGTCGACCGCGGTCATGAGAACGCGCCCCCACGCCGGGCCGAAGCCCTGCTCGGTGAAGAGATCGAGCGTCGCCTCGTCGTGCATCGCCATCTCGATGCAGCCGCCGCGCGTCGCGCCGATTCCCCGACACAGCGCCAGCATGCGCGCCTTCGCCGTTCCGGTCGCGTCGCGGTGGACGCCGACGAAGCTCGGGAAGCCGCGGCCCGCGACGAAGGCGTCGCGCACGCCGACGCCGATCATGCGCGGCGCCACCAGCACGACGTCGAGGTCCAGCGCCGGGTCGATGCGTCCGAAGGCCACGTTGTAGCCCGACGCGAAGCAGACGAGATCGCCCGCGCGGAGCCCCGGCGCGACGCGCTCCGCGTAGACTTCGGGCATCACCTCGTCGGGCACGAGCAGCATCACGACGCGCGCTCGCGTCGAGGCCTCCTCGATCGGGAGCACCTCGAAGCCGTCGGCGCGCGCCTGCGCGTGGTAGGCGTCGCGCAGGTTGCCGATCACGACGTCGTGCCCGGAGTCGCGCAGGTTCAGCGCCTGCGAGCGTCCCTGATTGCCGTAGCCGACGACCGCGATGGTCTGGCCGGAGAGCGCGCCTGGATCGGCGTCGTCGTCGTGATAGATCGTGCTCACGCGGACTCCTCCTCGCGTGCGGCCATCCTATCAGGCGCCGCCGCCGGCAGCGCAGGGGCACGCTCGCGCCACGCGGCCAGACGCACGACGCCGCGCTCGGCCAGCAGCAGCATCGGAAAGAGCAGCACGATCTTCGGCGAGCGCGGCGTGAAGTAGGGGAAGGCGCAGGCCGCCGTCCATGCCGCGGCCATGCTCCACAGGAATGCGTCGCGACGCCGCGTGCCGACGACGGCGAGCGCGGCGAGCAAGGCGAAGGCCACGGCGTCGCCGGCGCCGAGCCACGCCTTCGGGTAGTCCGGATAGAAGTGGGAGAGGTCGAGGGTCGACGGTCGCACCAGCCATCGGACCGCGCGCGCGGCCGCCGCCGTGAGATAGCCCCGCGGATCGGCGGCGAAGGCCTCGCGGAAGCGCGCGAGCCCGACTGCCTCTCGTGTCGCCGCGTCCGGCAGCGCGCGCCACTCCTGCACCGACATGCCGCTCAGGTTGAAGGCGGTCGTGTTGTCGAGGAGCCAGCTCCCGCGCTCCCAGGCGGTCCAGGCGAGGATCGGCACGGCCACCAGCGCCGCGCCGATCGCGACCCGCGCCAGCGCGGCCGCGGGCCGCGGCGCGCCTCGCAGCGCGTAGCCCGCCGCCGCGACCGCGATCAGGCCCGCGGCCGGCTTGGTGCAGAGCGCCAGGCCCGCGAGCGCGCCCATCGGCAGCGCCGCGGCGGCGCCGAGCCGTTCGCCGAGGAGCATCACGCCGAGCGTGAGCAGCCCGATCCACAGCTCGTTCACGCCCTGGCGCGAATAGAGGAGGATCTGCGGCGAGAGCGCGAACACGAGCAGCGGCAGCCAGCGCGCGAGGCCGCGACCGGCGCCGACCCAGGCCGCGTAGAGAGCGATCGCGCCGAGCACGATCCAGGCTTGCAGCACCACGAGCCCGTAGCTGCGGAAGACCTCGAAGTGCGCGCCGAGCAGCCAGTGCCAGACCGGGACGCGCGCGAAGGTCGCCTTCTCGCCGAGGTACCCCTTTCCGCCGATCCAGCGAAAGGTCTCCGGCAGGAAGAAGTCGTCGTCGAAGGCGCGGTGCCACGGAAATGCGTCGGAGAGCCAGACGCGCGCCGCGGCGTAGAGCGCGAAGACGCAGAGCACCGCGCCCGCGCGTGTCGCCAGGATGCGCCCGCGCGCCGTCACGGATCAGGCGCCGCAGAGCGCGGCGAAGCGGCGCAGCAGCGAGCCGGCCTCGGGGGTCTCGCGCACGAGCGCGAGCAGGCGGTCGGCGTCGAGGCCCTCGTCGCGCAGCAGGTCGCGGCGGCTCTCGAGGTAGCCGCGCATCACGTCGGCATCGAACTCGGGGTGGAACTGCACGCCCCAGGCGCGGGGACCTGCCGCGAAGGCCTGATTCGGATCGGCGTCGCTCTCGGCGAGACGCGTCCCGCCCGGCGGCAGCTCGAGCACGGACTCGACGTGCGTGGTGTGGGCGTGCGTCGCTTCGGGCAGATCGCCGAGCAGCGCGTCGCGTCGCGCCTCCGGTGCGAGCCGGAGCCGCACCGTGCCGATCTCGCGGCCCCGCGGATTTCTCCCGACGCGCCCTCCGAGCGCGTGCGCGAGGAGCTGGTGGCCGTAGCAGATGCCGAGCACCGGCGTGCCGGCACCGATTGCATCCGCGAGCCAGGCGGCCGTGCGCTCGCTCCACGGCTCGCGCGCCGACACCATCGCGGACGAGCCCGTCACGACGACGCCCGCCAACGCGCGCGGATCCGGCAGCGCCGCGCCCTCTCGCACGTCGACGACGCCGATCCGGTCCGCCGCGAGCCCCATGCCGCGCGCGATCCAGCTCTCGTAGTCGCCGCGCCGCGCGCGGATGCCGGCCAAGGTGCTGCCCGTCTTCACCACGAGGACGCGGCTCATGCGCCGCACGTCGCGAGCGGCGCCGCGAGCGCGTGGAGCGCGATGCCCGTCGCGGTTGCGGCGTTGAGCGAGTCGATGCCCGGAGCCATCGGGATCGCCACGCAGGCGTCGCACTCCGCGCGCGCCGCCGCCGAGAGCCCGCTGCCCTCGTTGCCGACCACGAGCACGGCGCCCCGCGCGTCCGGCGGAACGCGCAGCGCGGCGAGCGGCAGCGCGGCGCGCGTCGACAGCGCGACCACGAAGGCGCCGGCCTCGCGCAGGCGGCGGAGCTCCGCCGGCCACTCGCCGGCGCGTGCGAAGGGCACGCGCAGCGACGCGCCCATCGAGACGCGGATCGAGCGGCGGTAGAGCGGGTCGACGCAGCGGCGCGTCAGCAGCACGGCGCCCGCGCCGAAGGCGAGCGCGTTGCGAAAGATGGCGCCGACGTTCTCCGGATTCGTCACGTCTTCCAGCGCGACCGTGAGCCGCGGCGGACGGCCCTCCGCGCCGAGCAGCTCGGCGAAGCCGGGCTCCTCGCCGCGCGCGCCCTCCGCCAGGCAGCCGCGGTGCATCGCGTAGCCGACGACGCGGTTCAGGAGCTGCTGGCTCGCGAGGTAGACCGGCAGCTCGGCGGCGCGCGCCTCCAGCGCCTCGCGGATCCCCGCAAAGCCGGCCGGCGTCACGAACACGGAGCGCGTGCGGAAGCGCGGCGTCGCGAGCAGGCGGCGCACGTTGAGGCGCCCTTCGGCGACGAAACTGCGACCCTGACGCAGATCGGCGTCGCGAACGTTGCGGTAGGCGGCGACACGCGGGTCGTCGAGCGACTCGATCGGCACCGGCCGCATCAGGGCTCCCAGGATCCGTCCGGCCGCCGGCGCCAGCCGGCGGCCGCGTGATTGCCGCCGTCGACGAAGAGCGTCGTGCCGGTGACGAACGCGGAGAGCGGGGAGGCCAGGAACAGCGCCGCGCTCGCGACGTCGTCGGCGTGGCCGCGCCGCGCGAGCGGCGTCGGCGGGAAGTCGTCGCCGACGGCCGGGGTCGGGATCACGTCCGGTGCGATGCAGTTCACGCGGATGCCGCGCGCGCCGAGCTCGAGCGCGAGCGTCTTCGTGAGATTCGCGACCGCCGCCTTCATCGCGGCGTAGATCGCGTAGCCCGGCGCCGCGCGGTGCGCCTCGATCGAAGTCACGTTCACGATCGAGCCGCCGTCACCGAGGAGCGACAGCGCACGGCGCACGAAGTCGGCGACCTGCGTGAAGTTCTCGCGCACGAGCGCGTCCTGTCCCTTCGGCGTGATCTCGGCGAAAGGCGCCTGGAAGCCGCCGCCCGCGTTGTTGACCAGCACGTCGAGCCGCGGAAATTCCGCGGCGACCGACTCGAAGAACGCCGCAACCGCCGTCTCCTCGCGCACGTCGAGCACGGCGCAGAGCGCGCGCCGGCCCGCGGCCTCGACGCCGTGCGCGGTCTCGGCGAGCCCGTCGGCGTCGCGGTCGCAGAGCGCGACGTCGCAGCCCGAGCGCGCGAAGCGGAGCGCGATCGCGCGCCCGATGCCGCGCGCGGCGCCGGTCACGACGGCGATGCGGCCGTCGAGCAGCGCGAAGTCGCGAGCCTCGGACATGGCGCGCAGGGTACCGGGGCGCCGCCGTCGCGCCCGCCGTCGGCCATGGAATAGACTGCGCGGCGGAGGACGGCATGGCGAAGAAGATCCGCTTCGGAGTGACGCTGCCGCAGATCAAGCGCAGCTGGCAGGAGGCGCGCGACACCGCCACCCTGGTCGACGCGCTCGGCTACGACTCGCTCTTCGTATGCGACCACGTCTACGGCGTGCCCGCGCCGAACCTGCCGATCCTCGAGGCCTGGAGCGAGCTCGCCGCGGTCGCGGCGATCACGAAGCAGGCGAAGCTCGGCACCTTGGTGACGCCGCCCTTCTTCCGGAATCCGGCGATCCTGGCCAAGCAGATCGCCACCATCGATCACGTGGCCGGCGGCGGCCGCGTGATCGCCGGGCTCGGCGCCGGCTGGTTCCAGGCCGAGTTCGAGGGCACGGGCTCGCCCTTCCCCTCCACGCGCGAGCGGCTGCGGGCGCTCGAGGAATCGATCCAGATCCTGAAGGGCCTGTGGACGCAGGAGCGCTTCTCCTTCGAGGGTAGACACTTCCGCGTGAAGGACGCGATCTGCGAGCCGAAGCCGCCGCGCGCGCCGGAGATCCTCGTCGGCGGCGGTGGCGAGCGCGTGCTGATGGGGATCGCGGCGCGCCACGCCGACATCTGGAACAACATGGCGGTCTTCCAGGGACAGCTCGCGCAGAAGGTCGAGGCGCTGCGGCGGCGCTGCGACGAGCTGCGCCGCGATTTCGACGAGATCACGCTGTCGCAGCAGTGCGTCGTCGTGATCGCGGAGGACGCAGCCGCCGCACGCGCCGCGCTCGAGAAGGCCGGCAAGGTCTACGGCGGCCACATGGGCGCGGCGCTAGCCGAGCACGGAATCTGGGGCGATCCGGCCGGCGTCGTCGAGCGCATCGAGCGCCACCGGAAGCTCGGCGTCAGCCTTTTCGTGATCGAGTTCTTCGGCCGCGACACGCGCGTGCCCGCGCAGCTCTTCGCGGAGAAGGTGATGCCGGCGTTCGCCTGAACGTGGCGCCGGCGGGGCTGTTACCAGGCGCCCACCGGGCCCATCCCTCTGAACTTCGCTCGCCTGAGGCTCGCTGCGCGCCCGGCCTTCGGCCGGGCTTGCTAGGCCACGGCGCCCGACGCCTTGAGCTCCAGGATGCGTTCCAGATCGAGGCCGAGCTCGCGCAGGATCTCGTCGCCGTGTTCGTTGAACTCGGGGGCGCGCGAGGTCGGCGTCGGGCGCTCGTCGAACTGCACCGGGGAGGCGACGAGCTCGAAGGGCGTGCCCTCGCGCGTGCGCGCGCCCGCCATGTAGCCGTTCGCGCGCACCTGCGGATCGGCTGCGACCTCGAGCGTGTTCTGCACTGGCGCCCACTGGCCCGCGAGCGTCTGGAATCGCGTGGTCCACTCGGCGAGCGTGCGCGCCGCGAAGACGTCGCGCAGGATCGCGACGGCCTCGCTCGCGTTCGCCGCGAGCTTCTCCGCGCCGTCGAAGCGCGGGTCGCCGGCCAGCTCGGGCCGGTCGATGTGCTGGCACAGATCCGCCCAGTACCGCGCGGCCTGGAGCATCACCAGGCAGATGAAGCGGCCGTCGGCGGTGCGGTAGGTGCCGACCAGCGGATTGGACGCGCCGGCGCCGCCGGCCGGCATGCTCCAGGGCCGCTTGGTCTGGAGCGACAGCGCGATCGCGGCAGACATGGCCCACGCGCCCATCCCGAGCAGCGAAACGTCCACCACGGACGGCTCGCCCGTGCGCTCGCGCTTGAAGAGCGCGGCGGCGATGCCGCCCGCGATCGTCATGCCGCCCATCGAGTCGCCGTACGCGGGACCCGGCTGCGGCAGCACGCCAGGCAGATCGGCCGGCGACACCGCCGCGGCGCTGCCGCCGCGACACCAGAAGCCGGTCATGTCGTAGCCGCCGCGGTCGCGCTCGGGGCCGCGCGCGCCGAACGAGGTGCCGCGCACGTAGATGATCGTCGGGTTGTGCGCGCGCAGATCCGCGACGTCGAGCCGCAGGCGCGCCAAGGTGCCGGGCAGCTTGTTGGTGAGGAAGACGTCGCAGCGACGCGCGAGCGCGTAGAGCAGCTCGCGACCCTCGTCCCGCTGCAGGTCGAGCCCCAGCGAGCGCTTGCCGCGGTTGCTGTGCTCGTGCAGCACGTGCACGCCCTTCGAGAGATCCACCACGCCGGTGCGTCCGAGTCCGCGCATCGCGTCGCCGCGCACGGCATGCTCGATCTTGATGACGTCGGCACCCCAGTCGGCCAGCACGGCGGACGCGGACGGCACGAAGGTGTGCTCGGCCACTTCGAGGATGCGTACGCCCTTCATCACGTCGGTCATGCCCGAGCCTCCATTCGATCGCCGCGCGGGACCGCGCGGCGTCTCATCATGCGCTCGCGGCGACGCGCTCCGCCAGCCGGAAGACGTGCTCGTCGGCCTTGCCGAGCGCGCGCAGCGCGTCCGCGAGGCGCAGCACGTAGTCGATGTTCGTGCCGCTGCGCCCACGCGCGCCTCGCACCTGCGCGCTGATCGCGTCGAGGCTCGCCGGCCCGAGGAAGTTCGGATTCCCGACGCGCGCGACGTACACCAGCGCCTGCACGCGCGCCGGCGACGCCCGGTCGAGCTCGAGCTCGACCTCGACGCGCTCGAAGCCGCCGCTCTCGCGCAGATCGAGCGCCGCAGAGATGTCGTCCCAGCGCGCGGGGTCGACGCGGTACGCGGCGCCCCAGCACGTCGCGTCCGGCTCGTCGATCAACGTGACCACGCGCCCGGGCGCATCCGGGCGTCCGCGATGATCGGGGGATCCCTGCCAGAAGCGCCGGCTCGCGCCGCGCAGACACGCGACGACGCGCTCCTCGTGCGGGAAGTCCGGACGCCAGAGCAGCGAGCCGTAGCCGAAGACGAAACGCGCGCCGCCCTGCACGCGGCGCAGCGTAGCGGCGCTCCGCCACGGCCGTAGAATGGTCCGATGCGCGCCGACTGGAGCCTCGAGGGCCGCACCGGTCTCGTCACCGGAGCGACGTCCGGCATCGGACTCGAGACCGCCGTCGGACTGGCGCGCGAGGGCGCGCGCGTGCTGATCGTCGGGCGCGACGCGACGCGCGGCGAAGCCGCGCGCGCGGAAATCGCGCGCCGCGGCGGCAGCGATCGCGTCGAGCTGCTGCGCGCGGACCTCGCGTCGCTGAAGGAGATCCGTCGCCTCGCGGACGAAGTGCGCGCGCGCTGCCCCGCGCTCCACGTGCTCGTGAACAACGCGGGCGTCGTGAACCTCACGCGCCAGCAGAGCGAGGACGGCTTCGAGGCCACCTTCGCGATCAATCACCTCGCCTACTTCGCGTTGACTCATCACCTGCTCGACCTGCTGAAGGCGAGCGCGCCGGCGCGCATCGTGAACGTCGCGTCGGACGCGCATCGCTTCGGAAGCATCGACTGGGACGACCTGCAATCCGAGCGGCGCTATCGCGGCCTGCCGGTCGTGGCGGCGATGCGCGTCTACGGCACGTCGAAGCTGCTGAACATCCTCTTCACGCAGGAGCTCGCGCGGCGGATCGAGGGCAGCGGTGTCACCGCGAACTGCCTGCACCCGGGCGCGGTCTCGACGCGTCTCGGGAAGAACAACGGCTCCGCCAGCCGGATCATCACGTCGCTGCTTCGCCCGTTCATGCTGAGCCCCGCCGAGGGCGCGAGGACCTCGCTCTACCTGGCGTCGTCTCCGGACGTCTCCGAGCTCTCGGGACGCTATTTCGCGCAGATGCAGGAGGCGCGCTGCTCGCGAGCCGCGCGCGACCCCGACGCCGCGCGGCGTCTGTGGGCGCTGTCGGCGGAGCTCGCGGGACTCGGCGGAGCGGCGGCGTGAGCAGCCCGGTGACGCGCTCCGAGGCCGTCACGCAGGGGCTGCGCGTCGAGGTGCAGGCCCGCTATTCGCCGGATCACTCGAATCCCGCCGCCAACCAGTGGTTCTTCCTCTACACGATCCGCATCGCGAACGAGGGGGGCGAGACCTGCCAGCTGATCTCGCGGCACTGGCTGATCCGCAATGCAACCGGACGCGTCGAAGAGGTGCGCGGCCCGGGCGTCGTGGGTCAGCAGCCCGTGCTCGAGCCGGGCGAAAGCTTCGAGTACACGTCGGGGTGCCCGCTGGACACACCCTTCGGCTCGATGGAAGGCACATATCAGATGGTCACGGCCGGCGGCTCGCGCTTCGAGGCGGAGATCGCCCGCTTCGAGCTGCGCGAGCCTGGAGCAATCCACTGAGCAAGCCGTAGGCGCGCAGCGAGCCGCAGGCGAGCGAAGTTCAAGGCTTGACGGCGTCCGGCCGACCGTTTAAACACTGCATCCGGATGCAGAAATGGATTTGGAGGCTCCGATGAGCGCGACTGCCCGCCCCCCGTTCAAGGTCAAGGACCTCGATCTCGCCGAGCTCGGCCGCAAGGAGATCCGCCTCGCCGAGCAGGAGATGCCGGGCCTGATGGCGCTTCGAGCGCGATACGCACAGACGCGTCCGCTCGCCGGCGCTCGCATCATGGGCAGCCTGCACATGACCGTGCAGACGGCCGTGCTGATCGAGACGCTCGTCGATCTCGGCGCCGACGTGCGCTGGGTCTCCTGCAACATCTTCTCGACGCAGGACTCCGCGGCCGCGGCCGTGGTGGTCGGGCGCAACGGCACCCCGGATGATCCGCAGGGCACGCCGGTGTTCGCCTGGAAGGGCGAGACGCTCGAGGAGTATTGGTGGTGCACCGTCGAGGCGCTCGTCTGGCCGGACGGCCAGGGACCGAACCTGATCGTCGACGACGGCGGCGACGCGACCTTGCTCGTCCACAAGGGCATCGAGTTCGAGAAGGCGGGCAAGGTCCCCGACTTCCGCCCCGACACCGAGCCCGAGGAGTGGGGGATCATCCTCGACACCTTGCGCCGCGAGCAGCTGCGCAGCCCGAAGCGCTGGCAGGCGATCGCCGCGCGCATCCGCGGCGTCTCGGAGGAGACGACGACGGGCGTCCACCGCCTCTACCAGATGGAGAAGGACGGCACGCTGCTCTTCCCCGCGATCAACGTGAACGACTCGGTCACCAAGAGCAAGTTCGACAACATCTACGGCTGCCGGCACTCGCTGCCAGACGGCCTGATGCGCGCGAGCGACGTGATGCTCGGTGGCAAGGTGGCCGTGGTCTGCGGCTACGGAGAGGTCGGCAAGGGCTGCGCACAGGCGCTGCGCGGCCAGGGCTGCCGGGTGATCGTCACCGAGATCGACCCGATCTGCGCGCTGCAGGCGGCGATGGAGGGCTACCAGGTCGCGACCCTGGACGACGTGGTCGAGACCGCGGACCTCTTCGTCACCGCCACGGGCAACTGCGATGTCATCACCGCGGCCCAGATGGCCCGCATGAAGGACAAGGCGATCGTCGGGAACATCGGCCACTTCGACAACGAGATCGACATGGCGGGGCTGAAGAAGGTCCCGGGCATCCGGCACGAGAACATCAAGCCGCAGTTCGACGAGTGGATCTTCCCGGACGGCCACTCCGTCCTGATCCTGGCCGAGGGACGACTGCTCAACCTCGGCTGCGCGACGGGCCACCCGAGCTTCGTGATGAGCGCGTCCTTCACCAACCAGGTGCTCGCGCAGCTCGAGCTGTGGCAGCACCCCGATCGCTACCAGAAGAAGGTCTACGTGCTGCCGAAGTCGCTGGACGAGGAAGTGGCGCGCCTGCACCTGGGGCAGCTCGGCGTCAGGCTGACCGTTCTCACGCACCGGCAGGCGAGCTATCTCGGGGTGCCCGAGCAGGGGCCCTACAAGCCGGATCACTATCGCTACTAGCTCGCGGGTGGCCCGAGCCGGTCGCGGGAGCCCTCGTCCCCGCTCGCGTGGATTCGCGCCGAATCCGATCCGTTAGAATCGGTTCCTTCGCGGCGGCCGTCCGGCGCCGGGGCCACCGGGCATCAAGCTCGTCGCCGCCACCTACCGAAGAGATCTTGGTATGCGACGACGGCGAATCCTCCTCGGACTCTGCTGCGCGGTCTGGCTGGCTATCGCGACGCCCGCGGCCGCCGAGCTCACGTGCGAGCGGATTCCTCAGCTCGCCTCCGAGTTCCTGCACTCCCACGTCGCCTTCAAGCGCCTGACCCCCGAGCTCGAGTCGCGGGCGATCTCCACCTACGTGAAGCGCCTCGACGCCTCCCGCAGCGTGTTCCTCGCGAACGAGGTCACCGCCGCCGAAGGTCAGCTCAGCGGCATCTTCGACCGCATGCGCAAGGGCGACTGCGAGTCGCTGCTCGCGCTGCACAAGCAGCTCGTGGCCGAGAACAAGCAGCTCGAGGACTTCGTGCGCCAGTTCGTGATGGCGCCCGGCTACGCCCTCGACGAGAACGTGACGCTCGTCCTCGACCCGAACGAGCGCGGCAACCCCGCGACGCCCGCCGCGCGCGACACGCTGCAGAAGAGCCTGATCCACTTCCAGATGTCGAACTACCTCTCGACGGGCGAGCCGCTCGAGGAGGCGAAGAAGCGGCTGGTCCACCGCTACGAGCTCCGCACGCGTCGGCTCGCCGAGCTGAAGCAGGACGACATCTTCTCGGGCTTCCTCGACTCCTTCGCGCTCGCGCTCGACCCGCACTCGAACTACCTCTCGGCCGACGTCCTCGAGGATTTCCGCATCTCGATGTCGCTCTCGCTCGAGGGCATCGGCGTCGCGCTCTCGGAGCGCGACGGCTACTCCGTCGTCGAGCGCATCATCCCGGGCGGTGCCGCCGATCGCGTCGCGCAGGATCGCCTCAAGCCCGAGGACAAGATCATCGCGGTGGCCGAGGAGGGCGCGCAGCCGGTCGACATCATCGACATGCCGCTGCGCGACGCCGTGAGCCTGATCCGCGGCAAGAAGGGCACGCGCGTGCAGCTCACCGTACTGCGCGAGGGCGACGAGACGCGCCGCTTCCCGGTGACGATCGAGCGCGACACGATCGACCTCGCCGAGCAGGCGGCGAAGCTCCGCTACGAGACGCGCGAGCGCGGCGGCAAGAAGTACAAGCTCGCGGTGGTCGACCTCTCGTCGTTCTACGGCGATTCGGACCAGTCGCGGCGCCAGTGCACCGACGACCTCGCGAAGCTGCTCGAGCAGGTGAAGGCGGACAACGCCGACGGGCTCGTGCTCGATCTCTCGCGCAACGGCGGCGGGCTGCTCGAGCACGCGGTCGCGATCTCGGGATTCTTCCTGCGCCGCGGCGAGATCGTGGGCATCCAGAACTCGCGCGAGCAGCTCCAGATCCTGGCCGACCAGGACGAGCGCATCCTCTACAACGGACCGCTTGTGGTGCACACGTCGCGCGCGTCGGCATCGGCGTCGGAGATCCTCGCGGGCGCGCTGAAGGACTATCACCGAGCGGTGATCACCGGCGACGACCACACGTTCGGGAAGGGCACGGTGCAGACGGTCACGCCGCTGCCGCCCGGCGAGGGCGCGCTCAAGATCACGACCGCCCTCTTTTTCCGGCCGGGCGGCCACTCGACGCAGAACGAGGGCGTCGATGTCGACGTACCGATCCCGTCGATGCTGACGACGGAGGACTTCGGAGAGCACACGCAGGACTACGCGCTCCCGAGCAAGCAGATCCCCGCCTTCCTCTCGAGCTATGCGAACGCGCTCGGGCCGAACGATCGCTACGGCCAGGTCGATGGCGCGACGATCGCGGAGCTCGTGAAGCGCTCGAAGCAGCGCATCGACGAGAGCGCGGAGTTCAAGGCGCTCGGCGAGAAGATCGCGAAGGCGCGCAAGGAAGAGCACCAGCTCAAGCTCGCCGACCTGATCCACGAGCGCGACGAGGCGAAGCAGCAGAACGGCGACGGCAAGGACAAGGCCAAGGCCGCCCACACGACGGACGAGGGCAAGCCGATTCCCGACGCGAACCCCGCGGACGACGAGCCGACGCCGCAGCTCGAGGAGGCCGTGAACGTCGCGGCCGATCTCGTCGAGCTGACGCATCGCGGGACCTGACGCGATGGCGCTGCGGATCCTCAGCGAGCCTCGCGCGGCGCGAGACGTCGGCGACGAGATTCGACGCGCGATCGCCGGCGCGCTGCCGGATGCGCGCATCGAGGTGGAGGGCGCCGGGCCGGGGCACTTCTCGATCCGCGTCGTCTCGAGCGCCTTCGCCGGGCAGAGCCGCGTGCGGCAGCAGCAGCAGGTCTACGGCGCGATCGCCCACCTGATGCAGGGCGATTCCGCGCCCGTCCACGCGATCGACCGCCTCCTGACCGAGCTGCCGTGACGAAGTCGCGCCTGTGCGCGGGCCTCGTGGCGTGGCTCGCGCTCGCGGCCTGCGAGCAGCCGGCGCCCGAGCAGGTGGAGCCCGTGCGCCTGTTCGCCGACGTGCAGCCCTTCTCCATCGGGAACGACACACGTCTCGGTCTGCTGCTGCACGAGCAGCGCCCGTCGGCGCGCGCGACGGTCACCCTGCCGGCCGCCGCCGAGCTCTCCTTCGGCTACGCGGTGAACGCGGCCGTTCCGGAGTCGAGCCGCAGCGCGATCGCCGAGGCGTCGCAGCTCGCCCCCGTCACGCTGTCGCTCTCGCTGCGACAGGAGAACGGCAAGCGCGAGCTGCTCTTCGAGCAGCGCGTCGATCCGCGCGTGCCGAGCGAGCGCCGCTGGGTGGACGCGTCCGCCGACCTGTCGCGCTGGCAGGGTGAGCGGGTGGAGCTCGAGTTCGCGCTGCGCGCCGACCCGGGCGGCGTGACTCCGGTGGCCGCCTTCTGGGAGCCGACCTTGCGGTCGGCCGGCGCGAAGAGCGATCGCCCGAACCTGTTGGTCGTCTCGCTCGACACCTTGCGCGCGCGCAACGTCGGCGCGTACGGACACGAGCGCGACACCACTCCGTTCCTCGATCAGCTCGCGGCGTCGGGCGTGCTCTTCGAGAACGCGATCACCGCGTCGGTGACCACGGGTCCCTCGCACATGAGCCTCTTCACGGGGCTGTACCCCGTGCACCACGGCATGCGCCGGGGCCAGGAGCAGCGCAGCCCTTCGGCGCTGCCGCTCGCGCTGCTGCTTCGCCGCGCCGGCTACCACACCGCCGCCTTCACCGAGGACGGCTACATCATCCGGAAGCTCGGCTTCGGCGACGGCTTCAGCGAGTACAGCGAGAACGAGGGCTCGCACGGCGCGATCCCCGGCGAGGCGCGCGTCACCTTCGAGCGCGCGGAGCGCTGGCTCGCGCGCAGCCGGCGCCAGCCCTTCCTGCTCTTCGTGCACACCTACGAGGTGCACGCTCCCTACGCGCCCCCGGCCGAGACGGCGCAGCTCTTCCGCGACGACGGCGAGCCCGGCACGGCCGCGCCCGACCTGCGCCCGCAGCACGACAACTACGACCGCGAGATCCGCTTCGTCGACGAGGAGCTGCGCGGGCTCGTCGGCGCGCTCGAGCGCAACGGCCTGCGCGATTCGACCACGATCGTCGTGCTGTCCGATCACGGCGAGGAGTTCGGCGAGCACGGCTACTTCCAGCACGGCACGTCGCTCTTCGAGGAGTGCCTGCGCGTGCCGCTGGTGTTCGAGGGCTGGGGCATTCCCGGCGGGCAACGCATTCCCGGGCAGGTGTCTCTGATCGATGTCACGCCGACCTTGCTCGCGCTCGCGGCAGTGGAGGCGCCGGCCGGGCTGGATGGCGAGAGCCTGCTGCCCGCGATGCACGGCAAGGCGCTGCCCGAGCGCGAGCTCTTCGCGGAGGCGATGGCGCCCGGCCGCTGGCGCCGCCCGCTCTTCCGCGAGCCCTTCAATCCGCCGCTCGTCGCCGTGCGCACGCAGCACGGCAAGCTGCTGGTGCACCGACCGACCGAGGGCGCGGCCGCGCCGGCGATGCGGATCGATCTCGACTCCGATGCGCTCGAGCTCGCGCCCCAGTCGCTCTCGGGCCCCGAGCTCGCCGCCGCGCAGGCCCGCGTCGACGGCTACCTGCGCGGTCAGCCTTCCGAGCCCGCTGCGCCGGCGCCGCCGCTCGATCCCGAGCTGCGCAAGCGGCTCGAGGGCCTCGGCTACATCGTCGGCGACACGAACTAGCGCAGCGACCGACGCCGCGACGGCCGGCGCCGCTCGCGCAGCAGGTGGCCCATCCCGCCGAGCGCGGTGCACGCGAGCGCGCCCGCGCGGCTCGCGCGCTCGATGCTGCGCTCGAGCGAGAGGCCGCGCGCGATGCCGGCCGCGAATGCGCCGTGGAAGGCGTCGCCCGCGCCCGTGCTGTCGACCACCCGCACGCGCCGCGCGCGGAAGCGCCGCGTCCGGCCCGCCTCGAGCCAGACGCCGCCGCGCGCGCCGAGCGTGACGACCGGCGTCGCGCCGAACTCCGCGTGGAGGCGCCGCAGCGTGTCGTCGACGCGACCGCCGTTCCACAGATCGGCGAACTCGCGCGGCACGACGGCGTAGTCGACGTACGGCAGGAGCGCGAGCACGGCGGGGCTCGGCCGATGGAAGTCCCCGACCACGCGCGCACCGACGGCCCGCGCGTGGCGCGACGCGCGACGCGCCTGAGCGGGGAAGTGGCCGTCGATCAGCAGCACCGCACCGCGCCGGATCGGCGTCAGGTCGAAGTCGGGCGCCCGTCGCTCGAGCGCGCGCCGATCCGGAACGATGAAACGCCGGCCGCCGCTCTGCCGGTCCACGATCACGACGGCGACGGTCGTCGGCAGCGTGGGCGACACCAGCAAGCGGCGTGTGCGGACGCCGAGCTCCCGCAGGCGCCGGCGCACCGCGCGCCCGTCGGCGTCGTCGCCGACGAGCGAGAGCACGTGCGTCTCGACGCCCTCGCGGGCCGCGTGCACGAGCGCCGTCGCGATCATGCCGCCGGGGCCGACGAGTCGATCGACGTAGCGCGTGCGCACGGTGCCCGGCGCGTCGCCGTCCACCAGGTAGAGGTGGTCCATCACGCACAGACCGAGCCCGATCACCCGCCCGGATCGCGGCACCTCTAGTACGTGCGCTCCGCCTGGCGCATCAGCATGGCGCGGTGAGCGGCGACGCGATCGCGCTGGCGGAACAGCGGGACGAGCGCGATGCCCGTGAGGAAACCGCCGACATGGGCGAAGAACGCGACGCCTCCCCCGCCTCCACCGAGCGACGGGATGCCGCCGAGGAGCTGCAGCACGAACCAGTAGCCGAGCATCAGGAACGCGGGCACGGCGATGCGATCCACGTAGAAGCCGAGGAACACCAGCAGGTGCACGGGCACGCGCGGATACAGCAGCGCGTAGGCGCCCATCACGCCGCCGATCGCGCCGGACGCGCCGACCATCGGCACCGCGCTCGTCGGCGTGATCAGCACCTGCGCCGTGACGGCCGCGAGGCCGCACAGCACATAGAACACGATGAAGCGCAGCGGGCCCATCGCGTCCTCGACGTTGTCGCCGAACACCCAGAGGAACCACATGTTGCCGATGATGTGGAACCAGCTTCCGTGCAGGAACATCGACGTCAGCGGCGTGAACCAGTTGGGCTTCGCCTCGGTCACGCACGCGTGGCCGGGGCTCAGCAACACCGCCGTGCCAGCGCGCACGTGCCCGAGGAGCTCTCCGGGGATCGCGCCGAGCGTGCACACCGATTCCACCAGTCGCGGATCGGTGCCGAGCCCCTGCACGAAGATCCAGACCGCGACATTCACGCCGATGATCAGGATCGTCGCCAGCGCGGGGCCGAGCTTCGGGTTGTCGTCGCGGAGCGGGATCATGCCGACCTAGCGCTCGACGTCTGCGATGCGCGGCGAGCGCGTGGCGGACCCTGCTCCTTCGGCGGGGCGCTCGATGGCCTCGGCGGGCGGCGGACTCGACTCGGCTGGCGCCGCACCGACGGACGGCGCGGCCTGCACCCCACCCGGCTCGGGCTGCGCGCTGCCCGCGAGGCGCTTCCTGCCGTCGTCGATCGCCACGCTGAAGTGTCGCGCCGCACCCCGGAGCTCCGGGACCGCCTCGGCGAAGGCGCCGCGCGTCAGCAGCGCGCGCCCGCGTTCGAAGACCTCTCGACCCGCGCGCGCCTCCTCGCCGTCCTCGAGGCCGCCGCTGCGCGCGAGCTCCTCCCAGGCCGTGAGGGCGGCCTGCGCCTCCGAGCGTGCGCCTACGGCCTCCTCGGTGAGGTCGAGCCGTCCGAGCGCCTGCTCGAGACCGAGCCATGCCGCCTCGAAAGCCGCCGTCGCCTCCTCGACGTCGCCGGCCGCGTTCAGCTCGGTGCCGAGCTCGATCTTCCCGTAGGCCTCCGCGACGTCCGCGCTCTCGAACACGTAGGTCTCGGACAGCGCCGCGATCTCTGCAGTCAGTTCCGCGCGCTCGCGCGCGCGCCCGATCTCCTGCGCCATGCGGTCGTAGTCGACGGGCGGAGCGGCGGTCCACTGCTCCTGGAGCCGCGTCACGCGCTCGCGGTTCTCCTCGACGCGCGCCTGCAGCTCGCGGCGCTCCTCTCCGATCCGACGCCGCAGATACTCCGCGGTGTTGTGCGCCTCGATCAGCTCGGCCGGCGGACCGTGCTGGAAGCGCGAGAGCAAGGTCGACCAATCCAGCAGACCCGACCAGCCTGTCGGCAGGCGCCCGCGCAGCAGCGCGGCGCCCGCGCCCGCGAGCGCGGCGGCAAGGGCCACCGCCACGACGAGCCGCATGCGGCGCCGCTTCGCGGGCCGCTTCGCCGCGCGCTCCGCAGCGAGCGTGGGCGGCGCGCTGACGCTCATGGGCTCCGCCGGGCCGCGCGTCACGACGAACGGCTCGCTCGCGACCTGGGTCTGGTAGCGCGCGCGCCCTTCACTCTCGTCGGCGTCGCCGCTCCGCAGCGGGCGGGCCGCGCAGCGCTGATAGGCCGCGTCGATCTCCGCGCGCGCCGCCAGGCAGGCGCGGCGCACCGCCTCCTCCTGAGCGCCCGCGAGCTCCCGCTCGAGCTCGTCGCACGAGGTCACGTAGGCGGACGCGACGTCGAGCGCCGAGGCGCCCGGAGCGAGCCCGAGCGCCGCGTAGGCGTCGTCGCGCGAGCGTTCGGGCGGGCGTCCGCCGGCGGGCCCCGCCAGCGCCGCCTCGCGGGCCGGTTCGAGTTCCTGCCGCAGGCGCGTGTAGTGATCGCGCAGCGCCGACGAGCGGACGCGAGCCAGGCGCGCGTCGAGGTCGTCCCTCCCCCGGCGGTAGGCGGAGTCGATCTCCTCTGCGGACGCGCCGGGGCTGAGTCCGAGGATCTCGTGGGCTCGCTCCAGTTCCATCGACTCGCCGATCGTGCGGGTGAGCTGCGGCTCGATCGAGCATTGCATGCTCCCGGGGCCGGGACAACCGGGCCGCCGGCGCGGCTGCTGGCGTCGCGCGGGCGCGGCCTCGTCGCTCCGCGCGGACGCCGCGCCGCCGTCTCGACACGCAGGTGCGTCGCTGGGCACGAGCGGGAGGCGGCCGAGGGCGTCGAGATCGCGCTTCCACATCGAGTTCAGTCGAGCACGATCGAGCCCTGCACCGTCACCGCCACGCGCGATGTGCCCGCTTCGACCGCCGGCGGCGCCCCCGGTTCGGACTTCGCCATGGCCATCTCGGCTCGCATCATCGGCACCGGATAGCCCGGCGAGCCGGTCTCGACGGAGACGTCGTCGAGCGTGTAGCCCGATGCGCCGAGCCCCTTCGCGACGAGCGCCGCGCGCGCGCGGAAGGCTGTGAGCGCCTCCGTCACGAGCTCCTCCTGTACCTTGCGGCGCGTCACATCGGAGACCGAGAACTCGAACGACTGGAGCTGGACGCGCGCCTGGAGCTTGCCGAGAAGCGCCGTCATCGCGGCCGCGTCGCTGCCTTCGAGCAAGAGCTGCTGGCTGGCCTGCCAACGCACGATGCGGCCCTTCTCGTTGATCGGATAGGTCGAGTAGCCGCCGCTCTTCGCCTTCACCTTCGACTCGGACTTCGCCTGCTCGAGCGCCCAGGCCGTGTCCTTGTTGACGCGATCCGCGAGCACGGCGGGGTTCGCGTCCTCGGCGGTGACACCGACGATCGCCGTGATCCAGTCGTTCTCGACCTCGCGCGTGCTCTCGACCTGGAAGCGCGCGCGATGCTGAGCTCCGCAGCTCTTGCACTCGTCGGCGCGCGCCACGCGGGCCAGCCCCGCCGCCGCGAGCGCGAGCCCCGACGCCAACACGATCCCGCGCCCCCCGCTCCACCGCATCGCTCACCTCCCTCGTGCCCTCGGGCCGAGCCATTGTATCCTCGCGCGTCCGCGACGCGAAAAAGTCGCGCGGCATCGGAGCGAGCGTCTGGACGGTCCTTCCGCGAGCGAGCGCAACGCCGGCGCGGTGTACGCGCTGCTCGCCTACGGAATCTGGGGCTTCGCCCCGATCTACTGGAAGCAAGTCGAGCGCTTCCCCGCTCCCGAGCTGGTGGCCTGGCGCGTGCTCGCCTCGTTAGGCGTGGCTGCGATCCTGATCGCGTCGCTGCGCGCGTGGCGCGATCTGGTCGACGCGCTGCGCTCGCCTCGCCGCGCCGGCAGCTCCGTCTGCGCCGCGCTGCTGCTCGCCTTCAACTGGGGAATCTTCATCTGGGCCGTGCAGAACGGGCAGATCCTCGCCACCAGCCTCGGCTACTTCATCAACCCGCTGGTCAACGTGGTGCTCGGGCTCGCGATCCTGCGCGAGCGCCTCTCGCGCGTGCAGTCGCTCGCGGTCGGGATCGCCGCGATGGGCGTCGCGGTGCAGACGGCCCTGCAAGGCGAGCTGCCGTGGGTCGCGCTGGCGCTGGCCGCGAGCTTCGGCCTCTACGGACTGATGCGAAAGCTCGGCGCCACCGCGCCGCTGGTGGGATTCGGGATGGAGACCCTCACCCTGGCTCCGCTCGCCGCCGGCTATCTGGTCGGCGCGCGGGTGGGCGGCGTCGCCGCGGCGAGCCCCGGCATGCAGGCGCTCGTCGCTGGATCCGGGCTCGTCACGGCGCTCCCGCTGCTGGCCTTCGCGAGCGCAGCGCGGCGACTGCCGCTCTCGCTGCTCGGCATGTTCCAGTACCTCGCGCCGACGATCACCTTCCTGCTCGCCATCGGCGTGTACGGCGAGCCCTTCCGCTTCGGCGACGCGGCGAGCTTCGCTTGCGTGTGGGTGGCGCTCGCGCTCAGCATGTGGGAGGCGCTGGTCCGGGCACCGCGGCCCGGAGTCGTCGAGAGCGCCTGAGCGGCGGGCGCCGGCGCGTCACGGGGAGGTGTCGATGCGTGCGAGAGGATGGCTCGTGGCCGCGCTGCTGGCGCTCGGATGCGGCGGCCGGTCGGAGCCGGTGATCTCCTGCGATCCGGTCGGCGCCGCGCGGCCCCTCTGCGGCTTCCACAACCCGGAAGATCTGGTGGCGCTGCCGGGCGGCACGAGCCTGCTCGTCAGCGAGTACGGAGGTCTCAGCGGCGAGCACCCGGGCGCGATCGCCCGACTCGACCTCGCGAGCGAGGCGCGCACCGTGCTGTACCGCGGGGGCGACGGCGGCGACGTGCGCACGAGCTGGGGCGACCCGGCGTGCCCCGGCGCTCCGAAGGAGTTCGCGCCGCACGGCATCGACCTCGTGCGGCGCGACGACGGCGCGCTCGCGCTGCTCGCCGTGAACCACGCGGGCCGCGAATCGATCGAGTACTTCGAGGTGGAGGACGGCGGCGCGCGGCTCGCCTGGCGCGGCTGCGTCGTCGCGCCCGAACGCGGCTGGTGGAACGAGGTGGTGGCCACTTCCGACGGCGGCTTCTACGCGAGCCAGATGCTCCCGAAACGGAGCGGTGTCGGGCAGCTGGTGGAGCTCTTCCGCGCGGCGGTGCTCCACCGCGCCGAGGGTTACGCGATGCGCTGGAGCCCGGGCGCGGGATTCCACCCGGTGCCCGGCACCGAGGTGGTCTTTGCCAACGGGCTCGCGCTCTCGCCCGACGGACGGTCGCTGTACGTGAACTCGTCTCTCGGCGACGGACTGCGCCGCGTCTCGCTCGCGAGTGGCGAGGTCGAGGCGCAGGTCGCCCTGCCCGCGCTCGACAACCTCGCCTGGGGCAGCGACGGCATGTTGTACGCGGCCTCGCTCACCGCGCCGCTGCTCGAGGTGCAGGCCTGCAACGATCTCGCGCGCGGCGCCTGTCCGGCGCGCTTCGAGATCGTGCGGGTCGATCCTCGCACGCTTGCGACGGAGGTCTTGTACCGCGGCGGCGGTGCGCCGATGGGCGGGGGCACCGTCGGCCTGCGAGTCGGCGACGAGCTCTTCATCGGATCGTTTGCAGGCGACCGCGTGCTGCGCGTCGCGCTGAAGCAATAGCTACCGTGCGCGCGATGGCGTACCGCGCGGTGCTATTCGATCTCGGCGGCGTCGTCCTCGACTCGCCGCTGCATGCGATCGCGCGCTTCGAGCGCGAGCAGGGGATTCCCGAAGGCTTCGTGAACCGCGTCGTCGCGAGCACCGGAACCGAAGGCGCCTGGGGTCGGCTGGAGCGCGGGCGCATCGACTTCAGGGCCTTCGTCCCGGTCTTCGAGGCGGAGTGCGCGGCGGCCGGACAGCGGCTGTCCGCGCGGGCGCTGATGGAGGAGATCGGACGCGTCGCGCAGCCGCGCCCCCCGATGCTGTCGGCGATCCGTCGCATCCGGTCGCGCGGATTGCTCGCGGCGGCGCTCACCAACAACTGGCCGAGCGAGGACCGCGACGCCGGCGACGATTCGCTGCGCGCGCACTTCGACGCCTTCTTCGAGTCGAGCGCGCTCGGGCTCCACAAGCCCGACCCGCGCATCTACGAGCACGCGTGCAGCGCGCTTGCGATCCGACCGGCGGACGCCGTCTTCCTGGACGACATCGGCCGCAACCTGAAGGCCGCCCGCGCGCTCGGAATGACGACGATCCGGGTGGTCGAGCCGCGTTCGGCCCTCACAGAGCTCGAGGGTGTCCTCGGGTTCCCGTTGCTCGACTGAGCCTTCGTTGCATCCCCACGGGGCTAATCGATCCTTCTATTGAGATGAACTGATCCTTAACTAGACTCCCCGCGTTTCCGATCTCTGACCAGACCGGGGTTCCGAATGGCTTCGCCGCTTCGCCAGCAGCTCGATGCCCTGATCGCGCAGCGAATCCTCGTGATCGACGGCGCGACGGGCACGATGCTGCAAGCCCGGCATCTCGAGGAGAAGGACTACCGCGGCGAGCGCTTCGCGAGTTCGCGCCTCGACCTGAAGGGCAACCACGACCTCCTCTGCCTGACCCGGCCGGACGTCGTGCGCGACCTGCACGACGCCTACCTCGCGGCGGGCGCTGACATCATCGAGACGAACTCCTTCAGCGCGACTCGCATCGCGCAGGCCGACTACCAGATGGAGAGCCTGGTCCCGGAGATCAACCGGGAGGCGGCGCGCATCGCGGTGGAGGCGGCGCGCGACTGGAGCGCACGCACTCCCGAGCAGCCGCGTTTCGTGGCCGGCGCGATCGGGCCGACGAACAAGACACTCTCGCTCTCGCCGAAGGTGGACGACCCGGGCTATCGCGCGGTGACCTTCGACGAGGTGCGAAGCGCATATGCAGAGCAGGCGCGCGCGCTGATCGAGGGCGGCGTCGACCTGCTGCTGATCGAGACCATCTTCGACACCTTGAACGCGAAGGCGGCGATCGTCGCGGTGCGCGAGCTGATGGAGGAGAAGGGAGTCGAGCTCCCGCTCCTGATCTCCGCGACCATCACCGACCGGAGCGGCCGCACCCTCTCGGGCCAGACGATCGAGGCGTTCTACACCTCGATCGCGCACGCGCGTCCCTTCGCGGTGGGCATCAACTGCGCGCTCGGCGCCACCGAGATGCGTCCCTTCCTCTCGGATCTCGCCGCGGTCGCGCCCGTGCCGGTCTTCGCCTACCCGAACGCGGGGCTGCCGAACGCCTTCGCGGGCTACGACGAGACGCCCGACCAGACCGCGTCGCTGCTGCGGGAGTTCGCAGAGAGCGGACTCGTGAACCTGGTGGGCGGCTGCTGCGGCACCACCGACGCCCACATCCGCGCCATCGCACGGGCGGTGAAGGGCGTGTCGCCGCGCGTCGTCCCCGAGCGCGTCCGCGACGTGGCCACCTTCAGCGGCCTCGAGACCTACGCGATCCGCCCGGATTCGAACTTCACGATGATCGGCGAGCGCACCAACGTCACCGGCAGCAAGCGCTTCGCGAAGCTGATCCAGGCCGACGACTACACGACGGCGGTCGAGGTCGCGCTCGACCAGGTTCGCAGCGGCGCGAATCTGCTCGATGTGAACATGGACGAAGGCATGCTCGACTCCGAGCGCGCCATGACGCGGTTCCTGAACCTGATCGCGACCGAGCCCGAGGTCGCGCGCGTCCCGGTGATGGTCGACAGCTCGAAGTGGTCGGTGATCGAGGCCGGGCTGAAATGCATCCAGGGCAAGGGCATCGTCAACTCGATCAGCCTGAAGGAAGGCGAGGCCGACTTCCTCGATAAGGCGCGCCGCATCCAGCGCTACGGCGCGGGCGTCGTCGTGATGGCCTTCGACGAGAAGGGCCAGGCCGACACCACGGAGCGAAAGGTCGGGATCTGCCAGCGCGCCTACCGGCTGCTCGTCGAGAAGGCGGGCTTCGATCCGCAGGACATCGTCTTCGACCCGAACATCCTCGCAATCGCCACCGGCATCGAGGAGCACAACCGCTACGCGCTCTACTTCATCGAGGCGACCCGGATCATCAAGGCGACCTGCCCGGGCGCCAGGATCAGCGGCGGCGTCAGCAACCTCTCGTTCTCGTTCCGCGGCAACGAGCTCGTGCGCGAGGCGATCCACACCGCGTTCCTCTACCACGCGATCGCCGCGGGCATGGACATGGGCATCGTCAACGCCGGTCAGCTCGGCGTCTACGAGGAGATCCCGGCGGAGCTGCTCGAGCACGTCGAGGACATCCTCTTCGACCGCCGTCCCGACGCGACCGAGCGGATGGTCGAGTACGCCGAGCGCGTGAAGGGCGCCGGCCGCAAGAAGGAGATCGATCTCTCCTGGCGCGACGCGCCGGTCGAGGAGCGACTCTCGCACGCGCTCGTGCACGGCGTCGTCGACTTCGTCGAGCAGGACGCGGAGGAGGCGCGTCAGAAGTTCGCGCGGCCGCTCCAGGTGATCGAGGGCCCGCTGATGGACGGCATGAAGATCGTCGGCGACCTCTTCGGCGCCGGGAAGATGTTCCTGCCGCAGGTGGTGAAGAGCGCGCGCGCGATGAAGCGTGCGGTCGCCTACCTGACTCCGTACATGGAGGCAGAGAAGAGCACCTCCTCGTCGCAGGGCCGCATCGTGATGGCGACCGTGAAGGGCGACGTCCACGACATCGGCAAGAACATCGTCGGCGTGGTGCTCGCCTGCAACAACTACGAAGTCGTCGACCTCGGCGTGATGGTGCCCTGCGACAAGATCCTCGACACCGCTCGGGAGATCGGCGCCCACGCGATCGGGCTCTCCGGTCTGATCACGCCCTCGCTCGACGAGATGGTGCACGTCGCGAAGGAGATGGAGCGGCGCGGGCTCGAGCTCCCGCTGCTGATCGGTGGCGCGACCACGAGCCGGCAGCACACCGCGGTGAAGATCGCGCCGCAGTACCACGAGAGCTGCGTGCACGTGAACGACGCGTCGCGCGCCGTGGGCGTGGTCTCCGCGCTTCTCGACCCGGAGCGCAAGCGCAAGCTCGACGAAGAGAATCGCGAGGCGCAGGCGAAGATGCGGCGGAGCTACGCGGGCGGCCGCGAGCACCAGCTGCTCCCGCTCTCGCAGGCTCGCGCCGCGCGACTGGTGCTGGAGGAGCGCCTCCAGGACTTCGCGGCGCCGCTCTTCCTCGGCCACCGGGACGTGTCGCCGTCCGTCGACACGCTCGTGCCCTTCATCGACTGGACCTTCTTCTTCTCGGCCTGGGAGCTGAAGGGAAAGTTCCCGCGCATCTTCGAGCACCCGCGCTACGGCGCGCAGGCGCGCGAGCTGCACGAGCACGCGCTGTCGCTGCTCGAGCGGATCTCGCGCGAGAAGCTGCTCGTGCCGCGCGGCGTCTACGGGTTCTTTGCGGCCGCGAGCGAGGGCGACGACGTGGTGCTCTTCGCCGACGCCGAGCGCCGCAGCGAGGTCGCGCGCTTCCCGATGCTGCGCCAGCAGACTCCGCAGCCGGAGGGGCGTCCGCAGCTGTGTCTCTCGGACTTCGTCGCGCCGATCACGAGTCCGCAGCGCGATCACGTCGGCGCCTTCGCGGTGACGTCCGGGATCGAGGCCGAAGGGCTCGCGGCGAAGTTCGAGCGCGAGCTCGACGACTACAACGCGATCATGGTGAAGGCGCTCGCCGATCGCCTCGCGGAGGCTTTCGCCGAGTGGCTCCACGCGCGCGTGCGCCGCGAGTGGGGCTACGGCGCCGGCGAGACCTTCACCAACGAGGACCTGATCGCCGAGCGCTATCGCGGCATCCGGCCGGCCTTCGGCTACCCGGCCTGTCCCGATCACACCGAGAAGAGACGGCTCTTCGAGCTGCTCGACGCCGGACGCGCCGGCATCACCTTGACCGAGACCTGCGCGATGCGGCCGGCCGCCAGCGTCTCCGGCCTCTACTTCGCGCACCCGAAGGCCCGCTACTTCACGGTCGGGCGCATCGGGCGCGACCAGGTCGACGACTATGCGGCGCGCAAGGGCTGGTCGCGAGAAGAAGCGGAGCGCTGGCTCGGGCCGAATCTGGCCTACCAACCCGACTAGCGCGGGGCGATCAGGCCGTACACTCGCGGGCGTGAGACCGTCCACTCCGCGACCGCACGTGCTCGGCATCGACGACGGCCCCTTCGAGAAGTTCGTTCCGGGCGCGCGCGCGCCGATCGTCGGCGTGACGATGGAGGGCTCGGACCTCGTCGAGGCGGTCGCGCTGACGCACTTCCCGGTCGACGGCGAGGGAGTGACCGCGTTCCTCGGCGACTGGATCGAGTCGCTGCGCGTCCGCCCCGCGCTCCACGCCGTCTTCTTCGGCGGTATCACCTTGGCGGGGCTCGCGCTGCTCGAGCCGGAGGCGCTCTCGCTGCGGCTCGGCCTGCCGGTGCTGGTGCTGAACCGACGTCCGCCGCGCGACGACGCCCTGCGCGAGGCGCTGTTCGCAGCCGGTCTCGCGCCTCGCGTCGCGCTGCTCGAGCGCGCGCCCGTGCCGGTCCCGTTCGAGGATCTCCACGTCGGGATCTCGGGGCTCGGCCGCGACGAGGCCTTCGCCCTGCTCGCGCGCACCCGACGCAAGGGCTCGCTGCCCGAGGCCGTGCGCGTCGCCCACCTGATCGCGCGCGCGCTCGCGACGGGTGAGTCGCGCGGGCGCGCCTAGCTCTTCTTCGGAGACTCGCTCTTCTTCGGAGGCTCGAGCTCGGGCACGGGGGCCGACGGGTTGGCGTTCTTCTCCTTCAGCTTCTGGATCACGACGACCGGCCCACCCTGGTTGGCGACCTCGCGGAACTGATCCCGGTAGTTCGCGACCAGGCTGATGCCCTCGATCACCACGTCGATGATGAGCCAGTTGCCGCCCCCCTCCTGCTGGCGCAGGCGGTAGTCGACGATCGCGCCATCGTTGTCGCCACCGACGATCTTCGTCTTGACCGTGTGGTCGCCGCGCGCCTCGGGCTGCTCGCCGGTGATCTGCACGTCCTCCTGGTGGTAGCGATCGATGCGCGCGCCGTAGTCGTTGGCGAGGAAGCGCGTGAACTGGTCGACGAACTCGGTCTGCTGGTCCGGCGAGAGCTTCTTCCAGTTCGTGGCCATCACGAGCTTCGACATGGTCATGAAGTCGAAGCGATCGCGCGCGATCGCCTCGAGGTCCTTGCGGCGCTGGTCGCTGCTGCGGCCCTTGTCGCGCAGGATCGCGAGCACCTCGTCGATCGTGCGCTGGATCACCGAGCGCGGCGGCTCCGCGGCGGACGCGAGCGCCGCGACCGACACCACCGCGACCAGCGCGGTCAGCGCGCCGAGCAGCGCGCGCACGCGCCGGCGTCCTTCATTGATCGACGTCATAGAGATCCTCGTCGGGGGTCGCCCCCGGCTTCGCGGGCGCCGCCGCCTGGTCGTGCACGCGGTTCTCGCGATTCTGCGTGTAGGCGCTCCTCACCGCCGAGTACCAGTCGAAGGCCGACTTGCGCTCCTCACGAATCGTCTCGAGCACCAGCGCGCGGCGGTTCACGACGTTCATGGCGGTTCCACCGAACGATGCGTACCACGGAATCAAGGTGTAGGGCGGAATGTAGAGGTAGGGAATGCTGTCGACGATCAGGCCCGCCGTGTCGCGGGGACTCGACGGCCCGAGCAGCGGCAGCACAAGATAAGGGCCTGCCGGAGTGCCCCAGTAGCCGAGCGTCTGCCCGAAGTCCTCGTCGCTCTTGTACACGTCCCAGGAGCTGGCCGGATCGAAGAGCCCGCCGATTCCCACGGTCGTGTTGATGACCGCGCGCCACAAGGTCTCGTAGGCCTTCCAGGGTTTCAGCTGGAGCAGGTCGTTCGCGAACCGCGTCGGCAGCATCAGGTTCTCGAAGAAGTTCGAGATGCAGAGCTCGACGCGGTGAGGCACCACGTAGTCCCAGCCCGTCGCGACCGGCTCGAGTGCGTAGTGATCGACCTTCTCGTTGAATGCGAAGACCTTTCGGTTGAAGCGCTCCCACGGATCCCACGGACTCCTCGCGCCGGCGGGATCGGAGTCGGCGGTCGTGACCCCTTGGACGCCGCCGCCGTTCGGATCCTGCGCCGCCGCGGTGTCGGCGAGCAGCATCAGGAGCAGCGCGGCGGCGAGCGCGCGCCCCATCACTTCGACTCGACACCCGAATCGTGAACGAACTTGCCGATCAGGCGCTCGATCGAGAGCGCGCTCTCCGTCATCGCGATCTCCTCGCCGGACGTGAGCGTCTGGTCCTCGGCGCCCGGCTCGAGCTCGATGAACTGGTCGCCGAGCAGACCCGAGGTGCGGATACCCGCGCTGGTGTCGGTCGGCAGCTTCAGCGAGGGATCGACGTCGATCGTGACCCGCGCCCGCATCGACGGGTCGAGGCCGATCGTGACCACCTGCCCCACCGTCACGCCCGCGATCTCGACCGGCGCGCGCGTCTTGAGTCCGCCGATCTCGTCGAAGGTCGCGTACAGGCGCAGTCCGCCCGGCCCCTTGTAGCTGAGGCCGCCGACCTGGATCGACAGGTAGCCGATCGCCGCGAGCCCCGCGGCGACGAAGAGCCCGACGATCAGATCGCGGGTCGCTGACGGCTGCATGCCCATGCCTCCCGAACGCGCCTAGACGCCCCAGAGCGCGGTGATGACGTAGTCGAAGAGCAGGATCGTGACGGAGGCGACCACGACGGTGCCGGTGGTCGCGGCGCTGACGCCTGCGGAGGTCGGCGTCGCGGTGTAGCCGCGATAGGTGGCGATGACGCCGACCAGGGCGCCGAAGATGAAGGACTTGAGCAAGGTGCCCGCGACGTCGTCCTCCCAGGTGATCGCGTTCTCCATGCTCGTGATGTAGGTGCCGCCGTCCACGCCGAGCAGCTTCACGCCGACGACGTAGCCGCCGAACAGGGCGAAGCAGATGAAGAGAGCATTCAGCATCGGCATCGAGATCAGCATCGCGAGCGCCTTCGGCTTGACCACGAAGTCGACCGGATCGATCGACATCATGCGCAGGCCGTCGAGCTGCTCGGTCGTCAGCATCGACGCGATCTCCGCCGCCATCGCCGAGCCCGCGCGGCCGGTGACGAGCAGCGCGGTCAGCACGGGACCGAGCTCGCGCACCAGCGAGAGTCCGACGACGGCGCCGAGCGAGTTCGCGGCGCCGAAGCGCGAGAGCGTGGTGTAGCCCTGGAGCCCGAGCACCGCGCCGACGGTCGCGCCGGACAGGCACACGATCGCGAGCGAGAGGACGCCGATGTCGAATACCTCGCCGACGAGGCGTCGCACGCGCCAGGGCGGTCGCACGCTGTGCACGAAGATCGAGCCCACGAACGCCGCAATGCGTCCGAGATGGGTGACGAACGTGACCGTGCGGAAGCCGAGCGTCTCGATCGCCGCAAGCCTCATGTCGGGGCTCCCGGCCGCGCGGGCTCGTCGTCTCGCTCGGCGTCGAGGAATTCGCGCACGCGCTTGTCGGTGCTGACCCGGAGCTCCGCCGGCGTGCCGCTGATCGCCTCGCCCTCCACGAGGAACGTGATCAGGTCGGCCATCCGCAGCGACGACGGGATGTGGTGCGACGTGATCACGAGCGTGATCCCGAGCCGTTCGTTCAGCTCGACGAGCAGCCGCTCGATGCGGCGGACGTTGAGCGGGTCGAGCCCCGAGAAGGGCTCGTCGCAGAGCACGATCTCCGGATCGCTGATGATCGCGCGCGCGAGGGCCGCGCGGCGCAGCATGCCGCCCGAGAGCTGGCGCGGCATCAGCGCCTCGGTGTCGGGCAGGCCGACGGCCGTGAGCCGGCGCGAGACCTCCGCGGCGATGTCGCGCTCGGAGAGCTCGGTGTGCTCGCGCAGCGGCAACGCCACGTTGTCGAAGATGGTCATCGAGTCGAGCAGGGCGCCGTGCTGGAAGAGCATCCCGATGCGCTCCCGCACGCGATAGAGCTCGCGCTCGGAGAGCTCGGTCACGTCCTCGTCGGCCACCAGGATCCGGCCGCTGTCGGGACGCACCAGGCCGGCGACCAGCCGCAGCAAGGTGCTCTTGCCCGATCCGCTGCCCCCCATGAGGACGCTGATCTTTCCACGTGGAAAGCCACAGCTGAGCTTGCTGTAGACGGGGCGTCCGCCGAACGACAGGTGGACGTCTTCGAGGAGGATCCTGAGTTCGGGGGACACGCGGCTCGACTTCGACTCCGTCCGGGCGCACAGGTTAGCCACGCTCGGCTCGCTCATGCCCCCCGATTCTCCGGCAAGTTGCCCGCTGAAATCGGCCGACCGCCGGACTTTCTCAAGTACGGACCCCTGACAGCGGCACATGACCGCTAAGCTGGCGCGCCGCCGGGGGGATGGTGTCGGAACGCGTCGCCCGAGAGCTTCTCGCCGCCGCCAGTCGGCTGAGCCGCGACGTGCGCGGACTCCGCTTCGGCTCGCCGGTCCGGTACGTCTACGACCCGCTCGACTACGCGCGCCGCGGCTACGCGTCCTACGTGCGGGCTTTCGCCAACGCGCCGACCCGCGTGCTCCTCGTCGGGATGAATCCCGGTCCCTTCGGCATGGCCCAGACCGGCGTGCCGTTCGGCGACGTCCCGATGGTGCGCGGCTGGCTCGGCCTCGAGGCAAAGATCGGCCGGCCGCCGCGCGAGCACCCGAAGCGCCCCGTGCTCGGGTTCGCGTGTCCGCGCAGCGAGGTCAGCGGGAGCCGCTTCTGGGGGACGCTCGCGAAGCGCTTCGGCGAGCCGCAGCGCTTCTTCGCGGAGCACTTCGTCGCGAACTACTGCCCGCTCGCGTTCATCGAGGCGAGCGGGCGCAATCGCACGCCGGACAAGCTGCCCGAGCGCGAGCGCACGCCGCTCTTCCGGGCCTGCGACGCGCACCTTCGCCGCGTCGCGCGCGCGCTCGAGCCCGAGTGGGTGATCGGGATCGGCGCGTTCGCGGAGTCGCGCGCGCGAGAGGCGCTGCCGGGCACCCGCGTCGCGCGCATCACGCACCCGAGCCCCGCCAATCCACGCGCGCGGAACTGGGCCGAGACCATGCAGAGCGAGCTGTGCGCGCTCGGGATCTGGCACGACGAGGAGACGAGATGAGACGAGCAGGCTTCTTCATCGCGGTGATGCTGCCGGCGGCCGCGTCGCTCGCGGCGCCGCCCACGGACGAGGACTGGCAGGCGGCCGGACGGCGCGCCGTCGCGGAGGCGCGCGCGCTCGCGCCGGCAGGGCGATCCGCGAAGAACGCGATCCTCTTCGTCGGCGACGGCATGGGCGTCGCGACGGTGACGGCCGCGCGCATCCTCGACGGACAGCTCCACGGGCAGAGCGGCGAGGAGAACCTGCTCTCCTTCGAGCGGCTGCCCTACGTCGCGCTCTCGAAGACGTACAACACCAACCAGCAGGTGCCCGAGTCGTCCGGGACGATGACCGCGCTGGTCACGGGCTCGAAGACGCGCGCCGGCGTGCTCTCGGTCGACTCGAGCGTCCCGATCGGCGACCACCGGGCCGTGAAGGGCCACGAGCTCGTGACGCTCTTCGAGCGCGCGGAGCAGCGAGGGCTCGCCACCGGTGTCGTCACGACCACGAGCATCACCCACGCGACGCCCGGCGCATGCTATGCGCACGTTCCCGACCGCAACTGGGAGAGCGACGCGCAGCTCTCCGACGCGGCGCGCGCGGACGGATTCCCCGACATCGCGCGACAGCTCGTCGAGTTCCCGATCGGCGACGGCATCGACGTCGCCTTCGGCGGCGGACGCGCCTTCTTCCTGCCGGAGAGCGCGCAGGATCCCGAGTACCCCGAGCAGCACGGCGCGCGCAAGGACGGCCGCGATCTACGCGCCGAGTGGCTGGCGCGCGCGCCCGGTCGCCGCTTCGTGTGGGACCAGGCCGGCTTCGCGGCGCTCGACCCCGCGACGACGCGGCAGGTGATCGGCCTCTTCGAGCCGTCGCACCTGCACTTCGAGACGCAGCGCGCGCAGGACAAGGCGGGCGAGCCGTCGCTCGCGGAGATGGCCGCGAAGGCCGTGGACCTACTGCGCCGCAATCCGAAGGGCTTCGTGCTGATGGTCGAAGGCGGTCGCATCGACCACGGCCACCACGCCGGCAGCGCGTATCTCGCGCTCCACGAGACGATCGAGTTCTCGCAGGCGGTCGAGGCGGTGCTCGCGAAGGTGGATCGAAAGGACACGCTCGTCGTCGTGACCGCTGACCACAGCCACACGCTCACGTTCTCCGGCTACCCGCAGCGGGGGAACCCGATCCTCGGGCTCGTGGTTCCCCCCGACGCGCAGGGCGATCCCGCCACGAAGCCCGCCACCGACCTCGCGGGACGCCCCTACACGACTCTCGGTTACGCCAACGGCCCTGGCTATTCGGGCGCAACGGATCAGCAGCCGGAAGGGCCGAAGCGTTACCCGCACCGCCCGACGAAGCTGACCGACGAGAGCGCCGCTCGTCCGGATCTTCGCGGCGTCGACACGCAGTCGCCGACCTACCTCCAGGAGAGCGCGGTCCCGCTCGCGTCCGAGACGCACGGCGGCGAGGATGTCGCGATCTACGCGGGCGGTCCGGGCGCCGAGCTCTTCCACGGCGTGCAGGAGCAGAGCTACGTGTACCACGCGATCACGGCGGCTCTCGGTTGGGCGAGCGCGGAAGGCGAGGCGAAGCCGAGCGCGCATAACAAGGCCTCCGCCCGCTGACGTCGGGACCAGGACTACCCGAGCGGGCGATTCAGCTCGGTCCAGATCGTGGAGTCGGAGCGGAAGGTCAGATAGCGGTGGTCCGTCTGGACCGTGACGAGGTTCGGGCTCGGGTTGATCCGCTCGACGCGTTCGCGCACGAAGAGCGGCGTCGGGAAGAAGCCGCCGACGAACGGCGAGAGACCGAGCAGCTTCCGGTCGGTGACCACGACGACGACGTTCGCGCCGGTCTGCGCGGCGACGAGCGATTCCTGCGGGCCGAAGCGGTACTCGATCAGATTGCCGCTGCCGCCGTCGAAGCCGACCGCGCGTTCGGAGGTCGCCACGATCGCGACGCGGTCGCCGAGCAGCGCCTCGCTGGGCGCGCTCTCTCCGCGCCGGTAGCGCGCCTCCTGGAAGGAGCCGGAGTTCGCCGCGACGGCGAGGATGCGTCGATCGGTCAACACGATGCCGATGGCGCCCTGCGTGCCGTACCAGTGGACCTCCTCGCCGAGCTCGAGGTTCTGCGCGATCGAGCCGCCCTGCGCGTCGAAGGCGATCACCGTGTTCTCCTCGAAGGCGAGCTCGAGGAGCTGTCCGAGCGGGACGCGCGGATCGACCGGCGGCATCTGACTGCCGGCGCGCAGCGGCGCGATCGCGATCAAGGTCAGCAGCGCCGCGCGCAGCCACCGCCACATGGCGGCCGAGTCTAGCCGGGCTCTGCTCGCCTGCGGCTCGCGTTCGCCTCTCTTCATCGAGACGTTTCGACGCGCGAGGGCATCGTGTGGATGCTACGCCGACGCCGCGGGGCCCGGCGGACGCGCCTACGCCGTCGAGTCCGCGAGCGCGCGCAGATAGCCCGAGTACCGCGGCTGGTCGACCGCGAGCTTCGCGAGCGTGGTCGCGCGCAGGTGCTCCGCGAGGCCGGGCGTCTCGAGACCCAGCGCGCCGGAGCGGATCCGCGCGCACAGCTCGCGGTTCAGCTCCTCCAGAGTTCCGTCGCGCGAGAGCAGCGCGCGGAGCCGTGCGAGTTCGGCGGCCTCGTCCTCGGGGCCGAGCCGGAGCTGGCGCTCCACGATCGCGAGCGCGTTGACGGCGACGCGGGCGTGGAAGGCGGCGTGTCCCTCCAGCGCGGGCGCGGCCCGGCGCTCGACGAAGTCCCGCACCGCGGAGACGAGCTCGATCAGAGTGGGACGATCGTACACGCGATCACCGCAGCAGCAGGTTCAGCAGATCGATCTCCGTCTCCGAAGAGCGTCGCCCGATCGCGGCGCGCTCGACGGAGCGGTCGACTCCGCGCTCGAACACGCTGTACTGCATCATGCACATGATTCCCCACTTGAGCGTCCCGAAGATCTCCCACAGGCGCACGCGCTCGGGATCGACGCGGCGCCCGCCCGCGGCCTCGTAGCCGGCGAAGAGGTCCTCGCGCAGGCCGAAGCCGCCGACGGGCGGCTCCGCGCCGAAGCGCCACGAGTTGACGCAGATCCAGCCGAGGTCCTCCATCGGATCGCCCTGGTGCGCGATCTCCCAATCGAGCACGCCGCGCACGCCGTCGGCGTCGATCAGCAGGTTGCCGTTGCGGAAGTCGCCGTGGACGAATGCGACCGGTGTCGGCTCGGGCTGGTGGTCGGCGAGCCAGCGGAAGGCGAGCTCGAAGACGGGATGCGGCCGCGCGAAGCCGTCGAAGACCGCGCGGTAGCTCGCGAGCTGACCGGCGAAGTCGGCGGTCGAGAGCTGCGGCAGCCGTTCGCTCGGGATCGCGTGGATGCGCGCGAGGATCTCTCCGCACTGGCGCGCGAGCTTCGGTCGCACGGCGGCGAAGACGTCGTCGCGCAGGATGCGGCGCGCGATGGTCTCGCCCTCGAGACGCTCCATCACGTAGCCCGAGCCGAGTCCGTCCGCGGGCTCGAGCAGCATGCGCACCTCGGGAACGGGGACGCCCGCGTCGCCGGCGAGCCGCAGCAGCTCCGCCTCCGTCTCGAGAGGCAGCGCGACGCTGCGCGGCGGCTGGTCCGCGCTGCCGCCCGGACGCCGCCGCAGGATCAGCGGGACGAGCGCCCCCGCGAGCGACGCGTCGAATGACCAGGTCTCTTGCGAGGCGCCTCCGGAGACGCGCCGCAGCGACCGCACGTCGCTCACGCCGGGCATTCCGCGGCGCACCGCGGCCGAGAGCGCGGCGCCGAGCTCCGTGGGCTCGCGCGACCCCTCGCTCACGAGCCACCTCTCCTACTGCACCTGGCGCAGGAACTCCGAGAGGCCGTAGCCGACGCGATCGCCGCAACGCCACTCGGTCATGCCTTCACCGATGTGCGTCACCTGACCGCCGCGCCGGTTCCGCAGCGGGATGAAGCTGACGACCTCTCCGCGGATGTCGAGCTTCTCGCCGCCCTGCGTCTCGAGCTCCGCGCGCACACGGCGGTGATAGAGCCCGTTCGGCTCGTACTCCGCCGTGAGCCGCGCCTTGCGGACCGGATCGAGCGCGTCGCCCCGCACCACCACGCCGCCCATCTTCTCGCTGTGCGGGTCGCGCCGGATGATCGAGAGCATCGCGCCGAAGTCCGAGCCGAAGTTCAAGGTCAGCCACTCGTAGGAGTGGATTGCCTGCCAGAAGCGCGGTCCCCACGAGTGGTCGCGGAGGCCGAAGCCCTCGATCGCGATCCGCTCGCCCTCGACCGCGAGCGCGCCCGTCACCTTCATGTGCTGCTCGTAGTGGGCCTTCGCGAACTGCTGCGCGGCGTCCCGTTCGGTCTCCTCGCGGTCGGCGTGGCCTCCGTACATGGGTCCGACGGCCTCGTGCACGAGATCGAGCTCGACCTTCCTGCGCGGGCTCTCGGCGAAGGCGCGCTTCGGATCCGCCATCGCGCGCGGCTCGCGCAGCTCGAGCACCTCTCCCGAGAATCGCGTGCGCAGGCGCTGCGTCGGCTCCTCGACCTCGAAGCGCATTCCGCCGGCGTCGAAGGCGTCGTTGTGCGAGATCTGCGGCCGGCCGAAGGTGAAGAGCACCCGGCCGTCCGGCAGATAGAGCGTCGTCGTCATCTCCGCGCGGCCCTCGTTCGCGCGGTTGCCGAGGCGCACGAAGCCGCCGACCTTGCGGCCGCGGTCGAAGAAGTTGAAGTACATCGACTCGTTGAAGTTCGGCTCGGGCCCGAGCGGATGCGTGTAGTCGTCCTCGGGGACGAGATCACCGACGATGCGCGCCATGGGGGACTCCTCGGAGCGCAGTCTACCACCGGGCAGAGCGCGAGCCGGGTCTGTGGCTCTGAACTTCGCTCGCCTGCGGCTCGCTGCGCGCCTTCGGCTTGCGGCTTCGCCTCGCTAGCGGCTTGCGAGCTTCGCAGCGTGCTTCACGTTGCGCGCCTCGGCGACGAGGATCACGTCCTCGGCGATGTTGGTCGCGTGATCGCCGACGCGCTCGAGGTGCTTCGCGAGCATGATCACGTCGAGCTCCTGCGAGGCCGACTCCGGGTGGCTGCCGAGCTCGCGCAGCATCGTCTGCACCACCTCGTCCTGCATGCGGTCGATCGCGTCGTCCTCGTCGAGCACGCCGCGCGCGAGATCGGGGTCGGTGTGCGAGAACGCGTCGAGCGCGCGCCGCAGCGCGCCCTGCGCCGCGCGCGCGAGCGTCGTGACGCTCGCCGGCAGCGGCAGCTCGGGCTGCGCCGACAGCCGCCGCGCGATCTTCGCGACGTTGCGCGCGAGGTCGCCGACCCGCTCGAGATCGGTCGCGATCATCTTGATCGCGAGCACCTCGCGCAGGTCCTCCGCCACCGGCGCCTGGAGCGCGAGCGCCTTCAAGACCGCCTCGTCGATCGAGATCTCGAGCCGGTCGATCTCGATGTCGTCACCCTTCACCTCGTCCGCGAGGCTCGAGTCGCGCTCCCAGACCGCGCGCAGCGCCTTGTCCATGATCGCCTCGGCGCGCCCGCCCATGCGGAACAGGCGCTCGCGCAGCCCCTCGATGTGGGTTTCGATGAAACGGCTCATCCGTAGCGCCCCGTGATGTAGTCACTCGTCCGCTGCACGCGGGGATTGGTGAAGATGTCCTCGGTGCGGCCGTACTCGACCAGCACGCCGAGGTGGAAGAACGCCGTTCGCTGCGACACGCGCGCGGCCTGCTGCATGTTGTGCGTGACGATCGCAATCGCGTAGCGCCCGCGCAGCTCGTCGATCAGCTCTTCGATGCGGCCGGTGGCGATCGGATCGAGCGCCGAGCACGGCTCGTCCATCAGGATCACCTCGGGATCCACCGCGATCGCGCGCGCGATGCACAGCCGCTGCTGCTGTCCGCCGGAGAGCGCGGTGCCGGGCTCGGTGAGGCGATCCTTCACCTCGTCGAAGAGACCCGCGCGGCGCAGGCTCCGCTCGACGATCTCGTCGAACTCCGCGCGGCTGCGCGCGAGGCCGTGGATCCGCGGGCCATAAGCGACGTTGTCGTAGATCGACTTGGGGAATGGGTTCGGCTTCTGGAACACCATGCCGACGCGCGCGCGGAGCTGCACGACGTCGAGCTCGGGCGAGTGGATGTCCTGGCCGTCGAGCGTGATGCTGCCCGTGACGCGACAGCCGGGGATGTCGTCGTTCATGCGGTCGAAGCAGCGCAGCAAGGTCGACTTGCCGCAACCCGACGGCCCGATCAGCGCGGTGACCTCGTCCTCGAGGATGGCGAGATCGACCGAGTCGATCGCCTGCTTCTCGCCGTAGAAGACGTCGACGCCGCGCGCCTGCATCTTCACGCGACCCGTTTCCGAGAGCCTCGAGACCCGCGCCTCTCTCGCTTCGGCGGGCTCGGGCGGACCGGCGAAGCGAGCGCTCGTCCCCATTACCAGCGCCGCTCGAAGCGACGGCGCAGCGCAATGGCGGTCGCGTTCATCAGCACGAGGAATGCGAGCAGGACGACGCTGGCGCCCGCAGTCTTCTGCACGAAGGCGCGCTCCGGGCTGTCGGCCCACAGGAAGATCTGGACCGGCAGCGCCGTGGCCGCGTCGGTGAAGCGATGAGGGATGTCCACGATGAAGGCCACCATCCCGATCATGAGAAGCGGCGCGGTCTCGCCGAGTGCACGCGCCATTCCGATGATAGTCCCCGTCAAGATGCCCGGCAGGGCGAGCGGTAGCACGTGGTGGCCCACGACCTGGAGCGGCGACGCGCCGACGCCGCGCGCGGCCTCGCGGATCGAAGGCGGCACGGCCTGGATCGCGACGCGGCCGCTGATGATGATGGTCGGAAGCGTCATCAGCGCGAGGGTCATGCCGCCGACGAGCGGCGCAGAGCGCGGGAGACCGAAGAGGCCGAGGAGGACCGCGAGGCCGAGCAGGCCGAAGACGATCGAAGGCACCGCGGCGAGGTTGTTGATGTTCACCTCGATCAGATCCGTCCAGCGGTTGCGCGGCGCGAACTCCTCGAGATAGATCGCGGCCGACACGCCGAGCGGGAATACGATCGCGAGCGTGACGAGCAGCGTGAGCGCCGAGCCCACCAGCGCGCCGAGGAGTCCCGCCTGTTCCGGCTCGCGCGAGTCGCCCGACGTGAAGAACGGCCAGTTGAAGGCGGCGCGCAGGCGTCCGTCTCGCAACAGCGCCTCCAGCCAGCCGATCTGCGCGTCGGACAGGTGGCGATCCGCCTCGGCGACCGCGCGCGAGAGGCCGCTCTTGCGCGCGAGGTCGACCTCGTCATCGGCCGTCAGCCAGAGCGACACGCGCCGCCCGACGAGCGACGGGTCCGACTCGACGCGCGCCCGGAGCTCGTCCGCGGCGCCGCGCGAGAGCAGCGCCGTGAGATCGCGAATCTCGCCGCGCGACTGGACGTCCGGGAAGAGCGCCTGGAGCGCGGCGCGGAGCGGCGCACGGTAGTCGGCATCGTGGAGCGCCGCAGGGCTCGCCGCGCCCGTCGGGTCCGAGGGGAGCCCGAGCGCCGCCGGAGATAGGTCGACGTCCAGACGCACCTCGGTGGCGGAGAAGGCGGGCGCGCCGTTCCAGCCGATGCTCGCGAGCAGCACGCCGAGGCTCGCGATCGCGAGCACGATGGCCGTCAGCCCGGCCAGCCGGAAGCGACGCTCGGACGCGTGGCGCCGCGCGAGCCGGCTCCGCATCTCGGCCGAAGCCCAGCGCGCGGCCGGGTCTACGCCACCCGTGCGCGCCGCGTCACTCATACTTCTCCCGGTAGCGCTGCACCACGCGCAGGGCGAAGACGTTCAGCACCAAGGTCACGCAGAAGAGCACGAGACCGAGCGCGAAGGCCGAGAGCGTCTTCGCGCTGTCGAACTCCTGGTCGCCGGTCAGCAGCGACACGATCTGGACGGTCACGGTGGTGACGGCCTCGAGCGGGTTCACGGTCAGATTCGCCGCGAGACCCGCCGCCATCACCACGATCATCGTCTCGCCGATCGCGCGCGAGACGGCGAGCAGCACGCCGCCGACGATGCCCGGCAGCGCCGCCGGCACGATCACGTGTCGGATCGTCTCCGAGCGCGTCGCACCGAGCCCGAAGGAGCCGTCGCGCAGCGAGAGCGGCACGGCGGTGATGGCGTCGTCCGAGAGCGACGAGACGAAGGGGATGATCATGATCCCCATCACGAGGCCCGCCGCGAGCGCGCTCTCCGACGCGACGGAGAGACCGGCCGCCTCTCCGAGCCCGCGGATCGCGGGAGCGACCATCAGCGCGGCGAAGAATCCGTAGACCACCGTCGGCACGCCGGCGAGGATCTCGAGCGCCGGCTTGGCGACGGCCCGGAAGCGCGGCGACGCGTAGAAGCCCATGTGGATCGCCGAGAGCAGGCCGATCGGCACCGCGACCGACATCGCGATCGCGGTGATCAGCAGCGTGCCCGTGAAGACCGGCACCGCGCCGAAGGCGCCCGAGCTCCCGACCTGATCGGCGCGGATCGCGGTCTGCGGGCTCCACTCGAGTCCGAACAGGAAGTCCACCAGGGAGACGCGGTCGAAGAAGCGACCCGCTTCGAAGATCAGCGAGAAGACGATGCCCGCCGTCACCAGGATCGCGAAGGCCGAGGAGAGGAGCAGGATGTGCGCGAGGGCGCGCTCGACCGAGACGCGCGCCGCCAGCGATGGCGCGACGCGGCGCAGCGCGAGCGCGCCGCCCGCGAGCGAGAGCAGCACCGCGAGCGCGCAGGCCGTGGCGAGACCGCGCTGCCGCAGCTCCGTGTAGCGAGTCGCGGCGGCCGCCACGTCGGGGTCGGCCGGGGCGTCGGCGCTCGCCGACTCGCCGCTCACCAGGTTCCGCACGTCGTTCAGGAAGAGCGCCTGCTCGCTGGCGGGCGCCTTGGCGCGGCCCGGCGCCGACTCGAGCGTCAGGTGATCGAGCGCCGACGACGCGAACAGCGCCCACGCCAGCGCGATCGCGAGACCCGGCAGCCCGCACCACAGCGCGGCGTACCAGCCGTAGTAGCCGGGCAGTGAATGGAGCCGAGCGCCGGCCGCCGCTGCGAGCGCGCGCCGACGACCCAGCGCGAAGGCCGCGAGGGCCAGCAGCCCGACGAGCAGGAAGACGAGCGACGCGCGCATTCGAGGTGGGGCGGGCTCCGCGCGGCGGCGGCCCACGCGCGCTCAGCCTTCCACGCGCCCGAGCGGCTTCAGCTTGCTCGCGTTCTCGCGCTGCTCCGCACGCTCGGCGGACGGGCCGGGGATCAGGCCGCGTTCGGCCAGGTAGCCGTCCTCGCCCATCGCCTTCTCGCTCGTCAGCTCCGCGACGAACTCGCGGATGCCCGGGATCGAGCTCACGTGCGCGATCTTCACGTACACGAACAGCGGGCGCGACACGGGATAGCGTCCCTGCGCGATCGAGTCGTACTCCGGCGCGACGCCGTCGATCGTGCTGCCCTGGATCTTGTCCTGGTTCTCCTCCAGGAAGCTGTAGCCGAAGATGCCGAAGGCCTTCGGGTTGGCGACCAGCTTCTGGACGATCAGGTTGTCGTTCTCGCCGGCCTCGATGTAGGCGCCGTCCTCGCGCAGGGCGTGGCAGGCCTTCTTGAACTCGTCCTCGTTCTTGTCCTTCAGCGCCTTCAGATCCGGGAAGGTCTTGCACCCGCCTTCCATGACGAGCTCGGCGAAGGCGTCCCGAGTTCCCGAGGTGGGCGGCGGGCCGAGCACCTCGATGCGCAGATCGGGCAGCGAGGGATCCACGTCCTTCCAGGTCGTGTAGGGATTCACCTGGAGCTGCCCGTTCGGCCCGGGCACCTGCTTGGCGAGCGCGAGGAAGAGCTGGCGCTCGGTGAAGGCCTGGCGCGGCGCCTTCTTGGAATTCGCGATCACGATGCCGTCGTAGCCGATCTTGATCTCGGCGATGTCCTTCACGCCGTTCTGTGCGCAGAGATCCTGCTCCGATTTCGTGATCCGCCGCGACGCGTCCTCGATGTCGGGAGAGTCCACGCCGACGCCGGCGCAGAAGAGCTTGAAGCCGCCGCCGGTGCCCGTGCTCTCGACGATCGGCGTCTTGAACTTGCCGGTCTTCCCGAGGCGCTCGGCGACGATGGTCGAGAACGGATACACCGTCGACGAGCCGACGATGCGGATCTGATCGCGCGCCTGCGCCGCGAGCGGCGCGACGATCGCGAGCAGCAGTACGAACGTCCCGAGCCTTCGCACGGTGGCCTCCAATCGACTCGGGGCTGTCGGGACGCGCCCTTTGCCCTCGAGACGCGTCAGGCTAGGGCGTCGCGGTGTCCTCGTCGAAGCATTGCGGTGACGGATTCGTGAACGCCCGCGCTGCGGGCGGAGCGGAGGCGGCCTATCGTGCCGCGCGATCGTGACCCGAGGTGGGGAGGGGTCACGAAATCGCCACGCCGGGGGCTGCGTGCGCGGCTCGCTCGGGCGTGCGACTCGACATCCGCCGGGTTCGTGGGGGGAGTATGCCGCGCCAGGGTGTCCGCGTGTGGATGGCGCTCGCCGCCAGCGCGGCGGGCTTCGCAAGCCCGCCGATGCGCGCCGAGGAGCCGGCTCCGAAGAAATCGGTCACCGAGCAGGTGCTCGAGATCCTGCGCGAGCAGGGGGCGATCGACCCGGCGCGCTACGAGGCGCTGAAGCAGCAGCTCGAAGAGGAGGAACGCGCGCGTCAGCCGCAGGCCGGAGAGACGAAGACGAGCGAGGTCGCGAAGGCGACCCCGCCCGCGCCGACGCCCGACCCGAAGGCCTGGACGGTCGACTACAAGGAGGGCCTGCGCATCGAGCGCAACGACGGGCTCTACAAGCTGCACCTCGGCGGTCTGATCCAGATGGATTTCGCCGGCATCAGCACCAATCAGGACCTGAAGGACGAGGGCTTCGACAACCAGGGCACCGGCGAGGAGTTCCGGCGCGCGCGCATCGTGGCCGATGGCCAGTTCCACGAGTACGCCATCTTCAAGGCCCAGTACGACTTTGCCGGCGGCGATGCCAACTTCGCCGACGTGTACCTCGGTCTCCAGGATATTCCCTACGTGGGCCAGATCCGCATCGGACACTTCAAGGAGCCGATGTCCCTCTCGGTCCAGACGAGCGACGAGCTCATCACGACGTTCATGGAGGGATCGCTGCCGGTGGTGGCCTTCGCGCCGAACCGCAATACCGGGATCGCCATCTTCAACAACGGGTTCGACCAGCGCATGACGTGGGCGGTCGGCGGGTTCCGTGATGCCAACAACTTCGGGGACGGCTTCTCCAATCATTCGCCCTACAACGTGACGGCGCGCATCACCGGCCTTCCGGTCTGGGAGGAGAACGGAGAGACACTTCTCCATGTCGGCTACAGCTACAGCCATCAGTTCCGGGACAACGAGGATCTCTCCTACTCGCCCTACCCCGAGGTCCACCTCTCGGGCCCGATCGTCGACACCGGCGACATCCCCTCGCACGGCGCGGACGTCTTCGGCGCCGAGCTCGCCACGGTGAACGGCCCCCTCTCGCTCCAGAGCGAATTCATGGACACGCTGGTGGAGGAACAGAAGGGAGCCCATCGGAACCTGTACGGCGCGTACGCGGAGATCGCCTATTTCCTCACGGGGGAGCACCGCACGTACGACCCGAAGAAGGGCGCCTTCGGGCGCACGATCGTGAACAACCCGTTCTCGATCGCGAAGGGCCAGTGGGGCGCCTTCGAGCTGGCGGCCCGTTATTCCTATCTGGACCTGGACGACGGAGACATCCGCGGCGGGATCGAGAGCAACGTCACGGCAGCCGCCAACTGGCTCCTCTACTCCAACATGCGACTGATGCTGAACTACGTGTGGGCGCACCGGAACGACGTCGGCGACCAGAACGCGGTGACGACGCGCGTCGATATCGATTTCTAGAGCCCGCCCCCAGCCGACCTCAGTCGTGTTCCCAGAACGGGTGGGTGCGCGCGAAGCGCTTCCAGAGCGTCGCAAGCTCGCGCAGCGAGAGCTCGTCCTCGCGGGCGGCGAAGCCCTCGATGAATCCGACCGTGCGCGCCAGCGAGTCGGCGTCCGGAGGTCCGACACGGCCGAGCAGCTCCTGGAGCACGCGGCCGGCCGTGGCCACGTCGTTCAGCGCGCCGAGCACGTCCTGCAGTCGCGACAGCCGCCGGAGATAGCGCCGCGCATCCCGACCCTCGTAGAGACTCCCGAAGAACTCGCACGCGTAGCGCAGCTTCTTGAGGGCGATGCGGAGCTCGTGGCGCGCGGGCGGAGGTCCGGTCACGGCGGCGCGCCCGAGCTTCCCGACGCGCTGATGGAGTCGCTCGAGCAGGCTGTCCGAGAACGAGCGGGCGGGCTGGAAGAGCAGGGCCGAGGTCTCGCTCAGCGCCTGCTCGCGCCAGGACGATCGCGCGATCCAGTGCCCGAGCGAGAGCAGCAGACGCGTCAGGCGACGCGAGTACAAGGTCTCGCGCAGCGACCGCCGGCGCTCGTCGCGAAGCTCCTCCGCCTCGACGCGCAGGCGCTTGAGCGCGACGTCGTCCCCGCGCGGTCCGGCGAGCGGACCGAGCAGCTCACCGACGAAGACATCGAGGTCGCGCACTTCGCCGAGCTCGCTCGCGAGCCAGCGAAGCTCGTCGCGTAACGCGCGCGTTCGATCGTCCGGGAGGACCGGCCGGAAGACCGAGAAGACCGAGCGCATGCGGCGCACACCGACGCGCATCTGATGCACGCCCTCCGGGTCGGTTCCCTCGAAGGCGGGCTCCAGATTCACTCCGATCTGACCGAGGCAGGCGCGCGCGATGTCTCGCAGCGCCGTGTCGAGCGTGGCGCCGTCCGGCAGCTCCACCTCGCGCGCCTTGCGGGGCACCGGCCCGCTCCCGGACCGCAGCGCATAGCCTCGCTCCGCCTTGCTGCGGAGCCCGACTCGCAGCTCGAAGCTCTCGCACAGCTCGAGCGCGAGCTCGTAGAGGCGCGCGGGATCGCCTCGCACCAGCTCCAGTTCGAGCTCGCAGAATGGAAGACTCGCGTCCTGCGCGCGGATCTCGCCTTCGTCGAGGTCGAGGCTCCACTCGTCGGCGCCGTCGCGCAGCAGGCAGTGCGTCCGGCGCATCTCGGTCTCGAAGATCGGCTCGAGCGGCTCGCCGCGAAGGGCCTCGCGAATGCGCTCGCGGAGCGCTTCGTCTGGGATCGCGTACAGCACGGGACGCTGGCCGCTCACCGCCACTTCGAGCTCGCCGCGCTCGAAGAGTCCGGCGGCCGCGCCCTCACCCCACTTGACGGTCTGCACCTGCTCGTCGCCCGTGTGGCGCAGGCGAAGGCCGATGCCGGCCTTTGCGAGCCCGAGCTCTCGCGTGTCGAAGTAGACGGAGAGAAGCTGTCGGCTCTGAGCCGGGCCGACCGCATGCCGGTGCACGAGCGGGTGATCGAGGATGCGTGCGGCGTCCGAAGGAGACAGCTCGAGCTTGAGCTCGATCTCGCGTGCCGCCGCATCCGGCATGCGGGGCAGCTTACCTCAGGACGGCTCGAGCTCTCGCGGCACGAGGAATGCCACCAGCTCCGCTCCGGGTTGCGCCTCGTCCCAGCGAGCGACGTCGAATTGGACGATCGCGAGCGCCCCCGTCGGAAACTTCCGGGCGAGACGCTGTCTCGCTTCCTTCGATCCGCGGATCACCAACACGTCCGCGAGGTCCGCCAGCCCGGGGTTGTGGCCGATCAGCATCGCGCGGTCGGCATCGTCGGGCAGGGTGCGGACGCGCTCGAGCAGGCTCTCGCAGTCCGCGAGGTAGAGATCGGACTCGATCAACACGCGCGGCCGGGCTTTCAACCGGTCGAGCACTCGCTCGAGCGTCTCGCGCGTGCGCCGGGACGACGAGCAGAGCACGAAGTCCAGCGGCTCGCCGCGCTGCTCGAGCAGCTCGCCCATCCGATCCGCGTCACGCCGTCCCCGACCGGCGAGCGGGCGGGCGTGGTCGTCCTGCCCGATCTCCGCCGGAGCCGCCTTCGCATGTCGCAACAGGTAGAGGGTCTTCACCGGAACCTCGCGGCGCCCTCCGCGCGCTCACGATAGCTCGACCGCATCTCCATCGGGCCGCCACGCGGTGGGTCTAGCGTGGCGCCGCCTGCCTGAGGCTGCCGTCCCTTCGACCCGATCCCAACCCCATCGAATGCTCGATCGGGCAGCCAGGCGGGAGCGGCGCAGCTGCTCGCCGCATCTCCACCACCGAGGGGGGCCGCTCCGGCGGCCCCCCTCGCCTTTTCGGACCGCCGCCCGCCGAAGCCTTCCGTCGAGGATCCCGGGCGGACGACTTCCTCTCCGGTGACAGCATCGAGCGTCACCCGGGTCCCCGAGGCGCCGTCCGCCACACGACTGTCGAAGTCTTCGCGGACACTTCACCGGACCGTCAAGCCGCTCCTCTTTGCTGTCGTCCCGCATGCCTCACATCGCCTTGCGCGATCGCCCGCTCGAGGTGTGGATCGCGCACTCGGAGCCCGCGGCGCGACGCGAGATCCTCGATTGCCTGGCGAATCCGGGCATCGTGTGCCACGAGGCCGCCAGCGGAGGCGAGTGCCTGCAGGCCGTGCAGGGTGGACGGCCGGATCTCTTGATCCTCGATCTCTTCCTCCCGGATCAGTCGGGCCTCGGGGTGTGCCGGCTGATCCGCGAGACGGCGCGCGGATCGGACGTTCCCATCATGGTGGTGTCGAGTCAGGCCTCGGAGATCGATCGCGTGCTCGCCTTCGAGGCAGGAGCCGACGACTTCGTGCCACGGCCGTTCTATCCGGCCGAGCTGCGCGCGCGCGTCGACGCGGTGCTGCGGGGCTTCCGGTCGCGACCGGAGCACGCCCCGGAGCGGGTACGCGGCATCTTCCGCATCGACGCGGAGGCCGGACGGATCCGGGTGCAGGGCGCGGAGGTCGAGCTGACCCACAAGGAGTTCGGGCTGCTGATGGAGCTGATGAGCCAGCCAGGTCGCGTCGTGCGGCGAAGGCAGCTGATCGAGCGACTCTGGGGGGCTTCTGCCCCGAATAGCGACCGTGCGATCGACGCCCACATCAAGAGCATCCGGCGGAAGCTCGGAACCGCGGGGCGCTGCATCGAGACGGTGCGCGGCGTCGGGTATCGCTTCGTCGAAGCGCAGAGCGGTGATCGCGACGGCGACGGGTCGGGCTGATTCTCGCATTCGTCACGGCATCGTCACCCTGACCTGCGCGTGTGACCGGCTATCGTCGTCGCCCGCGGGGTCGCTCGGGTGATGGATCGCGATCACAACCGCGGTGCGGGTCGATCGGTGCTTCCGCGCGCGATCTCGGCGCGCGCGCCGTATCTGAATCGCGAGCTCTCGCAGCTCGAGTTCATCGCGCGGGTCCTCTCGGTGGCGGAAGATTCCGCGCATCCGCTGCTCGAGCGCATCAAGTTCCTCGCGATCTCGGGGCAGAACCTCGATCACTTCTTCCAGGTGCGCGTCGCCGGCCTCGTCGCGCAGCTCGAGTCCGAGCTCGACGTCCGCTCGCGCGACGGACTCGGCGCCGCGGCGCAGCTCGAAGCGCTGCGCCCGCGCGTGCTCGCGCTCGTGCAGCGCCAGAGCGACCTGCTGGCGAAGGAGCTCCTGCCGAAGCTCGCGGACGCGGGCATCGCGCTCCACGCATGGGACGATCTGGACGCGTCGGCGCAGTCGCGGCTCTCCCAGCTCTTCGACGAGCAGATCTTCGCCGTGCTGACACCGCTTTCGGTCGACCCGGCGCACCCGTTCCCCTACATCTCGAACCTCTCGCTGAACCTCGCGCTCGTGGTGCGCGACGACGACACGGGCATCCACCGCTTCGCGCGCGTGAAGGTGCCGCCGCTGCTGCCGCGCTTCCTGCCGTGCGGCGAGCCGGGCCACTTCGTTCCGATCGAGCAGGTGATCGCCGCGCACGCGGAGGCGCTCTTCTCGGGCATGGAGATCGTCTCCTGCCATCCCTTCCGCGTGACCCGCGACGCCGAGCTCGCGCTCGAGGAGAGCGAGGCGGACGATCTGCTGCTCGCGGTGGAGTCGGGGCTGAAGCGCAGGCTCCGCACCAACGCGGCGGTGCGGCTCGAGGTGCCCGTCGCGATGTCCGAGCAGGTGAGGAACCTGCTCGCCGCGGAGCTCGAGCTCGACGAGAGTCACGTCTACTGCGCGCACGCACCGCTCGATCTCGGCGCACTGTGGTCGCTCCATGCGCTCGAGCGGCCGGAGCTGAAGCATCCCGCCTTCACGCCCGTCACTCCGCCGGGACTCCAGCCGGACGAGGACGGCGACGTCGACTTCTTCGCGAGGCTCCGCGAGCGCGACCTGCTGGTGCACCACCCCTACGAGTCGTTCCGCGCCTCGGTGGAGGCGTTCCTCGCGCAGGCGGCATCCGACCCGCACGTGCTCGCGATCAAGCACACGCTCTATCGCACGTCCGGCCCCGACAACCCGATCGTGCGCACCTTGATCCAGGCGGCCGAGGCCGGCAAGCAGGTGGTGACGCTCGTCGAGCTGACCGCCCGCTTCGACGAGGAGGCCAACATCGACCTCGCGCGCGCCCTCGAAGAGGCCGGCGTGCACGTGGTCTACGGCGTCGTCGGATTGAAGGCGCACGGCAAGATCACGCTGGTCGTGCGGCGCGAGGCGGACGGCATCCGGCGCTACGGCCACGTCGGCACGGGCAACTACAACCCGGACACTGCGCGCAGCTACGAGGACCTCGGACTCCTCAGCGCGGATGCGGCGCTCTGCGCAGACCTCGCCGACCTCTTCAACTACCTGACCGGCTACAGCAAGCAGAAGCGCTTCCGCAAGCTGTGGGTCGCGCCGCGCACGCTGCGTGCGACCATGCTCGAGCTGATCCAGCGCGAGATCGACGCGGGCGACGGCCGCATCGCGATCAAGGTCAACGGCCTCGACGACCCGCAGCTCGTGGACGCGCTCTACGCCGCCTCGCAGGCCGGCGTCGAGATCGATCTGCTGGTGCGGGGCGTCTGCTGCCTGCGGCCGGGCGTGCCGGGCCTCTCGGAGACCATCCGCGTGCGCTCGATCATCGGCCGCTTCCTCGAGCACAGTCGCGTCTTCCGCTTCGGCAGCGACGCGCGCGGGCCGCTCTACGCGATCGGATCGGCGGATCTGATGGCGCGCAATCTCGACCGGCGCGTGGAGGTGGTGACTCCGGTGGAGGACCCGGCGCTCGCCGCGCGCCTGCGCGAGATGTTCGATGCGCTGCTGCGCGACGACGTGCTCGCATGGGAGCTCGATGCGAGCGGCGTGTGGCAGCGAGTCCGCTCGCGCGAGCGCATCGACGCGCAGCAGTGGCTGCTCGAGTCGGCGGCGCGCCGCGGGTCGCCTGCACGCGACGTCTCACGCGGGCGCGCGCGCGAGAATCTTTCGCATTCGTGATCGGTCGCGTAAGATGCTCGGCGTCGCGTGCCGCCCGCTGCCTCCCCCCGCACGGGACCGCGAACGCTGCCGGGTCGGCGGCTCATCCGGGAGGTTGCTTTGGCGGATCGACGAGTGCACCGCAAGGGGCCGGACGCGAAGCTGCGCGTCGCGGTCCTCGATCTCGGCAGCACCTCGTTCCACCTGCTCGTCGCGGACGCGAGTCCCACCGGCTCGATCGAGCGGGTCGTGCGGCGGCGGGTGATGCTGCGACTCGGCGCGACGATCGCCGACGAAGGCGCCATCCCGAAGCCGATCGCCTCGCGCGCGGTCGAGTCGGCGCGCGCGCTGCGGCGTGTGGCCGAGCAGGCCGGGGCGGAGAAGCTGCTGCCGGTCGCGACGGCTGCGCTGCGCGAGGCGAGCAACAGCGCGCCGCTCGCGGATTCGATCGCGCGCGCGCTCGGGAGGCCGGTGCGCGTGTTGTCGGGCATCGAGGAGGCGCGCCTGATCTTCGCGGCCTTCCGCCACCGCCTCCCGCTGCGCGACGAGGTCGCGCTCGGCATGGACCTCGGCGGCGGCAGCCTCGAGCTCGCGATCGGCGACGGCTTCGAGGTGCAATGGGAGAACACGCTGCCGCTCGGGGTCACGCGCCTCCACAGCGAGCTCGCGTTGCACGACCCGCTGAAGCGGCGAGAGCGCAAGCAGATCGAGGAGCGGGTCGAGGCCTGCCTGGCGCCGTGCCGGAAGGAGGTGCGCGCGCGCAGCCCGAAGCTGCCGATCGCGTCGGGCGGGACGGCGCGCGCGCTGGCGCGACTCGCCGAGCAGCGCGGCGAGGGCCGCGCCGCGAACGGCGGATTGCGCGTGCGGCGCGACGAGCTCTCGCAGCTGGCCGACGATCTCGCGCGCGCCACCCACGACGAGCGGCTGCGCATGCCGGGCATGAAGCGCAATCGCGCGGACCTGCTGCCGACCGGTGCGCTGATCCTCGACACCTTGATGGAGCGGCTCTCGCTGCGCGAGCTGCTGATCTGCGACTGGGGGCTGCGCGAGGGCGTGATCCTCGAGGCGCTCGGCCTGGTCGACGGGCGCGGCAGCGCTCGCTAGTCGGGACGACGCCTATTCGCGCACCGGCCCGCCCGACGGCGGTCCCGGAGCGCCCGCCGGAGTCGGAGGTCCGCTGGCTACCGAGGCGGTATCGAGCGCGTAGACCCCGCGAAGTCGATTGGACAGCGACCTCGCGAGCACAGCGGCGCGCCCCGGATCCGGCTTCTTCGATGCCGCGAGATCGTTGTGCGCCAGCTCCTCGAGAACGGGGTCGTCGGGATACGTACGCACGGCCTCGGCCAGGAGCTGCGAGAGACCCTGCACGCGACGCGCGTTGGCCCAGTCCGGATCCTCCGGACGCAGCTCGCGCGCGAGCGTCTCCGCCCGATCGCGCAGGTAGTCCGCGCGAGCGCGTTCCTGCGCGATCTGCGCGACGAGTTCGGCGCTGCGCTTCGAAGCGGCCAGCGTGCGCTGACCCGCCTCGTCGACCTGCGACCGCAGATCCTCGTTGCGCTGCACCTCGCGATCGATCGCTTCCTTCGCGCGCTGCACGTCGGCCTCGAGACCCGAGAGCGCGGCGCGCGCCTGCTCGAGCTCCTGGTTCCGCGCGGCGAGCTGCGCTTCCGCCGCGTCCGCGTCGGCCTTTGCCTTCCCCACGGCCTCGATGGGCGAGCGCTCCTCCTGGAGCTTGGCGATCTCCTTGCGGAGCTCCGGCGCGCGATCGGGCGCACAGCCGGCGGCTAGGATCGCCAACAACAGCGTCGCGAGTCGAGCGCCGCTCACGGCGCTCCAGCGGTGTGTCGGCGCTCCACGAAGGACGCAAGCGTCGCCTCGTTCTTCGCGACCTCGCCCTCTGCCGCGTCTCGCTGGGCGAGCTGCGCCGACAGCACGTCAGCGGCCTTGGCGTTCGTGGCGCGAGCGTCCTCGAGCTGCTTGCGCAGCGAATCGAGAGCGGCTCGAGTCTCGGCGCCCTTGGATTGCAGCGATGCGATCTCCTCGGACGCGCTCCGCTCCTGCTTCACCGCACGTCCCTGGCGTCCCACCTGATCCCAGAAGTCCTGCTTGGGCTGCGTGTGCTCGAGGATCTCGCTCTTCTTCGCCTCGAGGAGCTGCACGCTCTTGTCGTCGTTGCACGCAGCAGACCCTGCGAGCAGGGCGAGAGAACACGAAAGCATCACACGTCGCAGCGTCGACATCAGAACACGACCACGAGATCCACCATGAACAGCAGCCGGTCGAGCTTGGTCTCGTTGTGGGCATCCGCGAGATCGGGGACGAGGGTCAGTCCCGTGTCGCAGAGAACGGCTTTGGTGGTGGTATCGAACGCGCAGTTCCTCTCGGCGATGGTCGACTTCGAGAACGTCGCGTCGAGGCGCACCGCATTCGTGATCTGACGCGAGACCCTCGCGTACCAGCCCTTGGCATTCGTGACGCCGCCGAAGATATCCGGATCGGTGAACAGGGCGATCGTGCCGTTCCGCTCGATGTAGGCGTACATCATCGTCAGCTGCAGGAGATCCGGGGAACCCAGATCGACTCCCGCGGACCATCCCAGGTTCTGCGAGTCCGCATTGGTGATGCTGCTCCACTGGAAGAAGGGCGTCACGCCGAAGTTCGGACCGAACGGCGCCACATTGGCGAAGGCGCTCGCCACCACCTCCTCCATCGTCCCCTTGGCGGATCCGCTCTGGAAGAGCGGGCTCGATGGCGTCAGCACGACGAGGAGAGGGTTGTGGTTCACGGCGTCGCCGCCGTTTCCGAGGCCGTTCAGCGCCGCGACGAGCGTGGTGTCCATGTTCTGGAGGTTGTAGTAGGTGCCCCGGACACCGACCTTCCAGAAGTCGTTCGGATTGTACGTCAGACCGCCCTGGAGGCCGAACATGTATGGATCGCGCTCCGAGTAGTGCGGTTGGATGATGACCGCCTGATCGCCCGGCCCGATCGGTGTCACCGTCGAGTACGGCTGCACGCTCACGGAGGCGATCTCGTTCAGGATGAAGTAGGCCGCGGTGCCCTCGAACGTGAGCGCTTCCGGCAGGAAGTCGAAATGGTACCGGGCAGCGGCTCCCTCCGGATTGATGTCGCGATTCCAGATGAGCATGTCCGATGGAATTTCCGGGATCACGAACGGATTCCGGAACTTCCCTGCGACGAGCTCGAGGCTCGGCGCGAAGTTGGGACGCCAGTCGATGTAGCCCCGCTCGAGATAGATGTTCTTTGGATCGAAGAAGCCGCCGAGGGTCGCTTGCGTGCTGCGCGGATCTCCGGGGAGCGCCGTGCCGAAGACACCGCAGTCCACGCCGTTCGCGCAGGTGTCGAAGCCGTACGAGGTGCCCGACGAGGTGGCGATGGCGAAGCCGAGGTTGAGCCCCTCGCTCAGCTCCTTCTCCGCCCCGATCACGAGCCTGAGGCGGTAGCGGTCGCGCACACCCGTCGCATTGCCGTTCAGGGCGTCGACGTTGTCATGGCCGACCACGAGGTTCTTCCCGGTGTCGTAGAGCCCATGGCCGAAGTCCTCGCGTTCCCAGCGGAGTCGGAAGCCGCCGCCGAACGTCCAGTTCTGGAGCCAGCCGGGGAGAGAGCTCTTCTCTTCCTGCTCCGCCTCGTAGCGGGCCTGGCGGCGGTAGAGGTCTTCGTACTCGTCCTCGGAGATGATTCCCTTCTCCCGCATCGACTTCAGCATCTCGGCCGCCGCAGGCGACGGAACGGCTTCCGAGCTCGCCGGGTTCTTGGCGGCGGGCGCGGGACCGGGCGCGGCCGGCTTCGGCGCAGGCGCCGGCTCGGGCGCCGCGGCCTCGGGCTGCGGCTGCGACGGCTCCTCGTTGGCTGCCGAAGGCGTGTGCTCGGGCTCCTCGGCGCAGATCCTGCCGGCAGGACTCGAGAGCACGCCTAGCAAGATTCCGAGAGCGAGCACGGGACAAAAGGACGAAATGCGGCGCAACATGGCGGGGGGGGTGAGAACTCCTTGGCGCCCGCTTCAGAAGCCGGCGCTCACCTCGAAATTCAGGCGAGGGTCCTGGCGCTCGGCGTGGTTTTCGTTCCCGGTCATCGGGTGGCTCGCATAGAGCCTCGCCGTCAGCCAATCGAAGAAGCTCGCCTGCAGGCCTAGACCGATCCCTTGCAGCTCGTAGACGTCTCTCTGTGACTCGCCCGGATTCTTCGTGTAGAGCTCCGCCGCGTCGAAGTAACCGAGCAGCTGCACGCGAGCCGGCAGCGGCTTGCCGGACCACTGGGGATTCCAGAACGGCGTGCGCAGCTCGAGCTGCGTGTTGACCGCGTTGTCGCCGAACTTCTCGCTCTGGAGGTAGCCGCGCACACTGTCGAGACCGCCGGCGGCGTATTGCTCCGTGCTGATGAGCGGCTCGCTCGCCCACTGTCCTCGGGCCGTGAGCTGGACCGTCCAGTCGTCGGCCAGGGAAGACGTCGGCTCGGGGAACGAGATGAATCGGCCCGCAGCGAGCGTCTGGAGCAGCGCCGGGATGCGCATCAGCTCGTTGAAGTTCAAGCGGACGATCTGGACATTGCCGTCGACGGGGTTGCTCAGGTCGTCGGTGCCACCGCGGTTCTTCTGGAAGTCCCTCCGGCTCCCTCCCTGGATCCAGCCGGACTGGATCGCGTAGAGCCCCGTCTGGAAGTAGGTCTGCGACTGGGACGTGTCGATGTTGAAGCTGTAGGCGAGGCTGAGCGGCAGGTACTTGATCGGGGTGACAATGGCGGGCGTAGGCGGCGGGGGCGGCTCGCCGGGCGGCGGTGGCGCCGGCGGCTGCTGCAGATCGTTCTCGACGTCCTTGCGATCGATACCGAGCGAGACGGTGTGGTGGAACCAGGGTATCTCCGGGAGATCCGGCAGTGCCGCCTGGTAGCGCAGGCCCATGGTGAGGCCCTTGCCGAACAGCGAGATCCCGGCCCCACCGACGACCTCGCTCGTGGTGTCCGATTTCACGACGTAGTAGAAGAGCGACTGGCGATCGCTCCACGGCATCGGGGCGCGGTAGGTGCCGCCGTAGATCTTGACGTCTTCCGGGTTCGACGAGACCGCGGTCTGGTAGAAGAACGACCCCTCGTGGCCGAGGTCCCAGAGGTTCAGGTACGAGACCTGCGCCTGCGCGCGGGTTTCGGGAGACCCCGGCGGTCGATCGTTGTCGATCTCCACCGTGGCGTGTAGCGGGATCCGATCCTCGACGTCGAGCGTGAGGTCGACGGTGTCGGGTTTGCTGCCCGGCTTCATCACCGGACGCACCTGCAGGTCCGGAGACGTGTTCGCCTTCATCAGATCGCTCGCCACGTCTTCGCGCCGCAGGATCGCGCCGGGCCGCAGATGCGGCGTGCGCTCCGCGATGTCGCTGTCGCTGTACCAGTGAATGCCCGGGTTCTCGATCTCGACGTCGCCGAGTCGCGCTTCGATCACCTGGAGCCGGATCGTGCCCTCCGCCACGGTCTGTTGCGGAATCGTGACGGCGACCGTGATGAATCCCTCCCTCGAGTAGAGGTTCTGGAGGGCATCCCGAGCCGACTGAACGTCGTCGATGCTCTTGTCCTTTCCCTCGAATCGCGTCAGGACGGCATCGATCTGAGTCGGGGCGAGCAGGGTGTTCCCGCGCACCTCGAAGGATCGGATCTCGAACTTCGGACCGGATTCGGCCTTCGCGGGCGCCTGCTCCGCCGGGCGTTCCACCTCGACGTGCGGCACCGGGATGTCCTCGAGCCTCGGGAGCTGCTTGCGATAGAGGCGCGCTCCGGACTCGAAGGTCGCGGCGCCGTCGTCGAAGGCTCGCGCAGTCGGTGCACTCGCGAGTCCGGCGAGCGCGACGAGGACGATCCATCTACGCCATCGCGTCATCGGGGCGCAAACTAACTTCACGGGGTGGTAATTCGTGTGGCAATTCGGTGGAGGCATCGCAAAGGCGGTGCGACGCGAAGCAAATGGAGTTTCGAACGGGGCCGAACCCTCGAGCACACGCGCGTTCCGACAGCGGACGTGCAAGGGCCCGGCCCCCATCGAACCGGGGGCCGGGCCCGTTGCATCTATCGAATCATGGGAGATCTCTCTCGAAGCAGCTTCTACGGATGAGCGGCAGGCGCCACGATCTCCCCGGTGCAGTTGTTCGCAGTGAATTTCACGTTGTAGTACGACGACGTCAGGCCCTTGTCGAAGGCCACGCCGTCCTGCAGTCCGCCGAGCGGGAGGTAGTCGGCTCCCGTCGAGAACACCGCGGTGTCCCGGAGGTTCGCCAGGTGGGACGCCACGTACACGTTGGTCAGCAGAAAGGCCGAGTGGATGCCCGTCCCGCCGGTGAGCGGGCCCCAGTAGGGATACTGACCGCACTTCACGAGATTGCGAAGGTCGTTCGTCTCCGGATCGACTCCGAAGACCGGCGGTGCATAGAAGTTCGCGTCGGTTCGAGACGCGTTCACGTATCCGACGCCGCCGGGGGTGCCGACCACGCAACCCGACTCGTCCCCGGCCGTGGTGTTCTGCTGGAACGACTTGTTCGTGGCGAGCGCGCCCCCACCCTCGAGGCGCGCCGTGCACGCGAAGGTGCCGACCGTCGTTCCCATCGGGTGCGAACCCTCGGGCTCCCGCATGAACGTGTTGCGGAAGGTCTCGCGCGTGCCCGAGCCGTCCTCGCGGAAGCAGACTTGGATCTTGTTGTCCGCATCGCCGTTCACGGCGCCGCCCACGGCGTCCCACGAGCAGGCGTCGGTGGCGAGCGCGGTGCCGCCGAAGAGGCCCTCGATCTGCGGCATGTTCAGGGCGATCTTCTTCGTGCCGCCCGGCCCCGGATGGGCCGTCGTATACACGGCCTTGTTGACGATGATCTTGAAGATCTGCGCGCCGACCGTCGACTGGTTCGAGAAGGTCTGGGTGTTGAACGCCGGGTTCTCGAAGTCCGCCGGCGGCAGGTCGGCGAAGCCGGTGTCGCAGGTGAGCCGGATGTTCGTGGTCTCGTTGCCCGTACCCCCGTCGACCGAGGCGTAGACACCCGGAAGCACGCCGTCTTCCTTCACGTCGATGTTTTTGTTGCCGCTCTGGTCGTACTGGACCACGCACTCCTCGATGACGCCCGTGATGTTGGGCGGGTTCGTGCCGACCAGGAAGCCCGCGATACCGGTCTTGCCCGAGCAGTCGACGAGCGCGTCACGCTTTCGCGCGGCTGTATTCGGCCAGCCCGCCGGCACGCCCTGCACCCCGAAGCCGGGCCCCACGCCCGCGTCGTCCGTGGTGCCGGGGATGCCGTCCATGCCCTCGGGAGCCAGGAAGCCGAGCGAGTTCACGCTCGGATTGTTGCCGCCGTTCGCGCAGCGAAGGCCTCGCGACGAACCCGTGGACGACACGCGGTAGGTCACGTTGTGCTGTCCGTGGGGGACGCCCAGACCGTCCGGGCTCAGCGGGATGTCGCCGTCGCAGGTCCCCGAGCACTTCAGGTCGCCCTGGATCACGACGAAGTCCAGCAACCCATCCTTCCCTTGAAGCGCCGCACCGGCGCAGCCGGCGCCGGAGAGGCCGTCGGGGAAATTGGGACCCGTTTCGCAGCCGCGGAACACGCGCGTGATCTTCGTGAAGCTGGAAGTGGCGGCGTTCATCTGGGTGGTGAAGCAGCCCGAGCAACCGCCCGTGCGGAACTGATCCGTGGACGGATTCGTATCGTTGACGGCCCGGGCCGGCTGGGCGATCACGAGCCCGGCGGCCCCGACGGCCAGAGAGACGCTCAGCGTCAATAGCAAGCGTGTGAGTAGACGGTTCGAGAAGGTCATTTGCACTCTCCGTTGAGTTTCATTGAATCGGTTGGAAGATGTTAGTCGTGCCTGTCACCGGCGAAGGACCCGCGATCCGCTGGGATCTGCTGAAGTCCTCGCCGGACTCGGCTCAGGCAGTCCGCCGCTTGCGCCAGCCGATCGCCGCCAGCGCCAGCAGCCCGCTGCCCATGGCCAGCTCGCTTCCCGGCTCCGGCAGGGGATGGATCGTCACCGTGCCGTCCCCGTTGTCAGTGGCCAGGACGACTCCGAGGTTCGTGAAGTCGCCGTGGAGCGTCACATGATCGACCTGGCCTTCCCAGAGAAGGCCGGACGTCGAGGGGTTGCCGTTGAACTTCAGCGCGGTGCTGAAGGGCATGCTCTGGTTGATCGCGTCGGTGTTCGTGAGGTCGAGTCCCTGCGTGTAGCCGTTGGTGAAGCTGCTGCTCGCCACGAGCTGCGTCGGCGAGTTCGAGATCACGATCGTGCCGTCGGGGGATCCGACCGAGTTCAAGCGGTTCAGCCACTTGTCGTTCGAAGGCTTGTCCAAGCTCGCGGACGCGCGGGAGATCGGCCCGGACATCGTTCCCAGCGGGTTGTCGAAGCCCGGAACGTTGATCGTGGTCGAGGCCGTGAAGTCGACGATGCCGAGCGGGTCCGTGTTGTCCGGCACCGTCAGGATCACGAGCTTGCCCGTCGCCAAGGTGCCGGCCCATGCCGCCGGCATGGGGTACGTGTGCGCGCCGGCGAGCGTATCGAGATTGACGATCAGCTCGGTGTTGTTCTCCACCAGGATGCCGACCAGGTCCCCCGGCGCGTACGTGAACGCGCGGGCGGGACCGGACCATCCCAGTGCGAGCATCGCTGTTGCGGCCAGGAGGCTCGCACCTCTGCTCGAGAGTTTCCTTAACATCCGTTCCACCAATTGCATTCCTCCTTGGTTTGCTCCCGCCATCCGGGAAAGCGCAGGTACCTTACGCTCGCCTCCCTCGCGCGGCTTTCGCTCCGGCGCCATGGAGAGCGATTTCCGGACATCGCCGAGGGAATTTCTCGTGTCGCTCCGACGGAGCGTGGAGGTCGCGCGCAGCGCGGAGCGGGATCGGTGAGCGAGCCTCGGTGGCGTGTTCACCGAAACGACACACCGAGTTCACACGACGAGCTCTCGGAGACGGCGAGCTAGTCGCAGGTCACTCGGTTCTTGCAGGGCTGCGAGGAGACGTCGATGCGAACGCCCTGGCGCGGCCCACCCGCTCCCGCCGCGTCGCCCAGCCCCGATCCGCTCAGCGAGCCGTTCTGCGCCATCTGTTGACTCGCGAGATTCGTGTCGGCGCTGGTCTTGGATCCGCCAGCGTTGGAGCCAACGCCGGAGCCCGCGCCGGTCACGAGACCGGTGCTCGACGACATGCTGCCGCCCGTGACGGTCCCGCCGGTGACCGTCACCGCGCCGACGGCGGAGACGTTCCCGGTGATCGTACCGGCGGCTCCGAGCGTGACCGTGCTGCCGGCGATCGCGCCCGAACCGGACGACGTGATGTTCCCACCGGCGCCGAGGTTGATGTTCCCGCCGGTGATGCCGGCGCCGATGTCGATGTCCTTCACCGCCTTGATGGTGACGTCTCCCTTGGGATCGCCCGAGGCGTTCAGTCCGCCACCCTCGAAGCTCGCGACGACCAGATTCGCCTGCGGATCGAAGCGAACGCTCGGGTCGGCGAAGGGCGAGCTCACGCCGCCCTTGAAGGAGGCGGCGCGGCTTCCCACCGTGATGTCGCCACCCGAGAGCGCGGCGATCGCCAGTCCGCCGACGTCGATGTCGCCGTAGGCGTCGACCAGGATGTCACCACCTCCTGTCGGCTCGGCCGGGCGCGTGCTCGCTCCAGACGTAGGCGATGCATAGAGGCTGAAGATTCCCCGCTGGTCGATGGTTCCCGCCGGCGGAACACCGCCCCGGACGGCACCCGTGAGGCTCGCGACCGTGACGTCGCCACCCTCGAGCGTGCCGATCGATCCGCGACTTCCGAGCAGCACGTCGCCGGCGGCGACGACGGTGAGCCTGGCGCCCTGCGCCGGCAGCGACGTGGCGACGTTGTTGCCGACGGTCTCGATCCCGCCAGCGGTCGTCCCGGCGGACCCCACGTCGGGCAGCCGCAGCTCTCCGACGTGGTCGGCCGGCTTCGCGTTGTCGAAAGTGGCGGACGGGACGAACGACGGCGCCTCGCTCGGCGAGAGCTTGTTGTCCTTGAGCTTCGGTTGGAATGGACTGTCGTACGAGTCGAACAGCTGCTGCGAGCCGGAGAACTCGTTCGCCGTGATGAAGCCATCGTGGTTCGCGTCCGCATCCGCGAAAACGAACGGCACGACACCGACCAGCACCGCGGCGGTCCCCGGACCGGAGACGATGATTCCGCTGCGCGGGTCGTTGGGGACATCCACCGCGATGGGGATGGGGGCGCCGGTCTGCGGATCCTTGGTCTGGGTGTCGATCAGGGTCCGCGAGCCCGAGCCGAACGAGGCGCT
>DATKND010000084.1:0-8406 GCA_035541475.1 Myxococcota bacterium | reverse complement strand
CCCCCGACTCGGAACTTTCCTCTCTAAGGCCGCACCACGTAGAACGCGTTGATCGGGTGGCCGAGGTCGAGCGGCGCGAAGCGCGTGAAGCCGGCCTCGCGCGTCATGCGGCGCGCGAGATCTTCGGGGAAGCCGAGCGTGCCGAGACCGAGCCCGCCGGGCTCGGAGAGCGCGGACGACATGCAGCTCATCACCGAGGTCCCGTACATCAGGGCGGCCATCGGGTTCTTCGCAACGTTCGCCTCGTAGCTGCCGCGGCTCTTGATGTCGGCGATCAGCCACGTGCCCTCCGGCTCGAGCGCGGCGCGGATCGCGCGCATGACGCGCGCCGGGTCCGTCATGTCGTGCAGGCAGTCGAAGGTCGTGACGAAGGCGAAGCTCTCGTCGTCCGGCAGCGGCTCCTTGCGCGGGTCGTGGAAGGCGGCGTTCGAGACGCCGGCCGCGACGCGGTTCTCCTCCGCGCGCTCGAGCGCGTGCTGCGAGATGTCGTAGCCGTGGAACTCCGAGCGCGGGAATACCTTCGCCATCTCGAGCAGCGCGACGCCGCCGCCGCAGCCGACGTCGGCGACGCGCACGCCGCGCTCGAGCGCCGTCACGACGCCCTCGACGCGCGGCAAGGCGAAGGGCACGAGCAGCGCACGGAACCACGGCGCGAAGCCGCGCTCGATGCCGCGCGCGCCTTCGGGCCCGAAGGCGTCGTAGTCGAGGCCGATGCCGGTGCGGAAGGCTTCGGGCAGCGCGTCGACGACCGCGATCGTCGCGGGTAGCGACGAGAACATCCCGCAGCCGAAGGCCGGGTGGCTCTCGTTGGCGAGCACGGCCTCGGCCTCGGGCCCGAGCGAGAAGCGGCCGCCCGCGTGGACGAGGATGCCGGCGGCGCCCTGCGCGTGGAGCCACTCGCGCACCCAGCGTTCGTGCAGGCCCGTGCGCGCGGCGAGCTCCGCGCTGGTCAGCGGCTCGCCCCCGGCGAGCGCGCGGTAAAGGCCGAGCCGGTCGCCGAGGTGGATCATCGCGGAGGTCATCGCGCCTTCGAGCTTCCCGAAGACGTGCTTCGCGAACTCCTTCATGCGGTCGGGGTCGACGGGTCTCGACGCGGGCGACATGACCACCTCCGGTGCCGGCACGCCCGTCGATCTTCCCCGAGCTTGGATCTCCGCGTCAAGCGCGGCGCGCCGGCGCGATGGAAGCCGCCCGCGCAGCCCCTATCGTGTGCGCGGCATCGCCACGAGGAGCGACGAGGCATGGAGGACGTCGCACCTTCGCGCCTCGACCGCGGGGTGCTCGCGGTCGAGCGGCGGCTCGGACGCGCGGGCACCGCGGCCGCCGTCGGCGCGGTCGGGCTGGCACTCGCCTGTGTCGCTGTCGCGCCCGGGGTCGTTCCGCAGAAGCTCGGCCAGTTCTACGCGCAGTCGTATGCGTGGCTCTCGCTCGATCCCTTCGTCAACGCATCGCAGAACCCGGTCGCGTTCCGGCCGCTGACGCCGCTGATCTCCTGGGCGGTCGGCCTGCGCGGCTCGCGCCTCCTGTTCACGAATCTGACGCTCGCGGCGCTGCTGCTCTCCTGCGTCTTCGCCTGGTTTCGCCGCCGCGCGCCGCGGCCCGGCGACGCGCTGCTCGCCGCCGCCGTCTTCTGCTTCTCGTTCCTCACGCTCGGCACCGTCTTCTCCCCCTACTACTGCGACGCGCTCACGTACCTCGTGATCTTCGCCATGGCGTGCGCGCGCGGGCGGCCGCTCGTCTTCTATGCGCTCTTCGCGGTCGGACTCTTCAACCGCGAGTCGCTCGTCTTCGTCGTGCCGTGGTTCGCGTTCCTCGAGCTGTGGGACTCGCTGCGGCGGGTTCGGACGCTCGCGACGCAGTCGCTCTGCTACAGCGTCGCGCTCGCTCCTTATCTCTTCTTCCGCGCGTGGATGGCGGCGCGCGCGCCGATGGCGCTCGGCGTCGAGGACTACCTCGCGCCGCTCGCGGCGGATCCGCTGCACTTCTTCCGGCAGACCGCGAGGTTCCAGTGGGCCGGGCTCTACAGCATCTTCGGCCCCGCCTGGGTGCTGGTCACGGCCGGAGCGGTCGCGCTGTGGCGGCGCGGAGAGCGCGGCGCGGTGCTCGGGCTCGCGGTGCTCGGGGTCTCGGTCTGGTCGCAGCTCTTCGTCGCGATCGACACGTCGCGACTCCTCGCGCTGGTCTTCCCCGCGATGCTCGTGGCGCTGGAGGCGCTCTTTCGCGACGGCTCGCTGCGCGTGCGCGAGTGGGCGCCGTGGGTCGTGCTCGTCCAGGCGCTCGCGCCGCCGACCCAGGCGGTCGCCAATCTCTACTTCGCGATGGACTCGCTGGTCGCGACGCTCCTCTGGAAGTAGCGGTAGCCTGTGCGCCGTGTCGAGCGCACCCGCGCGTCACGGCCGCGCCGCATCCCTCGCGTGGATCGGGCTCGTCTACGTCGTCGCGATCGGCGTGGCGGAGTGGTTCTTCCACCGGCTCGGCGCGCACCCGCTGACGAACGTCGCAGCGGGCATGGTGGCGGCGATGCTCGTCACGTTCGTCGCGACGCGGATCTGGAACAACGGCTCCGTCTTCGATCCGTACTGGAGCGTGGTCCCGCCCTTCGTCGCGCTCTACTTCGCGCACATCGGCGCGTCCTTCGGGACGGCGCTGTGCACGGCGCTCTTGATCGTGGTCTCCGCCTGGGCAGCGCGGCTCACCCTGAACTGGGCGGTTGGCTGCCCGGGCCTGCACCACGAGGACTGGCGCTATCTCATGCTCTACGAGCGCGCGCCGCTGCCGCGCTGGGCGGTGCAGCTGCTCGGTGTCGAGGTCTTCCCGACGCTCGTGATCTTCCTCGGCTGCATCCCGATGTGGCCGGCGCTGACGCGCGGCGACGGCTCGCTCGGCGCGATCGGCTGGCTCGCGGTCGCGGTCGGACTCCTGGCGACCGGGCTCGAGCTCGCCGCCGACGAGCAGCGCCGCGCGTTCGCCCAGGCGAAGCCCGGCGCGTTGATGGACGTCGGCCTCTGGCGCTGGTCGCGTCATCCGAACTACCTCGGCGAGATCCTCTTCTGGGTGTCGCTCTGGCTCTTCTCGGTCGCAGCCTGGCCGACCGGCTGGTGGTGGACCGCGATCGGGCCGCTCGCGATGGTCGCGATGTTCCTCGGCGCGAGCATCCCGATGATGGACACGCGCAGCGCGGAGCGGAGACCGGGCTTCGCGGACTACGCGTCGCGAACTCCGGCGCTGTGGCCGCGAAGGCCTCGCTCCTAGGCCATCAGCGCAAGCTGCCTAACGCGGCGACCGCCTTCTCCCGCACGGATTCGACGGATCCGCTCGCGTCGATACGCACGATGTAGTCGCGGTCGATCGCGGCGAGGATCTCGCCGACGCGCGCGAGGTAGTCGGCGCGCTCGAAGGCCGGCTCGGCGGCCGTGCCCAGGCGCGCGCCGACGCGCAGGAGCCCCTGCTCCGGCGCGATCTCGAACACGAGCGCGAGGTCGGGGATCGGGAACTCGGCCTCGCTCGCGGCGAGGATCGACCGCCAGTCGAGGCCGCGCGCGCCCTGGTACGCGACGGTCGAGAGGTAGTAGCGGTCGGTCAGCACGCACTGCCCCGCCGCGATCGCGGGCGCGATCACGCGCGCGACGTGGTCGCGTCGATCCTCGACGAACCAGCGGAGCTCTTCGTCGGGCGCGACCAGCTCTCCCGAGCGCGCCATCGCGCGGATGCGCCGGCCGAACTCGCTGTCGGTCGGCTCGCGCGTCGCGACCACGTCGTGGCCGCGCGCGCGCAGCGCCGCGACGAGCGCGGGGACCTGCGTGCTCTTCCCGCTGCCGTCGAGCCCCTCGAGCGCGACGAGACGCCCGCGGTTCACGCGGGGCGCGCGCCCCATCGTTCACGCCGGAGCGCCTCCGCGGCGCTGCCGCCCACGCAACTGTGCGTACGGTCGCGCTTTCGGGCGAGCGCGCCGTGCGCGCGCGTGTGGCACGCGCATTGCGAAGACGGATCTGCGTGCCTGGCGGCACACCCGCCAAACCCCTCTAACGGGACCGGGGGTCGGCGGGTACCAGGGCGCCGGGCGGGGGCACGGTTTCGGCGCGGAAGAACAACGGGGTGAGTTCCGCGCCGAGCTCCCGCCCGGCGTCTCTTCGACCTGCGAGGCGCGATCAGTGGACCTTGCCCTGGAGCAGGAAGGCGATCACCAGCCCGTAGATCGAGATCGACTCGATCAGCACCATGCCGAGGATGAAGTTCGTGAACATCGCGCCGGCCGCCTGCGGGTTGCGCGCGATGCCGGCGGTGGTGTTGCCGGCCGTGAGGCCCTGGCCGATGCCGCAGCCGAGCCCGGCGAGCCCGATCGCGAGACCGGCTCCGAGCGCGGCGCCCCAGCTGCTGCCGCCGCTCCCGTCCTCGGCGAACGCAGCGAGGGGCAGCAGCACGAAGCACGCGGTGTAGACAAGAGTCGATCGCAGATTGCGCATGGGTCTAGGGTCTCCTTGAGAGGGAAGCCGCGCCTGCGGCTTCGTCAGTGGGGCTCCTCGAGCGCGAGGCCGATGTAGATCATCGTGAGGAGCGCGAACACGAAGGCCTGCAGGAACGCGACGATCAGGCCGAGCCCCATGAAGAGGGCAGGCACGGCGATGGGAATGATGCTCAGCCACACGGCGACGACGGTGTGATCCGCGAACATGTTCGCGAGCAGGCGGACGGCGAGCGTCAGGATGCGTGCGAGGTCGAGCGGGATCTCGAGGATCAGGAAGAACGGCGCCAGCCAGTGAACGTGACTCTTCCCGAGCGGCGGCCCCATGAACTTCAGGATGTACTGCGAGCCGTGCTCGATGATCCCGATCGCCGTGTAGAAGACCCACACGACGATCGCGAGTGCGGCGGTCGTGTTGATGTCGCCGGTCGCGCCCTCGAAGCCCGGGACCAGCCCGATCAGGTTCGCAAAGAGCACGAAGAAGAACACGGTGCCGACGACCGGGAAGTAGCGGCGCCAATTCGAGCCCATGCGGTCGCGCGCCATGCCCGCCAGCCACTCGACCAGCACCTCGAGCACGTTGCGGACGCTGACTCCCTCGTCGGGAAGGAGCCCGCCGCGCGATCCGGCGACCCGCGTGCGAACTAGCAGGCCGCCTCCGAAGAGCAGGAGAGCGGCAAAGATCGCCGCCTGGATCACCCACGAGACGCCGATCACGTGCTCGAGTTGGTGGAAGATCATGCGTCCTCGTGCTCCTCGTCGGCCGCGCGCTCGCGCGCGAGCCACGGATTCCAGCGCTCCCAGGTCGGGTCCTCCTGCGCGAGCGCGGGCGCCGTCGGGTCGACGGCGGGCCGCGCGCGCCAGGCCTCGATCAGCGTGGCCGGCATGATCAGCGAGAGGCCGATCAAGAGGCCGATCGGGTTCGCGCCGAAGTAGAGCGCGGCACCGATCCCGATCACGAGCAGGCTCATCCGCAGCGCGTAGACACCGAGCCAGCTGCCGCTGCCGCGGATCTCACCCCAGAAGAGGAACTGCGCCGAGCGGCGGAGTCCGCGGAAGTTCCAGGCCTCGAGCAGCGCGCCGACGGCGAGGCTCGCCGCGAAGCCCGGCGACGCGAGCGCCAGCGACGCCGCCACCGCACCGGCGGACAAGGTCAGGTTCGTGCGCTCGATCGGGTCGATGCTCACTGCGAATCCTTGCGTGGCGGGCCGACATCGTCCTCCGGGAGCTCGTGCAGCTGGCGGCCGAGCCGCAGCAGCCGGAGCACGAAGGACGCGAAGCCGACGCCGGTACCGATCAGGAGGTAGAGGGGAGAGGTTCCGAAGCGCTGGTCGACCCAGTAGCCGATGCCCATCGCGACCAGGATCGCGACGAAGGCTTCGAAGGCACCCTGGTACGCGATGCCCTGTCGCCGCGCCGCTCGCTGCCGCTTCGCATCGCCGCCGGCCGGACCGGTCAACGCTGCTGGATCCAGGATTGGGGTTGAAGGGAGGGCTCGCAACGCGGGCCCGAAACGCGGCGCATGCTAGCCGAGTGCCCCATACGCCTCAACGCGATCGCGCGACCGCGCGCATCGCCTCGCGGGCCGCGACGAGAGTCGCCTCGACGTCGGCGGGACGATGGGCCAGCGACACGAAGCAGGCCTCGAACGGGGAGGGCGGGAGGTACACGCCGCGCTCGAGCATCGCGCCGAAGAAGCGGCGGAAGCTCGCGAGGTCGGCCTTCTTCGCCTCCGCGAAGTTCCGCACCGGACCCGGGTGGAAGAAGAAGCCGAACATCCCGCCGACGGACTGGCTGTGGAGCTCGACGCCCGCGTCGGCCGCGGCCTCGCGCAGGCCTTCGGCTAGATCCGACGCGAGCTGCGAGAGGCGCTCGTAGCTGCCGCCGGTGTTGAGGCGCCGCAAGGTCTCGAGGCCCGCCGCCATCGCGAGCGGATTGCCCGACAAGGTGCCCGCCTGATAGACCGGGCCCTGCGGCGCGAGTCGCTCCATCAGCTCGGCGGGCCCGCCGTATGCGGCCGCCGGCAGCCCGCCGCCGATCACCTTGCCGAGAACCGTGAGGTCGGGCTCGACGCCGTAGAAGCCCTGCGCCCCGCGCCACGCGACACGGAAACCCGTCATCACCTCGTCGAGGATCAGCAGCGCGCCGGCGCGATCGCAGAGCTCGCGCAGCCCCTCGAGGAAGCCCGGCTCGGGTAGCACGAGCCCCATGTTCCCAGCGACCGGCTCGACGATCACGCAGGCGATCTCCGAGCCCCAGGTCGCGAACGCGTCGTGCACGGCGGCGAGATCGTTGTAGGGCGCCTGGATCGTGAGGTCCGCGAAGGCCGGCGGCACGCCCGGCGAGCCGGGGATGCCGAGCGTCGCAACGCCGCTGCCCGCACCGACGAGCAGCGCGTCCGCGTGGCCGTGGTAGCAGCCCTCGAACTTGAGGATGCGCGGGCGCCCGGTGGCGGCGCGCGCGAGTCGCAGCGCGCTCATGCTCGCCTCGGTGCCCGAGCTCACCATGCGCACGCGCTCGATCGACGGCAGCGCGCCGCGGATCTCGTGCGCGAGCAGGCTCTCGAGCTCGGTCGGCGCGCCGAACGAGGTGCCGTGCTTCATCGCGTCGCGCACCGCGCGCAGCACGCCGGCGTCGGCGTGGCCGAGGATCAGCGGGCCCCACGAGAGCACGTAGTCGACGTACTCGTTGCCGTCGACGTCGAAGATCCGCGCGCCCTTGCCGCGCTCGATGAAGCGGGGCGTCTCGCCGACCGACCCGAATGCCCGCACGGGGCTGTTGACGCCGCCCGGGATCAGCTTGCGGGCGCGCTCGAAGAGCTTGCGCGAGCGCTTGGTCTTCACGAGTCCGAGCATACCGCCCGGTCTTCGCCGCTACTCGCCCTCGGTCTCCGACTCCTCGCGCTCGGCCAGCTTCGCCATCGCGACCAGCTTCTCGCCCGGCTCGAGGTTCATGAGGCGCACGCCCTGCGTCGCGCGGCCCATGGTCGAGATGCCGGAGACGCGCGCGCGCAGCACCTTGCCGCCGTCGGTGATGAACATGACCTCGTCGTCGTCGACGACCTGCGAGACGCTCACCACCTTCCCGTTGCGCTCGCTGGTGCGGATCGTGATGATGCCCTGGCCGCCGCGGCCCTGGAGCCGGTAGTCGTCGAGCGGCGTGCGTTTGCCGTAGCCGAACTGCGTCGCGGTGAGGATCGTCGCGCCCGGCTCGAGGATCTCCATCCCGACCACGGCGTCGCCCTCGCGCAGGCTCATGCCGCGCACGCCGCCCGCCGCGCGGCCCATCGGGCGCACCTGCTCCTCGGGGAAACGGATCGACTTGCCTTCCGAGCTCGCGATCAGCACTTGCTGCGTGCCACTCGTGCGGCAGGCCGAGATCAGCTCGTCGTCCTCGTCGAGGTTGATGGCGATGATGCCGCCGCGGCGCGGGTTCGAGTAGGCGTCGAGGCGCGTCTTCTTGACCACGCCCTTGCGCGTGCACAGCAGCACATTGTCGTCGACGACCTCCGCGAACGAGCGCACGGGCAAGGTCGCGCGCACGCGCTCGCCCTCCGCCAGCATCAAGAGGTTCGCGAGCGATTTGCCGCGCGCGGCGCGCCCGAGCTGCGGCAGCTCGTGCACCTTCACCCAGTGCGCGCGCCCGCGCGTCGTGAAGAACAGGATGTAGGCGTGCGTCGACGCGACGAACAGGCGCTCGACGAAGTCCTCGTCGCGCGCCTCCATGCCCTTCACGCCCTTGCCGCCGCGTCGCTGCGCGCGGTACTGCGTCAGCGGATTGCGCTTGATGTAGCCGAGGTGCGACACGGTCACGACCATGTCCTCCTCGACGATCAGGTCCTCGGTGGAGAGGCCCTCGACGGCGGCGGTGATCTCGCTGCGGCGCTCGTCGGCGTACTTCTCCTTGATCTCGTCGAGCTCGCCGAGGATCACGGCGAGGATCTT
>DATKND010000083.1:0-43701 GCA_035541475.1 Myxococcota bacterium | reverse complement strand
GACTTCCTGAGGCTCGACGAGCTCCTCTCCGACGAGGAGCGCATGGCCCGCGACGCGGTGCGCGAGTTCGTGAGCCGCGAGTTCCTGCCGCGGATCCAGCACCACGTCCGCCAGGACGGATCGTTCCCGATGGAGCTCGTGCCGCACATGGCGGAGCTCGGGATCTTCGGCGCGAACCTCCAGGGATACGGCTGCGCGGGCATGAACAACGTGGCCTACGGGCTGGTCATGCAAGAGCTCGAGCGCGGCGACTCGGGTCTGCGCTCCTTCGGGTCCGTACAGGGCTCGCTCGTGATGTACCCGATCCACAGCTACGGATCGGACGCGCAGAAGGAGCGCTGGCTCCCCGCTCTCGCGTCGGGACGCGCGGTCGGCTGCTTCGGCCTGACGGAGCCCGACGCCGGCAGCCACGTCTCTGCGATGCGCACGAAGGCCGTGCGGCACGGGAGCCGCTGGCGGATCTCCGGCACCAAGCGCTGGATCACGAACGGCACCTTGGCCGACGTCGCGGTCGTGTGGGCGACCACGGAAGACGGCGTGCGCGGCTTCCTGGTCGAGAAGGGGCAGCGGGGCTACGAGGCGCGCGACATCAAGGGGAAGTTCTCGCTGCGCGCATCGGTCACGTCCGAGCTCTTCCTCCAGGACGTCGAGGTCGCCGAGGAGAACCGCCTGCCGAAGGCCGCGGGACTTCGCGCTCCGCTCTCCTGCCTGACCCAGGCGCGCTATGGCATCGCCTGGGGTGCGATCGGCGCCGCGATGGCCTGCTACGACGAAGCGCTCCACTACACGAAGGAGCGAGGCGTCCAGGGCGGGCCGCTGGCCGGAAAGCAGATCACGCAGGAAAAGCTCGTCTTCATGCTGACCGAGATCACGAAGGCGCAGCTGCTCGCTCTGCGCCTCGGCCGCATCAAGGACGAGGGCAACCTCGATCCGGTGATGGTCTCGATGGCCAAGCGCAACAACGTCGACGTGGCACTCCAGATCGCGCGGCTCGCGCGCGATCTGCTCGGCGCCAACGGCATCGTCGACGACTACCAGTCCATGCGGCACATGGTGAATCTCGAGACGGTGCGGACGTACGAAGGCACGCACGACGTGCACACGCTGGTGCTCGGCGAGCACATCACGGGAATGCGGGCGCTGTAGCGGACGCTACGTCCCGGATTTCCGGCTCTCCCTCCGCAGCGCCTCCTGCGCGCGGCGCGACGCCTCCGCGACGTCGCCGCCGCAGCTCGAGAGCAGCGAGTCCGCGCGCGCGTGATCGAGGCGTCCGAGCTCCATCAGGATGCGCACGGCGCGATCGCGCAGCTTCACCGACGACGGCCGAAGCTGCGACATCAGGTTCCCCGACACGCAGCCGAGCCGGATCATCACGGTCGTCGAGAGCAGGTGGAGCACCATCTTCTGCGCGAGGCCGCCCTTCATGCGCGTCGAGCCGGCGATCACCTCGGGCCCGACGCGCAGCGCGATCGCGATCTCGGCCGCCTCCGCAAGCGGCGAGTCCGGCGAGCAGGTGATCGCGATCGTGCGCGCGCCGACCTCGTGGGCGACCTCGAGCGCGCCGAGCGCGTAGGGCGTCGTGCCGGATGCCGAGAGCGCGACGACCGCGTCGCCGGCCGCGAGGCCGCGCTCGCGAAGCTCGAAGATCGCGCGCTCGGGATGGTCCTCCGCGCCCTCGATCGCGCGCATCAACGCGCGCTCGCCGCCCGCGAGCACGGCCTGCACGCGATCGGGCGGCATGCCGAAGGTCGGCGGGATCTCGGCGGCGTCGATCGCGCCGAGCCGGCCGCTCGTGCCGGCGCCGATGTTGAACCAGCGACCGCCTCCCGCGAGCACCACACCGAGGACCTCCGCCGCCTCGACGATGCGGGGCAGCACCTCGCCGACCGCGTCGTACGCGCGGCGGTCCTCCTCGTGGATGGCGCGCACGATCTCCGCCGCGCTCCAGCGATCGATGTCGCGCGTCGCCTCGTGGACGGCCTCGGTCGGGGGTCTCTCGGGCATCTTCACGTTTCGTTTCGGCTCCCCGCTCTGCGGCTGCACCGGATTCTACGCGGTGGCTCCGCGGGGCCTGATCTAGCATGCGCGCGTGGCCTTCCGCGTGGCGCAGAAGGCGCTCGAACGCCTCGAATGGTCGGCGCTTCTCGCGCGACTTGCGTCACACCTGCGCACGCCTGCCGCCCGCACGCGCCTCGCTGCGCCGAGCGCGCTCTTCGAGGCGACGCGTGTCGGCGTGCACGATCGCCTGGCCGAGACGGCCGAGGCGCGCGCGCTGCTGCGCGCGGGCGATGCTCCACCGATCGATGGAGTCGCCGACCTCGCGGAGCCGCTCGCGCGCGCGCGCAAGGGCGGCCTGCTCGAGCCGCGGGAGATCTTCGCGGTCGGCACCACCTTGCGCGCGCTCCGCGCGGTGCGAGACGCGCTCGCCCGCCACGCCGCGACGTCGCCGCGGCTCGCGGATCTCGCCGCGAGCCTGCCCGAGGAACGCGAGCTCGAGCGCGAGATCTTCCGCTGCATCGACGCGCCCGGCGAGGTCCGCGAGGACGCGTCTGCCGCGCTCGCAGGGGCGCGCCGCAGCGCGCGCGAGCTCGCCGGAGAGATCCAGCTCCGCATCGAGCGCATCCTGCGAGATCCCGACGTCACCGCGCAGCTCTCGGACCGCTACTTCACCGTCCGCAACGACCGCTACGTGCTTCCGGTTCGCTCGGACGCGCGCGGAGGCGTGCGCGGCATCGTGCACGACGCCTCCGCCTCCGGCACGACGCTATTCGTCGAGCCCGAGGCGCTCGTCGAGCTCAACAACAGGCACAAGCAGGCGGAGATCGACGCGCAGCGAGAGCTGCTGCGCGTGCTGCGCGCGCTCTCGGCGGACGCCGCGCGCGCGGCGGACTCGCTGCTGCCGGGTCTCGAGACGCTCGCGTCGATCGACCTCGCCTTCGCGCGCGCCTCGCTCGCGGAGGCGCAGGACGCGGCGGAGCCGGAGGTCCGCGACGAGGGCGTGATCCGGCTGCCGCAGCTCCGTCACCCGGGTCTGCCGGCCGACGAGGCGGTCCCGAACGACCTCGCGCTCGGCGAGGGAGCGCACGTCCTCGTGCTCTCGGGCCCGAACGCGGGCGGAAAGACCGTGGCCATGAAGGCGGTCGCGCTCGCGGTGCTGATGGTTCGCGCGGGGCTCTTCGTGCCTGCCGCGCCCGGAGCGCGCGTCGATCTCTTCGACGCGCTGCTCTGCGACATCGGCGACGACCAGAGCATCGGCGAGAGCCTCTCGACCTTTTCCGCGCACATGGCGAGCCTCGCCGCGATCGTCGAGCAGGCCGGCCCGCGCACCTTCGTCGCGCTCGACGAGATCGGCGACGGCACCGACCCGTCCGAAGGCGCGGCGCTGGCGCAGTCCGTGCTCGAGGCGCTCGCCGCGCGAGGCGCGCGCGTCGTCGTCACGACGCACTACGGCCTCTTGAAGGAGATGGCGGAGGTGGATCCGCGCTTCCTCAACGCCAGCGTCGAGTTCGATCCGGAGACGCTGGCGCCGACCTACCGACTGCGGCTCGGCGTGGCCGGCGCCTCGTCGGCCACCGCGGTCGCCGCGCGCATGGGCATGCCAGGCGAGGTGCTCGAGCGCGCGAACCAGATCCTCGAGCGCGAGGACCGCCAGCTCGACCGCATGCTCGTCGAGCTCGCCGCCAGCCGCGCCGCGCTCGAGAGCGAGAAGCGCGAGGCGCTGCGGCTGCGCGAGGAGACGGAGGGCGTGCGCGACGAGTACCGCCGCCGCCTGACCCAGCTCGCGTCGCGACGCGACGAGCTCTTCCGCAGCCTGCGCGAGGACCTCGACGCCGCGTTCCGCGATGCGCACGCGCAGGTCGCGGGCGTGATCCGAGAGCTCCAGCGCGGCGGCTCCGCGCGCGCCGCGGCGAGCGCTCGCGCCGAGCTCCAGCGGATCGAGTCACAGACACCGAGACGCGTCGATACCGCGGAGCTCCTCTCCGAGGCCGGCGCCGACGCGGACGCGCTCGCGCCGATCGACTGGCGCCGCGCGCGTCCCGGCGATCGGGTGCGCATCGCCGGCGGCGGAACCGGTGTGCTGCGGGCGCTGCCCGACCGGCGCGGCCGCGTGGCGGTCGCGCTCGGAAGCGCGCGCGTGCTGGTGCCGGCGGAACGCGTCGGGCTGGCCGCCGAGCGACCGCGCGCCGCGCCGCCTCGCGGCGTGGTGTCGGCTCCGGCGGACGCAGAACCGCCGATTCGCGCGGGATCCTGCGACCTGCGCGGCCTGCGCGTCGACGAGGCGCAGGACCGCCTCGACGCCGAGCTCGACGCGGCGAGCCGCGCGTCGACGGCTCGCTTCGCCGTGATCCACGGCGTCGGCACCGGCGCGCTGCGCCGCGCGGTGCGCGAGCACCTCGCGCGCAGCCCCTACGTCGAGCGCTTCGAGGGCGCCGCGCCAGACGAAGGGGGCGACGGCGTCACCGTCGTGTGGCTGGCCTAGCGATGCGCCCAGGCCCTCGCCATTCACGTCGGGTCCATCCTCTGAACTTCGCTCGGCTACGCCTCGCTGCGCGCGCCCGCTCCGCGGTCGCTTGCGAGGTCCGCCGTGACTGCGTCAGCCGCCTTCTCCGCCGAGAGCAGCGCGCCCTCGAGCGAGGGGTGCGCCAGATAGTCGCCGGCGAAGTAGAGGCGCCGCCCGTTCGCGCGCGCGTCGCGCTGCACGCGGTCCCAGCGCTCGAGCTCTCGATAGCGACCGACCTCGAAGAGAGGCGCCGCGTGCCGCACGCGCAGCGTGTGGGCCCGCTCGACGCCGCGCTGCGCCCCCGGCCAGAAGCGTTCGAACGCGGCGAGAAGCTCCTTCTCGATCGCCTCCGACGGAGCGTCGAAGTGCGCCGCGGCGAATCCTTGTGTCGCGCGAAGGGAGAGCAGGCCGCGCCCGTCAGCGACGCGACCGCCCGGCAGACCCGGCTCGAAGAGCGCGGCCGCGAGTGGAGAGGCCTCGGAGCCCGGCACTCGCACGAGGCCGGGGCGCGGCCGCAGCGGCCGCCGCAGCAGCGCCGACACCGTGATCGCGGGCGCGTACGACACCGCGCGCAGCACGTCGCGCTCCGCCGCGCCGAGCAGCGCGTCGGCCACGCGCAGCGCAGCGGGCGCCGGCAGCGCGATCACCACGGCGTCGGCCTCGAGTGCGGGACCCGTCGACGCTTCGACGCGCAGGCCGCCTTCCGCGCACCTCGCGAGCGCGAGCGCCTCGACGCCGAGTGACACCGGAAGGCGCGCCGCCGCACACAGCGCGAGCTCGGAGAGCGGCGCGCGCGTCACTCCCGGTCGCGCGAGCGCGCCGCCCATCAGCTCGAACAGCAGCTGTACACGGCTCGTCTCACGCGCGTCGGCGAGCGAGTGGGCGAGCAGGCCCGGAGCGAGCCAGTGCTCGAGCACGCTCGCACCGAAGTAGAGCCGACAGAAATCTGCGACACTGCGGTCGTCGAAGCGGCCGGCACGCTCCGGCGACGACGGATCGATCTCCGCGCGATAGCGCGCGAGCAGTCGGGGCAGCCGCACGAGTCGCAACGCGTCGCGGAGCTTCACGCCCGGGATGCGGCGCACGTCCGAGAAGCGCGCGACCTCGACATCGTGGAGCCGCCCCGCGCTCGCGACGGAGACGACGAGCGGGCGCAGCGGCAGGAGCTCGTCGCGCAGCCCGACGGCTCCGATCCAGGCGAGCAGCCGGCGATCGTGCGCGCACAGCACCTGCGGCAGCGCCTCGTAGGCGGTGCCCTCCTCGATATGGGCCGCGACGCGGCCGCCCACGCGGTCCGCCGCATCGACGACGCGCACCGAGACGCCGCGGCGCGCGAGCCGCCACGCGACGGCCAGGCCGGCGAGGCCGGCGCCGACGACGATCGCGCTCCGTCGCTGCGCTTCCACGCGGCGACGTTACCCGAGCGGGTCGCGAGCGTCGCGCGATGCGCGCAGCGCTTCGAGTGCGGGCAACACGTCGAGCAGGGTATGGAACGAGTGGTATTCGACGTCGCGGCGCGTTAGCTCGAGCGCGAGCGAGTCCTTCGCGAAGACGACGTCCGCCGCGAGCCCCCCGCAGAGATCCGACACGCGCCCGTTGCCGACGTGCACGAGCGTCGCCTCTGGGTGTAGCGTACGGAACTCACGGATCACGCTGCCCTTGCACGTGCCCGTGCCGCAGCCGCAGCCGGGATCCGGATGACCCGCGCGAATGCGCCAGCGGCCGCGCTCGTAGCGGAGATGATTCGCGGTGTAGGCGAAGCGGACGCCGTGGATCGCCTGGAGCCGATTGAGGTTCCAGTCGAAGCCGTCGGAGACGATGCGGAACGGCACCTCGTTCGCCCGGCACCAGTCGAGCAGGTCGCGCGCTCCCGGGTCGAGCTCCACCTCGTGGCTGAGGAACTCTTCGAGCGCGCTCTCCGGGAGCTCGAGGCGGTCGAGAATCTCGAGGTTGTAGTCCCAGGCGGTGATCTCGCCGCGCTCGTAGCGGGCCCACACGAGCGGGCGACGCGCGCCGCCGTGGCGCGCAGCGATCGTCGAGCCGACGTCCTGCACGCTGAAGGTGCCGTCGAAGTCGCAGAAGACCGCGAGCCGACACGGACTCGCGACGCGCAACACGCATCCGGAGCGCGGCGGGAGCCGGGCGCGACCGTCTCGCACGGCCAGCTCGCCGGCGCCCGCGAGCGCGGCCAGGCTGCCGCCGTCCACCGCCACCTCGCGTGCAGCGTCGCTCGCGTTCAGCAGCGCGTCGATCGCGTCGCCGCCGTCGGTCGCCAGCACCCGGCCGGGGATCTCGTCGGCGAGGATCCCGGGTACGCGCGCGACACCCGGAAGCGACGCCGTGTCGACCGCGTGGGCGATCCGCAGCGCGCCGGCCAGCAGCGAGCGCTCGGCGTCCCCGAATCGCGAGGGATCGTCCGAGAAGACGGCGAGGCCGCCCGTCGTCGCGACGACCGACACGAGCGCCGAGCGCTCGTCGTCGGAGAGGCGCGTGTCGCGCGCCCGCACCAGCAGGCAGTCCGGGTCGTTCGACCAGAGTCGGCGGTGCATCCAGCTCCGCGCCAGCGCGCTGCGCAGCGCGCTGCGCGTGGAGGGCAGCGTCTCCTCGATGCCCGGGACGCGGAGCGTCGGCGCGGGCAGCCAGTGCGGCGCGACGTCCGGGCCGATGCGCATCGCATCCACCACGCCGACGGCGGCTCCCTGCGGACAGCCGCACCCGAGCAGGAACGACTCGTCGCCCGCGCCGACGCGGATCGCCTCGAGGCCGCGGCGCAGTCTCGCCGCGCGCCCCAGCGTCGGGTCGGACGACGAGCCCGGGAGCGCGAGCGCGTACAGGAAGTCGAGCTTCAGGTACTGGAAGCCCATCGCCACCAGTGCGGCGAAGAGCTCTTCGAGGTGGGCGATCACGTCGGGGCGGCTCGCGTCGAGCACGTAGACGGAGGCGTCCGCGCTCCAGGCCGGATGCAGCAGCCCTCGCATCAGCTCGCCCGATCCATCCGGGGCGCGCAGCCACCAGTCCGGATGCTTGGCGAAGAGGTCGCTCTCGCGAACGGCGCAGAAGGGCGCCGTCCACAGGCCCGGCGCGAAGCCGGCCGCGCGGATCGCCTCGGCGAGCGCCGGCAGGCCGCGCGGGAACTTCGCGTTCGCGACGAGCCAGTCGCCGACCGCGCGCTGATAGCCGTCGTCGAGCTGCACGATCTCGATCGGGAGCTCGCTCCGCGCGGCGATCAGCGCGTCGAGCGCGCGCAACACGTCGTCCTCGCAGACGTCGTGGAAGGTGTAGTACCAGCTACACCAGCCCGCGACGAAGGGCCGGCTCACTCGCGCGCGCGCGCCCCGCCCGTAGTCCTCGGCATAGGCTTCGAGCAGCGCGCTCGCGTCGTCGCCGAGCGACACGCGCAGCGGCTCGAGCTCGATCTCGGCGCCGGGAGCGAGCTCCGCGTCGACCCGCCATTCCACCTCGATCCGGATCGCTTCGCCGTCGCGCTTCGCGTAGAGCAAGGCGAAGGAGCGCCCCTGCTCCTCGACACCGACGCAGCAGACGGGTCCGAGCGCGCCGCCGACCGCGGTCACGAGATGCGACTCGTGCCAGCCGGCTCGATCCGCGGGCAAGGCGCCGGTCGCGTGGTGGAGTCCGCGCAGCCACGGACCGGACGGGAACACCGGCTCGCCCTGGGCGTCGAGCTGTCGGGATCCGGTGTAGGACCAGGACTGCCAGCCGTGCTTCAGGAAGCGCGCGACCGCGAGCGCGTGCCCGCTCCACACGAGCCCGAGCAGCGCGGACTCGAGCTGCACCGGGCGCTGCGAGTCGTTGCGGACGCGCACGCGCGCGCGCGCGACGTCGCCATGCGACTGCCACGCGACGTCGAGCGACAGCGGACCGATCGGAGTGCGTCCGACGCGGAACGGCGCGCGCGCGGCCGGCGGATCCACGCCTCTGGTAGGCTCGCCCGCGCGGAGCCCGAGCGCGGTCGCCGCGACGCGGCCCGCACCGGGGCGGGCGATCGCGGCGTCGGCACCGGGCATGCGCGCGGAGTATACCGGCGGATGCAGTCGCAGCGCGGCGCGTTCCGCGCCCGTCTTCGCGATCGAGCGACGCTCGTGCTCGACGGCGCAACCGGCACCGAGCTCGAGCGGCGCGGCGTGCCGAGCTCGCTGCCGCTCTGGTCCGCGCCCGCGCTGCTCGAGCATCCCGACGTGGTCGCGCGCATCCACTCCGAGTACGTGGACGCGGGTGTGGAGGTCCTCACGGCCAACACCTTCCGCACGCAGCGACGCACGCTCGCGCGCGGCGGACTCGGCGAGCGCGCGGAGGAGCTGACGCGGCTCGCGGTCCTGCTCGCGCGACGCGGCGCGGGTTCAGGTCGCGAGCGCATGTTCGTCGTCGGGTCCGCGCCGCCTCTCGAGGACTGCTATCGGCCGGACCTCGTGCCGGAGCCGCTCGCGCTCGCGCGCGAGCACGACGAGCACGCGAAAAACCTGGCGCGCGCGGGTGTCGACGCGATCCTGGTCGAGACGATGAACAGCGTGCGCGAGGCGGTCGCGGCGACGCGCGCGGCTCGCGCGCAACAGCTCCCCGTGCTGGCGAGCTTCGTGTGCTGGGACGGCGCGCGACTCCTCTCCGGAGAGCCGCTCGAGACCGCGGCGCTCGCGGTTCGAGACGAAGGAGCCGACGCCGTGCTCGTGAACTGCCTGCCGCCGAGCAACGTGCACGCGTGTCTGCCCTGGCTCGCGCGAAGCGGCCTTCCTTTCGGCGCCTACGCGAATCTCGGCGAACCGAACGACGAGACGGGCTTCACGCGCAGCGAGGACTGCACGCCCGAGGTGTTCGCGGGTCATGCGGCGAGCTGGGTCGACGCGGGCGCGCGGCTCGTCGGCGGCTGTTGTGGCACCACACCCGACCATCTGCGCGCCGTCGCGCGGCGACTGCGAGGCCGAGTCGCGTCCGCGGAGTGACGCGAATTGTGTCACCGCGATCGGTCGGGCTGCCGATCGCCTGCCGCCTCGTCGCGGGGCCGTTGCCGGCCGTGTCGGGCCCGCGGCGCGCAGATTGCTCCGCGGATCCGGGAGCTTCGCCCGCACCGTCGCATGCGCAGACGCGCTCCATGGCATGCGGCTTGCTCCTGTGATCGGCGTCTCTCCGATTTCAGGTTCCTGAGGCCCGGGCCGGCTGCCCCTCCCCTCGCGGAGACGCGAGGAGCCGGTCCGGGCCGTTTCGTTTGACTCCGCTTGGCTGTCGCCAAGCTGCGCGCGCCTCCGGCGCTTGCGGCGCGCTTCGCGCGCCATATTTCCAAAGCTCCGGGAGCGGGAGGGCGAACGAGCGCTTTACGAGATCTCGTTGAGACGGAGCTCGCTGCGCGCGATGCCTGCGAGATAGACGGAGCCGGTCACGCACATCGCGTCGGTGTCGGCGCAGCGAGCGCGCGCGCTCCGCACGGCGACGCGCGGATCCTCCTCCACGAGCGCGGGCAGATCGGGCGCGAGGCGCGATGCGAGCGACGCGAGCGCTTCGGGTGCCATCGAGCGAACCGGCTCGGCGCGCGTGAGGACGAGCGAGCTCGCCAGCGGAAGCAGCGGCGCGAGGATCGCGGCGACGTCCTTGCCCTCGGAGATCGAGAGCACGAGCCGGAGCGGGCGCGCGAGCCGCTCGAGCACGGACGCGAGCGCCTGAGCGGAATCCGCCGTGTGGGCGGCATCGACGAGGATCAAGGGACGGCGGCGCACCACTTCGATGCGTCCGGGGAGCTCGACGCTCGCCAGGGACGAACGCGCGAGCTCGGCGAGCGCTGGCGCCGGCACTGCGTCGCCGAGCAGTCGCCTCGCGCAGGCCAGCGCGAGCGCGGCGTTGTGGACGCTCGGAGCGCCTAGCAAGGGCAGCCGCGTCGCCGTCTCGAGCGCGCCGTCCCGGAGGCGGATGCGCGAGCCCTCGAGGTCGCCGTCGAGGAGCTCGCCCTCGAAGTCGCGACCGAAGCGCGCGATCGGCGCGCCGACTTCCGCCGCGCGCCGCTCCACCACCTCGAGCGCCTCGTCCGGAAGACGCCCGACGACGGCCGGGATGCCGCGCTTCAGGATGCCCGCCTTCTCGGCCGCGATCGCGGCCAGGCTGTTCCCGAGCCGGTCCGTGTGCTCGAGCTCGATGCTCGTGATGCAGGTGACGGCGGGCTCGCAGGCGTTGGTGGAGTCGAGGCGACCGCCGAGCCCGACCTCCAGCACGGCGCACTCCACGCGGGCCTCGGCGAAGAGCGCGAGGGCGGCCGCGGTGATGGCGTCGAAGAACGTGGGCGCAGTGCGCGCGTCGCCGGCGCAGAGCGCCTCGACGTGCGGCCTCACCTGATCGACCGCGGCGGCGAGCCTCGAGCCGTCGATCTCGACACCGTCGACGCGAAAGCGCTCGGTCCAGCGTTCGAGGTGCGGAGACGTGTAGGTGCCGACACGCCGCCCCGCGCCGCGCAGGATGGCCTCGGTCAAGAGCGCCGTGCTGCCCTTGCCCTTCGATCCGGCCACGTGCACGACCGGTAGCGCGCGCTCCGGATTTCCGAGCCGCGCGAGCAGGGCGCGGATCGGATCGAGGGAGAAGCGCTGGTATGGCCAGTCGGGCCGGCGCTCGACGTCGATCAACCCGCGCAGCCACGCAGTCGCCTGCTCGAGGCTCTGGAGCCCAGCGTTCGCGGCCGCGCGCGACACGACACCCCCGAAACGAGACGAGGCGGCCGGAGCCGCCTCGCGTTGGACCGGATCGTCGGATCCGGCTACTGCACCATGTAGCGCTTCCACTGGCGGTATTCCTTCACCGCCGTGCTCGTCGTGCCCGCCGCGGGGAAGTAGAACTTCACCGCGTGACCGCACTCGACGCAGATCTTGTAGCAGAACTTGAAGCCGTCGATCTCGCGCACGTTCCCGACCATCTCGCGATTCTCGTCGCGACAGCACTCGGACGGGCTGACGGGCGACACGATGCGCTTCGGGTAGTCGTTGCGCGGCTTCTCGTCGTCGCTGTACTTGATGATGTTCCGCACGATGCGGTTCGCCTTGGCTTCGGAATTCTGCTTGCGGATGTTGCTGCCGATGCGTCTCAACGGATCTTCCTCACGAGTGATCGCCCGCGCGGCGAGATTCGAGCTCGCCGAGCAGGGCTGTGAAATCGCGATAGGCATGCTCGCAGGGAGCGCCGTCGGCGAAGCGGAGCTCGCTCTCGCCGTCCGATGCGACACGGATCAGCGTCGAGCTGCGCGTGCCGTACGGCCCTGCGTGTACGCAGGCGGAATCGATCGCGGCGTCGCCCGTGTGGTCGCGGCAGATCTCGGCGAGACCGTCGAGCGCAAGCCAAGGCGCGTCGCTCGCGACCCGGCGCGCGGCCGAGTGCACCCGCTCGAGTTTCGCGTTGCCCCGATCCTCGGGAGGGCCGTTCCCGACCACGTGGACGCCCGGCTCGAGCTCGATGCGGCGGGCCTTGCCGTCGTAGCTCACGAGGTGCGCGGAGCGCGCATCGGCGACCAGCAGATTGAAGGGGTTGTAGGCGTCGATCGGCAGCCCCTCGAGCTCGTCCGCGGCGTCCACCGCGCGCAGCGCGCGCAGCGCGTCGAGGACCAGCAGGCCCCGCGAGCGGCGGCTCGGATCCGGCTCGAGGCATCGCCGATTGGTCACGGCCGCGAAGACCCCATGCGAGTTCAATCCGAGCCAGGTGCCGCCCGCACGCAGGTCGCGGGGTGCCAGAATCCGCCCTTCCTCGGTCTCCCAGATCACCGGGCCCTCGGCCGGCCGCTCGAAGAACTCGTCTCGATTGGCCGCGATCAACAGAGGCGCCCCGACGACGCAGCGATGCAGGGCGATCAGGGTGCACATCCGGAGGTCTCGTGCCCGCCGGGCATACGGCGCGCCCGCTCGTGCTAGGCGCCCTCGGCCCCGGTCTGGCCTGAAACAGACCGGCAGGTTAGGCGACGGGCCGCCGGAACGCTACCGGAGCCCCCATCCCGGACGCCGCCCGGGCGCCCGATCGGCGCGATGGGCAGCCGATCCCGCTCCAGCTAGCCCCCGACCAGCCGCAGAGAGGGGGCTTCGGCCCTGGACTCGGCTTCGGACTCAGCTCCGCTCTCCCCCGCCCAGCCCTGCGCGACGCGGGCCCGTTCGGCGCGTCGTCTCGCGGCCGTGCGATCCATGTGGAGTCCGTAGCGCTGGAACACGGACTGGAGCTGCTCGAAGTTCTGTTCGACCGTGGTCCGAACGGACTGGAAGCCGTGCTCCACCGCTTCCGCGCGCTTCCAGAAGGCGAGCGGGTTGGTGGCGAAGTAGTTGGCGTCGCGCTCGCGCGGCTCGAGCAGGACGATGTCGCCCTGGAAGCGATCATCGCTCAGATAGCGCTGGATCCCAAGCTTCAGCCGCGAGTGGAGCAGCGTGCGGAACACCTGGTTGACGACGACCTTCAGCCCTCGATCGGCGAGGTAACGGCCGTCCGCGAAGTACTCGTGACGCCCGCCCTCGTCGTCCACGCGGTTCAGGAAGGGCCGGAACGGGTTGTAACAGATGATGAGGTCCGCTCCCTTCTCGATCGCGACGTCGATGTTGGCGGTATGCCGCACGCCGCCGTCGACGTAGTCGACGCCGTTGATGCGCGCCGGCTTGTAGAAGATCGGGAGCGCCGTCGACGCCTGCACCGCCTGCGAGATGGTCAGCTCGCAGTTCTCGTCGGCGCCGAAGATCACACGCTCCGCGGTGTCGAGATCGCAGGCGGTGATGTAGAGGCGCGAGCGGCGCTTTCGCTCGAACGCGCGGAAGTCGTTCGGCATCTTGATCTTCTCGAGGCTGCGGCGCAGCCAGCGCTCGAGGCTCGCATTGTCGAAGAACCCGCTCGGGATGTGGTTCGTGAGCGCCGGGATCTCGCGCTTGGGCGACACATGATCGAGGAACGCCATCGCGAGCGCCTCGAAGCGCGTGTAGGAGGGGCTGCGCACGAACTCGCGCGCCGTGGGACCGACCGCATCGGGCAGACCCGGGAGTCCGCGCGCGAAGTCGGACGCGATGCTCGGCATGTAGGTCAGGAGGTCGTAGGCGAACTTGGCGGGTCGGTTCACGAACTCGCCCCAGTTCGGGTGATAGAAATCGAACGGGCGGAGCTGATCGAGACGCGTGCTCGTCCCGTCGAGCACCTTGATCATCTCGTCGGGCGTGATGCCCGCGGCGAGCGATGCACCGAGGATCGCGCCGGCCGACAGGCCCACGTAGATGTCCATGTCGGTGACCTTGCGCTCGACGAAGAAGTCGTTCAGCGCCTTGAGTCCGCCGACCTTGAACGCGCCGCCCGAAACGGCTCCGCCCGCGAGAACGAGGGCGATCCTCGGGTTCTTCTTCTGGCTCGAGCCTTCGCTCTTTCGGATCAGCGTGAGTCCCACGCCGCGCTCCACCCCCGTGGTCGGGGTCGGCGCGACCTCCGATCGCATGCCGGTCGGTCCGCTTCGGGCCTTCCTCGTCGTGCATTCGATATCGAGTCGCGCCGATGCACTGCGTTAGCGCAGAACCAGGCGACGGGAAAGCCGGGCGACCCGACGCCGACGCCCCCGACGCGGGGTCGGTTGAAAAACTCATGGGAACGAAGGAAGTTGGAAGGAATGAATGCGGGAGGAATGCGGATCAGGCCCTTCCGCGAGGTGTGCTCGGAGACTCGTCGCGATGCGTCAACCGACGGGGTGAATCGAACACGAATGCGCGAAGAAATCCGCCATCACTGCTATTCTGCTCCGGCCGCCATGTCGAAGCACGCGCTCGCGCTGCTGCTTGGGGTCGTGCTCGCCACCACGCCCCTCGGTGGCTGCGCCTACGGCGGCGGTAGCAGCGCGAAGCCAGGCCCGACTCAGCCGGCCCCGCAGCAGACCAAGACCGATCCCCAGACCAAGACCGATCCGAACGATCCGCAGACGGCGTCGACACAGGATCCGGACGACCCCGACAACGAGGTCATCCCGCCGCCGCCGCCGGCGCCCTCCGGTCCGACGGCGATGGATCGCGTGCAGAGCGCCGCCGAAGGCATGTTCTTAGGCGCGGTGATCGGCATGCAGGCGGGCCTGATCGGCGCCGCCGTCGGCGCGGGCACCATGCTGATCTACTCCGCGATCACCGGCCACGTGCCGCTGAGGGGCGCGTCCGGTCCGGGTCACGGAGGAGGAGGAGGAGGCGGCGGCGGCGGAAGCCGAGGCGGAAACGATCCCGACGGCGACGAGCAGCAGCGCGAGGAGCAGATCGAGCGCGAGATCGACAAGGAGAATCAGCGCGGCGAGGTGCTCGAGGGCCAGATCGAGGAAGAGCTGAAGCGCCAGGAAGAGCTGTTACACCAGATCGACTCGGGCGATTCCGCCGAGGCGAAGACTGGCGACGAGGATCTCTCGAAGCGCGCCGACCCGCGGACCGCGCCGGCCGCGCCCAAGGAGCGCGAGCTGCCGATGGCGATCTTCGAGAAGGAGAAGGTCACCATCCCCGCCGGCACCTGGTCGCCCGATCAGAAGAAGATGGTGGTCACGAAGCGGACGCTCGACGCCGACCGCGACGGCAAGCCCGAGGAGATCCGCTACTACGACGACAAGAACGTGCTGATCCGCCTCGAGCAGGACCAGGACTTCGACGGCGTGATGGATACCTTCACCACCTACACCAAGGGCGCCGTCACCCAGCGGAACCTCGACACGAACGCGGACGGCAAGATCGACGTCTGGGAGACCTATCGCGACGGCCTCATGGTGTCGCGCGAGATCGACCGCGATCACGACGGCGTCAAGGACGCCTTCTACACCTACGAGATGGGCGCGCTCGTGGAGGAGAAGCACGACTCGAACAACGACGGCCACTTCGACCTGATCGTGACCTACCAGAACAAGCTGAAGGTGCACTCGGTCGAGGACACCAACCACGACGGCAAGCCCGACACCTGGACCGACTTCGGAGCCGGCGAGCTCATCACGCGGATCGAGAAGGACACGAACGGCGACGGCAAGCCCGACGTGATCGAGATCTACAACATCGAGTCCGGGAAGTCGGTGCTCGCGCGCCGCGAAGAGGACCGCAACGGCGACGGCATCCCCGACGTCACGTCGATCTACGAGAATGGCAAGCTGGTCAAGCGCGAGATCTCGGACCCGGCGCTGGTACCGCTATAGCTAGGGGCCGGACGGGGCTGCCTGCTGCGGAGCTGCCTTCGGTGGAGCCGCTTGCGGTGGAGCCGCCTGCGGCGACGAGCCCGCGCCGTCCGACCCTCCGGCCTCGATCTCGAGCTCCTTGCGCTGTTGCTCGCGGAAGCGCTGGATGCGCTCGCGCTCGACGAGCAGCATCAGCTGCTTGTTGCGCTCGCGCACGCGCTCGAGCTCGAGCGCGAGCTCGCGCTCGGTCAACCCCGAGGTCTGGAAGTCGAGCTCGAGATCGACGCTGCCGCTCGCTCCGTCGGACGAGAGCGCCGTCACGCGCACCTGGTTCTTGCCCTCGCGCACCGGCACGAAGCCGCTGAACGAGCCGTCCGGCAGCAGGTTCACGTCGTAGGAGACTTCCTTCGTCGTGAGATTCGTGAACACGACGTCGTCGACGTTCGCGAACGACACTCCCTGGAGGAAGCTGACGATGTTCCCCGGGTTCTGAACGGCGAGGTAGTTGCCGAGCGTGATCCGCGCCATCTCGGTCGCGGCGTACGGATTGGTGAGCGCGTTCGGCCCGAGCGCGTACGTGTTGATCGTGATGCCCGCCTTGTGCGCGAGCCTCGCGGCGGTGAGCGCGGCCTCCACGTCGCCGGGATCCGAGACGCTGCCGGCGCCGATCGGGAAGGTCGGGATACCGTCGGTCAGGAACAGCACGACCCGCTTCGCGTCGGCGCGCGGCGTGGAGCGCGCGCCGTTGAGACCGGCGAGCTCGGTGATCGCGAGGCGCACCGCCGCCGCGAAGTTCGTGCCGCCGTACGGACCGCGCGCGAGAATGGCCTGCAGGCGGCGGCGAGCGACGACGAAATCGGTGGTGAGCGGAACCTCGAGCCAGGCATCCTGCTGGTCGTAGCTCTTCCGCATCCCCTGATCGTTCATCTCGCCGGAGAACGTGATGACGCCGGCGCGGATCCGGCCGCCCGGCTCGAGACTGGAGATCAAGGTGTCGGCCGCCTTGACCTCGGCCGCGAGGATCGAGTCGCCCGGATCGGTCGAGACCGTGTTCTCGGGATAGGTGCCGGCCGGCATCAGCTCGAACTGAGGATTGACGCCGACGATCCCGTTGCCGTCGACGTCCACGCCACTCGCGACCTTCGTCGACCCCGAGATGTCGATCACGATCATCACGTCGAAGAGCGCGGGCCGTTCACCCGCCGCAACCGCCGTGCCCTTGATCGGGGCCTGATGGACCTTGTTCTGCACGACATCGCCCTGCTTCGGCGTCTCGATCAGGATGCGGACGGGATCGCTGGCCTGCGCGGCGCACGGCGCGGCCGGGGCGGTGAAGAGCGCGGCCACGAGCGACACCCGGACGAGGTCGGAGGCACTCATGGATGGGCCGTTCCAGTCTCGGCGGGGGGTGCGGAGGGCGGCTCCGCCGGTCCGACCGGGGTTGGGCTCGCGTCCTCGGTCGCGGCGGCGAGCGGCGTCTTCGAGAATCGGTCGATCTTCGCGAGGCGTCTCCCGATGGTGTCGATCGTGTCGAGCGCCACGGTGCCGACCGCCTCGAGGCTCTGCGGCGCACAGGCGTGTCCGTCCGACGGAAGTCCGCCCACCGCGCTCAGCACCACCACGGAGCGCACCCCGGCGTTGCGGAACGCCAGGTGGCTCGCCTCGACGGTCTCGTACTCCTGATTCCGCGGGAAGACCTGGAGCCATCCGGCGCGCGCGCCGGTGTTGAAGAAGTCCTCGCGGTAGACGCGATGCGAGCCGAGATCGCGCGCGACGCGCAGATCTTTCCGGCAGACCCGGTCGAATGCGACGAGCAGCCGCACCCTCGAGATCTCCCCGTTCTCGGACATGCGAGTCGCAAGCGACTCGCTGCCGCCGAACTCCGGCTGGACGCCGTTCTCATCGGCCCACGGCAGGACGTCGCCTTCGAGCCACACGAAGCGCGTGGTGTAGGGCAGCGATCGGGTCGAGAGGAAGCGCGCGAGTTCGAGCAGCAGCGCGGCCCCCGACAGATCCTCTTCGAGCGCGGGTCCGGACAGCGTGGCGCGCGCTTCGTCGAGCCGCGCGACGAGGACGAAGAGGTCGGGCGACGCCCCGTGCGCGGTCGCGACGAGATGCTTCCAGGTCCTCGCCTCCGCGACGCCCGCTCCTGCACCCTGGACTCCCGGCGTCTCCACCGTCTGGACGGAGAGGGCGGTCGAGGCGAGCTGTGAGGCGACGTAGCTCCGCAAGGCGTCGTTCGATGTCTGGCTCGCGAGCGCCGCGGCATCCGCCGAAACCCTCGTCGCGGAGAACACCCCGAGCGGCGGCGGCGCAGTGTCGCTCGACGCAGTCTCCGAAGCGGTCTTCGGCGATTCGCACGCGAGGGCGCCGACCACGACCAGGAGCAGGAATCGCCCCCAAGGGAACGACCGGTCCACTTCGATCTCTCCCGCCCCTCGCTAACGAGGCGCACCATACTAATGCTACTGCTCTTGGACGCCGGATCGCGCCTCGAGCGCACAAAGTCGATCCCGCGGGGGAAGTGACACGGGGGCCACTCTCCCGCCCACTTCATTCGCAGAGGCCCCTCTCTGGCGGGGCTTTTCAAGAGTGGAAGGCAGGGCCCTGCCTCGGCGGGGTCCTGCCTTCTTCCCTCTCTCGCATCGCTCTGCGCCCCGAACCCGGTCCCGCTCCGGACATCCGCTGTCGCGAGTCGTCTCGGCTTCACTGCTCGGTGTCGACGGGGTGGCTGTCGAGGTCGAGGTGCGGATCAGCTCGCAGCTGCCCCGCATCGACATCGTCGGTCTGCCGGCCGCGGCGGTCCGCGAGAGCGCGGCCCGCGTGCGCGCCGCGATCGCCGCCGTCGGACAGCGCTTCCCGGAGCGCCGCGTCACCGTGAATCTCGCGCCTGCCGATCTGCGCAAGACCGGCGCGGGGCTCGACCTCGCGATCGCGGTGGGCGTGCTCGTCGAGAGCGGCGCTATCGAAGCCGACTCCGTCACACACACCGCCTTCGTCGGCGAGCTGGCGCTCGACGGTCGGCTCCGCCCGCTGCGCGGCGCGCTCGCCCTCGCGCTCGCCGCCCGCGAGAGCGGTTGCGCGCGACTCGTGACACCGGAAGAAGGCGCCGCCGAGGCCGCGCTCGCGCCGGGTCTCGACGTGCGCGCGGCGCCCGACCTCGGTGCGGTGGCGCGCCATCTGCTCGGCGCGGAGTCGCTGCCGCGCGCCGAGCCGAAGCCGGCGCTCGCTCCCACCCGCTCCGATCGGGACCTCGCCGACGTCCGCGGTCAGGAGACCGCCAAGCGCGCACTCGAGATCACGGCCGCGGGCGGACACGCGCTTCTGCTCCGGGGTCCGCCGGGATCCGGCAAGACGATGCTCGCGACGCGGCTGCCGGGGCTGCTGCCGGAGCTCGCCGCGGACGAGTCCCTCGAGGTCACGCGCATCCACGGAGTCGCCGGATCGCTGCGCGGCGCGCTCGCGCCGGAGCGGCCATTCCGCGCGCCGCATCACACGGCCAGCACGGCCGGTCTGCTCGGCGGCGGAAATCCGCCGCGGCCCGGTGAGGTCTCGCTCGCGCACCGAGGCGTGCTCTTCCTCGACGAGCTCCCGGAGTTCGAGCGGCGAGCGCTCGAGTCGCTCCGCCAGGTGCTGGAGGAGCGCCGGGTCGTGGTCGCGCGCGCCGGCGTCACCTGCGCGTTTCCCGCCGACTTCCAGCTCGTTGCGGCGATGAACCCGTGCCCGTGCGGTTGGCGCGGCGCGCCGCTGCGCGACTGTCGTTGCGACGACGCCGCCGTCGCGCGCTACGCGGCGCGCATCTCGGGGCCACTGCTCGACCGGATCGATCTGCACGTGTCGCTGCTCCCGGTCGCGTGGCACGAGCTCGACACGCCACCCGCCGGCGCGCTCGCGACCCCGGCCACACGCGAGCGTGTGCGGCTCGCGCAAGCGAGGCAGCTCACGCGCAGCGGTCGCACGAATGCCAGGCTCCTCGACGCGGAGCTCGAGCGGGTCGCGACCTCGACGCCGGACGCCTCCCGGCTCCTCGGTCGCGCGTTCGAACGACTCGGCCTGTCCGCGCGAGCCGCGCGTCGCGCTCTGCGGGTCGCGCGCACGATCGCGGACCTCGAGGGAACCCCGCAAATCGAGGCGCCGGCGATGGCCGAAGCGCTCGGATTTCGCGCCGACTCGAACGTCGACGGAGCGCGTTGAGCCGGCGCCGGGAAGACCGTCCAAAACCCGACACGTCGTGATCGATTCTCGTCACTCGCGCCGGCAATCCCCCGGCACCCAGGGGGAACCTGGCCGGCAACTATCTCGCTCAACCAGCCGAATTGCTGAACTCCTCACGCGCCGCAGAGGACGTCCGGATCGGCTCTCGAGCGGCTGGCACGTCCGATGCTTCTCACATCGAGGTGACGAGGGGTGCTCGATGGGTGCAGCGCGGGCCGTTTCCATTCAATTCATCGTCGAGGAGACGCGCATGACGACTCTCCTGGAGCTGGTGCGCGCGATCTCCGAGGTGACCGAGGACGAGCACGAGGTGATCGCGACCGTGCTCCACATGCTCGAGACCGGACAAGCTCGCCTCTGCGGCAACTTCCGCGGCTCGAGCGTCGAGGATTTCCGGTAGCGGGCGCTCGTAGACCCCGCAGTCGAGTGCGAGCCGGGTCCGGACCTCTGATCTTCGCTCGCCTGCGGCGCTTGCAGTTGCGCGCCCCCGGCGCGTGTGGAACACATCGACCCCACGCCGGACGCGCGACCGCCGCGCGCCGCGAAGAATCGGTGGGGGTGATGCATGGCGGAGCCGGGGACGCCCGCCCAGCTCGAGCTGGTCGCGAGCCCGGTGGCCTCGCGGCGCGAGGGCGCCGAAGCGGGGCCGAAGCGCCGGAAGGACGCGATGAGGCGCGCGCGAGACGAGGGCCAACCGGCATCGAAGCCAGCCCCGAAGCGCGGCTCGACCGCGGCGAAGGCGAAGGCGCCGCGCAGCTCGCGCCGTGGCGCGCGGGAGCGCGAGCGCGCGACCGCCGCCGAGCTCGCGAAGAAGCAGCGCGACATCTCCGTCTCGGAGTTCTTCGCCAAGAACCGACACCTGCTCGGCTTCGACAATCCCTCGAAGGCGATCCTGACGACGGTGAAGGAGGGCGTCGACAACGCCCTCGACGCGTGCGAGGAGGCGGGCATCTTGCCGGACATCCGCGTCGAGATCCGGCAGCTCGCCGAGACCCGCTTCCGCATCGCGATCGAGGACAACGGGCCCGGCATCGTCGCCAGCCAGGTGCCGAAGGTGTTCGGGCGCCTGCTCTACGGTTCGAAGTTCCACCGATTGCGCCAGAGCCGCGGCCAGCAGGGCATCGGCATCAGCGCGGCCGGCATGTACGGCCTGCTCACCACCGGCAAGCCCGTCGAGATCGTGTCGCGCACCGGCGCGAAGAGTCGCGCCAAACACGTGCAGCTCGTGATCGACACGCGCAGCAACGAGCCGAAGGTGAAACACGAGGCCGACATCGACTGGCACCGCGACCACGGCACGCGCGTCGAGATCGAGCTCGAGGGCAACTACCGAGGCGGCCAGCACTCCGTCGACAGCTACATCCGCCAGATCTCGCTCGCGAACCCGCACGCGCAGATCACCTACGTGCCGCCGAAAGCGGAGGAGCACGGCGCCGAGCACGTGTTCCCGCGCGTCAGCGAGGAGCTGCCGCCCGAGACCTCCGAGATCCGGCCGCATCCCTACGGCGTCGAGCTCGGCGTGCTGATGCAGATGTTCCGCGACACGACCGCGAGAAACCTGCGCGGCTGTCTGGTGAGCGACTTCTCTCGCGTGTCGGGGCGCACGGCCGACGAGATCTGCGAGAAGGCGGGGGTCGCGCCGACGCGGCGCCCGTCCGAGATCACGCGCGAAGAGGCGGATGCGGTCCACCGCGCGATCCAGGCGACGAAGATCATGGCGCCTCCGACCGACTGCATCGCGCCGATCGGCGAGGCGCTGATCGAGCGCGCGCTGGCCACGGAAGTGAAGACCGACTTCCACGCCGCCATCACGCGACGCCCGAACGTGTACCGCGGCAACCCGTTCCTGATCGAGGTCGGGCTCGCCTACGGCGGCGAACTGCCGGCCGAGGAGTCGATCACGCTCTACCGCTACGCGAACCGCGTACCGCTCCAGTACCAGCAGGGCGCCTGCGCCATCACCAGGGCCGTGATGCAGACGGACTGGAAGGCCTATCAGATGCAGCAGCCAAAGGGCGCCCTGCCGCTCGGCCCGATGCTGCTGATGGTCCACATCGCGAGCGTGTGGGTGCCCTTCACCTCCGAGAGCAAGGACGCGATCGCGCACTACCCGGAGATCGTGAAGGAGATCCGGCTCGGCCTGCAGGAGTGCGGACGCCGCGTGGCCATGTACATCCGCAAGCGCCGGCGCGAGGCCGACGAGGCCAAGAAGCGCTCCTACATCGAGAAGTACATCCCGCAGGTCGCGATCGGCCTGCAGCAGATCCTCGAGCTCTCCGACGTGCAGCGCGACGACGTGGTGCGCAAGCTCGGAAGCGTGCTCGAGCGCAGCCGGAAGGCGTGAGCATGGCGGCGAAGAAGAAATCGGCGCGCAAGAAGGCGTCCGGCGCGGCGCGTGGCGGCGAGAAGTCGCATGCCAACGCGGTGGCCGAGCGCATCAAGCAGAGCGACGCGGTCGTGCTCGAGCAGATCCGCGACGCCGCCACCGGCGTGCACCAGGAGATCCTGAAGCAGCACAAGCCCGATCTCGCCTTCCCCGTGCGATCCCTGAAGAACGTCACCTACTCGACCGGGAAGGGCTACTTCGAGATCGGGCGCTCGAAGAAGGTGCGGACGCTCACGGTCAACACCGTGAAGAGCTTCGCACAGACGCTGCGCATGATGGGGCTCTCGAAGGAGCTCGTCCGAGGCAACGACTTCGCCACCAAGCGAGACGCCTACTACCAGAGCAAGAACTGGGAGGAGGCGCGCTTCGACGATCAGGTCGAGTCCGACGCTGTGATGGACGACATCGAGGCGCTCTTCTCTGTGCGCGGCACCTCGCGCGAGCAGCTCCGCTTCATCCCCGACGAGCACGGCGGCGCGGTGGCGGGCCGGCTCGTGGTGCTCGATCCCGACCGCGAGACCGGCGTGATCGAGCGGATCGACTGCACGCGCTTCGGCTCGGGCGCGTACTCGATCCCGTCGAGCGTCGAGCAGCTCTCCTTCGAGACCGACGCGAAGTTCGTGCTCGCGATCGAGACGGGCGGCGTGTTCCAGCGCCTGCAGAGCCACAAGTTCTGGCAGACCGCGAATTGCATCCTGGTGTCGCTGGCCGGCGTCCCGACCCGCGCGACGCGCCGCTTCATCCGCAAGCTCTCCGACGAGTGCAAGCTGCCGGTCTACGCCTTCGTCGACTGCGATCCCTACGGCATCTCGAACATCTACCGGACTCTGAAGGTCGGCTCCGGCAACGCCGCGCACCTGTCGCAGTTCTTCTGCGTCCCGCAGGCCCGCTATCTCGGCGTGACGCCGCAGGACATCGTCGACTACCGCCTGCCGACGCACCCGCTGCAGGACGTCGACGTGAAGCGCGCGCGCGACGCGCTGAAGAACGACCCCTTCTTCAAGGTGCACAAGCCGTGGCAGCTGGCCATCGACCAGCTGCTCAAGATGGGCGTGCGCGCCGAGCAGCAGGCACTCGCGAAGTGGGGGCTCAACTATGTGATCGACGAGTACCTGCCGGCGAAGCTCGCGAACCCCTCGCAGTTCCTGCCGTGAGCGGCGACGCGATGAAGGGCATCCTGCTGGCCGGCGGCTCGGGGACACGCCTCTACCCGATCACGCGCGGGATCTCGAAGCAGCTGATCCCGATCTACGACAAGCCGATGGTCTACTACCCGCTCTCCACCTTGATGCTGACCGGCATCCGGGAAGTGCTGCTGATCTCCACGCCGGACGACCTGCCGTCGTACCGCCGGCTCTTCGGCGACGGCCGCCATCTCGGGATGGACATCCGCTATGCGGAGCAGCCGCGGCCCGAAGGCCTGGCGCAGGCCTTCCGCATCGGGCGCGACTTCGTCGGCGGCCAGCGCGTCGCGCTCGCGCTCGGCGACAACGTCTTCTACGGGCAGGGCTTCACGGAGGTGCTGCTGCGCGCGGCGTCTCGCGAGAAGGGCGCCACCGTGTTCGGCTACTGGGTTCACGACCCCGAGCGCTACGGCGTGGTCGAGTTCGACGCGGCCGGCCGCGCCGTCGGAATCGAGGAGAAGCCCGCGAAGCCGCGCTCACACTATGCGGTGACGGGCCTCTACTTCTACGACAACCGGGTGCTCGAGATCGCCGCGGGGCTCCGGCCCTCGGCGCGGGGCGAGCTCGAGATCACGGACGTGAACCGCGCGTACCTCGAGAGCGGCACGCTGTGCGTGGAGAAGCTCGGGCGCGGCGTCGCCTGGCTCGACACCGGGACCTACGAGTCGCTGCTGCAGGCGTGCAACTTCGTCGAGACGCTGCAGGAGCGGCAGGGACTCCGCATCGCGTGCCTCGAGGAGATCGCCTTCCGCAAGGGCTGGATCTCGCGCGCGGAGCTGCGCGCGCTCGCCGACGGCATGAAGTCGAGCTACGGCAGCTACCTTCGCGCGCTCGCGGAAGGAGAGCTGGCTTGAGCCTGCGCTTCGCGCGCACGGAAATCCCGGGAGTCGTGCTCGTCGAACCAGTCGTGCACCGGGATCCGCGCGGCTTCTTCCTCGAGAGCTGGCACGCGGAGAAGTACCGCGCCGGCGGCGTCGAGGCGGTCTTCGTGCAGGACAATCACTCGCGGTCCTCGCGCGACACGCTGCGCGGACTGCACGCGCAGCATCCGCACGCGCAGGGAAAGCTCGTGCGCGTGATCGCGGGCGAGATCTGGGACGTCGCGGTCGACGTGCGGCGCGGCTCGCCGACCTTCGGCCGCCACATCGCGGCCGTGCTCTCGGCGGACAATCACCGCCAGCTCTGGGTGCCGCCCGGATTCCTGCACGGCTTCGTCGTCACCAGCGACGCGGCGCAGGTCGAGTACAAGTGCACCGAGGTCTACCACCCCGAGGACGAGTTCTGCGTCGCCTGGAACGACCCGGAGCTCGCGATCCCGTGGCCCGTCGCCGCGCCGGTGCTGTCGCCGCGCGACGCCGCCGCGCCGCCGCTCGCGCGCGTGCGCGAACGGCTGGTCGACTTCGCGGGCTAATACTCTTCCTCGACCTCGAAGTCCTCCTCCTGCGTCGCCACGCGCTTGACGCGGAAGGGTGCGCCGCAGTAGGTGCAGAAGACCTCGTCGCCGGGCCGTTCGTCGCCGGCGAACTGGAGGTCCGCGCTGCACACGGAGCAGGAGGGGGTTCCGCTCATCGCGACTCGGATCGGATTCGCGCGCGCGCGGCTTTAATGCGCCGATCGATCCTTCACGCGGAGTCCGGGACTTCGCGCACGCGCAGCGAGGCGCCCGATCGCCTCGCGATCTCTGGCGAGAGCGGGACGAGCAGCTTGCGCTTGCAGCGGCGGCACTTCAGCTCGATGCCGTCGGTCACCACGCGCGCGACCAGACTCCCGCACACGCAGCGGCACGCGGCGGCGGGTTCGGGTCGAGATGAAGCAGTTTTCATCGCTCGATGAAATTGAAAAGCAAATTCATTTTTACACGGTACGCGAGCGCCCGCGTCGCTGTCAACGGGCGCGCGCGCACCAGACCGCGCCCATGCGCGCTATCCGCGCGCGCGCCTCTGGCACTCGGGGCAGTGACCGTAGAGCTCGTGGCGATGTCGCAGCACGCGGAAGCCGTACTGCTTCGCGATCCGTTCCTGGGCGGACTCGATCAGCTCGCACTCGAACTCGACGATCTTCCCGCAGCGCACGCAGACGAGGTGGTCGTGGTGCTCGTGCGCGATCTCGTAGCGCGTGGTGCCATCGAAGTTGTGCTCGTGCGCGAGACCCGCATCGCAAAGGAGCTTCATCGTGCGATACACGGTGGTGTAGCCGATGTGCGGATGGCGTGCGCGCACCTGCTGGTAGAGATCCTCACCGGTGATGTGTCCGCGCGCGGACAGGAAGACCTCGAGGATCGCCTCGCGCTGGCGCGTGTGCTTGAGATTCTTCTCTTCGAGGTAACGAGCGAGCGATCTCTGCTCGACTTCGTGCGCCATGGGCCGACGGTAACCGCCGCCTCCAGCAGGGTCAAACCGACGTCGGACGAGGCGCGTCAGCGCGCGGCGACGGAGCCGCGCGCGGAGAGGCGCACGCGCGCGACGACGGGGAGATGATCCGACGCGCGGCGCGCGGCACGACTCGCGTGCGCGTCGATCGACACGATCGTGACGCCGCGCGCGTAGATCCGATCGAGAGCGAGCACCGGGCTCGCCGCCGGGAACGACGCCGGCCATTCGAAGCTCTCACCGAGCACGAGCTCGCGCTCGAGCGCGCGCGTCGCGCGGCAGTTGCGCCACGCGTTCATGTCACCCATCAGCAAGGTCGGCGTCTCGCGCAGGCGCGGGTGGTCGAGCAGCGAGCGCACCTGGCGATGCCGGATGCGATCCGCGAGCGCGAGGTGCGTCGCCACCACGTCGAGCTCGTGCTGGGCGTGCGCGAGCTGCACCGCGACCGCGACGCGCTTCTCGAGCCGGCTGTAGGTGAGGTCGAGCATCGAGACGCTGGCGATCGGCCAGCGCGAGAGCACGGCGTTGCCGATGTGACCGTCGCGGTGCGCGCGGGTCGTCGCGAACGCGACGTGCAGCCCGAGGGCGTCGGCGAGGCTGACGAGCGGATCCGGACCGCGCGGCGGCCGCAGCACCTCCTGGAGCGCCACGAGATCGGCTTCGAGCTCGGAGATCACGAACGCCGCGCGCGCGGGATCGGGTCGGCTGCGCCCGTTCAGTCCGGTCCAGCGATGCACGTTGTAGGTCGCGACGCGGATCTCGCCGGCGAGCGGCCGTTCGGGGCCGGCGCGCGTCGGAGCGCGCACGAGCGAGAGGTGGGGCGCCGTCGCCTCCACCGCAGGGCGCGCGCCGCGCAGCGATCTCCGACGACGCGGCGTGCGCTCATCGTCTTGCTCCCTCGCTCTCATCCGAGATTCACCCCCGCGCCGAAGATAGCTGGCGCCTCGGCACCTCAGGGGAAAGTCCCACGCGACTCCTCGATCGAGCGGCGCCTCGACTTCGCCTCGTCCGCGACCTCCGGGGACTTGAGCGCAAGCCCCGACCCATGGGGGCCGATACGCTTTCGGCTTCCATGCCGCGCAAGAAGACGACCCCGCTCGGACGCTTGCTCGACTCGCCGCGGGTGCGCGAGGCCGCTCGTGCCCTCGTCGACGCGGTCCAGGAAGAGCTGCGCGAGCGCGAGCTCTCGCGGCCGGCTTACGAGCGCGCGCTTCGCGAGATCGAACGCTCGAGAGGTCGACCTCTCTTCTATCCGGCGCTCGCCGTCGGAAGCGGCCGCGGCGCGCGTGTGCGCCTGGCCGACGGCACCACCGTGCTCGACTTCGCGAGCGGCATCGGCACCTACGGCTTCGGCCACTCCGATCCGGAGCTGCTGGAGACGGCCGTGGTCGCGGCGGCGGGCGACAGCGTCTTCCAGGGACACCTGCTGCCGGGCGTGGAGTACCTCCAGCTCACGCGCGCGCTGCTCCGCCACTCGGGCTCGCGTCTGCGCCACGTGTGGCTCTCGATCTCCGGCGCGATCGCCAACGAGAACGCGCTGAAGCTGATCTTCCAGAAGCACGCGCCGGGGGACCGCATCGCGGTCTTCGAGCGCGGATTCGCGGGCCGCACCGTTGCGCTCGCCGAGCTGACCGACAAGCCGGCCTACCGCCAGGGACTGCCGCTCCACGGCACCGCGCTGCTGGTGCCGTTCTACCGGCCCGACGATCCCGACAGCATCGCGCGTAGCGTCGCTGCGCTCGACGCCCACCTGAAGCGCTATCCGGGCCGCGTCGCGGCGATGCTATTCGAGCTGGTGCAGGGCGAGGGCGGCTTCCACACCGCGCCGCGCGAGTTCTTCGTCGCGCTCATGAGCCGCTGCAAGGCCGCGGGCATCGCGGTCTGGGTCGACGAGGTGCAGACCTTCGCGCGCACCGGCGAGCTCTTCGCCTTCCGCAGCTTCGGCCTCGACGAGTACGTCGACGTCGTCACCGTCGGGAAGACGCTGCAAGGCAGCGCCGCGCTCTTCACGCGCGCCTACAACCCGAAGCCCGGCCTCGTCGCCGGCACCTTCGCCGGCTCCACCGTCGGCATGGCGGTCGGCGCGCGCATCATCGAGCGGCTCGAGCGCGAGGGTTACCTCGGGCCCGAGGGACGCATCGCCGTGCTCGGCAAGCGAGCGGAGCGCCGCTACGAGGCGCTGCGCAAGCGGCTGCCGCGCGCCGTCGGGCCGCGCTCGGGCCTCGGCGCGATGCAGGCCTTCGTGCCCTTCGACGGCTCGGCCTCGCTGGTGGAGGCCGTGCTGCGCACCGCGTTCGAACAGGGACTGCTCGCACATAGCGCCGGCTCGGATCCGATGAAGATCCGCCTGCTGCTGCCGTTCAACACCACGGACGAGGAGCTCGAGGCCGGCTTCACGACCCTGGAGAAGGCGATCCGGCGCGTGGCCGAGGAGCGCGATCTGCCGTGCTGATCCTACGGCCGGTCGACACGGGCGATCTCGATGGGCTGCTCGCGCTCGCCACGAGACTCGACTCGCTCAACCTCCCCGCCGACCGCGACTTCCTCGAAGCGCGCATCCGCAACTCTAAGATCTCCTTCGCGGGCGACCTGCGCGACTGGCGCGAAGGCGTCTACGTGTTCGTGCTCGAGGACAGCGACGCGCGCCGCTGCGTCGGCACGTCGGCGATCGTCGCGAAGAACGGCCGGCCCGGCGCGCCCTACTTCTGGCTGGCCGTCACCACCGAGGAGCGCCGCAGCGCGGAGCTCAACAAGCGCTTCGTGCACAAGAAGCTCCAGCTCCACTCGACGGAGGACGGTCCGACCGAGATCGGCGGCCTCGTGCTCGAGCCCGCCTACCGGCGACACAAGGAGATGTGCGGCAAGGCGCTCTCTACGGTCCGCTTCGCCTACATGTCGCTGCACCCGCATCGCTTCGAGCGCGAGGTGATCGCCGAGATGCTCTCGCCCTTCACCGAGACGGGCGCGAACCTCCTGTGGGAGGCCTTCGGCGCGAAGTTCACGGGGCTTCCCTATCGAGATGCCGACCGTCTGTCCGCGCGCACGAAGCAGTTCATCGCCGACCTGTTCCCGCGCGATCCGGTCTACGCGACGCTGTTCCCGGAGCGGGTGCAGGCGGTGATCGGCAAGACGAACGAGACGGCGGTCGCGGCGCTCCGCATCCTGGAGAAGATCGGCTTCCGCGACCTGCACCAGGTCGATCCCTTCGACGGCGGGCCTTATGTCGGCGCCGCGCGCGACGCGATCACCTGCGTGCGCGATCGCCGCTCGCTCGTGCTGCCGGGCGCCGTGCGCGACGTGGACGCGCCGCCGGCGGCGCGGCTGGCGCTGCTCGCCGCCGAGGGGCGCCTCGGCTTCCGCGCGACCGTCGTCCCGATCGACGAGGAAGGCGCGCCCTTCGTCTCGAAGCAGGCGCGCGACGCGCTCGGCGTCTCGGCGGGCGATCGCGTCAGCGTCACGCCTCTGCCGTGACCGAGGCGCTCGAGAGCCGGAGCCCGGCGGATCCGGACGATCGGATCGGGCGCTTCGCGGTGGCGGGCGAGTCGGAGATCGACGCGGCGGTTGCGAGGGCGCGGGCCGCGCAGCCCGCGTGGCGCGACGCGGGCATCGAGGCGCGTTCGAAGGTGCTGCGCCGCTTCGCGGAGCTCGGGCGCGCGCGCGTCGACGAGCTCGCGCGATTGATCGCACGCGAGGTCGGCAAGGCGCTCTGGGACGCGCGCGCCGAGGCGCAGCTCCTCGCGCCGAAGATCGAGATCACGCTCGACGAGGGCATGCGTCTCGTCGCGGAGCAGCGGCCCGCCGCGGGTCTGCGCGCGACGACGCATCCGCGCGGCGTGCTGGCCGTCTACGGTCCCTTCAACTTCCCGTCGCACCTTCCGCTCGGCCACATCGCGCCGGCGCTCGCGACCGGCAACACCGTCGTGTTCAAGCCGAGCGAGCTCGCGCCCGCGGTCGGCGCGTGGCTGGCGTCGCTCTGGCGCGAGGCGGGCCTCCCCGGCGGCGCGCTCGAGCTCGTGCAGGGCGGTCGCGAGACCGGGAGCGCGCTCGCGCGCCACCCGGGTCTCGACGGCATCCTCTTCACCGGCTCGTACGCGACCGGGCGCGCGCTGCGCGAGGCGACCTTCGATCAGCCCTGGAAGCTCCTCGCGCTCGAAGAAGGCGGCAGCAATCCGATCCTCGTGTGTGCGGACGCGGAGGTCGAGCTCGCCGTCGCGGAGACAGCGCTCTCCGTCGCGGTCACGACTGGACAGCGCTGCTCGTGCGCGCGCCGCCTGTTCGTCGAGCGCGCGGTCTTCGAGCCATTCGCCGAACGGCTCGCCCGTGTGCTCGCGAGCGTCCGCATCGGGCCGCCGCTCGAGCCCGGCGTCTTCATGGGGCCGCTCGTCTCGAAGGACGCGCACGCGCGCTTCGAGGCCATGCGAGCGCGGGCGCGCGACGCCGGCGGCGAGCGCTTCCTGCTCGTCGACCCGTGCCTCCCTCCGCCCTACACGGGCCCGGGTCTCGTTCGCTTCGACTCGATCCGCCAGTCCCATCCCTATCAGCGCGAGGAGAGCTTCGGTCCCGAGGCGGCGCTCTATCCGGTCGCCGACCTCGACGAAGCCATCGCCGGCGCGAACGACTCCGACTACGGACTCGCGGCCTCCGTCTTCACGCGCGATCGCGCGCGCTACGAGCACTGCGTCGGGCGCGTCCGCGCGGGCGTCCTCAACTGGAATCGCGGCACGGTCGGCGCGAGCGGCCGGCTGCCGTTCGGGGGCAGCGGCAAGAGCGGGAACGATCGCCCGGCCGGCGTCACCTCGACGCTCTACTGCGTCGTTTCGCAGGCGCACATGGAGAACGAGGGCGGCTTCGACCCGAAGTCGCTGCCGCCCGGAATAGCGCGGCCTTGAGCGCGGAAGAAGCGAGGGCAAGCGCGACCGCGAGGCCGCGCGCGCAGCGCGCCGCAGGCGAGCGAAGTGCGTCGAGATGGATCCTGATGGGCGATCCGACGCACTTCAGCGTGAAGGGCGGCGCGAACCCGCACACGCGCACGCGCTGGGGCACGCGCCGCCACGTCGACCGCGTCCGCGCGATCGCGCAGTGGCGCGAGCTGAAAGCGCTGCTCGAGGATCTCGGGCTCCGCGTGCTCGTGGTGCCGCCGATCGCGGCGTGGCCGGGCACCGTCTACCCGGCGAATGCCGGCGTGATGCTCGACGTCGACCGTCCGCTGCCCGTCTCGTGGCGCCGCTTCCTGCTCGCGAACCTGCTGCCGACGCGCGCCGGCGAGCGCCCGCACTACGCGCGCGTGCTCACCGACGCCGGCATCGCGACCGAGGCGTTCGAGCCCTCGCTGCGCTTCGAGGGCGAGGCCGATTTCTTCCCGGCCGGCGGCCGCTATCTATTCACCCACGGGCGTCTCGAGCGGCAGCGCTTCGTGCCGGCGCTCGCCTGGCCGCCCTGGCGGCGCGTCTACGGCTTCCGCACCGACGCGCGCGCCGAGGCGCTGCTCGCGCCGCGCGTCGCGCCGGTGCCCGTGCTGCGGGTCGAGCTCGCGCGGGAGGCGCACTACCACGGCGACACGGCGCTCTGCGCCTTCGGCCCGCGCCGCGAGCACCTGCTCGCCTACCGCGCGGCGATCGCGCCGGCCGACTGGCCGCGCCTCGTCGCGGCCTTCGGCTCCGCGCTGATCGAGCTCGGCGAGGAGGACGCGCAGCGCTACGCCGCGAACGCCTTCACCTACACGCCGTCGGGACAGGGCTCCGAGTCGCACCTGGTGCTTCCGGCCGGCGTCACGGAGCGGCTGCTCGCGCAGGTGCGCGAGCGCGGCGTGACGCCACGACTCGTCGACGTGTCGGAGTTCTTGAAGAAGGGCGGCGGCTCGGTGAAGTGCATGATCGGAGATCTCGGGCCGGTGATCGAGGAGCCCGGGCCCGAACCCAACACCTCGTAGGCACTCCCGTCTTCCTGACGGAATTTTCCTGACGGAATTCAACCGGACGGTGGCTCATCTCCGCCTGGCGGCGGCCTTTCGAGCGATCGTCCGCAGACGTTCGACAGGGCCCGCCGCTGTCGACGCTCCTGCCTGCCTCGGGGACGGGCGTGGACAGTTTGGACGGATAGGTCACACCGCGACCCGGAGGTGTAGGATCCGCTCGACGTGCGCATTTCGCGCAAACGGGGAGCACAACGATGGTGAAGCGAGCGATCCTGCTTTTCGCGGGAACCCTGCTGTTCGCGAGCGCTGCTGGGGCCGCCGACATGAAGACCTACCAGGTGACAGGTCCGGTGGTCTCTGTGACTGACCAAGCAATCGTCGTCACCAAAGGCAAGGACAATTGGACGATCGAAAAGGACGCCGCGACCAAGGGCCCGGCTGTGAAGCCAGGTGACAAGGTCACCATCCACTACCGCATGACCGCAACCGATATCGAAGTCAAGAAGAAGTAGCGAGACGCCGTCTGGCGTTGCGCGCGAGAGTCCGGAGGCCCGCGTCTGCTACTCCGATCTCTCCCGACGCGCGATCTCGTCGCGGACCTGCGCGAGCACGCGCGCGTCGAGCGCGCCATCTGCGCGCATCTCCCGGAGCACGGGAAGCGGGAGCGTGCCGAGGAGGCGCAATGCGAGGTCGGTCGGGCAGTAGGGGTTGCGCGCAATCGCGACGCGTACACGTGGGCGCACGCCGAAGCGCGCGCTGTCCGCGACCGCGCGCAGCGCGGGCTCCGAGATCGGTCGTCGCGCGGCGATGCGCACCGCGTGCTCCTCGGTGAGGCGAGGGTTGCGCAGCAGGTGGTCGAGCACGATCGGGTCGGGGTCGAGCAGCAGCTTCTCGAGGACGCGCAGCTCCATCCCGCGCGCGAGCGATCGGCGGACTCCAAGAGGCAACTCGGCCACGTCACGCGGCAGCGCCGACGCCGGATCCCCCATCACCTCGGCGGCCCCGCTCGCCCCGAGCAAGCGCTCGAGGAACGCGTCGCCCGCGGCGCTCGCGCGCTCCCGCCACGCTTCGCAGAGCTCGGCGGGCAAGGGTCGAGTGGCACCGCCCGCGCGCAGCACGTCCTGGAGGACGAGACGCAAGTCGTGGAAGTGGGGACGCGGCGCGCCCGGGCGCTCCAGCAGAGCCTCGAGCACTGCGTAGCTGCGATCGGGCTCGAGCCTCTCGAGCAGGCCCAGCAGCCGTTCGCGGCGCATCGCGTGGCCGGCGACCGCGCGCACCCGGCGCTCCATCTCGAGCAGGAAGGGATCGTCGTCGGACGAAAGGGTCACGCCGGCAGCCTTTCGACATCACATCGGCAGCTCGGGCCGTCGAGCGGAGGTCCGAGGGTCGGCGGCCTCGGCCGCCCGTCTGGCTACCCACGCTCCGGAGTGTCGAGATCTGGAGAAGCAGGCGAACCCGTGCGCCTCGAGCCACGCCGCCGAGCGAGCGCGAAGAGGCTCGGGAGCACCGCGGCGATCCCCAGAGCAGAGGACGGCTCGGGCAGGTAACGCTGGCCATGGACGGAGCGCAGCGAGGTATCGGTGCCCGAGCTCCCGTCACCTTCCCAGACCGCCACGAAGCTCCGGCCGTCCGGCTTCATTGCGACGAACGGACCCCCCTGCACGCTCGTCGTGTACGTATTCACCTGGAACTGACCGCCGATCGGCGCTCCGTCCGCCAGGTAGATCTGTCCCTGCACCGAGTAGTCCGAGGTGTCGGAGCCCGGGCTTCCGTAGCTGCCCCAGACCACGACGAAGTCGCCCGCCGCATCGGTCGCGACCGACGCGCCGGCCTGAATGCTCGTGGTGTAGCTATTGACCTGGAACTGACCGCCGATCTGCGCGCCGTTCGCGGCATACCGCTGGCCCTGGATGGATTGCCTGTCAGTGTCGGTGCCCGCGCTCCCGAAGCTCTCCCATACCACGACGAAGTTGCCCAGGGCGTCGCTCGCGACGGATGGGAGGCCCTGGTATCCCGTGGTGTAGCCGTTCACCTGGAACTGACCGCCGAGCGCGCCGCCGCTCGAGCTGTAGCGCTGGCCCTGAACGGAAAAATCGTCGGTGTCACCGGAGCTCCCGTAGCTCTGCCAGACCACGACGAAGTCGCCCGCCGGGTCGCTCGCGACGGACGGGAATCTCTGGTAGCTCGTCGTGTAGGTGTTGACCTGGAATTCGCTGCCGACGGGTGTGCCGCTCGAGTCGTAGCGCTGACCGTGGATGGAGGAGTAGGAGGTGTCGCTGCCGGCGCTGCCATCGCCCTCCCAGACGACCACGAATCGGCCCGTGGCATCGCTCGCCACGAACGGGTCGTATTGGGTGCTCGTCGTGTAGGTATTGACCTGGAACTGCGCGCCGAGCGGTGCGCCGTTCGAAGCGAAGCGTTGACCTTGCACCGACCATCCGTCGGTGTCGGTGCCCGCGCTCCGCTGGCTCCCCCAGACCACGACGAATCGGCCCGAGGAATCGCTCGCGACAGCGGGGAACCATTGATTGCCCGTCGTATAGCTGTTGACCTGGAACTGCGCGCCGAGCGGCGCGCCAGTCTCGTCGTAGCGCTGAGCCTGGATCGAGGTGCCGGAGTGATCGGTGCTCGGACTGCCGTAGCTTTGCCACACGACGACGAAGTTGCCGTTGGTGTCGGTCGCGACCCGCGCTCCGACCTGTTGGTTCGTCGTGTACGTGTCGACCTGGAACTCGGGCCCGATCGGCGAGGCTGCGAGAGCGCCGGGCGCTGGAACGAGAATCGCGAGGCTCAGCGCCGCGGCACCGCGGAGGGCGAGAGCCGCGGAAGGCCGCGGACGTGCACCATGCCTCACGCCGGCTTCCTGACGATCTCGTAGACCAGGCTGGCGCAAAGACTTCGCAGCTCCTGCGAGGCGAACGCGAGCGAGGACAGCGTCTCGGCGGAGAGCACGCGCTGCAGCCGGGTCGCCAGCCAGCGCTTCCAGCCGGTCGGAATTCTGGAGGGGTCACGGGCGAACGCGTCGATCTGCTCCTTGCGCACCAGGCTGAAGCCGCACTCGCGCAGCATGCGGATGACACCGGGTCGGGTCACGTAGGTGACCGAGTTGTAGAGGAACTCGAGCGTCGCGAGGTCGCCGTTCCGGTCGTAGCGATCGGCGGAATCGAGCCCGAAGAATCGGTGTCGAGCGGGTACCGCCATCTGGTGTCGCATGGTAAGTCCGCTCCGTCTCGGAAAAGTAACGGCTCCCGACCCCGGCTCCTGGACCGACCAACATAGCCATCGGCTGGCGCCTCGCGGCCTGGAAGACGCGCTTCAGATTTCAATCCTGTCACAGCTCGGTGGTGCATCCACATTTCATTTCGAGAGCCTGCACCGACGGACCGGCGGATTACAAATCTCGCAATGATCGATTGATCCCCTTGCTTCGACGCCGGCGGCAATGACGTCTTCGACATCCTGTCGGGCCTCCCACCGCGGCCACCATCACGGCCGCGGTCACGGCCATCATCACGCAGGTGAGCGTGCTCGAGGCCGCCGGTGCGCAGTACTTCCTCGTCGCAGGCGTCGGCAACGTGGGCGGGACTCCCAGCGCGATCGCCGCCGGACCCGCCGCGCAGGCCGCGGGCCTCGCCCTCAGCCAGCAGCTCACGAACTCGCTCTTCGCGGCGCTGCCGGGCACCAACATCTTGAAGTACGACGTGATGGCTCTCTTCAACGATGTGGTCGCGAATCCGACGGCGTACGGGCTGCCGCTCGGTCTCGACCTGACACAGACCTGTCTCGGCTCCGGCGCGCCGGATCCGGCCGGCCCCAACACCTGCAACGCCTACGCGTTCTGGGACGCGATCCACCCGACCACGCAGGTCGCCACGGTCCTCGGCAACGCGTGGGTGGTCGCGGCCGTGCCCGAGCCCGACACCAGCAGCCTGCTGGCGATCGGGCCTGCTCTTGCTGGCGCTGCGGCGCACCGCTCTCGTTAGTCGCGGCGCGGCGGCGCGTTCTCGCGAGCACCGGCGCTCACCGCGTCGGATACAGGGCCGGCAGCGGGCCTGATCCGCGCGGTGCGCGCGCCGGCTTGCGCTCGCGCGCTGCTCGCCAGGCGGCGAGCAGCGCATCGCCCTGCCACGTCGGGCCGGCCGCGGAGTAACGCGACGCGTTCAGCGCATCGATCTCCGCGCGAAGCGCGGCATCGCCGAGGCGCTCGGCCACCTCGCCCGCCGTGTTCGGCGCCGCGTCGGCGAAGCGAGCGCGGCCCCACGCGACCAGCGCTGCCGCCGCCGCGACGGCGTCGTTCGAGCGACAAGCCTGCTCGAAGGCCGCCGCGAGGGCGCGCGGGCGGGCGTCTCCAGACGGTGTCGGCCTCGCCGCATTCGGCGAATCATCCGCCGCGCGAAGCCGTGTTCGCCTTCGCGCGAGCAGCGCGCCCGCCGAGACCGCGGCGCCGATTCCCGCGCCGACCGCCGCGGCGAGGCGCCAGTCGAGCGGACCGGTCGCGAAGGTCTCCACGACCCCGGGCGCGGCGGCCTGCGCGGGCGAGTCGGCGGACGTCGCCGCAGCCGGCGTCGGGGAGGCCGGAGCCGCGGCGCCCGGCGCCGGCAGCACTTCGAACGTGCGCGCAGGGAGCGTCGCCGTGCGCGGCTCGTTCGCCTGGACGTCGTACCAGGCGATCTCGACGGCGGGCAGCTCGAGCGTCCCCGGCTGCGTCGGCACGAGCACGCTCGCCTGCTGCTTCACCGACCAGAGCGAGCCGGCGATCTCGCGGCTCGCCGTGCTCGCCGGCTCGGCGTACTGCTTCAGGCCGTCGACTCGCGGGCCCGCGAGATCCGGGAGCTGGCTCGGCGCCACGCCCGCCGCGCGCACGATCACGGTGCGCGTCACCTGCTCGCCGACGTGGAGCGAGCCGGGATCCGGGCTCCACGTCTCGCTCAGCTCGAGCCCGTGAGCGGGCAGCCAGTGCGCGATCTCGACGCCGGGCGGGATGGGCTTCACGTCGAGCGAGATCGCGTCGCTGCGCACGCGCAGGCGGCGGTTGCGCGAGCCGAAGAACTGATCGATCAAGGAGCCCATGCGCGGCAACGAGCCGAAGCCGTTGCCGAAGAAGTCGTGGAAGGGATCCGCGAAGGCGCCGCCGAATCCGCGGCTCACGCGAGGCGCCGCCTCGCGCACGACGGCATCCAGCGAGACGGGTGGGATCTCGAGTCGGCCGCTCTGCTGCGGCACGACCGAGTAGCGGCGCTCGACGACGTCGTAGCGCTCGCCGCCGATCGTTCGCTCCGAGCGCTCGTCGTCTCCGACGCGCTCGACGATCGCGCCCTGGATCTCTGGCTCGGCGAGCGAAGCCTCGACGATTCCCTCGCGCGCGAAGACGCGCAAGGTCAGGACGCTGCGGCCCTGCACGAAGGGATGCGGGTCGTCGACCTGCGCCTCCACGAAGACGCCCGACTTCGCGGGCTCGTCCGCGACGGAGCCGCCGTCGGGCGCGCCCGGCGGGCTCGCGCCGCCGACCTCGAGGGTCAGCGCCTGCGAGCGATCGGAGCCGACCTGGATCGGCGGGATCTCGAGCCGGCCCGCGCGCCGCGGCGAGAGCGTGACGACCCAGTCGTGTGTGCGCTGGACGTCGAAGTTGCGGATCTCCGTGCGCTGGCTCTGCGACACATCGAGCACCTCGAAGTCCTGCGAGAGCGGCGAGAGATCCGGCTGCGAGCCGCTCCCGCCTCCCTGCTCGCGGATCACGAGCTGCACGCTCTCTCCCGCCTCGACGTGCGTGCGCTCGAGGTGCGTCTCGAGGTCCGCAGCGAGCGCCGGAGCGGCGAGCGCCGCCGCACAGGCCGCGGCGAGCAGGTGCCGGGATCGTCGCATCGAGGTCATCGTCTCCTTCTCCTCAGCGGCTCTCGTAGCGGCGCTTCGCGTACTCGCGCCGGAGCTTCTCGCGCAGCAGACCGCCCGGATCATCGGTGATGCGCGCGAGCCAGCGCTCGAGCGCGAGCTCGCGCTCGTTGTGAGGGCCAGCGCTCTCGTCCGCGGCGGCCTCGTGCTCACCCGGCTTCGAGCTCGCCTCGCCGGTCGCATCGGCCGCCGCCTGCGCCGGATCGTGCGACGGGTCCGACGGTTTCTGCTGCGCCTGCTGTTGCTGCTGTCCCGCGTCGGATCGGGTCGGCTTCTCGTCCGACGCGCCCTGCGTGCCCTGCTGCTTGCCGTCGCCGTCCTTCGCCGATTCCGACTGCTGCGAGCCGTCGCCCTGCGACTGCGAATCCTGGGACGCCTGCTGCCCCTGCGGCTGCGAATCCTGCTTCTGCGAGGAGTCGCCCTGCTGCTGGCCCTGCTGCGAGTCCTGCTTCTTGTCGCCCCGATTCCCCTGCTGATCCTGTTGCTGCTGCTTCTGCTGCTCGAGCAGCTTCGCGACGAGATCGCGGTTGAAGCGCGCGTCGGCGTGATCGGGCCTGGCCGCGAGCGTCTCGTCGTACGCGGCGAGTGCCTCTTCGAGGTGACCTCCGCGCGCGAGCGCGTTGCCGAGGTTGTAGCGGGCCTCGGGCTCCTTCTGATCTCGCAGCGCCTCGGCGGCGCCCTCGTAGTCCTGCGCGCGATAGAGCGCGGCCGCGCGCCACGCCGGGTCTTCGAAGAGCTTCGCGGCGTCGGCGGGACGTCCCTCCGCGAAGGCCTTCGCCCCTTGCTGGTCGGGCCTCGAGAACCAGTCCGCGAGACCCGCCGCCCGCGCGGGAGCGGGCGCGCTCATCGAGATGCCGCAGAAGACGAGCAGCGCCAGCGCGGACGCCCAGCCCTTGCGGAACGCGAAGGGCGCCAGGCAGAGCGGGACGACGAGGAGCCACGCGCCCATGTCGCGCCACGTGTCGGCGCGGACGCTCGTCGCGGTGAGCTCGCCCGCGAAGCCAGGCCCCGGCTCGACCGCGGGCATCACGGTCTCGAGATCGACGTCGTCGGGGCGCGCCTCGGCGAAGCGACCGTGACCCGCGTTTGCCACCGCCTCGAGCGCCCTGCGCTCGAGCTTCACGACGATCGGATTGCCGAGCGCGTCGCGCTCGAAGCCGCGGCGCCCGGGCAGCGGGCCGCCCTGCTCGGTGCCGACACCGAGCACCGACACGGGATGCCCCGCCGATGCGGCGCGCGCGGCGGCGGCCGCGGCGGCGGCCGGGTCGTCGCCCGCGCTGTCGCTGAGGAGCAGGATGCGGCCCGACACAGCGCCGGCTCGCGAGAGCAGCTCGGACGCGTGGTTGATCGCGCGGTCCACGCGCGCGCCGCGCCCGGGCATCAGGTTCGTCGCGAGCACCGGCACCTGCGCGGCGATCACGGACGGGTCGTCGCAGAGCGGCGTCACCGTGTAGGGCTCTTCCGAGAAGATCACGAGCCCGAGGCGCTCGTCGCCGCGGGCGGCGAGCGCGTCCAGCAGCTCGAAGCGCGCGCGCCCGAGCCGGCTCGGCTCGACGTCGGTCGCGTCCATCGAATGCGAGAGGTTCAGCACGAGGACGGTGCTCGTCGGCGACGCGAAGCTCGGCTGAGGCAGGCGCTCCCACGCCGGTCCCGCGAGCGCGACGCACGACACCACCCAGCCGGCGACGAGCGCGAAGAGCGGCCAGCGCGGAGCGCGCCCGCGCTCCTTTGCTACGAGGTGCTCGAAGAGCTCGGGGTCGCAGACGCGTCGCCACGCGCTCGCGGCGGCGGCGCCTTGCCGCGCCAGCCACACCAGCGGCACGATCGCCGGAGCGGCGAGCAGCCAGTCGGGACGCAGGAAGTGGAAACCCTCGGGCAGCATGCTAGGCGCTCCGCGAGGCCGGGCGGAGCTCGCCGCCGCGGACCGACATGCGAGCCGCGACTGGGCGCAGCGCGCGGACGAGCACGAGGAGTCCCGCCAGCGCCAGCGACCCGGCGAGCGGCCAGTGGAAGAGCGAGCGCTGCGGGCGCACGACGGCCTCGGCGCCGAGCGTCGGCTCGAGCACGTCGATCTGCTGGTAGATGCGCACGAGGCCCTCGGTGTCGCGCGCGCGGAAGTAGAGACCGCCCGTCTTCTCGGCGACCTTTTTCAGCGTCGCCTCGTCGACGTCATCGCCCCGGATCATGCGCGGCCCGAACGGCGTCTGCACCACGCTCGTGTCGGTGCCGACGCCGATCGTGTAGATGCGGACGCCGGCTTCCTTCGCGAGGTCGGCGGCCTGCACGGGATCCGCGATGCCGGCGTTGCTCGCGCCGTCCGAGAGCAGGATCAGCACGCGCTGCTCGGCCGGGCGCTCGCGCAGGTGCTTGACCGCGAGCCCGATCGCGTCGCCGATGGCGGTCTCGCGGCCGGCGAGCCCGATCTCGCTCTCGTCGACGAGCTGCGCGACGGTCTTGCGATCGGGCGTGATCGGCGCCTGGAGATAGGCGCGAGAGCCGAAGAGGATCAGGCCGACGCGGTCGCCCTCGCGCGCCTCGATGAAGCGCTTTGCGACGGCCGACACCACGTCGTGTCGGCTCGCGGACCGGCCGCCCATCTCGAAGTCCTCGCGCTCCATGCTCTGCGAGAGGTCGAGCGCGAGCATGAGATCGCGGCCGCGGGTCTCGACCGGCACGGGCTCGCCGATCCACTGCGGCTGCGCGGCCGCGAGCACGAGGAGTCCCCACGCTAGAGCCTTCAGCGCGACGACGGCGGCGCCCCGCGCGCCGCGCGAGACGCCCGACGCGCCGGGCAGCTCCGAGAGACCGGCGTAGAAGGGGACGCGCAGCGCGCCGTCGCGCGCCTCGCCCGCGCGCGGGAGGAGCCACCACGCGAGCAGCGGGAGCGGCAGCAGCGCGAGCATCCACGGGAGCTTCAGCTCGATCATGCCGCGGCTCCGATCCAGCGGCGCACGGCGACGAGCCAGCGCTCCGCCTGCTCGCGCTCGCGCGCGTCGCTCGCGGCGGGCTGCGCCTGCCGATAGAGCGCCGCTTCGAGCGCCTCGGCGACGTCGCGAGGAAAGCCGCCGCGCGCGCTCCGCTCGAGGAACTCGAGCCAGCGCGCGCCGTGGAGCGCCGCCACCTGCTCGCGCGGGAAGCGCGCGAGCGCGACGCGGCGCAGCAGCGCCGAGAGATCCTGCGCGAGGCTCGCGACGGCGCGGCCTTCGGCGAAGGCGCGCGCGAGCGCATCGAGCTCGAGTCTCGCGGCGCGCCGCGCGCTGCGCCTGCGCGCGCGCAACCACAGCGCGAGGCCGATCGCTGCGAGCAGCGCGAGCGCCGCGACGATCCACCAGCCCGGCGCCGGTGGCCAGAACGGAACGGGAGCCGGCAGGTGGATGTCGCGCAGCCCTGCGAGCGCGTCCGGCGCGGGGTTCACGCGTGCGCCCTCCGCGTCATGCGCGCGCCGAGCACGTCCTCGATCGCCTGGTCGTTGCGCAGGCACAGCAGCGGAATGCGCTGCTCGACACAGAGCTGCCGCAGCGACTCGCGTCGCGCCTCGAACTGCCGGCCCCAGCGCTCGCGCGTCGCGCGATTGCCGGCCTCGAGCGCGCGGATGTTCGTGCCGTCGGAGACGCGGTAGCGCCCGGGCGGCGGCGCCTCGGCCTCGAGCGCGTCGAAGATCTGGACGCAGCTCACGTGGCGGCGCCGCGCGAGCCGCGCGATCGCGTCGCGTGCCGGCGCGTCGAGGCCGTAGAAGTCGCTCAGCAGGATCGCGTGGCTGCCCGACGGCGCGAGCGCGTCGAGGCGCGCGATCGAGGCGGAGAGAGCGATCGCAGTGTCACCCGCCTCGCCGCTCGCGCGAGAGAGGGCCTCGAGCCAGCGCAGCAGGTGGCGCTGCCTCCGCTCGGCGGGATGCTCGATCCGGCCCTGCGGCGACACGATCACGCCGCCGACGCGGTCGGAGCCGATGCGCGCGGCCCACGCGAGCGTCGCGGCGGCGCGAGCCGCCGCGACCGACTTGAAGCAGCACCGCGTGCCGAAGCGCATCGTGGGACCCTGGTCCACCAGGAAGAGCACCGGCCGCTCGCGCTCCTCGTGGAAGAGCTTGGTGTAGACCCGCCCGCGGCGCGCCGAGACGCGCCAGTCGATGAAGCGCGCGTCGTCTCCCGGTTGATAGGCGCGAACCTCGTCGAACTCGATGCCGCGGCCGCGGAAGGGCGAGTGATAGGGACCGGCGAGGAGCGCCTTCGCGCGCGAGCTCCGCAGCGACTCGAGGTCGATGCGAAGGGCGGCGCTCCGCAGCGCGATCAGCTCGCCGAGGCTGGCGACGATCGGCGACCCCACGTGTCGGGTGCGGGCGGCGTGCGCGGGCTGCATCGAGCTGCTCAGGGAAGCGGCACGCGCGCGAGCAGCGCGTCGATCAGCGCGTCCGACGTCATCCCGCGCGCCTCGGCCTCGTAGGCGAGGAGCACGCGATGCCGGAGCACGTCGTGCGCGATCGCGTGCACGTCGTCCGGCGTCACGTAGCTGCGTCCCTCGATCCAGGCGCGCGCGCGCGCGCAGCGGTCGAGCGCGATCGTGCCGCGCGGCGAGGCGCCCCACGCGACCGCGCCGGCGAGGTCGTCGCCGTAGGGCGCGGGATTCCGCGTCGCGAGCACGAGCTGCACGATGTACTCCTCGAGCGGCTCGGCGAGGTGCACGGCGAGCGCCTCGCGCCGCGCCTCGAACACGCGCTCCTGCGGCACCGGGCGGAAGCCGCGCACCGGACTCTTGCGCGCGCGCTCGCGCACGAGCTTCAGCACCTGGCGCTCGGCGGCGGCGTCGGGGTAGCCGATCTTCACGTAGAGGAGGAAGCGATCGAGCTGCGCCTCGGGCAGCGGATAGGTGCCCTCCTGCTCGATCGGATTCTGGGTCGCCATCACGAGGAAGAGCTCGGGCAGCGGGTGCGTCTCGCAGCCGATCGTGACCTGGCGTTCGGCCATCGCCTCGAGCAGCGCCGACTGCACCTTCGCGGGCGCGCGGTTCACCTCGTCGGCGAGCACGATGTTGTGGAAGACGGGACCCGGCTGGAAGCGGAAGCTGCCGAGCTCGGGCTGGAAGATCTCGCTGCCGGTGAGGTCCGCCGGCAAGAGGTCCGGCGTGAACTGGATGCGGTGGTCGCGGCACTCGATCGCGCTCGCGAGCGTCTTGACCGCGGTCGTCTTCGCGAGGCCGGGCGCGCCCTCGACGAGCAGATGCCCGTCGGCGAGCAGCGCGATCAGCAGGCGATCGATCAGGGCGGGCTGGCCGACCACCTGCTCGTTCAGGTGGTTGCGGAGCTGGCAGAAGCTCGTGTGGGCATCCGCGCTGGCGACGCGCAGATGCCCCGGATTCTGGGACGGGTCCATCTCGAAATGCCTCCTTCGACGTCGGCGGGTTCAGCCAGGTCTCGGGAGACTGCTCACACACCCCGCGGGTGCGCATCCCGAACTGCGACCGGCAGCCCTTCGACACCGTGCATCAGTCGGGAGTGCAGCATCTCCGGAGGACCGGCCAGCTCGAACTCGGGGAAGCGCCCGAGCAGCTCCTCCATCACCACCCGGGCCTCGAGGCGTGCGAGCGGCGCGCCGAGGCAGACGTGCTCGCCGAATCCGAAGGCCAGATGACGCCTGCGGGTGTGATCGCGCGTGACGTCGAAGCGGTCGGAGTCCTCGCCCCACACCTCTTCGTCCCGGTTGGCGGACGCGTAGAGGAGGAGCAGCTTGTCGCCCTCGCGGACGTGGCGGCCGCGGATCGTCGTGTCGGCCGTTGCCGTGCGGATGAAGCTCTGCACCGGGGTCCACCAGCGGAGCATCTCCTCGATCGCGCCCGGGAGAAGCTCCGGGCTCTGCACGAGCTTCCGCCGCTCGTCCGGGTGGCGGGCGAGGAGGAGCGCGCCGCCCGAGATCAGGTTGCGGGTGGTCTCGTTGCCGGCGGCAAGCAAGGTGATGCAGAACATCAGGATCTCGGGATCGCGGAGCCGATCGCCCTCGATCTCGCCGAAGGCCAGGGTCGAGACGAGGTCGTCTCGCGGCTCGCGCCGTCGCGCCTCGAGCACGCGCGCGAAGTACCCGAACATCTCGAGCAGCGCGGCGTCGGTATCGGCGCTGCGGTAGCCGCCGCCCGC
>DATKND010000082.1:0-64749 GCA_035541475.1 Myxococcota bacterium | reverse complement strand
GCCCTTCATGACTCGAACATCTCGCTGCGCTCTTCGCAGAAACGCCATACGTTGCCGATCAGACGCGCCAACGCGTCGGAGTCGCCCTGGGCAAGTCTCGGCGTCGCCGCCGGCTCCCACCGCGCAAACGTGCAGCCGATCGATCCCCGCGCCGATCTGGACCTGCCGCGGATCCCGCTGCAAAAGGTGGTGGTTTTGGGACGCCCGGCGCTTCTTTTGCCACCCCTGACACCGCAGGGGGTTGCGCCGGCTGAATCCTCCCGGCGCAACGACCCTTGCGGGACAGCGTCCGCCTAGGCGCCTGCCGTCTCTTCGAGCGCCCGACCAACAGTGCTCTTCGACACCCCGAGGAGCGCCGCGATCTCGCGGAGAGAGCGACCCGCTCCACGAAGCCGGACAATCCGTTCTCGCTGGTCTCCCTGGAGTCGCTGCGGCCGTCCGATGGCGGCGCCGCGCCGCTGAGCGGCTCTCATACCCGCGACTACGCGGTCGCGGATCAGGTCGCGCTCGAATTCAGCGATGGCCCCAAGTCGCCGGTCCCAGCGTGTCAACACTTAAGCTGTTAACATGATTGCATGCGAATTCGAGCGGCGACCCGACAGCGCACGGTCACCCGACCCGTGACGGTGACGGAGTACCGATGCGTGGTCTGCGGCGAGTGGTTCGAGGGCGGTCGGCCGGCCCTAACATGCGGCGACAGTCACCGCGTCTTACTGCACCGGTACCGGCAGCGCGGCGAGACGCCGCCCTATGCGAAGCGAGTGAGGTAGGCCGAGTGCGCTGACGCGAGACTCTTGCGACTGGGTCGAAGGGGGGTGGGTGACCCCCACACAGGTGCCCCTCTTCGCGAAGAAGCGAGCTCTTCGCAGCAAGAAAGTCGCGGCGACTATTTACACTAAATGGTGTATAATCAGTCTCGCGTCTTTCTCGCATGGCACCACGATCCGCTGGATTTGGGTCTCTAGCCAATAGAACGCTCCCTAGAGCCCTCTAGACTCCGCCCTGCTCGAAGAGAGCGCGGTAGCCGGGTTCGGCGCCTCTCAGACGGTCGGCGCATCTTGGAGAGGCCCGGGTGAACCCTTACACAGGGCCCCTCTTGTTGCGAACACCGAGCGCATTCCCTCCACGGGGAAGCCTTTCATATGATGGTGACGACCGGTCGTGTCGAGGGATCCCCATGTGCAAGTCGTTCCCAGCGGCGCGACCGCGAAGATCAGCGCGCTTTGCGGGGTCCGACGGAAACGCAAAACTCGCGCGCGCGCCGGCCTGGGAGGGTTTCGAACGGAAATGAGCGAGGTAAGGAATCTCACGCTGGATCTGGACACGGACATCCGGCCCGGGGAGAATGCCCGGCTGCGCATCGCTGTCGCCGAGGTCTGGGGATTCACGCGTCACGGCGGTACGGCCATCGTGACTCGCGATTGCAGCGGCATCGCGGCGCTCGAGCGCGAGGTCGAGCGGCTCAAGGGGGAGCTCGACGCGGCGCTGGCCGAGGCAGGCAAGCGGCTCGGGGGCCATGCTGCGGCCGCGCCCAGGGCCGAAGCGCCTGCCGCGACACAGGCCGCGCCGCGCATCTCTCCGCTCGACACGGGTCTGCACGTCCGCGACGTGATGACGCGCGAGGTACGCACGCTCGGACCGAACGACCGGCTCTCGCTGGCCGAGGAGCTGATGCAGCAGGGTCGCTTCCGGCACGTGGTGGTGGTCGATGACCGCCGCGTCGTTGGCGTGCTGAGCCAGCGTGACATCTTCTTCGGTGCGTTGGCCTGGTCGCTCGGCCATGGGCGCAAGGCGCGCGAGCAGCTGCTCGCTGCGACAGCCGTGAAGGACGTGATGGCGAGCCGCGTCGTCAGCATCGATCCCGACGCCCCGCTCGGCGACGCCGCGGCGCTGCTGCGCGAACACAAGATCGGCTGCCTGCCGGTCGTGGCCGGCGACGAGCTGGTGGGGATCCTGACGGAGGGGGACTTCCTGGCGTTGATCGCGAAGCGTGGCTGACACCGGCCACCCGCGCTCGTGACTCTCGGAGCGTTCCTAGACAACACAATGGAACTGGTGTCCTGTCCCGCCGCTCAAGTATCCAGCCCGCGTGTTCGGTCACCGTCGTAGAGGGACACCGAACTCCTCGGCGAACCGGCCGTCACCGTACTTCGCGGTAGTAGGGACTCCAGCCCTCGCGGATCAGCTCCTCATTCCAGGGGCTACCGTTTGCGCAAAGGAGATCCGTGATGCCTGCAGCGATTCATCGTCTCGTCATCTGCGCTTCCGCCTTCCTGCTCTTCGCCGCGGCCCAGCCGGCGCGCGCGGACACCGTCAGCTACATGGCGACGCTGAAGGGCGCCGACGAAGTCCCGCCGAACGACACCAAGGGAACCGGGATGGTCGACGCGAAGTACGACAGCGCGACCATGAAGTTGAGCTACACCGTCACCTATTCGGGGCTGACGGGCGCCGCCACGGCCGCGCACTTCCACGGCCCGGCGAAGCCGGGCGCGAACGCGGGGCCGATCATCACGCTCGAGAACCTGGCGAGCCCGATCAAGGGTGAGGTCAGGCTGACGGCCGACCAGGCGAAGTCGCTCGCCGACGGGCTCTGGTACCTGAACATCCACACTGCGGCGCATCCGCCCGGCGAGATCCGCGGCCAGCTCCTGAAGAAATAACGGCGCGCTACCGGCCGAGGCGAGCGATCGACCCGCGGTCCTGCGATCGCTCGGCGCCTTCGTGCGCGAGCCGGTCGGCCGCGATGCTGCTACCGCGATTCGTGCCGGCCTCGGCCGCCCGCGTGGCAGAAGCTCGCGGCCGGTAGCTTCAGCGGATTGTTGGGCGGCGAGCCAGCGAGGGCTTCTCTACAACTCGAATTCCGCTCTCGAGCTGACCTGCGGAACGCTCGTCCATCGCGACCTCGAGGCCGCGGAGGTGTCGGATCCAGGCCTCGGGGAGCCCGTGGTAGCGCGCGCCCCGGAGCAGGAGTCCTAGGTAGCGCTCCGACGGCTTCCGCCCATCGACACCGTGCAGCGACATGTACGCGAAGGCGTTGAGCACGCGTCCCTGTGGAACTTCGAGGCGAACCGCGTTGCGGAGGTAGTAGCCACGGTGTACGCCCTCGGTCCGGTCGAGATGTGCCGCCTGTTCGGGGTCGATCGCATACGCCACCCCGTGCACGTGCGCGCCGGCGCGCGGGCGCAGGTTCGCGACGCCCCGCTCCCCGGGTCCGACGGGCAGATTGAACACGAGCTCGAAGCTGTCGAGCGCAGCGGCGAGCATCTCGCGGGGGTGCATGCCCCGGCGACCCAGGAAAGTCTCCGGGTCGAGGTTCGAGCCGTACGCGAAGTACCAGAGGGCGTCGGACACGACCCAAGCGTACTCGAGCGTCTACCCATCGGAGCGGCGGCCCGCGGCTGACCCGCTCGCGGAACGATCGGGCCGAATGCTTGAAACGCTTGGGCCTCCCACACCAGATTCGAGCGATCTCCCGGCGGTTCGAAGACCTGTCGATCGTTCCATCCCCTTGCTCGTTCAGCGCGCCGGCTCGTCGCCCTTCAGCTCGAGCTCAAGTTTCGGTTCGAGTTCGATCGGGCTTTGGATTTCCCACCGTTACTTCGGTGCGTCTCCTACCTGCGTCTCGATCCGAGCGAGCCGCTTCGTCAGCGACGCGATCTCGTGCTGCTGGGCCCTGCTGCCCCTCGCGGGCGCCGAGAACGTGTTCGAGAGGAAGTACAGGTTGACGAGCGCGCCGAGCTTCAGCAGCCAGAGGAACGGCGTGAAGTCCTCGAACATGCGAGCGACGCCAGCCCGAGGACCAAGAGAAGCGACTCCGCCGGCTCGGGCACCGGCACGTTGCCCACGCCGTCCGAGACGACGACGCTGTACAACCCCGCATTCGCGAACGCAGGGTCGACGCGAATGAAGGGATCGGCGAACGCCGATGCAGGGCCGGCGACCGGGAAGCCGCTGGCCGCCTGCACCGTTAGGTCGATCGTGCCCGTCTGCCCTGAGAGCATCGTCAGCTCGAGCGTCCCGTCGAAGCTCGCCGCGGTGCATTGCGACGGATTCGTGCAGGCGATTCGCTGAACGAAGAACGACCCGACCGAGACGAGGATTCCCGCGGAGCCAAACGAGTTGCCTGCCGCTGCGGTGCTGAGCTGCGCATCCACGAGCACCGGCACCCCGTCGCCGCTGTGCCCACCGATCACTTGGAAGTCGTACTCGATGGACCCGACGGTGTCGAAGCCGGGCGCCGAAGAGAAGGTCGCCAGCAGCGTCACCTGGGGCGCGAGCGTCAGCACCACGCTCTCCAGACCGCCCTCCGCGCACTGCGTCGGGCCGGACGTCGACGTGCCATCCGAGAGCTGGCAGAACGTCGACGCCTGGGGCAGCGGCAGCGCATTCGCGCCTGTCGACACGGCCGGCAAGCCGAGCAGAGTGAGTGCGGTCGCGAGGGAGAACATCCGCTTCATCTCGGGCCTCGCCGCCAGCATCTGGGCTCGTTCCTCGGCTGTCAATGTCCGAAGAGGGCAATGCCCCACTCTCCAACCTCATGCTAGGCTGAGCCGTGCAGCGGCTGCTGCTTGGGCGCGCCGGGCGGACGGCGGCTGCGCTACGCGGCGCTGCGCGCCCGATGCGCGCAGCCGCGCGCTGACCGCCCACCTCGAGCTCGGAGCCGGCTCGGTCGTGCGCCTGGTGGTGACGACGCGAACACGGCTTACCCCGTCGAGATCGACCCGCTGCTGAGCGAGATCCCGAACAGTGTGATCACGGGAGACACCCAGGAGGAACGACTCGGCTACTCCGTCGCCGATGCGGGCGACACGAACGGTGACGGCCGCACATAGGGACTTTCGCGCCGGAATTTGACATAACGACCGCTCTTGGACATTCGTATCCCCGCTTGAAATGTCCTATCCGCCGGGACGCGTCGCACCGGGCGTCGGAGCCGGGCCCTCGACATCACGGCTCCTTCGTGGAGACGAGGGCGGTGCACTCACGATCGAGACTCGGCGTCACGCGAGCTGACGCGCTGGCGCGCGGCACACGGCTGCCCGACCCAGATGCGTTCTCGTAACTAGGTGGCGTGTAACTAGGTGGCGTTCACCGCGGCACGCCGCCTAGCCGCGCCTCGATCTGTACGAGTCGCGTTGTTAGCGCGGCAATCTCTCCGTTGCTGCGCCTCGATCACCTGCTGCTGTTTCTTCATCTCATTGAGCAGCATCGGCGCGAGTCTCGATGCGTGCCCGATGCACGCTTCAGCGACAACGTCCTCGCCCATGCGAAGCTCGGAGCGGCGCGAGAGTCACCTCACTGCCGGCAGGACGAGGAAGCCCTGCGGAGCGAGGCTGGTGGCGAGCATGACCTCGTTGATGTCGGGGTGCTCCGTCCAGGTCGGCTGCTGGCGGTGCTCCTCGATCAGCCAGAACTGCTCGATCGCGGCGGCCAGCGACACCTGGTGCTGGAGCGCCTCCAGGCGCTGGCGCGCGGCTTCGTTGCCGGCGAACACGCCGCGCTTCGCGGCGTCGGCCATGAGCTCCACGGCGTGGAGTCCGATCGCGAGGCCCAGCTCGCGGAAGGCGAGGCGGCGGCTCGCCGGCTCGTCCAGCTCGCCGCCAGCCACGTAGTTCCGCAGACCGAGGAGCGAGGCCTCGAGGAGGCGCGTCACCAGATCGTGCCGATCCTCGAGGCCGAGCCGCATCAGCTGCTCCAGGCGGCAGGCGTCTACCAGCAGGCCTCCGATGCCGAGGGGGTCGTCGGTCGGCAGGCCGCGCGGGTCGATCATCGCCTCGAAGGAGCCGACTTCGTCGGCCAGCTGCGGCGCCTCCGCGTCGCCCAGCTCCTTCGCGGTCTCCCGCAGCTGAAGCACGCTGACGTAGCCGTCGAGCGGGTCGTGCTGTCCCATCGAGGGCACGAGCGGGCGGGACAGGTCGATGCTCATCTTCCAGTACATCCGTTGGGCGCCGCCCGGCCCCACGTAGCTGAACGCTTCGTACGCCGTCGCGGCCAGCTCCCGGGCCCAGCGGTTGTAGACAGGCCGCCCAGTGACGCGCGCGGTCAGATCGAGGGCTTGCATCCACTTCGTCAGATAGTGGAAGTACTGCCCGTCGCGATCCCACTCGAGCCGTGGGTCCATCCGCTCGTCGGCCCGACGCTCGGGGAGCGGCTTGCCGATCCGGAGCCCGCCGCGGGTCGGATGCTCCTCGGTCGCGGAACCCAGGCGCCCCTCGCGCGGCTCGTCCTTCCGGTGACGACCGAGATCGTCGTGCACCTTCTCGATGAGCCTGAGTGCGAGGTCGCGGTACCGCTCTTCGCCGGTCTCGCGGGCGAGGCCGAGGAAGTTCGCGACGGCGAAGGCATCGGTCCACAGATAACGGCGGCCCGGCCCCGAAGCGCCGACGCCCGTACGTTCAGCGAACGCCAGCATCAGCTCCTTGGAACGCACGACGCGCTCCTGCCCGGTGAGTCGCTCCACCGCATCCTCCTTCATCAACGCGGTACTACAGGAGATGGACGCACGCGTTTGGTCTGGAGTCTGCAACCTGCAAACGGCGCCACTCGGCGGGTCAACGACAACCGAGCTCCACCCAATGACTGGCGTGCCATCGGGAAATGTCGCGGATCCATTCAGGATCGCGGTGTCCCCGGTGTCGATGCTCTGGTTGGGGCCGGCATCAGCGATGGGCGGCGAGCTCGCGAGGGCCAACAAAGGGACCGCGAGCAGCGCGAGAGCGAACAAGATCAGGCGCATCTCGCCCAGCTGTGCAGCGCGCGCGGTGTGACGTTGGAGATCCGCTCAGTGCACGGCACCGACCACCCGAATCTCGAGTCGCGCCAGCCGTGTCGTGAGCGCAGCGATCTCCCTCTGCTGGGCCTCGTTCTCCTGGCGTTGTGCCTCGATCACGGCCGCGTGCTGGTCGATCTTGCGCTGCTGATCGCCGTTCTCTCGAGGGTCCTTCTTCATCTCGTTGAGCAGCATAGGCACGAGAGCCTTCCGAATCGCCGTAGACCAGGAGATGCGGCCGCAACTCCGAAGTTGAGTGGAACTGAGGCGCCGGGCCACACGCCTAGACGAACGCTTGAACGCTCTGCTTTCTGTGGGCGCAGAGTAGAGACTACGCAGCTCTCCCCCCGCACGGGAGAGCGAGACGCAGCGACTTCACTCGTTCTCTCTTCTCGGTAAGTCCTTGGGAAGCGGGAGAGAGCGTGCTGTCGCGTTTCTGTGTGGCTCGCGCTCTTTGTGATGGCGTCATGCCTTCCGTCGGAGAGCCCTGCGAGGAGGCAATCGGTAGCCGCGCGAAGTGCCTTGGCGGAAGGAGAGTGGATATGCGTCCGTCTAGTCGCTGGATGTTCATCGTGATAGCCATCGTTTGTATGCGCCTACCCGCTTGGGCCGTCTCGGTCGCTTGGACGCCGGTGGGCAACCCCGGGAATGGCTGCCTCTACACGGGAGGTGGCGCCACTGGCTCCAGCGGCTGTTACGGCGCCGTCCCATACGCGTATGGCATTGACACATATGAGGTCACGAACGCGCAGTACGCAGAATTTCTGAATGCGAAGGCGAAGACGGATCAGCTCGGGCTGTACAACACCGGCATGGGTTCAGGCTCGGGCGGCATCACACGCAGTGGCAGCTCGGGAAGCTACACGTATACCCCGATCGCAGGCCGAGCCGACATGCCGGTGAACTTCGTTTCATTCTTCGACTCGCTGCGCTTCGCGAATTGGATGAACAACGGTCAGGGGAGCGGCGATACCGAGACGGGTGCCTACACGCCTCTCGGTGATACTCCTACACCGAGCAACGGCAACACGGTGACGCGGAACGCGGGCGCGACCATCTTTCTAACTAGCGAAAACGAGTGGTTCAAGGCGGCTTACTACGACGCGGCCTCCGCGAGCTATTTCTACTATCCGGCTGGGACGGACCTCAACACGCCAACTGTATGCGCTCCACCTACAGGCACTCCCAATCGGGCCAACTGCGGCAATGTCGTCGGCGGCCCGACGGTCGTGGGCAGCTATCCAGGTTCCCCTAGCCCGTATGGCACTTTCGACCAAGGCGGAAACGTCTAGGCGATCCGCTGGAAGTGGTCCGAGGTGCCGGCCTGGGTGTTCTGTTCGGAGCCCGAGCCGGTCGAGGGCCGCAAGCTCGAAGGCGGCGGCGGCGCGATCGAGGAGCGGAACTTCGAGCGCTCCTGGCAGCGAGTCCGCCGGCGCGCGCAGAAGGCCGGCGTGCGCCCGCTCAAGCTGCACTGTGCGCGTCACACCTACGCAAGCCGCGCGCTCGCGTCGGGGAAGAGCGTGCGCTGGGTCGCCGAGCAGCTCGGCCACGCGAACCCCGAACTCACGCTGCGCACCTACGCTCACGTGCTGCCGGACCGCGAGGAAGACCTGTCGTTCGCAGACTTCGTGGGCGTGTCCGGCGCGCCCGGACGGCCCCAGACGGCCCCTCAATCCGACGCGGCACCTGAAAGCGAAAGCGCCCACGGCACAAGTGCGCGTGGACGCTCTCGGAATCTGGAGCGCGAGACGGGGGTCGAACCCGCGACCCTCAGCTTGGGAAGCTGATGCTCTACCAACTGAGCTACTCGCGCGTGCGGAGCAGACTAGCAGAGCCGAAGCGGCGCGTGCACCGCGGCGTCGCGCGGCAGCGGCGGGTCGGCGACGTCGCCTACAGGCGCGAGCTCAGCGGCCCTCTTCGATGTTGACGGTCAGCGTGCGCCGGAGAAGCTCCTGGGGTCCCTTGATTGGCTGGACGCCGTGTAACGAATTGAAGGTCTTGATGAACAGCAGGGCCTGGTTGGGCACGAACTCGATGGTGCGTAGCACCTCGCATCGCTCGTAGGGAATCTGTCGGTTGCAGTAGTTGTAGCTGTCGCTCGGATCCTTGGGCTTGAGGATGTCGGTGCCGCCACCCCACGTCCGGTCCCACTCCCCGTCGCGAGTCATCGTGATGACGAGCGTGATCAGCTTCCCGGGAGAATCCGTGTGGGGCATGAGATGGCCGTCGGAAGCCGGCAGGATGGAGAACTCGAGGCGCGACGCGATCGGGGCTTCGATCGCGGGCAGGCGACCTCGCGCGACCTCTCTCATCAGCTTGAGCCAGCGCCTCCCCAGCGTCTGCGATCTTCGACGGATGCCGAGATCGATCTTGCAGTCTCGCAGAGCGTCGATCACCGCAAAGCGGAAGGCGTCGCTCTTCACGTAGGCGCGCAGATCTCGCCAGAGCTCGTGCTGCGAGACGAAGCTGTCGTACTGCTTCGGATGGTATTTCTCGGACAGCGAATATTTGTTCCCGTGTTCCGGGAGGAACTCGAACAGCTCGAGCGGGGGGAATTGTTGCAGCAGCTGCATATAGAGATCTGGTTCGAATACCGGGGCGATGACGCCGAGCGGGTAGGGCTCGTACACCATTCTGAGATTCGAGACGTGGAGAAGGGAATCACGCATCTCGGCTCGATCAGCGGGGCTTGCGAAAGACGACGAGCCTGCGCAGACCTCGCCGCGTGTCCCGCAGCGGGCCGACCTTCTCGATCTCGAAGCGGCCCCCGGTCGAAATCGTCTCGAGGAGCGCATCTACGTGCGTCCAGCACAGGGCCTCGAAATCGCCCGGAAGGGTTCCCTCGTCGAGACCCGCGTCGATCTCCGCGACGAAGCAGCCGCCGGGCCGCAGGACCCGCAGCACCTCCCCCGCCATCCGGTCAAGGTCAAATGCGTGGTCCAGGGCGTTGCTGTACACGGCGTCTACCGAAGCGTCGGAGAACACCAGAGCGTGGAAGTCGCCGTAGAGCACCCGGAGATTGTCAGGGCCGGGTGCGAGGTCGACGCCGACGGCGAAGTGCCCGAGCGAGTGGAGCGCCCGGACCTCCGTGCCCAGGCGCGCTCCGAGGCACAGGATACTGCGAGCGCCGGCTAGCGCGTCACAGCTCGCGAAGCGTTCGCGGAACTCCTCGAACTCCTCTGCGTCCGTCTTGCGCAGGTGATCCAGGATGCCCGCGAGCTTGGAGGACTGATGCTCCACGTACGCCTCGTAGGAGGCATAGCTTCGCCTCGCGAAGCGCCCGACGTGATGCCACGCGTCGGAGGCAAAACGCCCTTGCTTGGCCCGTCGCTTCTCGGCGCGCTTGCGCTCGAGCGCGTTCTCACCGATACCGAACCGGAGCACGTTGCGCAGTCGCTTGACACTGATCACGATCACGATCGCCTCGCCGTCCGCCCCCAGGTCCGAAGATACCGTCGCGTTCTCGGCGGTTCCCATCCATGACGGTTCCGTCAGTCCGGCGGACAGCAGTAGCGAATCTCCACACGCATCGGTGGTGGGCGCAGGGTGCCGATGGGCTCGCACGAGCCCGCGCGCGCGGATCGCGCTCCGGCGACGCCGAGCATCGCCGGAGCGGCTGCGCGGGCTAGGCCGAGACCGCGAGCGGATGCGAAGCGGGCGCGTCGCCCGACTTCTCGCCTGCAGCCGGCGCCTTGCGGATCGCCGGGGCCTTCTTCGCGCTGTCCGACTTCGCGGCCACGTCCTGTGCATCCGAGCCGATCACGATCCGGCCCTTCAGCTTCGCGCCTTCCTCGATCACGATGCCGGGCGTGGTGAGGTCGCCGACCACGACGGCCGTGCGCTCGAGCACGATCTTGCGCCGCGCCGCGATGTCGCCCTCGACCGAGCCGGCGATCTGCACCTCGTCGGCGGCGATGCTCGCCTGGACCTTCGCGCACTCGCCGACGATCACCGTCCTCTCGCACTCGATCTCGCCCTTGATGCAGCCGTCGATGCGGAGCGTCTGCTTGCAGCGCAGGCGGCCCTCGAGCTCCGACGCCGCGTCGACGCTCGTCGACGGCGACACCGTGCGCGGCGCGGGCGCCGCCGGCGTCAGCGGCTTCGGCGCCTCCTCCATCGTCTCGAACCCCGTTCCCCTCGCCATCAGTCCCTTGAGCGTCATGCGACCCTCCTGATCTCTGGTTTCCTGTTCCTGCGCGCGGTCGCTCCGCGCGCCCAGGTCCCTCGTCGGACGGGAGGCGAGACGCGCGCGTGACACGGCTCACGCCTGCGCGGTTGACTCCTCCACGCCGCCTCTGGTATTCCACTGCTTCCTGAACCGAGAGGGTGACCCGCTCGGGCGCGCGCGAGTGCGAGCGCTCGGGGGGCGGACGGCGGCTCCGACAAGGCGAGCCCCGTCTGCGGGAAGTCCGGTGCGAGTCCGGCGCGAGCCCGTCGCTGTAACCGGGGACGATCGCCGAGTGAACCACTGGCCCGCGAGGGCTGGGAAGGATCGGCGGTCGGTGGATCCGGGAGCCAGAAAACCGGCCCTCTCTCGTGGCTCGCTCTTCTTCGAGGACCAGGAAGAGGACCCCGGCATGCCTCCCGTCGCGAGATGGCTCCTTGCTGTCGTCGAAGGCTTTGCGGGCCACCTGCGTCGAGGCGCCCGGTTGCGGCGCGCTCGTCGGGAGAGCCGATGGCCCGCCTCGCACCCGCCTGCCTCGTAGCGTTCGCCTGGATCGCGAGCGCGCCGGCGCTCGCCGGTCCCTACACGGAGCCCGGTTACACGCCCGCCGAGATGATGGCGTGGGCCACCGACGTCGCGGCGTTCGATCGCGGGCCGCTCGACATCGCGAACCCCGCGCTCGGGGACGCGAGCCAGGGCACGCCCGAGACGGCGCTCGGGCCGGTGACCGGAACGGATCTCTTCGACGTCGTCTCGCTCGGCGACGGGGGCACCATCACGCTCCAGTTCGACAGCGGCATCGGCGACGGGCCGGGCGACGACCTCGCCGTGTTCGAGAACGGCTTCTACGGCCCCGACGGCCTCTTCGCCGAGCTCGCGTTCGTCGAGGTCTCGAGCAACGGCGTCGACTTCGCGCGCTTCCCCTCGATCACGCTCCAGCGAGACCCGGTGCCCGCCTTCGGCACGCTGGATCCGAGCGACCTCCACGACTTCGCGGGTAAACAGCCGATCGGCCTCGGCACGGGCTTCGATCTCGCCGAGCTCGCGGACGACCCGCTGGTGACACAGGGACGCGTCGACCTCCAGCACATCGCCTACGTGCGCGTGGTGGACGTGATCGGCAACGGCTCGACCTTCGATTCGGAGAACGACCCCGTCTACGACCCGTATCCGACGCCGTTCGCGCAGGGCGGCTTCGACCTGCAAGGCGTCGGCGTGATCCACCCGATGCCCGAGCCGGATGGAACGGCGCTGCTCGAGGCCGGCATCGCCGCGATCGCCGCGCTGCCGCGAACGCGGCGCGCGCGCGCGATCTGACGACGGACGCAGGCATGCGTCGGCTCGTGTGCGGCGCCTCGAGCGCGCTCGCCACCCTCGCGGCGAGCGCGGCGGTGGCTCAGACGACCCCGGCTCCGGCGGACCCCGGCGACGATCAGGCACCCGCCGACGTGATCGTCGTGGAAGGTGTCCGCCCCGGCACGCTCGAGGACCCGACCGCATTCGGTGACGTGATCTCGACCGACGACTACGAGGCCGAGGGTCAGGACCTCGCGGATCTCCTCGAGCAGCAGGTCGGCGTCAGCGTGCGGCGCTTCGGCGGCGCGGGCGACCGCTCGGAGGTCTCGATCCGCGGGTCGACCGCGTCGCAGGTCGTCGTCGCGATCGATGGCGTGCCCGCGAACTCGATGCTGACGGGAGGCCTCGATCTCTCTCGCGTGTGCGTGCCGCTGATCGATCGCGTCGAGATCACGCGCGGCGCCGGCTCCGTGCGCGAGGGGAGCGGGGCCGTCGGCGGCGTGGTGAACCTCGTCACGCGCGGCGCCGAGGAACGAGCCGAGGACCGCGTCTCGCTGACGGGCGGAGCGTGGAATACCTGGGAGGGCTCGGCCTTTCGCGCCGCGCGCGAAGGCGCATTCGACTACTCGATCGGCTACTGCGGCCTCCACACCGACGGAGACTTCGAGTTCGCGCGGCCCCGGTTCGAGGGGCCCGACGGCGTGCCGTCGCCGTTCGTGCCCTCGAAGGCGACGCGCATCAACAACGAGCGCACGCAGCACGGCGCGACGCTCGGAGCCGGCGTGCAGCTCGGCCCCGGCGAGCTGCGCTTCAGCGACTACTTCGTGCACTCCGACGGGGGCGAGCCTGGTCTCGACGACGGCAGCGGGCACGACGCGGGTCAGAACCCGCAGGCGCAGAGCACCGACTGGAGCAACCTCGCGCAGCTCCGCTATGCCGCGCCGGGATTCCTGCCCGCGCAGGAGTCGCTCGAGCTCGCGCTCTACCAGCGCACCGAGGACAGCGAGTACCACGACCCGCTCGCGCTCTTCGACGCGCCGAAGGACGTGCGCGGGAAGATCGCGACGCTCGGCTCGCAGCTGACGAGCGGCTGGCACCTCGCGTTCGGCCCGGTCGCGGGGCGCCTCGACGTCGCACTCGACGGCTCGCGCGACGCGTTCTCGTCCGATCAGCAGCCGGATCGCGACCGCATGACCGGCGCCTTCCGCGCGCAGGGCCAGCTCGGCGTGCTCGAGGACCGCGTGCTCTTCGTGCCGGCGCTTCGCGGCGAGGGGACCGAGGGCTTCGGCTTCGAGTGGATCCCGGCGGCCGGTCTGGTGGTGTCGCCATGGTCGTGGCTGCGGCTGCGCGCCAACGCCGGGCGAGCGTACCGCGCGCCGAGCTTCGACGAGCTCTACTACCCGAATCAAGGCTCGATCCGCGGGAACCCGAATCTCGATCCCGAGCAGGCGTGGAACTTCGACGCGGGCTTCGAGCTGCTCTTCGACCGCATCGGCCCGATCGAGGACGCCCACTTCGTCGCGGACTGGTTCCGGCGCGACATCGACGACTCGATCGTCTGGCTCGAGGTCAACAACAGCACGATCGCCCCGGTCAACACCGGCGCGGCGACGGCGCAGGGCGTCGAGCTCTCGCTGCGCTTCCAGCTCACGTCGTATCTCCGCGTCGCATTGAACCACACCGAGCTCGATTCGGAGCGCAACGCGACGGGAAAGAGCCTGCCCGGTCTGCCGGACCGGGAGAGCTTCGCGAGGGTCCAGGTCGGGCCGCCCGACGCGTGGAAGCTGGTCGGCGAGATGCTCTACACCGGAAAGATCCTGGTGAACGAGGGCGGCGGCCGCTATCTGCCGTCGCGGACCGTGTGGAACGCGCGTGCGGCCTACGACCTCGCGTCGCTCACGGAGCTCCCGCTCTCGCGCTGGCTCTCCCGCTTCTGGGTCTTCGTCGAGGGGAACAACCTCGGCGACGACGCGGTGCGCGACACCATCGCGTTTCCGCAGCCCGGCCGGAATCTCGCGGCCGGCTTCGAGGCGTCGTGGTGAAGCGCACGAGAGGCGCGCTCGTCGCCGCGGCGCTGCTCGGGCTGGCCTGCGAGGGGTCCGGCGGCGGCGGCGACGGCCTCGTCGTGAAGGACACGATCCTCGACGCGCGCTGCACGCCGGTGGCGGGATCGTTGCCCTCGGGCTTCGACCTGATCCCGGGCGACGCCGATCACGCGGCGCTCGTGCAATTCCTGCCGCCCGCGCTGGTCGGCTTCGATCTGCGCGCCAGCCGGCCGCGCGTGCTGACGGTCGGAGCGATTCCGCCGGATGGCGAGGACAGCGACGGGGACGGGTTCGGCGACTCGGCGCGCAGCTCGGCGCTCGGGTTCTTCCCGCTCTCGCCGGTGATGGGCGAGGTCGCGATCCCGGCGCCGGATCTCGCGCTGATCAGCGCGAGCAACTACGAGGAGGTGCTGTTCGCGGAGCCGGCGACCGGCGCGCTCCGCAGCGCGCTCGTGCGGAACCCCACCGACGCGCCGGCCTTCGCCGCGGCCGACTACCCCTTCCTGCCGCAGGATGGCGTCGAGGCGCCGCGCACGGCCATCTCGACGCGCGCCTGTGTCTACCCGGGCAGCGGCGCGCTCGACTCGGGTGGCATCCGCGTCACCGCGGACTCGCGCTGCGCCGCCGCGCCCGCGAGCTTCACCACGAATCTGACGGCCGGGAAGGTCCTCGCCGCGGGGCACCTGTTCGTCGCGACCTCGAACCTGCGGAGCTCCGGTCAGGCGCGCTTCTACCCCGGCACGGTGCTCGTCTACGACTTCGATTCGGCGGGCGGCGTGCTGCGCGTCTCGCCGGATCCCGAGACGCCGGTCCTGTGGACGACGGGCTTCAACCCGACCGGCGTCACGCACTACGTGACCCGCGCCGGACGCGAGCTCGTGCTCGTGACGGTCACGGGCGCGATCGGAGCCGGCTCGGGTAGCGCCAACGTGATGACGGCGTCGGCGGTCGACGTGATCGACGCGGCGAGCCTTCGGATCGCGGCGAGCATTCCGCTCGGCTACGCGGGCCCTTCGTTCGACCGCATCGCGATCGACCCGACCGGGCGCGTCGGGCTCCTCGGCGCTTCGTCCCGCCGCGAGCTCTACGCGATCGATCTCGCGCCGCTCGAGGATCCTCGACTCTACGAGGGCGACGGCGCGCCCACGCTGCTCGACGGCCTCACCGCCGGCTTCCCCGACGCCCGCATCTTCGACGCGGATCAGCCGCTCGTGCTGCCCGACCGCGCCGACGGACCGCCGCCCGCGCAGTGCGAGGGCTACACGCACGTCGCGATCGACGACGCCGGCACGCTGGCCCTTGCGACCGACTACTGCGACGGCACGCTCGCGCGCGTGCGCATGGATCTCTCGGGATCGCCGCCCGTGCCCGTGCCGCCCGAGCGCTTCACGGACGGAGGCAGCGATCCGCTCTTCGAGCCGCTCTCGTCGCTCGGGCTGCTGCGCGGGCCGTCGCTGCTGCGCGTCCGGCCGGGCGCGCCGGGCCTCGACTACACGGGGCCCGACGTGCTCGTCGTCGTCGGTCTGCCCGACGCGCAGCTCTGCGCGGTTCGCGTGGAAGCTCCGTGAGCGCTGCTCAGGCGCGTCGACGCCGCGCCGCGAGGACGGCGACTCCGCACGCGAGCAGCGCGCCCGTGCCCGGCTCCGGCACGACCACGAGATCATCGAGTGCGAAGTAGGCCGGCGTGTTCAGGAACCCGAACGACACGTCGCTCGAGTCGAGGCTCATGTCGAGCGACCGGACCGTGCCGAGCGACGAGAGATCGACGCGCGTCCAGTCGAGCACGATGTAGTCCTGCGCGTTGTCGGTGAAGCGGTAGTCGGCGAGGTAGAAGTCGACCGAGCCGACCGCCGCGCCGAGCGCATCGCGCCCGGTGATCGTGAGCCGGAGAAAGTCGGGATCGTTCCCGCTCGCGCCGCCGAACTTTTTGGCGAAGGCGTCGCCCTGCTGCATCGAGATCGCGGCCCAGGTCGTGTTGGTGATCCATACGCTCTCCGGCGTCACGTCCGCGCCAAAGGTGATCGTGCTGATCCCGCCTCCGCCGGCCGCGCCACCGGTGAAGCCGACCGCGTAGGTCGCGCTGCCGCCGGCGCCGCCGCCCGCGATCGCGCTCATCTGATTGGCGGGGCCGGTCGTCGTCGTGTCGGTGGTCTGCGAATAACCGAAGCCCTGCCAGCAGCATCCGCCGCCGAAGTTCGAGAACTCGTTGTTGAAGGTGGCACCGCCCGAGGTCCAATCGGTCGGCGCGGGGCTCGCGCTGTGGCCGTCGTAGAAGAAATCGCCGCCGATCGGCAGACCTGCGCCCACGTCTTCGAAGTCGATCGTGAGGGCATGGGAGGCCAACGAGCAGAGCAGGGTGCAGCACGGAGCGAGGGCGCGAAGCGCGCGGTGTCGCATGGCGGTTCTCCAGAGGACGCCGCTTCCGGGCATCCGGGTGGGATCACGCGAAGCAGGCCGGTCTTCTGGCTCCCGGATCACCCGATCACCGAGCCTTCCCGGTGCAGCGCACCAGTGGCGTCTGTCGGTGAACGTCCCCGGTTACAGCGACGGGCTCGCGCCGGCTTCTCACCGGCTTCCCGCAGACCCCGCGCTGCGACCTCCGCCGCCGGGATCCGCCTCCGCCCCGGCGGTCCGCGGCGGAGGACACCTGCTTCCGAACCCCGCGGTTCTATCAGAAGCGCGCGGCGCGAGTCAACGCCGCGGGGCGATCAGGCCAGCAGGCGCTCGAGCGCGAAGCGCAGCGCCTCGACGTGGATCACGCGCGCGTTCTCTCCCATCAGGCCGACGCGCCAGATCTGTCCCGCGAGCTTGCCGAGTCCGCCGCCGACCTCGATGCCGAAGCGCGTCAGCAGCTCGCGGCGGACGGCGGCCTCGCCGCGCGCGACGACGGTCTCCGGCAGGCGCAGCGAGGTCAGCGGCGGCAGCCGCCACGGCTCCTCGACGAGTGGCAAGAAGCCCAGCGGCCGCAGCGCCTCGATCAGCGCCTCCGACGCGACGCAGTGACGGGCGACGCGCACCGCGATGCCTTCCTCGTCGAGCATGCGCAGCGACTCGGCGAGCGCGACGATCGACGAGATCGGCGCGGTGTGGTGGTAGACTCGCTCGCTCCCGTAGTAGGAGGCGAGCAGGCTCACGTCGAAGTACCAGGAAGGCGTCGGCGTGTGGCGCGCGCGGACGCGAGCGAGCGCGCGCTCGCTGAACGTGAACGGCGAGAGCCCCGGCGGACACGCGAGACACTTCTGCGTGGCGCTGTAGGCGGCGTCGATGCCCCAGGCGTCGATCTCGACCGGCACGCCGCCGAGCGTCGTGACGCAGTCGAGCAGCACCAGCGCGCCGGCCGCGCGCGCCGACGCCGCGATCTCCGGAACCGGCTGCAGCACGCCGGTCGAGGTCTCGCCGTGCACGAAGGCGACGAGCTTCGGGCGTACGCGGCCGATCGCGTCGGCCATCGCGGAAGGATCGAGCGCGCTGCCGGGCTCGGCGTCGACGCGGTGGAGCCGCGCGCCGAGCCGACGCGCGAGGTCGCACATGCGCTCGCCGAAGACGCCGGCGACGCCGATGAGCACGTCGTCGTCCGCCTCGACCAGATTCGTGAAGCAGGCCTCCATGCCCGCGCTGCCGGTGCCCGAGATCGGGAGGGTCAGCGCGTTGCGCGTGGCGAACAGGGCGCGCAGCCGCGTCTGCACCTCGTCGAGGAGCGCCAGGAACGCCGGATCGAGGTGGCCGACCAGAGGCTGCGAGAGCGCGGCCAGCACGCGCGGGTGGACGTTCGAGGGACCGGGGCCGAGCAGGAGGCGACGGGGGAGCCGCGCACTGAACACGTTGCCCAGTCTAGGCGCTCGACTCGGCCCCGGGCTCGCGTTCCGGTTGACACCCTGGGGGGCCATTCCTACTCTCGGCGCGCCCGCGACCCACTGGTGCCGCGCCGACGCGAGATGCGCCGACGGCGCGCAGAAGCCGCCCCGAACCCCCGGGCGCCCTGCGGTCGATGGGACTCGAGGAGCGAGGGAAGGTTGCGTCGTTTCTTGTGGTTGGGTCTCGGCCTGGCGCTGGTCGGCGCCGCGCTCTTCGCGGCGCTGCGCGGTGGACCTCGATCGGCGGCGCCGCTCGACCGCATCGACGCCGAATCGCGCCACCAGCTCGAGCGCGTGCTCGAGGCGGCTCAGCGCGACGCCGCGCCGCGCCAGAGCGCCGAGCCGACGCGATGAGCGCTCTTCGCACCCGCGAGCGTTTCGAGCGCGAGGAGGACGAGCGACTGGCGCCGGTCGCCGCGCACAGCGCCGCGTCGCGCGGGCGGCTGTTTCCCGAGTCCGAGCATCCGTATCGCACGGCCTACCAGCGCGACCGCGACCGCATCGTCCACTCTCGCGCCTTCCGCCGGCTCGAGTACAAGACGCAGGTCTTCGTGCCGCACGAGGGCGACCACTACCGCAATCGCCTGACGCACAGCCTCGAGGCGAGCCAGATGTCGCGCACCCTGGCCCGCATGCTGCGGCTCAACGAAGAGCTCGCGGAGGCGATCGCGCTCTCGCACGACCTCGGCCACACGCCGTTCGGTCACGCGGGCGAGCGCGTGCTCGCGCGGCTGATGAAGCCCTACGGCGGCTTCGACCACAACCGCCAGAGCCTGCGCGTCGTCGACTGGCTGGAGGAGCGCTACCCGAGCTTCCGCGGCCTGAACCTCACCTACGAGAGCCGCGAGGGAATCCTGAAGCACGGCTGCCACTGGGATCACCCCCTCCCCGTCCCGGAGGCGACCCCACAGCGGGGCCTCGAGGCGCAGCTCGCCGACAAGGCCGACGAGATCGCCTACACGAACCACGACATCGACGACGGCCTGCGCTCGGGCCTCCTCGACGCATCGGATCTCGACGCCGTGCCGCTCTGGCGCGACACGCTCGCGGCGACGCAGTTGCGCGTCGGCGCGACGTCCGAGCGCATGCTGCACGCGCAGACCATCGTCGCGCTGATCAACGCGCTCGTCGGCGACCTCGCCGAGGCGAGCGCGGAGCGCATCGCGCGCTCCGGCGCGCGCAGCATCGACGCGGTCCGCCAGTGCCGCGAGACACTGATCGGCTTCTCGCCCGAGACGGCGGCGCGCTTCCTCGCGCTGAAGCGCTTCCTGTCCGAGCGCCTCTATCACCACCCGCGCGTGCTCGAGATGAATGCGCCGGCCGAGGGCGTGATCGGCGAGCTCTTCGAGGCGTATGCGGCGGACGCCGGGCGCCTGCCGCAGACGGTGCGCGAGCGCTTCGAGCCCGACGGTCACGAGCGCGCGATCGCCGACTACATCGCGGGCATGACGGACCGCTTCGCGCTCTCCGAGCAGCGGCGCCTGGCGGAGGCGTCGTGAAGGAGGACGTGGTGGCGCTCCTCGTGACCGCGCCGGACGAGGAGACCGGGCGGCGGATCGCGCGCGCGCTGGTCGAGGAACGGCTGGCCGCCTGCGTCAACCTGCTGCCGGGCGTGCGCTCGATCTACCGCTGGAAGGGAGCGGTGGAGGAGGCGTCCGAGGTGATGCTGGTCGCGAAGACGCGGGCCGAGCGCGCGGGCGCGCTGGCGGCGCGCGTGCGTGCCCTCCATCCTTACGAACTTCCAGAGGTCGTGGCACTGCCCGTGACGGACGGCAGCCGAGCGTACCTGCGATGGGTGATCGCGGAGTCGCGATGAGCGGGGCGCAGAGAGGGCTGCCCGAGGCGCTCGAGCGCGCCGCGCAGGCGTTGCGCCGCGACGCCGATGCGATCCGTCCGGCCAACGGCGATCCGTCGCGCCTCGCCGAGAGTCTCGACCCGCCCGCTCGCGTGCGCGTGCTCGCGTGGTTGCTCGCGAACGAGCCCGCCGCCGGCGAGGAGCTGGCCGCCTCCTGGGCGCAGGATGCCGAGGGCGCGGGCGCGGCGCTCCTCGCGCTGGACGAGAGGTCGTTGCCGAAGTCCGCGCGCAAGATCCTGCGCCGCATCGTCCACGGGCTCCGCACGCGCGGCGTCGCGCCGCCGCCCGACGCGCCGACCGCGCGCGTCGCCACCTTGCCCTCGCTCTCCGACGCGATCGACGAGGCGCGCATCACGGCGCTCGACCCGCGCGGCGCGCGCGTCGTCGCGCTCGCGACGTCGCATCCGGGCGGCGGCGTCCGCCTCTTCCAGATCGTGATCGACGACGCGCGCGGCGTGCTCGACTTCGAGGTGCTCTCGGCCGCGCGGCGCGACATCCGCCGCTGGCTGCGCGAGTCGGCGCGCGGCGAGGGACAGACGAGCGTCGCGGTGTCGCCCGCGACGGCGCGCGCGCTGGTCGCGCGCGCGGCCGCACACCATCCGGCTTCGCGCGCGCTGCCGCGCGGATTCGCGGAGTGGCGCTCGCGCGTCGCGGAGGTCGAGCCGGACGCTCGGACGCCGGGCGAACAGGCCCGCGCCGCGCTTGCGCCGGAGCCCGAGGCGATCGCGGCGGGGCGCCGCGTGGCGGAACTCGTGCGCGAGGGCGCGATCGGCCCGTGGCCGCCCGAGCCGCGCGCGCTGCAGGAGCTCGCGCTGCGCGTCGCGCAGTCGCGCGAGGGCGTGCTGGTGGTGTCGGAGGCGGCGCGTGGCGACCAGCAGGATCGCGCGCTCGACGAGGCGGCGAAGGAGCTGGCGGGCGGCGAGAACGGCGAGCTGCTCGCGCTGCGGCTCGAGGAGGTCGCGTTCCTCTTCTGGAAGGGCGACCGCGAGGATGACGCGCGGGCGTGTCTGGCGGCCGCGAAGGCGCTGCGCGAGTCCGATGACTCGCGCGTGCTGCCTGCGCGCGCGTTCGTCGAGACGTGGCTCGCTCCGATCCTGCGCGAGCCGCCTGCGCGCGAGGCGGCGCGGCCCCTCGTGGTGAGGCCCTGACGTGATCCTGGCGGAGGGCCGCTACTGGCGCGCAGGGCTGACGCGCGGCGCAGTGTCGCTGTCGCTGCGACGCAGCGCGCTGCCCGATGATCTGCAGGAGCTCCGCGACTTCCAGGTCGCGGTGCCGCTCGACAAGTGGAACCTCGTCGTCAAGCGGATCTCCGGAGACCGCAAGCTCCTCGGAGGACTGCTGCTCGATTTCGCGAGGCACAAGGATCGCGTGGGAACGGCCGTCGCGAGCGACCGCCTGCTCTCCGAGCTGCGCCGCATCGTGCTCGATGCGACGTCGGTGCTCGTCGAGGAGGGCACGCTCGCGCTGGTGCCGGCGGAGGGCCAGGCATGAGCCGGCGCGACGCGCTTCGCCAGAGAAGGGGGATGGCATGAGACGTCGATTCGGCCGACGCCGAGGGGGGCGATCGGAGAACGAGAATGGAGCGGCGCTCGACGCCGAGCACTGGCTCGCGCGCCTGGCTGAGAGCGGGGTCACGGGGCCCGCGCGCTTCGAGGCACTCGCGCTGGACGGCGTGTCGCCCACCGCGGCGGTGCTCGGCGCCTCGCCGGAGGGCGACTCGCTGCTCGGGTTCTCGCCGCACGACGCGGGAGACGCGCTCTTCGGCGCGCTGGCTCTCGCGCAGGCGCGCGCGGCCGAGTCCGGCTTCGACGGCACCGCCTTCGCGGTGGCGCCGGTCTGGTCGGACGCCGCCCGCCGGCGGCTCGGACTCCTGCGCGCGCTCCCGTATCGCGTGCGCGCGCTCGCGGCGTCGGCGCTCGCCGACGAGCCGGGCAGCGTCACGCCGGCTCCCGCGTCGCGCGACCTCGCGGTCGCGCCCGAGCCGATCGCGGCTTCGATCGAGCGCGCCGACGAGCGCGCGCTCTTCGGGCGCGCACTGATCGGGCTGCAGGGGCTCGCGGCCAAGCACGGGGGCAGCGTGCGCGGCGTCGGCCGCCGCGCCGAGCTCGTGCTGTTCGCGCGACGCGCAGCCTGCATCGACGCCGGTGAGTCCGGTCTGCGCCTGCTGATCGACCCGCCCGACCGCGTGCAGCTCGACCTCACGCCGGACACGCTCGCGAGCGCGCTCGATCGGCTCGAAGGCTCGCTGCGGCGGCAGCTCTCGGATCGGCGCGTTCGCACGTCCGAGGAAGGTCAGCGCGCGAGCCTGCTGCGCGTGCTCGAGCGTGCCGCCTCGCTGCGGCGCGCGGTGCTGTGGCCGTCCACGGGCGGCGAGCCGTCGCGGATCGACTGGGCCGGCGTCGGAACGAGCGGGGACGCGGTCGTCGCGGCGGCGCGCGAGCGCCTCACGCTGGTCGCGCTCGGCGAGATCGTCGACGCCGCGCTCGACGCGACGGCGCAGCTCGGCGCCTGGCTTCCCGACGGCCCCGTACCGCTGCGGGGCGGCACGCCGCGGCTCGTGCTCGCGTCGTCGCAGTTCGATCCCGCGGCTCTGCACGTGCTCGGCGCGCTGGCGCTCTCGATCGACGTCTACGAGGTGCACACGCGCCGCAGCGGCGAGCTCGAGCTCGAGCGACGCGAGTCGCAGCAGGCGCCGCCGATCTCTGCGCGCAGCGAGACGCGTCCGGCTCGGGTGTCGCCGCCGGCTCGCGCGGAGGTCGTGGCGCCGGCCTCCGCGGGTCCGACCGCGCAGGAGGAAGCGCCCGCGAGACCGACGCAGCGCTTCGAGCGATTCGACGCCTTCACCGACGATGACGACGGGGACGTCGCGCCCCGAGAGCCGCGGGCGCCTCGCGAAGAGGCGCCGCAGGCCGGCGAAGCGGCGGACGAGGAGAGCGGGTCGCGCTTCGAGGAGGTGTCGCTCTTCGATCTGGAGGACGAATCGCCGGGGACGCCGTCACCCGGCGGTGCACGCCGGCGCCGGCGTGGCGGTCGCCGCCGCGGACGCCGCGGCCGCGGCAACGGGGGCGGCGCCTACTCCGGCGAAGGTTCGCCAGCGCGCGAGTCGGAGCGCGAGGAGCCGGCGCGCGCCGAGGCGCCTCGGGCATCCCGCGAGTCTCGCGAGGCCCCGCGCGACGACGACGAGATCGACGACGAGGCGAGCCTCGAGCTCGCCGAGGCGCCGGAGCTCGAGGAGCCGGTGCCCGTCCCCGCGTTCGAAGAAGAAGAGGGGGAGGAGCGCGAGGAGGAAGAGGAGGAGGAATCCGGCGAGGAGCGCGAGCGCGAGCTGCGCCGCCGGGCGAGGCTCGCGAAGACGGTCGAGCGCGTCGCCGCGCCCGAGCCCGTGCGCGTGCCGCGTCGCCGCGCCGCCTTCGTCGCGCACGCGGACCGCGTCTCGGTGCTGACGGCGGTGCTGCTGGCGCGCGACGTGCGCCTCGTCGAAGGCTTCTGGGTGTACCCGCAGCAGGACCTGATGACGTTCTTCCGGAGCATCGCGACGGACCTGCGCGAGGAGACTCCGATCTTCGTGATCGGCTTCGCCGCTTCGCCGCCCGCGCGCGACACGATCCAGGCGGCGGCGCTCTACCGCGGACGGCTGCAATGGTTCGACCACCACGCATGGCCGCCCGAGGACGTGGTCGCGCTGCGCGAGGCGATCGGGGTGGACTGCGTTCACATCGAACCGGGAGCCGACTGCTCGTTGCCGCTCGTGATCTCCGAGCGCACGCGGCGCAGCCGCTTCTCCGACAAGCTGGTCGACCTGATCACCGGCCGCTTCTCGCAGCACGACTACGAGCGCTGGGGCCGACACTGGTGGCATCGGGCCGGCGAGGTCGCGTCGCGCCGCGGCGAGCGCCGCGGCGACGTCGAGGCGCTGCTGGTCGGGCGCCCCTCGGAGCTGGCGCGCCACGCCGCCTCGTTGCCGCCGCCGCCGCCGCCGGAGGAGCTCGCCTACGTGGCGTCGCGAGACTTCAGACTGGTGCACTTCGGTGGTTACACGCTTGTAGTAGTCGACGTGCCGTCCGAGCTCGATCTGCACCTCACGGCGCGCATCGCGCGCGAGCGCTACGAGGCGCAGCTCTCGCTCGCGTATCGACCGGGCGGCGAGCTGCTGATCCTCGGCGGCGACGAGAGCCGCGCGCGGCGCGAGCTCGATCTCTCCGGCATGGCGGCCCACCTCGCGAGCAAGCATGAGTGGATCCGCGCGCTGCCCGACGGCGATCACGTCGCGCGCATGCTGGTGCGCGGTCTGACGGGCGACCCGGCGCGGCTCGAGGAGGTGATCGCCGAGGTCGCGATGGGTCGGTCGATCGTCGAAGGGTAAGCCGCCGAAGACGGCGCACAGCCTCCATGAACCTCGTCGAGATCTTCTCCTCGGTGCAGGGCGAGGGGCCCTACGTCGGCACCTCGACCGTGTTCGTGCGCTACGGCGTCTGCGATTTGCGCTGCCGCTGGTGCGACTCGCCGCACACCTGGCGCGCCGCGGCGCACTGCCGGATCGAGACGAAGCGCGGGAGCGCACAGTTCCGCGAGCTGCCGAACCCGGTCGCGGAGCCGGACGTGCTCGCCGCGCTCGCCGCGCTCGAGTGGAGGTCACACCGCTTCGTGAGCCTGACGGGTGGCGAGCCGCTCCTGCAGCCGGACGCGGTCGCGTCGCTGGCGCGCGCGCTGCGGGGGAGCGGGCCGCGCATCTACCTCGAGACGCACGGCGTCGCGACCGCGGCGCTCGACGCCGTGGTCGACTCGGTGGACGTCGTGTCGATGGACTGGAAGCTCGCGAGCGACGTGAGGCGCGCCTCGGACCCCGCGCGCGGCGAGATCGCGGATTTCCACGCGGAGCACCGCGCCTTCCTGTCGCGCGCGCGCCGGAGCGCCGAGGTCTTCGTGAAGGTCGTAGTGACACCGGAGAGCGGCGACGACGAGCTCGACCGCATGGCGGAGGCCGTCGCCGCGATCGACCCGAAGGTGCCGCTCATCGTCCAGCCGGTGACGCCCCGCGGTGTCGCCAGGGAGCGCCCGAGCGCCGCGAGGGTGCTCGAGATCGCCGCGCGCCTCGAACGCCGGCTCGCCGACGTGCGCGTGATCCCGCAGACCCATCCCCTGTATGGAGCACTCTGACCGCTCAAGTCGCCCCGCGGGTCGCCGAAGCGGATGTCGGGGGTGTGCGTGTCCGGCCGGGTGCTCGAGCGATCCAAGCGCCGCATGACGTGCCGCGTCCACGTGGACGGACGCCAGCACAACGGCATCGTGCTCGACCTCTCGGGGAGCGGCCTCTTCATCCAGACCGGCGCAAAGCTCGCGCCGGGCGTGCGCGTCGACATCGACCTGAGCATGCCGGACGGCGACGCGCGCATGCAGATCGAGGTGGTGCGCCGCAAGCAGGTGCCGCCGCAGCTGCTGACCGTCGCGCAGGGCGGGATCGGCGTGCGGATCCTCTCCGCGCCCGAGTCCTATTACCGCTTCTTGCAGGAGCTCCAGGAGAAGGAGCGCGAGCTCGAGGCCCGATCCGCGGCGACGACAGCGCAGGCGGGGAGCGCGCGAGCCGTGTCGCCTTCGCCCGCGCCTCGACCCGCGCCGGTGTCGGCCAAGCCCGCTGCGGCGCCGGCGCAGAGGCCTCCGCCGCCTCCGAAGCCCGAGCCGCCGAAGCCCCGTTTCCGCGTGCGCGTGTGCCAGACGCAGGGGGCGCGCTCGCGCGTGGTCGATGTCGCGGCCGCGAGCGCCGACGCCGCGGCGCGACAGGTGCTCGGCGAGCTCGGCGAGGAGTGGAAGCTGCTGAAGGTCGACCCGCTGTAGCTAGCGGCGAAGGCCGGCCGCGAGCTCTCGCAAGGTCGTGCGTGAATCCACGGGCGGGCGGCCGCCGAAGCGCTCCGCCAGATAGGACTCGGTCAACGCGTCGAAGGCCCGGGCCGCCGTCGCCGGGACCTCGGCGCGCACGCGCCGCGCGAAGTCGCGGGCCGGCGTCGCGGAGCCGCGCAGAAGACCCCGGCGCGCGAGCAGGCGCAGCGCGCGCTGGTAGTCGGCAGGCGGGCGCTCCTGCGCGGTGCGCCGGCGCAGGGCGAATGCGCGAGCGAGCGCGCCGATCGCGAGCGCGCATGCGGAGAGCATCGCGCCTTCGCGCCACGGCAGGCTCGCATCGAGGCTCGGGAGACCCGAGGCGCTGCGCGCCGGGCGCGGCTCGTCGGCGCTGTGCCACGCGAGCCACGCGCTCTTCAGCGCGCCGATCTGGTCCGAGCGGTCGAAGCCGACGACGCGCTGGAACCACCACAGCTCGAGCGCGCTGCCGACCTCAGCGAGTCGTCCCGCCAGCGAGAGCGGCACCCCGCTTCGAAGTCGGAGATCCGGCGGCGTCGGATCGAACGAGACCCAGCCCGCGCGCTCGAAGTGGACCTCGACCCAGGCGTGCGCGTCGCTCTGCGCGAGCTCGACGAATCCGCCGATCTCGTTGGTGCGCCCGCCCGCAAAGCCGTTCACCAGGCGAGCGGGAATGCCGTGGATGCGCGCCACCAGCACCATCGCCGACGCGAAGTACTCGCAGTGGCCCGCGAGGTCGCCGAGCAGGAAGGCCTCGACCGGCGAGATCGGCGAGCCGGGAACGGGGTCCGGTGGCGTGTCGGTGTAGTGACCCTGCGTGCGCAGCGCGTGCTCGATCGCGCGCACGCGCGCGATGTCCGGCTCGCCTTCGGCCTCGGCGCCGATCGCGCGCGCTGCGGCGACGAAGGCGGGGGAGAGCTCCGGCAGCGAGAGGCTGCGGCCGTCGTCGCGCGGCGGTGGCGCGACGCGGTCGCGCCCAAGCACGCGGTCCGACGGGCGCTCGGCGCGCGTGCGCACGACGTAGCGGAGCCGCTCGTCGTCCTGCCCCGCGGCGAAGAGACTTCCGTGCCGGTCGCGCTCGAGTCGCCGCACGGTGCCGTGGAGCTCGCGCACCTCGCCCGCCGCGAAGAGCACGCTCGAGGCGACCGGCTCGCGCACGATCCGCTGCACGAGCTCCGGTCCGGGCGCGTCGTCCGGGCCGAGTCGCACGCCGCCCTCGGCGCTGCCGGCCACGGCGTGGCGGTCTGGGTGCGTGATCGCCCATGAAGTGCCGTCGAAGCGATCGAAGGCAAGTCCTCGCCAGTACGCCTCTTCAGCGCTCGGCGCTTCGCCCGCGAGCGTCTCGACCCGCAGCACCACGCGCGGATCCTGCCGGATTCGACCGAGGGCGCCGAAGGCGACCGTGTCCGAGAAGCCCGCGCTGGCGAAGGGCGTGCCGAGGCCCGGCCCGATCATCACGCTGCCGCGCAGTCTCGGGAGCGCGACGAAGAGCAGCGCCGCGACCGCGAGCGAGAGCGCGCAGCCGAGCAAGGTCGTCTGCATCAGACCCGAAGTGAAGGCGCGCGGCAGCTCGTGCAGGCGCGAGGCCTCGAGCGCCTCGCTGCGGAGCGTGTGCACCACCAGGGTCCAGGCGGTCGCGAAGAGGAACGCACACACGAGTGGCGGGAAGAGCACGCTGTCGGTGAGATTCGCCGCGAGCACGACCTGGAAGAGCGCGAGCGCGACGAGCAGGAACTCCGTTCGGCGTGGCCGCGCGTCGATCAGCTGCAGGCACTGCGTCAGCGCGGCGAAGTGCGCGAGCGCGATCGTCGACGGCTCGCCGCGCAGCGCGACCCAGATCGTGAGCGCGACGATCGCGAGCATGCCGAGGTTCAGGGCGATCGCGCTCTGCTGCCAGCGATGCGGGCGCGTGCGCGTCGCGAGCGTCAGCACGAGGCACGCGGCCTGGCCCGCGACCAGCCACGCCGGAAGCTGCTCGGTGATCCAGAGCGTCGCGCTCGCGACGGAGACCATCGCCCAGGCCGACGCCGGACGAGGCGCAGCGACGTCGCTGCGGAAGCTGCGCCGGGTCACGCTGCGGCCTCGGCGCCCGCCGGCTCGACACGCGCGAGGAACGCGAGGAGCGCCGCGCGCTGGCGCGGTCCGGACGCGGCCCCGAACTCGGTGCGACCCGCGCGCAGCGCGACCCGACGGCCGGCCTCGAGCCCCGCGAGCGCCTCGGAGGCGGCACGCGACACGCGCCGCTCGAAAGCCTCGCCGCCGGGCTCGGCGAGCTCGAGCTGCACCTGGATCTCGCTCTGCTCGTCGCCGGCGCGGCGTCGCACCAGCAGGCGTTGCGCGCGCGCCGACGCGCGCCAGTGAATGCGGCGCGCGGGATCCGCGACCTCGCGATCGCGCAGGCCGTCGGCCACGTCGCCTGCGCCGTCGCGCGGCAGCGGCCGATCGCCTCCCGCGGAGGTGACGGCGTCCTCGCGCGGTGGCGCGAGCCGGGAGACGGAGGGGTACACGAGCACCTCGTCGGGCACCTCGAGCACGCGCGACTTCGAGAAGAGCCCGAAAGGAAAGCGCGTGCTGACGACGAAGCCCTCGAAGCAGAGCGCGCCGCGCCGTTCGGGTGTGAAGGCGTAGCTCCGCACCTCGCACGCGCCCGGCGCGATGCGGAGCGCGACACATCGGCCGGTCGCGCAGTCGCCGAGATCCGCGTCGGCGGCGCGGTCCTCGACCACCACCGCGAAGGCGGCTGCGCGCCGCTGCGCATTGTGGATCTCGAGCGCGACGCGCGCGGGGCGTCCGGCGAAGAGCTCGGCCGGAAGGCGGCGGCGCACCTCGATGCCACGCAACGCCGATTCCGACAGCACGCCCGAGAGCACCAGGAAGGCGAGCATCAGCGCGAGCACGAGGTAGAGCAGGTTGTTGCCGGTGTTGAGCGCGGCGAAGCCGACGCCGAACGTGAAGGCGAAGAAGCTCCAGCCCGCGCCCGTCGGGCGCAGACGGCGCGGCGGACGCAGCCAGCGGCGCAGCCTCGTGAAGACCGCCGGCTGCCGGCCTCTTCGCTTCGACGTCAGAGAGGAACGTCGGTCTGATCGAGGATCTCGCGCAGGATCCATGCCGACTCCCCGTCGCCGCGGCTGCCCGGTCCTCGCGCCGCCACCATCACGCGGTGCGCCAGCACGTCGACCGCGAGGTCGCGCACGTCCTCCGGAATGCAGAAGTCGCGGCCGTCGAGCAGCGCTCGCGCCTGCGCGGCGCGGCGCAGCGCGATGCCTCCGCGCGGAGACACGCCGACCTCGAGCGCCTCGTGCTCGCGCGTGCGCTGCACGATCGCGAGCAGATACGAGACCAGCTTGTCATCGAACTTGATGCGCGCGGCGAGCGCCTGCATCGCGAGCACCTCGGCCGGCGTGAGCACCGGCTCGAGCTTCGGCAGCGCGCTCTGCGCCGGATCCTCGCGCAGCACGGCGGCCTCGTCGGCGGCGTCGGGGTAGCCGATCGAGCGCCGCACCAGGAAGCGGTCCAGCTGCGACTCCGGCAGGGGATGCGTGCCGTGATGCTCGAGCGGATTCTGCGTCGCGACCACGAGGAAGGGCTGCGGAAGCGGGTGCGTGACACCATCGACGGTCACCGCGCGCTCGGCCATCGCCTCGAGCAGCGCCGACTGGAGCTTCGGGCTGGCGCGGTTGATCTCGTCGGCGAGCACGACGTTCGCGAAGAGCGGCCCCGGCTGGAACACGAAACGACCAGTGGCCTGGCCGCCGCGCAGCTCGGGGACGGCCGCGCCGGTCAGGTCGCCGGGTAACAGGTCGCTCGTGAACTGCACGCGCCGGAAGTCGCCTGCGATCGAGCGCGCGAGCGCGTGCGCCAGCGTGGTCTTGCCAACGCCCGGCACGTCCTCGAGGAGGAGGTGGCCACCAGCGACCAGGGTCTCGGTGGTGCGCCGCACCACCTCGGCCTTGCCGCGTAGCGCCTTCTCGAGGTTTTCGCGCAGCTTCTCGCCGCGGGCGACGGCCTGATCGAGCGAAGGCAGCGCGCCGGCTGCGAAGGAGGTCTGCGCTGCGTCACCCGGCGCCACCCGGCACGCTTCGGCCGTCGGTGCCGGCGGTTTGAGCGAATCGTCGCGGACCGCTTGCGGCTCCCGCCGCTCGCATCGGCAAGTCGCCGGCAACGGCGCACGGCATCCGTGCAGCGGGGCTGCAGCTCGGTCGCGCTCGGTCCTGCGTATACTGCGCCGCCCGAGGTGTCCCATGGATGATCCGGTCCGACTGCCGTTCGCGGTGCGCGCCTTCAATGCGGGTGCCGCGCCGTTCGCGCGCTGGCTGTTCCCGCTCGATCCCGAGCGCCTGGTCGCCGAGGCACGGCGCAAGGCGGGCGGCACGGATGTCGGCGACGACGGCTTCCGCGAAGGGCTCGGGCGCCTGTGCGCATCGCTCGAGCAGGAGGCCGATCTCACCCCGCTCGGCCGCACGATTGTGCGCCGCGACATCCTGCGCTGTCTCGTCAACCGGATCGAGATGCAGTCGTGGCGGCAGCGCCATCCGGAGATCGCGAAGCAGGCGATCGAGCGTCCGCTCTTCGTCGTCGGCATGGGCCGCACGGGCACGACGATCCTGCACGATCTGCTCGCCCAGGACCCCGCGAATCGCGTGCCGTATTCGTGGGAGCTCGCGGTGCCGTGTCCGCCACCCGAGCGCGAGCACGCGCACGACGATCCGCGCATCGCGGCGCTCGATGCGGAGCTCGCCGGGGTCGACCGCCTGATGCCCGAGTTCAAAAAGATGCACCCGATGGGAGCCAGGCTGCCCCAGGAATGTGTTGCGATCACCGCGCACGAATTCGCCAGCATGCTCTACCAGATCTCGTACGACGTGCCCTCGTACTCGGCCTGGCTGCAGCGCGACGCGGACCTGCGCCCGGTCTACGCTGCGCACCGTCGCTTCCTGCAGCTCCTGCAGTGGCGCTGGCCCGCGGAGCGCTGGGTGCTGAAGTCGCCCGGCCATCTGTGGGCGCTCGACCGGGTTCTCGCGGAGTACCCGGATGCGCGGCTCGTCCAGACGCATCGCGATCCGCTGCGGGTGATCGCGTCGCTCGCGAGCCTGACCGAGACCTTGCGGGGCCTGACGGCGCGTCGCGTCGACCGCCGCGCGATCGCGAAGGAGTGGATCGAGGAGATCGCGACCGCGCTCGACCGCTCGGTCGATGCGCGCCAGCGGGGCGTGGTGCCGCCCGGGCGCATCGTCGATTTCCACTTCCGCGAGCTGCTGCAGGACCCGATCGGCGGCATCCGGCGGATCTACGCGCACTACGAGCTCGAGTTCACGCCGGCGGCCGAAGAGGGCATCCGTCGACACCTCGCGGAGAATCCGAGCGACAAGCACGGCGCGCACCGCTACCGCTTCTCCGACACCGGCATCGACGTCGGCGAAGCGCGCGAGCGCTTCCGGCGCTACGTCGAGTACTTCGACGTGCCGGCCGAGTCGCTCGAGCAGTAGACCTTCAGATCGAGCCGGCCGGGCAGCCTCCGCCGCCGAAGAGGGCGCGGCGCGGGTCATCCGTCTCGCTGGCCGCGACGAGCTCGGCGACGAGCCCGGAGAGGTCGCCGTGCAAGGCGTCGAGCCTCGCGTCGAGACAGGGCGTCAGTCCGGCGTAGGTGGCCGCGAGCGCGAGGCAGGCGTCGTTGGTGCGGACGTGCGCGCTCCACGCCGCGCCTTCGCCGGGGGGCGCGATCGCCGCGACGGCCTCGCGCGCGAGCCGGTCGAGCTCCGCGCGCGCGCCGTCGCGCGCGGGACCCGGCTGCGACACGGCGTAGAGTCGCTCCACCTCGACGCGCGTCCCGAGCAGCGCCTCGCGCAGGCGGCGGCGCGCGCCGACGCGCTCGCGCTCTCGCGCGGCCGCCTCTTCGCCGCGCGTCGCGGCGTAGAAGCGCACGCGCGCCTCCTCGCCGACGAAGCTCGCGGTGCCCTCGCTCCAGTCGGAGTCGCCGCGCAGGTAGACCGTCGCGTGCAGCAGCTCGTGGAAGAGCGTCTCGACGAGCTCGCCCTCCGGCTCGCGCAGCATCGGTTCGGTGACGGGATCGTCGAACCAGCCGAGCGTCGAGTAGGCCGCGACCGGCGACTCGCAAACGTCGAGTCCGCTGGCTCGCAGCGCCGCGGCCTCGTCGTCCGCGCGCGCCGGATCGAAGTACCCCTTGTAGGGCACGCGGCCTACGATCGGGAACCAGAAGCCCGCCGGCTCGACCTCTCCGGCGCGCGTCGCGACCACGGTGGTGACGACGCGATCGCCGGGCCACGGCGCATACTGGGTGTAGCGCGTGCCGACCCGCAGCCCGAGGCCCGCCGCGAAGTCGCGCACCTGCGAGACGAGCACCAGGCGGTCGCGCAGGGCCGGCGGGGTCGAGGCGTCTCCGAGCAGGGTCGTGATCGGCTCGCGCGCGAGCAGCAGCCGCGTCTGTCCGCTCGCGACGTGCCCGAGATAGCAGCCCGTGAGCGCCATGCCGAGGCAGAGCCATGCCAGCGACGCGACCCACGAGATCGCGGTGTGCGCGCGCGACCGCGATGCCGCCGAGCGAGCCGTCGCGGAGGCGTATGCGGCCGGCGCGCTGGGGTGCGAGGAACGTGAGGAAGGCGGCGTCGTCACGTTCCTGCTCTACGCGCCGGCGAGCTCCGCGAACGCGGTGTGGAGCGCCGCCGCCGCGGCGGCCGGCACCGGCGCGCGCGTGACACCACCGCGCGCGCTGCCCGCCGTCGATTGGTCCGAGGCGTGGAAGCGGGAGCTCGTGCCCAACGTCGTCTCTTCTCGGCTGGCCGTGCGGCCTTCCTTCGCGGCCTTCGACGCCGCCGCCGGGCAATCCGTGCTGGTCGTGGATCCCGGCCAGGCCTTCGGCACCGGCGCGCACGAGTCGACGCGGCTGGCGCTGGAGCTCGTCGCGGTGCGCGCGCCGCGACTCGCGCGCTGCGCGCGCATCCTCGACGTCGGCACGGGCAGCGGGGTGCTGGCCCTGGCCGCGCTCGCGCTCGCGCCCGGCGGCGCGCTCGCCTTCGGCTTCGATCTCGATCCACTCGCGGCGCCCGAGGCGCGCGACAACGCGGCACGGAACGGGCTCGGTGCCCGGCTCCGGGTGTGGACCGGTGGCGTCGAGAGCCTCGCACCGGAGGCGCGCTTCGACTGGATCAGCGCGAATCTGCTGCGCCGCGAGCTCGAGCCGGTGCTGCCGGCTCTGGCCGCGCATCTCCGCGAGCGCGGCGAGCTCGCGCTCTCGGGGCTGCTGGCGGAAGAAGGCGCCGCGATCGCGGCGCAGGCGCGCGGCCTGGGGCTCGAGCCCGCGCGAATCCTCGTGCGCGACGACGCGAGCGGCGCGCGTTGGATCGCGACGCTCATGCGGCGGCCACGCGCGCTCGCCAGTCGTCGAGCAGGCGGCGCAAGGTGAGCTCGAAGGGCACGCGCGGCGCCCAGCCCGTCGCGGCGCGCAGCTTCGCGGCGTCGCCGACCGAGGCGTCTGCGGACCGCACTCGCGCCGGATCGACCCGCACCCGCGCCTCGATCTCGGCCTGCGCACGCAGCGCGTCGAGCAGCGCGCCGATCCGCCGCCCGACCCCGCTCGCGACGTTGTAGGCGCCCGCCGGCACGCGCGGATCGAGCAGACGCAAATAGGCGTCGACCACGTCGTCGACGTCGAGGAAATCGCGCACCGAATCGAGATTGCCGACTACGAGCTCGGGATCGCGCCGTCTGGCCGCGATCTCGGCGGCCTGACGCGCGAAGCTCGCGAGCACGAAGACGTCGCTCTGCCCGGGGCCGGTGTGGTTGAAGGCGCGCACGCGCACGACGTCGCATCCGTCCGCGGCGTAGCGAGCGCCGAGCAGGTCGGCGCAGGCCTTGCTGCGCGCGTAGGGGCTGCTCGGTCGTAGCGGCGCGGCTTCGGTCCACGGCGCGCTGCCCGGCTCGGCCGGTCCGTACTGCTCGCCCGACCCGACGAGCAGCACGCGCGCGCGGGGCGCGTGCCGCGCGACCGCCTCGAGCAGGTTGCGCGCGCCGACGAAGTTGATGCGCGCGCTCGCCTCGGGCTCGTCGTGCGACTGCCCCACCGAGCTCTGTGCGGCGAGGTGCACGACGACGCGCGGCGCGAGCTCGGCGACACAGCCGTCCACCGCGTCGAAGTCGCGCACGTCGAGCTCGCGGTCGACCGCGCGCACCTGCCAGCCTTCGCGCTGCATGCGCGGCACGAGCCGCCGGCCGACGAATCCCGCCGCGCCGGTCACGAGTGCCTGCACGCGGCGGAGACTATCGGCATGATGACAGCGGCCGCCAGCGAAGCGCCGAGACCTCACAGACCGGGTCTCGTCATCCGACTCTTCGCTCGCCAATCTCGTGCGATCTCCGCTCCGCTTCGCCTCGCTGCGCGCCGGACGGCTTGCTGCTCCCTGCGCGCCGCCTGCGGCGGCTTGCGTTAGTTTGCGCGGGTGCGGCCGCTTCCCCGGCTCGATGATCTCGACGCGATCTTCTTCGACGCGGGCGGAACGCTGATCGAGCTCGACTACGCATGGATCGCTGCACGCGCGGCCGCGCACGGCCACGAGGCGATGCCGCAGGCGCTGCGGCGCGCCGAGGGCGCAGCGCGGCGCGCGATCGACCGGCACGCGCGCGCGGCCGCGGGCGCGGTCACGAGCGATGGCGCGCGCCGCCCGAGCTACTTCGGGACGCTGCTCGCCGCGGCGGGCGTCGATGCTCGCGTTCGCGACGCGGTGGTGGCCGACCTCGAGCGCGAGCACGCGCGCGAGAACCTGTGGCGAAACTCCGCGCCGGGCGCCGAGGCGGCGCTGGCGGCGCTCCGCGATCGAGGGCTGCGGCTCGCGGTGATCTCCAACGCGGACGGACGCGTCGAGGCGATCCTCCGCGAGCGAGGCCTGACGCGACACCTCGAGCTCGTGGTCGACTCGCACTACGAGGGCGTCGAGAAGCCCGACCCGGCCATCTTCCGCCGCGCCGCAGAGCGGCTCGGCGTGCGCGTGGAGCGCGCCTGCTACGTGGGCGACATCTACGCGATCGACGTGGTCGGTGCACGCGGGGCAGGACTCGCGCCGGTGTTGATCGACTCGGTCGGCGCCTACGAAGCGCTCGATTGCCCGGTCGTCGCGCATCTCGAGGAGCTGGTGGCCGCGCTCGCGCCCGCACCCGACGCAGGACGGCGCTGATACACTCCGCCGATCCGAGGGGGTGAATGCAGCAGCGACTCACACGTCTCGACCGCTCCATCGCCGGCCGCGTCGCGCTCGTCACCGGTGCCGCGAGCGGCATGGGCCGCGCGACCGCGCATCTCTTCGCGGATGAGGGCGCGCGCGTCGGCGTGCTCGACATCGAGCGAAGCGGTGTCGAGAAGGTGGTGGCCGAGATCGAGTCGGCCGGCGGCGTCGCCTGCGGCTTCGCGCTCGACGTCGCGAACGCGGCGAGCGCGCGCGGACTGCCGGAGGAGCTCGAGTCGCGGCTCGGTCCGCTCGACATCCTCGTGAACAACGCCGGCGTGGTGCGCGGCGGGCCGATCGAGTCGGACGAGTACGAGGCGGCCTGGGACTTCACGTTGCGCGTGAACCTCGAGGCACAGGTGCGCCTGATCCGGGCCTTCCTGCCGCAGCTCCTGCGCGAGCGCGCCGGCCGCATCATCAACATCGCCTCGACGGAGGGCCTCGGCGCGACCGCCGGCGCGAGCCCCTACACCGTCAGCAAGCACGGCGTGGTCGGCCTCACGCGCGCGCTCGCAGTCGAGCTCGGCGCGCGCGGCGTGACGGTCAACTGCATCTGCCCGGGCCCGATCCACACCGGCATGACGCAGGCGATTCCCGACGAGATGAAGTCGAAGTTCGCGCGTCGGCGCGTGCCGATGCGCCGCTACGGCGATCCCGAAGAGGTCGCGCACATGACGCTCTCGCTGGCGCTGCCGGCCGCCTCCTACGTGAACGGCGCGATCATCCCGGTGGACGGCGGTCTGCTGGTGCAGAATACCTGAGGCTCGCGTGTCGGACCTGATCTACGAGAAGCGGGCAGACGGCGTCGCGGTGGTCACGTTCAACCGGCCCGAGCGCCACAACGCGATCAGCCCGCAGATGATGGTGCGGCTCGGCGAAACCTGGCTCGACTTCCGCGACGACCCCGCGATGCGGGTGGCGATCCTCACGGGCGCGGGCCGCGAGGCCTTCTGCGTCGGCGGTGATCTCGGCCTGCTGATGCCGCTCTTCACCGGCGCGCGCAAGCCCGAGGACGAGTGGGACCATCGCCTGCTCGCCAATCTCGACAAGGTGCCGGTCGCGCTGCTCAAGCCCTTCGCGCTCTACAAGCCGATCGTGGCCGCGGTCAACGGGATGGCGCTCGCGGGTGGCTGCGAGATCCTCCAGGCGACCGACATCCGTGTCGCATCAAGCACTGCGCGCTTCGGGCTCTCGGAGGCGAAGCGGGGCCTCGTGCCGGGCGGCGGCTCGATGGCGCGGCTCGCGCGCCAGATCCCGCACTGCAAGGCGATGGAGATCCTGCTGACAGGCGACGCGATGCCGGCCGAGGAGGCCTGGCGCATCGGGCTCGTGAACGAGCTTGTGGAGCCCGACCGCGTGCTCTCGCGCGCGGAGGAGATCGCGGCTCGGCTCGCGAAGAACGGCCCGCTGGCGCTCCGCAAGATCAAGGAGGCGGTGCTGCGGAGCAGCGGGCTGCCGCTCGAGCAGGCCTACGAGATCGAGAACGAGTGCTCCGCCGTGGTGATGCGATCGCAGGACGCGCGCGAGGGCCCGCGCGCCTTCATGGAGAAACGCGAGCCGGTGTTCCGCGGCGAGTGAGGCCCATTCCTTGCCGGGCCTTCGCGCTCGCTATTCGCTCGCGCTCGGGCTACCGGCCTCCGTTCGGCTGCGCCTCACTGCGCGTCGGCCGACTTTCATCGGCCTCCTTGCGTCCCTACCGAGTCACCGCGCGTGGGTCGCCGTCCACGTAGAACTGCGCCGCCCAGCGGCGGAAGCGCGCGATCGGGCCGTCGGCGCGCGAGAGCCGCGGCGCAGGCTGGTAGATCTTGTGGTCGAAGATGAGGATGTCCTCCTCTTCCTGGCGCTTCAGGTCGGCGACGAGGGCCGCACCGAGTCGCGCGCGTCGCGCGGCGTCCGGGCCGTCGCCCACGTGGACCGTGTAGTTGAACGAGACCTCGGTCCACTCGAAGTCGATCGGGGTCTGCGCCGACACGAAGCAGGCGTCGAGGATTCCCGAGAAGCGCGCGAGCGAGAAGCCGGGGCCCCAACTGTCGGTGTCGATGCGACCCTCCTGCGGGCCGCGCGGCGTCGCGAAGCGGACGCGCGAGCGAAGCCTCGTGGTGTAGCCGTCGAGCTCGTAGGACTCGAGCTCCGGCACGTCGGCCGCGCCGTGCACGGTCCGGAGGTGGATGAAATCGGGCCCGTTCTCCGCCATCTCCTGCCAGGGACAGCGGACCTTCCAGAGCGCGCGGTCGTAGGGCGTCCAGCCGGGCGCCCCGTGGACCTCGAGCTCCGGGACCTCCCAGAGCGGCGGCTCGCCGCGCGGGTGGTACCAGAAGAGCACGAGACCCGCGCGCTCGATCGTCGGATAGGCGTGGAGCGCCGCATTCGGGTGTCGGGTGCCGTCGTAGGGGACGCTCGTGTTGGCGCCGTCCGCGCCGAAGCGCCACCAGTGGAACGGACAGACGAGCTCGCATCCCTCGACGCGCCCGCCGTAGCCGAGGTGCGCGCCGAGGTGCGGACAGTACGCATCCATCACGTGCGGAGCGCCGTCCTCGCCGCGCCAGGCCACGAGGTCGCGGCCGAGATAGCGGAGCGCGCGCACGGAGCCTGCCGGCAGATCCTCGGCGTGGCAGGCGCGGTACCACGCGAACGGGAAGGCCGTGTAGTAGGGGAAGCGCTCGATCGAGCGGAGCCCCGTCCCGGGCGCGCTGCGGGGCTGGCGGGCGAAGGACTGGAGCGGGGTCTCGCCGTGCATCACGCGGTCGGTGACGCGGTCGGGAGGACGCGGACCGGCGGATTCGGCCATGGGACCTCGCTGGGCCAAAACGGTAATCCATTCTAGAATTCATTTCCACGATGGTCTGGGAGCCGAGCGAAGAGCAGCGCGACTTCCGCGACGGGCTGCGCCGCTTCCTGGCGGAGCACGCCCCGTCGACCGCGCTGCGGAAGGCGATCGGTTCCTCGCCGGGCTACGACACGGCGCTGTGGCGCCGCCTGACGCGCGAGCTCGGGCTGCCGGGGCTGACGCTCGACGAGTCCTGCGGCGGGCAGGGCTTCGGACCCGAGGAGCAGGCGTGCGTGCAGCGCGAGCTCGGTTTCGCGCTCGCCGCCTCGCCGTACTTCGCGAGCGCGGTGCTGGCGGGCGGGGCGCTGATGGCGCTCGCGGCTTCACCCGCGCGCGACGCGCTCCTCTCCGCGATCGCCGCCGGCGAGACGGCCGCGCTCGCCTGGGTCGAGCCAGGGAGGGAATTCGACCTCTCCGAGGTCGCGCTCGTCGCCGGGCCGTCGGAGGGTGGGCTCCGCCTTCGCGGCGCGAAGACCTGCGTGGTCGATGGCCACAGCGCGGCGCACGTGCTGGTGGCCGCGCGGATGGCTGGCACGCGCGGCGGGGACGGCCTCGCGCTGCTGGCGCTGCGGGGCGACGCGAAGGGGCTCTCGCGCCGGCGCCTCGAGAGCTTCGACCCGACGCGCGCGCTGGCGCAGCTCGATTTCGACGGTGCGCTCGCGACGCCGATCGGCGTCGCGGGCGAGGATGGGCCCGCGCTCGCGCGTGCCCTCGACCTCGCGACCGTCGCGCTGGCGCAGGAGCAGGTCGGCGCAATGGAGCGCGTGATCGCGATGGCGGTCGACTACGCGAAGCAGCGCACGCAGTTCGGTCGCGCGATCGGATCGTTCCAGGCGGTGAAGCACAAGTGCGCGGACCTCTGGATCGCGCTCGAGGGGGCGCGCGTCGCCGCCGACGCCGCCACCGAGGTCGCCGCCGGGGGCGAGCCGGGTCTCGCCGAGGCCGCGAGCCTCGCGAAGTGCTGGTGCTCGGAGGCGTCCTTCCAGGCGGCGGTCGAGAACATCCAGATCCACGGGGGCATCGGCTTCACCTACGAGCACGATGCCCATCTCTTCTTCCGGCGCGCGAAGTCGTCCGAGATCTTCCTCGGCGATCCCGCCTGGCACCGCGAACGCCTCGCCCGGAGCCTCGGCCTTCGCAGCGTGGGGGCGCGCGCATGAGCGCCGCGCGCGGGACGGCGATCCACACCGTGCGGCGACGGCTGACGCCGCGGCAGCAGGCGCGTCGAGAGCGGATCCTCGGCGCAGCGTCGGCGCTCGCGAGGTCGGGCGGCTACGAGGCGGTGGTGATGAAGGACGTGGCGACGCGGGCGCGCGTCGCGCTCGGCACGCTCTACCGCTACTTCGCGTCGAAGGACCACCTGCTCGCGGAGACGCTCCTCTCGTGGGGCGGTGAGCTCGGCCGGCGGCTGCGCGAGTCGCCGCCGCGCGCGGCCGAGGCGAGCGAGCGCGTGGCGAGCGTCTTTCGGCGTATGGCCCGCGGCGTCGAGCAGGAGCCGCAGCTCGGCATCGCGCTGACGCGTGCGCTGCTCTCGAGCGATCCCTCCGCCTTCGCGAACCGCGAAGGGCTCGAGGCGATGATGCGCGACTGGATCGTGCAGGCGCTCGGCGACGCGAAAGTCGCGGATCGCGAGGGCGTCGTCGCCGTGCTCCGCCATGTCTGCTTCTCGTGCATGATCATGCTCGTGAACGGACAGCGATCGCCGCACGAGGTCGGCGAGGAGCTGGCGCGCTGCACGCGCCTGCTGCTCGCGCGGGGTCGCGTGTGAGCGCGCCGCGCGAGAGCGAGGTCGACGCGCGCTTCCGCGCGGAGTGCCGCGCTTTCCTCGAGAAGCACGCGCGCCGGCGCGGCGGTGCGGACGACTGGTCGCGTGGACCGCGGGAGCACACTCCGGAGGCCGAGCGGGAGCACTTCGAGCGCTGCCGCGCCTGGCAGCGGACGCTCTACGACGGCGGCTTCGCGGGCATCGCGGTCCCGCGCGAGCTCGGCGGACGCGGCGGCACCGCCGCGCAGGCGCTGATCTTCGCGGAGGAGCAGGAGGCCTTCGATGCGACCTCGGGCTTTCTCGCCGCGGCGATCGACCTGGTCGCGCCGGCGCTGCTGCATCACGGCAGCGACGCGCAGCGGGAACGCTACCTGCGCCCGCTGCTGCGGGGCGACGAGGCCTGGTGTCAGCTCTTCAGCGAGCCCGAGGCGGGCTCGGATCTCGCCGCGCTGCGCACGCGCGCGGTCCGAGACGGCGATTCCTTCGTCGTGACCGGTCAGAAGCTCTGGACCTCGTCGGCGCAGTTCTGCGACTTCGGCATCCTGCTCGCGCGCACGGATCCCGACGCGCCGAAGCACCGCGGGATCACGTTCTTCCTGCTCGACATGCGGAGCCCCGGCGTCAGCGTGCGGCCGCTCCCGACCTCGACCGGGAGCCGCCACTTCAACGAGGTTTTCCTCGATGCGGTGCGCGTGCCGGTCGATGCGGTGGTCGGCGGGATCGACGCGGGCTGGCGCGTCGCGCGCGAGACCTTGACGCACGAGTCGGTCTCGATCGGGTCGAGCGCGCACGGGACGGGCGACGCGCAGGCGCTCGTCCGGCTTGCGAACGAGCGCGGGCTCGGAGGCGACGCGTCGGTGCGTCAGGCGGTCGCGGACGTGTTCGTGCGGGAGCGGCTGCTCGCGCTGATGCGCGAGCGGCTCCAGCGCGCGATCCGCGCGGGGCGCGCACCCGACCTCGACGGCTCGGTGCTGAAGATCTTCTGGGCCGAGAGCCGGGTGCGAAAGGACGAGGTCGGCCTGCGCCTCCTCGGCGCCGACGGACTGCTGGCCGGCGCCGACGCCCCGGAAGCCGGCCGCTGGCCGGAGCAGGTGCTCGACCGCTACACCGGCACGATCGGCGGGGGCACGCTCGAGGTGCACCGCAACGGCATCGGCGAGCGCGTGCTGGGACTCCCGCGAGAGCCCCGCACGGAGGCAAGCGCCGAAGGCGCGCGCAGCGAGGCGAAGCCGAGCGAAGGTCGGAAGAGCGACCCGGTTCGATGAAGCCCGCGACGAGCGTGGCAAGTAAACAGGAGAGCGCATGCAGGCGGAGCAGCACGAATCCGGCTCGTACAAGATCGCGGCCGATCGCGCGGCGGCCGAGCGCGAGCAGCGCCGGCTCGACGCACTTGCGCGTCAGCTCGATCCCGGCACGCAGCGCGCCCTCCAGGGGCGCGGCGTCGCGCCGGGCTGGCGCTGCCTCGAGGTCGGCGGCGGCAGCGGCTCGGTCGCGCGTTGGCTCGCCGAACGCGTCGTCCCGGGCGGGTCGGTGCTCTCGACCGACGTGGACCTGCGCTTCCACGCGCGAGGTGAAGGGTCGCTGACGGTGCGCCAGCACGACATCACGAAGGACGACCTTCCGGCGGATCACTTCGATCTCGCGCACGCGCGCGGCGTGCTCCAGCACATCCCCGCGCGCGAGACGGCGCTCGATCGGATGATCGCGGCCACGCGCCCGGGCGGCTGGGTCGTCGTGGAGGACGCCGACTGGATCACCTTCGAGGAGCAGTCGGTGCCCGAGCCCTTCCGGCGGGTGACGAGCGAGATGATGGCGCTCCACGCGGCCGCGCGCGGCTGGGACCCACGCTTCGGCCGACGGCTCCTCCCGCTCTTCGAGTCGCGCGGCCTCGAGGCCGTGGCGTGCGAAGGCGCGATGTGGACGATGCGCGGCGGTACCGACAGCGCCGAGTGGTACGTGCTCGCGGTCGAGTATGCGGGCCCGATCCTGGTGACGGCCGGCAAGGTGAGCCAGGCCGAGCTCGACGCTGCGCTCGCGCAGGCGCGCCGCCCCGACTTCGCGATCCAGTCGCCGCTCGCCGTGGCATGTTGGGGTCGCAAGCCCGGCGCGTAGCGCCCGGGGCGCAGCTTCAGAAAACGAAGCGGCTGACGGTATCCGCGACGCACGCCGGCTTGCCGCCGCGCTCGATCTCGAGCGTGACGCGCACCACCACCTGCACGCCGTCCGCGATCGCCTCGACCTCCTGGATCTCGCCCTGCGCGCGGATGCGCGAGCCCGCTCTCACGGGCGCCGGGAAGCGCACCTTGTTGCAGCCGTAGTTCACGCCCATGCGCGCGGTCGGGACGCTGAGGAGCTGCGGCAGGAAGTGGTTCACGAGCGAGAGCGTGAGGTAGCCGTGCGCGATCGGCGCGCCGAACGGGCCTTGCTTCGCGCGCTCGACGTCGACGTGGATCCACTGGTGGTCATCGGTCGCGTCGGCGAAGAGGTCGATGCGCTTCTGGTCGACCTCGAGCCACTCCGAGGGCCCGAGCTTGCGGCCGACCGCAGCGAGCAGCTCTTCGGCGTTCTCGAAGCGGGCAGGGGCGGGTACGGACATCGTTCGCGTCTCCGGATCGCGCAGGCGGCGGATGGTACGGGTCGCGCGAGGCGGCGTCAGCGGGCGTCGCGGCGCGCGCAGCGCTCGGATACCGTCGCGCTCTGGCGAGGCACGCGATGCTCCGTTTCCGCTCCGGCCGGCCGAGTCGGCGCGCCGGCTGGCTCGCGGCGCTGCTCTGCGCGTCGTCGCTCGCGGCCTGCGATGCGCGCGACGGCGGCGCGACCGCGGGCGATCCCGAGGCCGCCGCCGCGCGACTCGGCCTCGTCGCCACGGCGCTCCCCGCGCCGCTGCCGCGCCCAGAGTTCTCGCTGACCGACACCGAGGGGCGACGCTACGACTTCCGCACTGCCACGGCGGGCCGCCTCACTTTGCTCTTCTTCGGCTACACGAGCTGTCCCGACATCTGCCCCGCGCAGCTCGGCAGCCTGGCGGCGGGCCTGCGACAGCTCCCCGAGTCGGTGCGCGACGAGATCGTCGTCGTCTTCGTCGGCGTGGACGCCGAGCGCGACGAGCCCGAACGCGTGCGCGAGTGGCTCGACCACTTCGATTCGCGATTCGTCGGGCTGACCGGCAGCGAGGAGCAGCTCGCGACGGCGGAGCGGGCGGCGCTCGTGCCGACCTCCTTCGTCGACCAGCGCCGGCCCGACGGGAGCTACACGGTCGCGCACGCGTCGTGGGCGCTCGTCTACACGCCGGACGACCAGGCGCACCTGCGCTACGGCACCGGCACCACGCCGGCGCAGTGGGCGCACGATCTCGGCGTGCTGGCCGCGCGGGGCTGGCCCGCGTCGTGAGCGACACGCGCGGGCGTCGAGCGGCTCTCGCGACCGTGCTGGCCGTGTTCGCCTGTGGCCGCCAGCCCGGACCCCCGCCGCGCGGGGCCGCGGACGCGGCGGGCGGGGGCGTCGCGATCTACGGGGCCTACATCCCGGCGCCGGCCGCTCCGGACGTGGCGGCGCTCTACCTCGTCGTGCGCGACGAAGACGGAGACGGCGATCGACTGCTCTCGGTGCGCAGCGACGCGGGCGACGCGGAGCTCCACGAGACGCGCGAGGAGTCCGGGCTCGTGCGCATGCAGCCCGCGCGCGATGGGCTTCCGGTGCCGGCGGGCGGGGAGCTTCGGCTCGAGCCGGGCGGCGCGCACGGGATGCTGACCCGCCTGACGCAGCCGCTCGCGGTGGGAAGCCGCGTCCACGTCACGCTCGAGTTCGAGCACGCGGGGCGCCTCGCGCTCGAGGTGCCGGTCGTGCCGGTCGACTCGGGGGTGGGGCAGGGACCTCCTCGATAGCCCGCGCGCGAAGCGCCTCCGCACGACTATGCTGCGCGTGGATGGCTGCTCCCGATTTCCCCCGGCCCGCCGCGCCGAGGTCGCGGCGTCGTCTGGCGATTGCGCTCGTCGTGCTCGGGGTGCTCGTCGCCGTGCGCGTCTCGCTGCCGGAGGTGCTGCGACGCGTGATCGAGTCGAAGGCGTCCACGGCGCTCGGACGCCAGGTCCGTCTCGACGACGTCGATCTCGGACTCGTCGCGGGGCGCGTACTCCTGAAAGGCCTCGCGGTGGGCGGTCCCGGAGCGGATTCGCGCGCTGCACAGGGTCCCGCGAGCGAGGTCGTGCGCTGCCAGAGCGCCGGCGCGCAGATCGCATGGCTGCCTCTCCTCCACGGTCGCATCCATCTGCGCGAGATCGCGCTCGTGTCGCCGATGCTGCGGCTCGACCGGAATCCGGACGGAGGTCTCGCGCCGCTCGTGCTCGCGCCCTCCGCGCCCGAGACCGCGCCGGAGAAGGAGTCCGGCGGTGGCGTCGACCTCGCGATCGATCGCCTCGCGCTCGACGCGGCGCAGCTCCGGCTCGTCAGCGTGCCGGATGGCGCGCCGATCGCCGAGCTCCGCTTCGAGCAGCTCGTGGTCGGCGACCTCTCGATGCACCAGGGCGTGTTCGGGGTCGGCGACGTGGCGCTACGCGGACCGGAGCTGCAGGTGCAGTCGGACCGCCTCGCGGCGCAGAAGCCCGAGCAGCAGGCGGTCGCGAGCGCTGCGCCCTCACAAGCTCCGGCGCCTCCGGAAGTTGCGACCGAACCTCCGAAGGATCGCGTCAAGGATCTTCACATCCAGGGCGCCCGCTTCGTGTGGCGACTGCCGGACGGGGAAGCGGTGAACGCGGAGCTCGACGTCCATGCGCAAGATCTCGGGCTCGGCGCCGCGCAGTTCCCGCTGGAGGTTCGCCTCACGACCGACGACGCGAAGCTCGCGCTCGAGGGAAAGCTCGCGCCCCAGCCGTTGCGTTTCGACGGGAGCTTCAAGTGGGAAGGCGTGCGGCTCGACCGCATCGTGAAGCTCGCGCCCGAGCCGCCGGTGAAGATCGCGTCGGGGCGGAGCGACGGCTCCCTCGAGATCGCGCTGCGCCTCGGGTCGAAGTCGCCGGACGAGCCCGCGGGTGTCCACCTCCAGGGCGACCTGCGCGTGCGAGAGCTCGACCTCGCGACACCAGACGGCGCGCTCTCGCTGCGCTGGAAGGATCTCGCGCTCGCGCTCGGCGAGCTGGAGCTCCCGCTCGACGGCGCGGGCGCCGCGCCCGAGGTCCACCTGACGAAGGTGGCGCTCGAGGCGCCGCAGCTCGAGTTCACGCTCCAGCCGGCGCCTGCGGCGAAGACGACCGCGCCGGCGCCCGCCGCGGAGACTCCGGCGCCCGCCGCCCCTGAAGAGAAGGCCACGCCGCCGCCCCACGTGCAGGTCGACGCGCTCGAGCTGACGGACGGCGCGATCCGCTTCCGCGACACCACGGTGCGTCCGCCGGTCGACACCTCGCTGCGCGATCTCCGCATCCGCGCGCAGAACGTCCGCTGGCCGGAGCGCGACGTGTCGAACCTCGTGCTGACCGCGAAGGGACAGCACGCGGCGTCGCTCGAGCTGAAGGGCAGCCTGAAGGGCGGCGCCGGCAATCTCGGCCTCGAGCTGCGCGAGCTCCCGCTCGCGACCTTCGACCCCTACGCGGCGAAGGCGAGCGGGCTCGCGATCGAGCAGGGACGTCTCACCTTGCGCTCGCAGGTCGCGCTCGGCGCGGACCGCATGGGGGCGAAGAGCACCGTCTCGCTGCACGAGCTGCGCGTGAGCGAGCGCGAGAGCGGCTGGTTCCAGCAGTCCTTCGGCGTGCCGCTCGACGTCGCGATCGCGCTGCTCCAGGACCTGCACGGCGACATCACCTTGCCGGTCGACGTGGAGCAGGGGGCCGACGGCACGCAGGTCGGCATCGCGGCAGCGGTCACCGCGGCGCTACGCCAGGCATTGATGGGCGCGCTCGCCGCGCCGCTGAAGCTCCTCGGCACCGTCGCGAGCTCGGCCGGCTCCGCCTTCTCGACCGGGGTCGACGCGATCCCGATGGACCCGGGCGAGGACGAACCCGGAGCGGAAGGCGACGATCGGATCGGCGCGCTGGCCGACCTGCTCCGCTCTCGGCCCGGGCTCCACGTCGCGCTCGTCGGGCGCGCCGACGCGAGCGACGACCCGGCGCTCGCTCGCCGCGATCTGATCGCGCGCGCGAAGGCGGGGCAGGAGCTGCCCGGCGCGGACGAGCTCGGGTTCTTCGAGCGCAGGCGTGTGAAGAGCGCGCTCGCCGAGGCCGACCCCGAGCAACCGGACTCGCTCGACGCCGAGACGCGGTCCGCGCTCGATCGGCTGGCCGGCCACGTGCAGGTCGGCGACTCGGCGCGCCAGGCGCTGGCGCAGGCCCGCGCGAAGTCCGTTGCGCAGTCGCTCCAGCAGGATCACGACATCCCGGCCGACTCGGTGACGATCGAGAGCGGCGCGGGCGCGCCCGGCGTCGCGATCGAGCTGCGCGGCTCGAATCAGTAGACTGGCACCCGCACTCGACGGAGATCCCCGTGTCACAGACCGCCGCATCGTCCGCTCCCGAGATCGCGCTCGGCGAGCCCGCCTTCTGGATGCAGCCCTTCGAGTCGATCGAGGCCGGCTTCGCGGCGCTGCGGCGCACGCAGGGGCTGACCTTCCACCGCGAGTTCGAGGTGCCGTTCCTGCCGCCCGGTCCCGGCTACTGGGCCGTCGTGCGACACGCCGACGTGCTGGAGGTCTCTCGCGACGCGGAGCGCTTCTGCTCGGGGCGCGGCACGCAGATCTCCGACATGCCCGAGGCCTTCAACGAGTTCTTCGGCTCGATGATCAACCAGGACGACCCGCGCCACGCGCGGCTCCGCCGCATCGTGTCGTCCGGCTTCACGCCGCGCATGCTGAAACGGGTGGAGGCCGACGTGGAGCGCGTCGCCGCGCAGGTGATCGGCGCGGTCGCCCCGCGCGGCGAGTGCGACTTCGTGACCGACCTCGCGGCCGAGCTGCCGCTCCGCATCATCTGCAATCTGATGGGGATCCCCGAGAGTCAGACGCGCTTCGTCTTCGACCGCACCAACGTGATCCTCGGCGCGGGCGACCCCGAGTACGTCGCGCAGATCGAGAACGTGCCGGCGGCGCTCCTCGGCGCCGGCGCGGAGCTCGCCGCGCTAGTGCAGGACCTCGGCCGCCAGCGGATGCGCCAGCCGACAGAGGACCTCACCTCCGCGCTCGTCCACGCCGAGCTCGACGGCGAGCGCCTCAGCGATGCCGAGCTCGGATCGTTCTTCGTGCTGCTCGTCGTCGCCGGCAACGAGACGACGCGCAATGCGATCAGCCACGGCATGCGCGCGCTCTGCGAGCACCCGGCGCAGCGCGCGCTCTGGCAGAAGGACTTCGATGCGCTCGCGCCGACGGCGATCGAGGAGATCGTGCGCTTCGCCACGCCGGTGCTCCATTTCCGCCGCACGGCCACGCGCGACACCGAGCTCGCCGGGCAGCCGATCCGCGCCGGCGACAAGCTCGTGCTCTGGTACGTGTCGGCCAACCGCGACGAGTCGGTCTTCACCGACCCCCATCGCTTCGACATCCGGCGCAGCCCCAACGAGCACGTCGGCTTCGGCGGCCCCGGTCCCCACCACTGCCTCGGCGCACACCTCGCGCGGCGCGAGATCACGGTGATGTTCCGCGAGCTCTTCCGGCGGCTGCCGGATCTCGAGATCACAGGTCCGCCGCAGATGCTGGCGTCGAACTTCATCCACGGCATCAAGCACATGCCGTGCGCCTTCACGCCGGGCGGCGCACGCCCGGCCTAGCATCCGATTTCGCGCCGCGCGGCGCGCGCGCCGGCGCAGGAGCTCTTCATGTCCGTTCCCCGTCCGCCCCTCGCCGGCCTGCGCGTGATCGAGAGCGCGCTGCTCGGCCCCGGCGCCATCACCACGCATCTCGCCGACCTCGGCGCCGAGGTGATCAAGGTCGAGTCGCCGGCCGGCGACTACATCCGCGAGATGACCTGGCCGATCGTCGAGGGCGTCTCGCTGCTGCACCTGCACGTCCACCGGGGCAAGCAGAGCCTCGTGCTCGACCTGTCGAAGCCGGAGGCGGTCGAGGTCTACCGCGACCTCGTGCGCGGCGCCGACGTGGTGGTGGAGGCGATGCGCCCGGGCTCGCTCGAGCGGCGCGGCCTCGGCTACGAGCAGCTGCGCGCGATCAACCCGAAGATCGTCTTCTGCAACATCTCGGGCTACGGCATGACCGGCCCGTATCGCGATCTTCCGGCGCACGGCATCGCCTTCGACACGTGGGCGGGGATCATCACGCCGGCCGTCGACGAAGACGGCTTCACGTACATCCCGGAGCACGCGAGCATCGGGATCCACGCGGGTCCCCTGTTCGGCGCCTTCGGCATCCTCGCGGCGGTGATCCGCGCGCGCGAGACGGGGCAGGGCTGCATGCTCGAGATCGCGCAGTCCGACGCCGCCGCCTACATGGACTGGTACCGCAGCGAGTCGTGGAAGGCGTACGAGCGGCCCGAGTCCGAGGTGACGGGCAACAAGGCCGACAACTACGTGCGTCGCGCCGTCGGCACGGCCGGCATGCGCGAGGGCGTCCGCTACCAGATCTACGAGTCGGCCGACGGCTACGTGCTCTTCATGGCCTCCGAGCAGGCGTTCTGGAAGAACTTCTGCGTGTGCGTCGGGCGGACCGAGCTCTTCGAGCGCTGGCCCGGCTCGAAGTACGCGGACCACGCCCGCAACAACCGCGAGCTCCAGCGCGAGCTGAAGCAGATCTTCCGGCAGAAGAGCTCAGCGGAGTGGCTGCGGCTCGGCGAGGAGCAGAACTTCCCGGTCGCGCCGGTCAACACGCCGAAGACGATCGCCGACGACCCTCAGTTCCAGGACCGCTTGCCGTGGTATCCGGCGAAGGAGCACGGCGCGGACATGCTGCCCTTCCCGGTGAAGTTCCTCGGCGAGACCTTGCCCGCGCCGACGCGGGCGCCGCAGGTCGGCGAGCACAACGACGCCGTGCTGCGTCGCGTGCTCGGCTACGACGCGGCGCGCATCCAGAAGCTGCGGGCGGCCGGCGCGCTCGGCGGCTCGGGCCGCTAGAGGGCCTCGTGGCGCGGCTGCGCGGACTCGGCTTCGCGCTCGCGGTCCTGGCCCTCGGCGCGACGCCGATCGGCGCGCAGACCGCACCGGTCGTGAGCCCGTCGGCCGCGAGCGCGTCGGCGGCGAGCCCGCGGGCGAGCGCCGCGGCGCCGGCGGTGTCGGAGCCGGTGCCGGTCGGCGAGATCACCGTTCGCTCGCAGGTCGCGATCGACGCCGCGCGCTCGCTCGAGTCGGATCTCGCGGGGCAGGACGATTCGAAGCAGCTCGAGGCGGACCTCGTGCGGCTCGCGCAGCGCATCGAGCCGCAGCTCAAGCCGCGCACGGTGGATCTCCAGCAGACGCCGTCGATCGCGACGCTCTCGAACCTGACGGCCGAGTGGCAGGGCTACGACCGTCAGCTCGGCTCGCGCGAGGACCACCTGCGCCGGCTGATCGCGTCGCTCGAGAGCCAGAACGAGGAGCTGTCGCGCTCTCGCGATCTGTGGCGGCGGACGCGCGCGCAGGCGCGGGAGCGCGATGTCCCGCCCGTGATCCTGGCCGCGGTGGACGCGACCCTGGCGGAGATCCGGAAGGCGTCGGCCGCGGTCGAGGGCTCGCTGAACGACGCGCTCGTGCTCCAGAGCCAGTATGCGGATCTGCATGCGGGCGTACAGCAGGTGCTCGCGTCGATCGACGCGACCCGCACGCGCGTGCTCGACAACCTGCTGGTGCGCGACGTCCCGCCGCTGTGGGACGTCGGCGGAGCGGGCCTCGGTGAGTGGACCCACTGGCGCATCGGCGACTACCTGCAGCTGCTGCGCGAGGAGCTCCCGCGCTTCGTGGCGCAGCACCAGGACGTCGTCACGCTCCAGGTGTTGATCTTCGCCCTGCTCATCTGGGCGATGCGGCGCGCGCGCGCGGCGCTCGCGGGCACCGCACCGCCGAAGGATGCCGACCCGGAGGCGATCGGGCCCGACGAGGGCGCGCAGCTCGCGACCCGACACCCGGTCGCGGCGGCGACCGTGCTGACACTCTTTTTGAGCCGCTTCCTCTACGGCGATGCGCCGCACTCGGTCGTCGCGGCGCTGCGGCTCGTGTTCGTGCCGGCCGCTCTGGTGGTGCTGCGGCCGATGCTGGGCAAGGCCTTCCGCCCGCCGCTCTACCTGCTGACCGGCTTCGCCTTGTTCGACCGGCTGCGCTCGATGCTGACCGGCTCGACGACGCCGGATCGCGTCGCCTTCACGGCGGAGATGATCGCGCTCGTCGTCGTGCTCGCGCTGCTGCTGCGGCCGGATCGCCTCCACAATCTGCCGGCGTCGGCGCGCGGGAATCGCTGGCTCTCGGCGCTCGGTCTCTGGATCCGCGCCGGCGCGGTCGGCGCCGCCCTCGCGGCGCTGGCCAGCGTCGCCGGGTACACGCGCTTCGCCTCGCTCGTCGGCGGCGGCGTGCTCGGCAGCGGCTACGTGGCGCTCGCCCTCTTCGCCCTGGTGCGGGTGGCGGAAGGCCTGGCGGCAGCGCTCTTCGGCGGGCACGCGGTGGCAGCGATCCGCATGGTCGATCACCACCGCGCGATGTTCCTGCGGCGGACGCGCAAGCTGCTGCGCGCGGCGGCGCTGATCTCGTGGGTGCTCTTCGTGCTCGGTCTCTTCGCAATGCGCGCGCCGCTCTTCCGCGGGCTCCAGGCGATGCTCGGCAGCTCGCTCGGCTACGCGGGCTTCGATGTGACGCTCGGCGGCGTGCTCGCCTTCGTCGCGACACTCTTCGGCGCATGGTTCGTCGCACGCGCTCTCCGCTTCGTGCTCGACGAGGAGATCTTCCCGCGCGTCACCTTGGCCCGTGGCGTGCCGTTTGCCCTGTCCACCTTGCTTCGCTACGCGGTGCTGCTGGTCGGCTTCCTGATGGCTCTCTCCGCGCTCGGCTTCGACCTCGACCGCATCACGATCCTGCTCGGCGCCTTCGGCGTCGGCATCGGCTTCGGGCTCCAGACGGTGGTCAACAATTTCGTGTCGGGCCTGATCCTGCTCTTCGAGCGGCCGATCAAGGTCGGCGACATGGTCGAGCTCGCGGGCCTCGAGGGCACGGTGCAGCGGATAGGGATCCGCGCGAGCGCGCTCCGCACCTGGGACGGCGCCGACGTGATCGTTCCGAACGCGGCGCTGATCACCGATCGCGTGGTCAACTGGACACTTTCCGATCGGCTCCGTCGCATTACCCTCGCGGTGGGCGTCGCCTACGGGAGCGACCCGCGCCGCGTCGAGACGGTGCTGCGCGGGGTCGCGGAGAAGCACCCGGGCGTCTGCGCGTACCCGAAGCCGCTCATCCTCTTCATGCGCTTCGGCGAGAGCTCGCTCGACTTCGAGGTGCGTATCTGGACGGACAACCCGGAGATGCTCGGGACCACGCGCAGCGAGGTGGCGATGGCGATCCACGACGCGCTTCGCGATGCGGGGATCGAGATCCCCTTCCCGCAGCGCGTGCTCCACGTGGGCTCCGTCGCGCCGGACGCGGCCGCCTCGCTGCGCGGAGAAAGGTCCCTAGACCAGAGCTCTCGCGGCGCCGCAAAGCGCGCCGAGCCCGAGGCGCGCGTAGCCGGGCGCTCCACCGAAGACCCGCCCGAGTGAGCGCAGGAGTGGCAGGAGTGCGCGCGGCGCTTCGCCCGCCGCGGTCGCGCGGAGAGAGACGAGCAGGGAGCGCTCGGCCGCGGCGCGCCGGAACTCGGGCTCGGGGTAGCGACGCACTCTCGCGTTGGCCTCGACGAGGCGTTCGAGCCAGCCCTCGCACCACGCGAGGTAGGCGGCGTCGGGGTGGAAGCCGCGCAGGTTGCGGAGCTGCGCGTGGCGATCGAGATCGGCGTCCGCGAAGGGCACGCCGAGCTCGTCGAGCAGAGGGCTCGCGACGAGGCGGCGCATCGCGAGGCGCAGCGCGCCGTCTTCGTGGCTGACTCCGCCCGCGCGGTAGCGAACCAGGAAGCGCGGCAGGTTGGCGAGCGCGTGGCGCGCCGACACGCGCGCCCAGAGATCGATGTCGGAGCCGAGCACGAGCTCCTCGCGGTAGCCGTGCTCGCGGAGCACGGCCGTGCGCGCGACGACGGTGGGGCTCTTCATCGCGCTCGCGAAGAGGATGCGGCCCGCCAGCTCGCGCGGCGCGGTCGGCCGCACGAGCGGCGCGTCGACGCGCCGTCCCGACGCGTCGGTGCGGAGCGCGAAGGAGCCGAGCGCCGCGACCTCCGGATGCGCATCGAGCCACGGGACCTGCAGCGCGAGCCGCCGCGGGTGCGACACGTCGTCGCTGTCGGCCATCGCGAGGTACTCGCCGCGCGCGAGCGCGAGCCCGTGGTTGCGCGTGGCGGGAATGCCCCGATTTTGCGCCTGTACTTCGATGCGGATGCGCGGGTCGCGCAGCGAGCGCGCGATCTCGAGGCTCCCGTCGCGCGAGCCGTCGTCGATCACGAGCAGCTCGAAGTCCGCGAAGCGCTGCGCCAGCACCGACTCGAGCGCCTGCCGCAGCACCGGCGCGCGGTTGTAGACGGGCACGAGGACCGTGACGCGCGGGGCCGCGCCCATCGCGGCTCAGCTCGCGGCGAGGCGCCGGAACAGCGCCGGGTCCACCAGCTTCGGCTTGCGCAGCAGGAGCGACCGCAAGGTCCAGCTCGCGGCGAAGCGGAGCTCGAGGAAATCGGCGACGGGCATGAGGTCCGGACCGCCGCAGCGCGCCACGCCGGCCAGCAGCGCCTCGCGCGAGACACCCGGCCAGCGGAGCCACGCGCGCGCAGCGCCCGTGCCCTGGACCTCGTCCGCGCCGAGGCTCTCGAGATCGACGATGCGAAGGCGCCCGCTCCGGTCGCGCAGGAAGTTTTCCGGGCGAGCGTCGAGATAGTCGAGACCGCGCGAGAGTTTCGTCGCCGGCGCCGAGAGAGCGCGCGCCTCGAGTGCGCGCGCGAGCGCGGCATCGAGCACGCCGAAATCCCGTAGCCACGCGAGCTGCGCCGTGAGCTCGGCGCGCAGCGCCGCGGTGTCGGCGGGCGCGCGCGAGCCGCGCGTGTAGAAGGTCGCGAAGAGGGCGGCGAGCTCGTCCAGCGGCGGGGGTGCGCCGGGCTCGAGCGCTCTGCCGTCGAGGAACTCGACCCACAGCTCGCTCCCGTGGCGCGCGATGCGGCGCGGCACGAGCCCCGTGTCGGCGAGCAGATCGAGCAGCGCGGCGGTGCGCTCGGCGCGGGCCGCCTCCGCGAACACGATCTGCTTGACGTCGCGACCCGCGATGGTGACGCGGTACACCCGCTGCGACTTTCCGGACCCTCCGAGCAGCGATCGCTCGATGCGGCGCAGGCGCTGGGACCAGGGCTCGAGGCGCCGCTTGCGGTACGACGTCACGCGCGAGCGGTGTAGCACATCGCGTCGCGCGAGCGGGCGAGGCGCGGCTCGTGGCGGCATGGCCGCTGCCGTAGATTGCGGCCATGTCGTCGGCGCTGCTCCGCCACGTGCTCGAGGTCGTGCGCGCGGCGCCGCGGCGCGAGCAGCCCTTCGCGCATCAATATCTCGAGGGCGTGCTCCCGGCGGATTTCTACGTGGAGCTGCTCGCGTCGCTGCCGGATCCGAAGCATTTCGAGCCGCTCTACCACAAGGACGCACTGCGCCCGGACGGGAGCACCACGCGCAGCACCTTTACGCTCGAGCGGGAGACGCTCGCGCCGCTCCCACCGCGCGCGCGCGCGTGTCTCGACGCGTGCCGCGAGGCGTTCGCTTCGGCGGAGCTGCGCGACGCGCTGTTCGCGATCTACGCCGACGTGCTCGGCGATCGCTTCGGGGGGTCGGCGTCGGCTTTCGCGGGCACGGTGAAGCTCCAGCGCGACGAGCCGGGGTACCGGATCGGCGTCCATCCCGACACGAGCGACAAGGTCGTGCTGCTCCAGCTCTATCTCGCGCCGGACGACTCGCACGCGGAGATGGGCACGGCCCTCTACCGGCGGAGCGGCGCCGGCTTCGCAAAGGTCGACACCTTGCCGTTTCGGCCGAACACGGGGTATTCGTTCGCGCGCAGCGAGAAGACCTGGCATGGCGTCGAGGCGATCGGCGCGCTGCGCCACTCGCTGACCTTGAACTACCGACTCGAGAGCCAGCGCCTGCGACGCGGCTTCAAGAAACGCGTGCTCCGCCAGATCTCACGCCTGGCCCGACGGGTCCGAGGGTCGTGAGCGGACGGACAGGGCGACCGGTGTAGCGAAGCGAGCGCAGCGAACGTCGGGCCGCGTCGCTCGCCAGCGTCAGCCAGGCCGCAGCGCCGTCTCGCGCGCGGACGCGAGGGACGGCGCACGGTGCGTAGCCGAGGTGCAGCAGCAGCTCCGCGAAGCTCGCGACCGGGGCGTCGAGCGCGCGCGCGGCGCGCGCGGTGAGCCGGATCCGCAGCAGCAGCGCGAGCGCCGGGTCGTCGAGGTCGTCGCGGAAGCGCCCGACCGACGCGGCCGACACTGGCTGGTCGGGCGTCCGGCTCCAGCGAGCCGCGGCTCGCTTGCGCCGCCAGGGCTCGGGGACCTGGCCGCTCGGCTCCGCCTGCGTGGGTCCAGGATCCGGCAGGCCGAGGTGCGCGAAGACGCGCGCGAGCGTCGCCTGCGTGTCCGTCACCAGGTCCTCGTAGCGCAGCTCGAGATACGCGGGGCTCTCGCGGGCACGCCGACCCGCCAGCGTGTCGTAGAGCCAGCGGCTGCCCGCGGCGAACAGGTTCCTGCCGCGCTGCGCGAGCGACGCGGCGACGTCGCGGCCGTCGCGGATCAGATGGACGAGCCGCACGTCCGGGCTCTCCCGCGCGAGGCGCGCGAAGGCATAGACGTTGGTCGGTGTCTTCTCGACGAAGTGTGTGGCGCCGACCCGCGCGCACACGTGCTCGGCGAGCCAGCGGTGGAGCTCGGCGGCGTCGCGCGCGCGCGCGGCCCAGTCGGCGAGCCGCGCGCGCGAGAGGTCGAGCTCGCGGCGCGGGCCGAGGAAGGTCGCGACCTGCTTGTAGCCGGGCGTGAGCCGGCGCCGCGCGAGCAGCGCGTCGAGCGAGTCGGCGAAGCGCGCGAGGTCGAGCGACTCGGGATGGTTGAAGAAGTTCAGCTCGGGCGCGGTCGCCACCAGCGGATGTCGCGAGAGCAGGTGGGTCAGGAGCGTGGTGCCGCTGCTGCCGCAGCCGCCGACCAGCGCGAGCCGGGCCTCGCCCATGGCGCGACAGGGTATCGTCCCGGCATGCGCGTCTACGACCGCGCCTTCCCGGGCGAGGCCGCCTACGACGTGGCCGTGTCGCGCGCGCTGCTCCTCGGCGCGGCCGACGGCACGCAGCCGGAGAGCCTCCGCCTCTATCGCCCGGACGACGTCGTCGCGTTCTCCGTCTCCGACTCCTCGCGACCGGGCTTCGCGAGCGCCGTCGCCGCGGCGCGCGCGGCGGGCTTCGACGCGGCGCTGCGCCTCGCCGGCGGCACGGCTGCGGTCTTCCACCGCGACGCGATCGCCTTCGCCTGGTGTCTGCCCGCGGCCGACGCGCGGCGCGAGATCCGCGCCCGCTTCGAGCGCGTGTCGGGATGGGTGGCCTCGGCGCTGCGCCGGCTCGGGGTCGACGCGCGGGTCGGCGAGGTCGAGGGCGAGTACTGCCCCGGCGACTTCAGCGTGAACGCGGGCGGGCGGCGGAAGCTGATGGGTGTCGGGCAGCGGATCGTTCAGGGAGCCGCGCACGTCGGCGGCGTGCTCGTCGTGGACCGGAGCGCGCGCGTGCGCGAGGCGCTCGCGCCGGTCTACGCCGCGCTCGGCCTCTCCTTCCGTCCCGAGACGGCGGGCAGCGTTGCCGACGAGATCGGCCGGGTCGCGTGGGAGTCCGTGCGCGACGTGCTGCTCGCCGAGCTGCGGCGCGAGCGCTCGCTCGAGGCGGCCGAGCTCGAGCCCGCCGTGCTCGCGCGTGCTCGCTCGCTCGAGGGTCGCTTCCGCGCCCGGTTCTGAGCTTCGTTCGCGCCGCCTGCGGCGGCTTGCAGCGGCGAGGGGCTGGTGTCATGGTCGGACCCGTGCCGGTCCCGTCGCGCGTCGCCGCGAGCGCGCTCAGCTTCGTCCTGCTGCTCGTCGCCGGCTGCTCGCGCGAGCGGCGCGACATCCCCGGCACCGAGAAGAAGCTCTACTCGCAGTTCGATGAGGAGCTCGTCATCCGCGACTTCTTCCAGGACCGCCGCGGTGGCTTCTTCGTCGACGTCGGTGCGAGCGCGCCGGTGGAGCACAGCATCACCCACTACCTCGAGAAGGACCTCGGCTGGTCAGACCTTCTATCGCGCGATGGACCGCGAGCTCTCCTCGGTGGAGAAGGACCGCGTGTTCAACGGCGCGACGCTCTCCTACGAGCCGTCGAGGTCGAGACCGTGACGCTCGACAAGGTGCTCGACGACCGCCGCATCGAGAAGATCGACTTGCTCTCGATCGACATCGAGGAGTCGGAGCCGCCCGCTCTCGCGCGATTCGACATCGAGCGCTTCCGGCCGGAACTCGTGTGCGAGGCGTCGCCGTCGATCCAGGAGGCGATCCTCGCGTACTTCCACGCGCACGGATACGAGCGCATCGACCGCTACCTCGCGGCCGACTCGGTCAACTGGTACTTCGAGCCGCGATCCTGATTCGAGGAGGACCCATGCGCAGAGGGAGATCCATCCGATGCGGCGCGTCGCGCGCGGCCGCCGCGCTCCTGGCCCTCGCGCCGGTCGCGGCGGCGCCGGTCGCGGCGGACGAGACCTGCATGTCGCCCTACATGGCGAAGATCATCGGACAGGAGGACTTCATCTACGTCTGGACGCTCGGAGAGGAAGGCGTCGGCGACGGCCAGGACAAGCTCGTCACGGTGGACGCCAACCCGACGTCACCGAGCTACGGGAAGGTGGTGCACACGCTGTCCGTCGGCAGCCGCAACGAGGCGCACCACTCGGGCCTCACCGACGACCGCATGTTCCTCTGGGCCGGTGGGCTCGACACCAGCCGCATCTTCATCTTCGACATCCACAGCAACCCCGCGCGCCCGAAGCTCGCGAAGACGATCGACGACTTCGTGGCGCGCAGCGGCGGCGTGGTGGGGCCGCACACGCTCTACGCGGTGCCGGGCCGCATGCTCGTCACGGGGCTCTCGAACGACCGCGACCACGGCGGGCGCACGGGCATGGTCGAGTACACGAACGGCGGCGACTACGTCGCGACCTACTGGATGCCAGACCCCGACGATCTGCGTGGCGCGCGCAAGGGCGGGTCCGCGGACGGCTACGGCTACGACGTGCGCGCGCTGCCGCGTCTGAACGCGCTGATCAGCTCGTCGTTCACCGGCTGGACCAACTACATGATGGACTTCGGCAAGCTGCTCGCCGATCCGGAGGCGATGAAGCACTTCGGGAAGACGGTGGTGGTGTGGAACCTGCACGCGCGTCGCCCCGTGCAGGTGCTCGACGTGCCGGGCGCGCCGCTCGAGATCCGCTGCGCCTGGGACGGCGACCACAACTGGTGCTTTACGTCGTCGGCGCTGACCTCGAAGCTCTGGCTGATCCACGCCGACTCGCAGGGGAGCTGGGGCGCCTCCGCGGTCGCCGACATCGGCGACCCCGCGAAGGTCCCGCTGCCGGTCGACATCTCGATCTCGAACGACGATTCGCGCCTCTGGGTCGACACCTTCATGGACGGCAGGGCGCGGCTGTTCGACATCCACGATCCGCATCACCCGAAGCAGGTGTACGAGTCGCGCATCGGCAAGCAGCTCAACATGGTGTCGCAGAGCTGGGACGGGAAGCGCGTGTACTTCACCTCCTCGCTGCTCGCGAACTGGGACAAGAAGGGCGACGAGGGCGAGCAGTTCCTGCGCGCGTACAGCTGGGACGGGCGTCAGCTCACGCGGCGATTCGAGATCGACTTCCGCGCGCAGCAGCTCGGCCGGCCGCACCAGATGCGCTTCGGAGCCTACGCGCTCTACGGACTGACGGGGCCCGCTCCGAGCGGCGGCCTGGCCGCGCGCTGACGGGCGCCGTGCGTCGTGCGGCGCTGGCGGCTCTGTGCGCGGCGGCCGCGCTCGCGGGACCCGCGGCGCCGCGCGCCGCCGACGACGCGCGCCTCGCGACCCCCGAGCCCGGCAGCTACGCGCTGCCTCCGCTCGGAGCCGCGGCCGACGGCGAGGTGCTCGCGTCGGACGGCTCGTCGACCACGCTCCACGCGCTCTTCGCCGACCGCGTCGTGCTGCTGGCCTTCGTCTACTCCGCGTGCGGCGACGCCGAAGGGTGTCCGCTCGCGATGGCGGTCTTCCACCGGGTCGGCAAGCTGCTCCGCGACGACCCGGCGACGCGCGATCGACTGCGCGTGCTGAGCCTGAGCTTCGACCCCGCGCGCGACACGCCCGTCGCGATGGCGCGGCTCGCGGAGTCCGTCGCGACGGAAGGCCTCGACTGGCGCTTCCTGACCACGTCCGGGGAGTCGGCCCTCTCGCCGATCCTCGCGGCCTACGGGCAGAGCCGGATCGAGGAGCGCGACGAGCGCGGCGAGCCGACCGGGCAGTTCGCGCACGCGCTGCGAGTCTTCCTGATCGACCCGTCCGGGCGGATCCGCAACGAGTACGGCTCATCCTTCCTCGAGGCCGATCTCGTCGTGGCCGACGTCCGCACGCTCCTCGCCGAGACCCGCGCGGTGGGCGGCGCGGTCGCCGCGAGCGGCGACGGATCGGCCGCGCTGCTCGCGCGCACGCGCGAGCCGCCCCTCGGCCTGCCACCTCTCCCGCTTCCGGAGGGCGAGGCGCCGAGCGGCGATCGGATCGCGCTCGGGCGCCGGCTCTTCTTCGACCGGCGCCTCTCGGAGAACGCGACGATCTCCTGCGCCAACTGCCACGTGCCGCGACAGGGCTTCACGCAGCGCGAGCAGCGCACCCCCGTCGGCATCGAAGGGCGCAGCGTGCGCCGCAACGCGCCGACGCTCTACAACGCGGCGCACCTGCGGAACCTCTTCCACGACGGTCGCGAGACGCGGCTCTCGGAGCAGCCGTGGCAGCCGCTGCTGGCGCACGACGAGATGGGCAACGAGTCGGCCGACGCGGTGCTCGTGCGCCTCCGATCGGTGCCGGGCTACGAGGCGCTCTTCGAGGCGGCGTTCCCGGCGCGCGGTCTGACGCGCGAGAGCGTCGGCATCGCGATCGCGAGCTACGAGCGCGCGCTCGTCTCCGGCGACTCGCCCTTCGACCGTTGGCGCTACGGCGGCGATGCGAGCGCGCTCGGGGCCGCCGCGCAGCGGGGCTTCGCTCTGTTCAGCGGGCGCGCCGGCTGCATCGGCTGCCATCTCGTCGGCGAGCGGACCGCGCTATTCACGGATGACGCGTTCCACGACACGGGCATCGGGGCGGCCGCCGAAGCGGAGGCGGAGCGCAGCGCCGCGCTGCACGTCCCGCTCGCGCCGGGCAAGACCGCGCTCGTCGCGGCGCAGGTTGCAAGACAGGTCGGCGAGCCACGCACTCCCGATCTCGGTCGCTACGAGGTGACCCGCGATCCCGCCGACCGCTGGCGCTACCGCACGCCGAGCCTTCGCAACGTCGCGCTGACGGGCCCCTACATGCACGACGGCTCGTTGGCGACGCTCGCGGAGGTGATCGCTTTCTACGACCGCGGCGGCGCTCCGAATCCGGGGCTCGACCCGCGCATCCACCCGCTGCACCTCACGGCGCAGGAGGCCGGCGAGCTTGTCGCGTTCCTCGAGTCGCTGACCGGCTCGGACGTGGACGCGCTCGTCGCGGACGCAGAGTCGGCGCCGATCGGGAACGTCGGCAGCGAGCGCGCAGCCGCGCCATGAGCGACCCGCGTTGTGCGCGGCTCGCGGTAGATGTCCGCCGCCGCCTCGCGGCCTTCACCTCTTTCGCTGGCTGCCCGAGAGCGCGCGCTTGCGCAGGCGCAGGCTCTTCGGCGTGACCTCGAGCAGCTCGTCCTCGGCGATCCAGCCGAGCGCCCACTCGACCGCCACGAGGCGCGGCGGCGTCAACACGACGTTCTCGTCCTTCCCGGCCGCGCGGATGTTGGTCAGCTTCTTCGCGCGCGAGACGTGGACGTTCATGTCGCCCGCGCGCCGGTTGGCACCGACGATCATGCCCTCGTAGCAGGGGACGCCCGGGCCGACGAAGAGATCCGCGCGCTCCTGGATCTTCCACAGCGCGTAGGCGGTCGTGTCGCCGCCCTCGGTCGCGACGATCGCGCCGACGCTGCGGGTCGGCAGGTCGCCGGTCCACGGCTCGTAGCCGCGCACCGTGCGGTGCAGGATGCCCTCGCCGCGCGTGTCGGAGAGGAACTCGCTGCGGTAGCCGAAGAGGCCGCGGCTCGGCACGACGAACTGGAGGATCGAGGTGACGCCGCGCCGCTCCATCGAGACGATCCGCGCGCGCCGCTGCGAGAGCTTCTCGAGCACCGCGCCCTGGCAGGCCTCCGGGACCTCGGCGACCACGTCCTCGACCGGCTCGCAGCGCCGCCCCACGACCTCGCGCGTGATGATCTCGGGACGCGACACCGAGAACTCGTAGCCCTCGCGCCGCATCTCCTCGACGAGCACGCCGATCTGCATCTCGCCGCGCGCGGCCACCTCGAAGATCTCGGGGCTCTCGGTCGGCTCGATGCGGATCGACACGTTGCCGAGCGCCTCGCGCCGCAGCCGCTCGCCGATCTGGCGCGACGTGACGAAGCGCCCCTCGCGGCCCGCGAGCGGCGAGTTGTTGACCGAGAAGCGCACCCGCACGGTCGGCGGATCGACGGTCACGCGGGGCAGGGGCTCGGGCGCGGACGCATCGCAGACCGTGTCACCGATCTCGATCGAGTCGACGCCCGCGATCATGCAGAGGTCGCCCGCCGCAGCCTCCTCGATCTCGACGCGGTCGACGCCGAGCGCGCCGAAGAGCTTGGTGACGCGGAAGGATTGCGGCTCGCCGTCCGCGCCGATTCGGACGACCGTCGCGCCGCGGCGCAGCCTGCCGCGCGCGACGCGGCCGATGACCAGGCGTCCGAGGAACTCGTCGTAGGCGAGCGTCATCGCCTGGAACTGCAGCGGCGCCTCGAGGTCGACGACGGGCGCCGGCGCGTATTCGAGCAAGGTCTCGAGCAGCGGGCGAAGGTCCTTGCGGGGCCCGCCGATCTCGCGCGAAGCGGTTCCCTGCTTCGCCGACGCGTAGACCACCGGGAAGTCGAGCTGCGTGTCGTCGGCGCCGAGCTCGACCAGCAGGTCGAAGACCTCGTCCAGCACCTCGGCCGCACGCTGCTCGGGGCGGTCGATCTTGTTGACGACGAGGATCGGGCGCAGCCCGTGCTCGAGCGCCTTGCGCAGCACGAAGCGGGTCTGCGGCATCACGCCCTCGACCGCGTCGACGAGCAGGAGCACCGCGTCGACCATGCCGAGCACGCGCTCGACCTCGCCGCCGAAGTCCGCGTGGCCGGGCGTGTCCACCAGGTGGATGTGGACGCCCTCGAAGCGGATCGCCGTGTTCTTCGCGTGGATCGTGATGCCGCGCTCGCGCTCCTGCGCGTCGCTGTCCATCACGCGCTCGACTGCGGCCACCTTGGGCGGGAGCGCGCCCGTCTGGCGCAGCAACCCATCGAGCAACGTCGTCTTGCCGTGATCGACGTGCGCGATGATGGCGAGGTTGCGGACTTCCTTCCGAGGCGCCTGCATGGGGCGCGCAGGCTAGCAGAGGGACGTGGCGCCGCAGGTGCCCGCGCTCCGGGCACCTGCGACGCGGCTGCTCGCGGCGACTCGGACCTAGCGCGACGCCTGCTGCGCGGGCGTGAGGTCGAACTCGGCGCGGCGGTTGAGTCGCCACGCGGACTCGTTGTGTCCTTGCGCGGCCGGCCGGTTCTCGCCGTAGCTGACCGTGTAGAGGCGCGACGCCGGGACGCCGAGGTCCTTCAGGTAGCGCAGCACGGCTCCCGCGCGGCGCTCGCCGAGCGCCATGTTGTACTCGTCGCTGCCGCGCTCGTCGCAGTGGCCCTCGATCGTGAGCCGCGTCCATTGCGAGCTCTGCTTCAACAGGTCCGCGTCGTGCTGGAGCGTCGTGCGGGCGTCGGGGCGCAGCTCCGCGCGCTCGAAGTCGAAGTAGACGGTCTCGAGCCGCGGCGGCATCGAGGCGGGGACCTGCGTCACGGGGGCGGCGCGGACCTCGCTGCGCGCGACCGGCGGGGCGGGCTCGGGTGCGCTGGCGTTGGGGGTCGTCTTGCATCCGACGGCCCACACCAGTCCGAAGGATGCGATCACACAGGCGCGCGTCGCGCGTGAGAAGGGGCTCATGGATCACCTCGGGTCCATCCGGGACGCCCGTCCGCCCGGCCCGTTGGCGGGTCGCATCGACGGCCGCGCGCCTCGCCCGTGTGGTCGCAGTCACAGGGCCGCCGCCTGCCGTGACGCGCGACACGCGAGTCCGGGCGCCGGTCGGCCGAAGGAATCACGGATCGGGAGGAGGGACGCGCATGCTCGCCTGGCGTGAGGCGCTTCTCGCCGCGCTCGTCTGCGCGCTCGGCCTGGCCTGTTCGGGGGACTCGGGCGACCTCCGGGTCGAGCGCTGCACGGACGTGATCCGCTACCGGAACCCGAGCTGGGGGGACATCGCGATCCACGAGGTCCGCCGCGGCCCGGGTCCGAACGCGGTGGAGTTCGGCTTCGAGGCGGTCGACGAGCCTTCGGGCGCGCGAATGGCGAGCCGCATCGCCTGCGAGTTCGAGGCGAGCGATCGCTGGTCGCTGGTCGGCGTCCGCCTCGATGGGCAGGCGCTGACCGAGGCCGAGCTGGCGCTCGTGAACTCGGAGTTCCTGCTGCGCGATCTCTCGGAGCGCCCCGAGCGGCTCGCCGGCCACTCGTAGGTCCGAGCCCGCGCGGCTCAGGACTCCTCGACGATCTCCGACACGACCGAGTGAAGGGCCGAGGGCGCGTCCGGCTCGGCGTCGCCGCGGCCCGGAAGTCGCTGCACCCACGCGTCGAGCTCGGCGACGACCTCGGGCGCCAGATCGACGAAGCGCAGCACGAAGCCGTCGGCGCCGTCGTCGCGAGCCACCTGCGAACGCAGTAACAGCGGCGCGCTGCCGGCCGGCCCGTACACGATGAGCTTCAGCTCGTCGCCGACGATGAGGTCCGCGCCCGCGGCGACTCGCATGCCTCCGCTCGAGAGATCGCGTCCCATCAGCGTGCGTGCAGCGCCTCCGCTCGACGCGAGCACCGGACGCGCATAGGTGCCGCGCGGCGAGCGACGCCGCTCGGAGCGGCCCTTTTTCGCCGACGCCGCGGATTCCTTCGTGGGCTTGCGCGCGGACTTCGCCGGCGCGACGGCGGCCTCCGGCGCGGGCGCGAGCGCGCCGCCCGCACGCGGCTCGAGTGTCGCCCCGCCGATCGACTGCTTCGCCATGATGGCGCGCAGCGCGCGACGCTTGTCGGGATCGAGCGCCTCGAACGACACCGAGCAGGCCTGCTCGCCGGGCTCGAAGCCGCCGGCGGGATCGAGGCCCACCACGCGCCCCGAGAGGGAGAGCGGGACGCCACCCGTCGCCTCGCGCGGGAGGATCACGGTGACGCTCTCGCCGGAAGCGGGAGCGCGCGCGACGACGAGTCGGCAGCCGCCGCGCGAGAGCTCGACGAGCGTCGCGGCGCGCGAGAACACTCCGCTGCGGAAGCGGATCGCGAGCGACATCGCGACCCGCGCGGACGCGCGCCGCTCGGGTCCGATGTAGAGCGCGTGCAAGATCAGGAGTCGGAGCGCCGCCGCGTGGAAGGGTCGACTCACGAGGAAGTCGGGCCGCGCGCGCTCGATCTCGCGCTGGAGCCCGCGCGTCATCTTGTCGGCGACCGCGATGCGGTAGGTCGCCAGCGAGTCAGGGCGCTCGCCGGCGCGCGCGCCGATCAGGTACTTCGGCGTGGCCACGAGCAGCGCGGTCGCGCGCTCCGGCTCCTCGCCGGCCGCGACCCATTCCACGCCGAGCTGCTCGAGGAGCTGGCGCACGTCGCCGAGCTCGCCGTCGTCGGCGATCCGGACGACGGGCAGCGATCCGACCTCCATCGCTCCTCCTGACGCTCCGTGAATCGCCTCCGTGTATCGACCGACCGGGGCGCGACTGTAGAAGCGACACGCCGCCTGCTCGCACTCCGGTGTCGGTGACACCTGCCTCGGCCGCGGGAATCGGTGGCGGGTCGTCCGAGCCAGGGGTCCGCGTCCGCTGGCACTGCGGACTTCTGGCAGGGCTGCACGCGCCTATGGGCGCCGGGCGACCCGATCGCGCCTTGCGAAGGCCAGGCCGAAGAGGCCGAGGCCGAGCAGCGCGCCAGTCGTCGGCTCCGGCATCGGCGGCCCGATCCCGCCGACGATCTGGATCGTATACCCGGGCAGGGTCAGGGGGTCGATGCCGAACCAATCGACCCGTTGGGTCGACGGCGTGGTCTGCCAGTTGAACGTGAAGGCCTGAGGAAACGCGTCGAATGCGATTGTGAACGTCAGCGTCGAGATGACCGTGCCTGCGGCCACGTTGCCCGGGAGTGCCGGACCCGGAGGCGTCATCTGGTTGAAGGCCTGGCAGCGAGCTGTGGTGCAGGAGAGCGCGCCAGGAGTCCAGCTGGCATTGAGCGCGACCTGACTGGTGGTCGGGCCCGTGAACAGCGTATTCGAGTACAGGATGCTGCCGAGGATCGCGTTCGCAGTCTCCCCTCCATCGGCCTGCGCGATCACTTGCAACGTGACCGTCTCCCCGGGCTCGTAGACGTTGCGCACGTAAAGGTTGGGATGATCCGGAGAGATGATCGAGAGGCTCACGGTGGCACTCGCCGACAGCGCATTGAATGCGAGGCCTGCCGCAGCCAACGTGGAGAGGACGGCCTTCCGCTTCATCGCTTTCCCTCCCCACGGAATGTGGTCTTGCCCGTCCCGCTCGTGTCACTCGTTCCGCCCTCGCGGCCCATAGCGTGTGCGGTTGCTCCCGCCCTCGCAACACGGGACCTGAACGAACGCCGCGCGGCTCGGAGGCGACGCCGCGTGCGGGACACCGTTCGAGGTCGGCTCGCGCGCGGCGCGCTGCTCCGTGACCGCCGGCTCCGCGTCTGCGCCG
>DATKND010000081.1:0-2432 GCA_035541475.1 Myxococcota bacterium | reverse complement strand
TCGTCGGGCAGCAGATCCGCGATCCACACGAAGCGGCAGGCGTCGCCGTCGGGGAAGACCTGCGCGGACGCATTGTGGTGGGTCATCGCGCCGCCGGCCCCGCCGACGACCGACCACACCACCCGCCGCGCCGCGTCGTCGACCGTCACGATCCGTTCGCGCGCGACGCGCCCGTTGCCGAAGGTGACGATGCGCGCGCCGTCCTCGAGCTTCACGTCGGTCACGAAGGCGGGCGCGAGCCGCGTGTGCACCGCGCCGACGTCGCGCAGCGCGTCCCACACGCGATCGGGACACGCCTCGATCCGGACCTCTCGCTGGATGGATGCCATCGGGATTCTCCTTTCGCGGGAGAATCTCGCGGCCCGGCGCGCGGAGGTCTTGGAGAAAGTTGCGGTGCGGCCGCGTCAGCGCGCGTGCTCGATCACGCGGCGGATCACCGAGTCGACCGTGGTCGTGTTCTCGGTCTTGAGGCTCTTCTTCAGCGCACGGAGATCGTGGTCCTTCATCCACTTCCGCACCGCCGAGATCTGCGCGTCGCTCGGCCGCCGGCTGCCGCGCGGGGTGCGCGACGAGTCGGCCGCGTAGAGGCGCAGGAACTTCGCCGAGTCCACGCCCATCGATTCGAGCACGCGCCTGACCTTCGACTCCGACAGGAGTCGCCCCTTGCCCACTTTGGAATTCGACCTGACCGCCACGATTCTTGCTCCTCGGTGTCGGCGGAGAGGGTCCGCCGGGCTCTCAGATAACAGGCTGCGCGGGCTTTGCCAATGCTCGCGCCTCGAGCTCCGGATAGTGCCGGAAGATGCCCTGCTGGTTGAATGGGATGCGCCGCTCCGATGTCAAATAGGCCGCGACGTTCGGACGCCGAACGATGCGATCGTGCAGCGCGACCGTCTGCGGATGATCGCGTTCGAGCCGCGCCATCGCGTCGGGAAAGGCGTAACGAAGTCCTGCAACCATCTGGAAGAGCGACAGGTCCGCATAGCAGATGCGCCGGCCGAGCAGGCCGCCGTCACGACCGGCGCTCCGCGCGAGGATCCGCTCGAAGTAGCCGAGGAACTTCGGGAGGCGCTCGCCGAGGAAGTGCCCCGCCTTGCGCTTCGCCTCGGCCTTCTGGTCCTCGTAGTAGAGGCTGCCCGCGATCGGGTGGTGCGTGCCGTGCACCTCCTCGACCCAGTCGGCGATGGTGAGCTGGAGCTGGTGCAGCCACAGCCGCTCGTCCTCCGCGCGCGGCGCGAGGCGCAGACGCGGGCCGAGAAAGAAGAGGATGTTCGCGGTCTGACCGATCAGGCGGCGTCCGACCTTCAGGAAGGGCGGCGCGAAGGCCGGCTGCCGCTGGCGCCGATCCTCGAGCAGACGCATCAGGCGCCGGGTGCCGCCTCCGCGTTTCGCAGGCATGCGCGCAACGTCCACGTAGTGCGCGCCCGCGTCCTCGAGCGCGAGCCTCACGAACTCGCCGCGACCCTGGATCTCTGGCCAGTAGTAGAGCTCGTAGCGCGGGCTCGGCTGACGCGCGGCCATGTTCCTTTCTCACGCATTCGCTCGACGGATGTCAACCCTCGAGTGGCAATCAGTCGTCATGCGGTGTTCTCTTGACCTGACGGCGGCGCGGGAGCGAGATTGCAGCGCATGCCCTCTTCGCCCGTGCTCGCGGCGAGCTCGCGACGCCGGGCGCTGCGGCGCCAGGACTGGGCGTTCTTCGCCATGATGTTCTGCGCCGGCGGCGCCGTGACGTCGGCCGCGATCGGCGATCCCCTCTTCATCCCGATCGGCTACGCAGTCGGCACGGGAATCGCGGGCGCGCTCGCGCGGCGTTGGAGCCGCCTCTACCCGGCGCCGATGCCGCACTCGCTGCGCTGGATCCTGCACCTCTCGCATCCGCGACTCTCGGCGCGCGCTGCATCGCGTGCTCGAGCCGCGACCGGGCGAGCAGATGCTCGAGATCGGACCCGGCATCGGTCACCACGCGCTGCCGACCGCGCGAGCGCTCGGCGCGAGCGGACGGCTCGACGCGCTGGATCTCCAGCCGGAGATGCTCGTGGACCTCCGGTCGCGCGCGGCGCGCCAGGGCATCGCGAACCTCGTCACCCGAGAGGGAAACGCGGAAGAACTCCCGTATCCGGACGCCAGCTTCGGCGCGGCCTACCTGATCACGGTGCTCGGGGAGATCCCGCACCCCGACGTGGCGCTTCGAGAGCTCGCGCGCGTCGTGAAGCCCGGCGGTCGCATCGTCGTCGGCGAGCTGTTCCTGGATCCGGACTACGTCGCGCCGGCGCGCATGCGCGAGCTGGCGGCGGCGGCGGGGCTTCGCTTCACGCAGGTCGGCACGCGGCTCTCCTACTTCGCGCGACTGGATCGCGCCTAGCATCGGCCTGGCAGGCTGAGTCGAGGGGCGAGGCAGAGGTCCCCGAGGAGGAACAGATGGCCGCCGC
>DATKND010000080.1:0-43000 GCA_035541475.1 Myxococcota bacterium | reverse complement strand
ACTCGCGGGGGGGGGGGAAGGCAGAAATCGGACTCGCGGCGCCTCGTCCCCTACGCCTGCACGAGCCCGCGCAACGCCGGAACGGCCGCACTTCCGGGGAAGATCGTTTCGCCGAGCGTGCCTTCGTCGAGACCAAGGTGGTCCGCGAGGACGCCCTTCTGCAGCGCGCGCAGGTCGTTGACCGGGCGCAGGTCGCGCTCCTGGTAGAGCTGGTGCGGCGCGAGACCGGGCCAGTCGCCGATCACGCGCCCGCCGGCGACCTTGCCGCCCATCAGAAAGGCAACCGTCCCGGTGCCGTGATCGCTGCCGCCGGTCCCGTTGCCCTTCACGGTGCGGCCGAACTCCGTCACCACGAGCACCGCGGTCTGCTGCCAGGCCGGACCGAGGGCCTGCTCGAAGGCTTCGATTCCGCTGGAGAGCTGCTGCATGGCATTGGCGAGCCGCCCGCGATCGAGGCCCTGTGCGACATGAGTGTCCCAGCCGCCGAGCTCGATCGCGCCGAGCCGCAGGCCGCTGCGGCCGTCGCCGAGCAGCTCGCCCGCCTTGCGCATCATGGCCGCGAAGGCTTCGGGACCACGCGCGCCACCGCGCGGACTCGCAGCCGACACGGAACCCGGATTCTCGGACCGCAGCATCTCGGCGTCGCGGATCGCGCGGGAGAGCAGCGGATCCGACTCGTAGAGGTGCACGATCTGGGCGAGCAGATCCGGGCTGACACCGGGGAGGATGCTCGGCGACCACGACGTGACGTCGCCGGGGCCCTGCAGCAGCAGCGGGACCGAAGGCCCGATGGCGACCCCTTGCCCGCCCCGCAGTGCGACGAGCACGCGATTCAGCCAGCCCGTGGAGGAGGCATGCGCTTCCACCGCACCGCTGTCGAGGACGTCCTGCCCGTCGAAGTGCGAGCGGCTGCGATAAGGCGTCGCAGTCGCGTGTAGGATCAGGAGCTGCTTCCGCTGATAGAGAACGGCCAGCGATGCGAGCGCCGAGTTCATGGCGTAGAAGGAGTCGAGTCGGATCCGCGCAGGATCGGGCAGTACCAGCGGGCCCCTGGCGTCCCCGTACGACGGGTCGCCGTACGGCACCACCGCGGCGAGCCCGTCGATGGCGCCGCGCAGGACGACCACGAACAGGCGCCGCTCGGTGGGCGCCTGCGCCAGGGCGAGCGCCGGGCCCCCGAAGGCCCCTGCGGCCACGAGCATGCCGCCGCGCAGCAGGAAGTCGCGTCGCGTGAGCGGCATGCGCACTACCTCCGCTGGAATTCCGGACTGACGAGAAACAGGGCCAGGCCCTCCGCCCCACTCGAAGCGTTCGCGACCGCCTGCCGGGTCGTCTGCGACAGGACCGGGCCCGCGATGTCGGCCGCCTGATTGCGCGGGTCGACGGATCGCTCGAAGCGCCGCGACAGCGCATAGGACCAGTCGATCCGCTTCATCACCGCATCCGGCGCAGCCCACGCGGATGCCACGTCGGGGTACCCGGCCGGGGACGACGCGGCGAACACGCGATAGTCGAGCGCGCGCAGACTGCCGAGGCTCTGTTTCGCGTCGGGCTCGTAGCCGAGGGCGCGGAACGCCGAGACGCAATACTCGTAGCTGTCCTTGAACTTCTCCAGCGGGTGTTGCCAGGCCTCGTCACAATCGACCAGCGCGCTCATCACGCTCGGCAGGTGGCCGTTCGTGTCGCGGAACGTCCGGGCCAGCCGATCCACCACGGCGGCCGGGGGATCGTCCGCGACATAGTGGCGTGTCAGCTTGGTGGCCAGGAAATGCGCGGTGGAGGCGTGGCCGGCCAGCATCTTCATGGCTGCGATCCCCTCCTCCAGGCCTCCCTGCGCGAAGACCCGGCCGAGCAGCCGCTTCGGCCCCGGCTCGTGCATGCGCGGCTCGAACTCGAACTCGCCGACGATGCTCCCGTTGCTGCGCGCCAGGCTCCAGCCGGTGAGGATCCGGGAGAGGCCGATGACATCGTCCTGCGTATAACCGCCGTCCACACCGAGCGTGTGGAGCTCCATCATCTCGCGGCCGAGGTTCTCGTTGATGCTCCGGGCGCGGCGCATGCCCACCCGCGAGTCGGGCCCGACGGACTCCGCGTTGTCGAGATACAGGAGCATGGCCGGGTGGCGGGCCACGTCGACGAGCATGTCCTCGAAGCGCCCGCCGACGTGAGGCCGGATCGCCTCGAGCTCGTAGGCATTCACGAGCCCCGCGACGACGGGCCGCTGGACCGACACCGTGAAGTGATTGCTCCAGAACATCACCTGGCGCTCGTAGAAGGGCTGGCTGGTGCGCACGTGCGCCTGGAAACGCCGCGCCGACTGGTCGAGGTACACGCGCAGAAGCTCCTGGCGCTGCACGCCTGCCTGCCTGGCCGATCGGCCGACGAGTCGCGTCCGGCTGCGTTCCGACTCCGGGATGCGCACCCGATCGGGAACGCTCGGGCTCTGCAGCTGCTCCTTCAGCCAGCCGCGTGGATCTCCCGCGATGTGCGCGAGCTCGCCGGGCCGCGCTCCGAGCCCGAAGCGGGTCGTGGCGTGGAAGGCGGTCTCGAGGCTCATCGATTCCCCGTCGCTACCTCTGAAACCCGGCGGCGCGAGGAAAGTTGCGCCCACGGAACCGGGCGACTCCGTTGGCTCGTCAGAACGGAAGGCGCACGGACACGATCGCGGCGTGGTTGTACACGGGGTGACTGCTGAAGGCCTCCTGGTAGCCGGCGCCGACCGTGGCGCCGAGGCGCCTCCAGATCGGGATCTTGCCGATCACGAGCCCGGGGGTGATGAAGGTCTGCTGCTTTCCCTCGCGTTCGCCGTTGGGCCAATAGGTGGTGTTGACCTCCACTTCCGGCCAGAGGAACCGCAGGATCCGATACTGCAGCGCGGCGTTCGCCAGGAGCGGCGTGCCGAGATTGCCGACCGCGTTGGCGGGAATCGCCGCGCCGAGCGTGGCCTGCACGTCGAAGTCGCCCCAGCCTTTTCCGAAGGCGAGGGTGGGGGTGAAGATCGTCTCGTCCTGCGTGTTGTGCTCGTTGCCCGTCGGGAGCGTCAGCCCCAGGAAGGCCGTGACGATGTAGTTGCCGTGATCCTCGTTGGCCGCGAGCAGTCGATACTTCAAGAGCAGGTTCTCGTCCGCGAAGCCGTTCGTCTCCCTCGTATCGTGCTTGCGCAATTGATAGGCGGGGATTCCCAGGATCACCTCGGTGTGTTCCGTCGGGATCAGCTCCAGCCCCTTGCCACCTCCAAAGCTGTACAGCGCGTCTCCGTGCGGGCGGCTCTGCCAGATCTGGTCGTAGCGGAACTCCTGCTCGAGACGAGCCGTGACCGTGACGAGCGGCGTGACCCAGTGGGGCTGCTCCGCCTGGGTCTTGGCCACGCGCTCGAACCAGTTCGCGAAGTAGTCGACGACCGGTGAAGACGGCGACGAGACCTCCTCCGGAGGGCTCGCCTCCTGCGCGTGACACGGCGTGACAGCCGCAGCGATACGCCGACCAGAAGGCTCGTCCCCACGGCGCTCCCGAGCGCCCGAGCCCGCTCAAGCCGTTTCCGGATCTCCGCCCGCGCTGCCCCCAGTCTCACGATTCCTTCCGATTCGCAATCGAAGGAGCGTTATATCTGAACGAATATATCGGTGTCCATGATTCGAGCGGACGATTCGGTGGCGCGCTCAGCGAGCGAGCATGCCCACGAGGCGCTCGAGGTCGCGTCGACACGCCGACCCCGCGCTCTTCTCGATCTGCCGGTAGAGATCGATCAGTCGTCTTCCGCTCTCGGTCAACGCGCTGCCGCCCCCCTGCTCCCCGCCTCGGGCCGAGTCGACCGCGGGCTCCCGCAACGAGCGGTTCAGCGTGTCCAGCAAGATCCAGGCCCGCCGATACGACATGTCGAGGCTCTTCGCCGCCGCCGTGATCGAACCCGTGCGCTCGACGGCCTCGAGCAGCTCGACCTTGCCAGGGCCGATCGCGATCACATCGCCCACGGTGATCCGCATGCGAAACCGGACCACGGGCCCGGCTGCCCGGAGCGAGCGCGCGTGGGTCTGCCTGGAGGCTCGGCTCGAACGGGTGGGGTGGCGCGGCATGGCGATCGTGCGATCGCCAAGGGTCGCGCGCTCGACGAAGAGGTCAAATGCCCGACGACGCGGCGCGACCCACTCGCCGAGCGGCGCGCCTGCGCGGCGGCCGGGCAGCGAGCGGCCCGGACCGCGCGAGGCGCGCGGTCCGGGCAGAATCGAGCGACGAGCCGACTCGTCGCTACACGAGAGCGGGTCGCCGTCAGCTCGCACTCGCGTCGGGCAGCGGGCGGCGGATGCTGAGCTGTCCGTAGGGCACGAGCACCGTGTTCGACTTCCCCGCCGTGACGAGATCGATGACGCCGATCAGGTGGGCGTGGCCCGCGCGCAGGACGTCCTTGACCTCCTCCGGATCATCCTTGCTGGAGAGATCGGCATCGCCGAAGAGCTTGTCGTTCGGATCTTTGTCGAGCGAGATCAACACCGCGTGAGGACAGCCCGTCTGCGGGTCGAGATGGAGCCGCCCCGCCACCGTGGCGAAGCCGCTCTGGATGCCGTCGGTCGCATTGCCGTTCTCGTCCACGTCGAAGCGCGCGACGAAGTGAGCGAGATTCGGCGCCGTCGCGCGCGGGCCCTGGGCCTTCACGGAGTCGACGCTGGAGCTCTCCGCGATCGTCGCGACCTCGCGACTCGCCGAGCGGTCGTAGACGACGAGCTGCGCGTCGCTGAGATCGCAGGCGATCGTCATCGCGAGCACTTGCTCGGGATGGCTGACGTCGGCGACCGGGCGGCCCATCGCGAGGTTCACGAGCTCGAAGCCGCGAAGTGTCACCGGATCGAACTGCGGCGCTTCGGTCACCGTGTCCTGACCCTGTGCGATCCCGTGCAAGAGCGCGGTCGTGCGAAACGTCTGGAGGTTCGCGCTGATCGCGCCCGCCGAGGCCGCCGCCAGCACGACGAGCAGCACGAGCGCGTTCGAATTCCGGATACGCATTTTGGATTCCTTATGGGAAGACCCTGGAGGCTTCCCGCCTTCCGTCCTGCCCCATGCAGGTCGACTGCCAATCGAACCCGCGAGCGGTCCCGAAGTTGCGGTCGGCTGCATCGACTCGCCTGGAATCTGGCCTGCAACACTTCACTGTCATGAACGGCTTCCCACTGGAAAAGCCAGACGGAGAAGAAAGCCAGATGGAGAAGAAAGAAAGGATGGGAGTGTCCCACGGGGATGGAGTGGCCGCGCGGTGCCACCCGCCAGCACCCCGAGATGCCGGCTGATATCGTGCGCGCTCCGACGCAGAAGGAGACTGCAGATGGGCAAGTGGAGCCGCGCCGAGCTGGAAGAGGCGTTCGAGAACTACCAGCGGCTGGCGCTCGAGGCGGGCACGACCGGCAACTGGGACAACTGGGCGAAGCAGTTCACGGTCGACGCGACCTACATCGAGCACCTCTACGGCACGATGGGCGGGCGCGAGGCGATCCACCGCTGGATCTCGCACACGATGTCGCAGCCGATCAACCGCGACATGCGCTTCTTCCCGGTCGAGTGGTACATGATCGACGAGGAGCGCGGCTGGGTGATCGCGCAGGTGTGGAACCGGATGATCGATCCGGGCGACGGCAGCCTGCACCAGGCCTACAACTTCACCTTGCTGAAGTACGCCGGGAACAACCAGTGGTCCTACGAAGAGGACATCTACAACCCGGCCCACTTCAAGGACATGATCCGCGGCTGGATGGAGAAGAAGAAGGCCCTCGAGCAGAAGGCCTAGCAAGCCGCGGGGCGGGCGGGGGCGAGGCAGTGGCCCCCGAGGAGGAACAGATGGCCGCCGCAGGGGGCCAGCTGCCTCGCCCCCAGCCATACCATGGGCACCATGCCGGACCCGAGCGCGCCTACCAACACCGTCGCGGTTCGTGCCCCGATGCAGGGCACGGTCGTGAGCCTCGATTTGTGCGAGGGCGACAGGGTCGCCGCAGGTGCCGAGATCGCGGTGATCGAGGCGATGAAGATGGAGCATCCCGTGATCGCGCAGACCGGCGGCATCGTGCGCCGGGTCGGGGTCGCGGTCGGGGAGCTCCTCGCCGAGGGTCAGCCCGTCGTCTTTCTCGAGCCGATCGCCGCGGAGTCCGCCGAAGCCGTCCGCAGCGAGCCGGTCGATCTCGACACGATCCGCCCGGACCTCGCCGAAGTCGTCGCTCGTCACGAGCTCGGGCTCGACGCCGCGCGGCCCGACGCCGTCGCGCGCCGCCGCAAGACAGGACAGCGCACCACGCGCGAGAACGTCGACGATCTGGTCGATCCCGGCAGCTTCATCGAGTACGGCGCCCTCGCTCTCGCGGCACAGCGCCGCCGGCGGTCGCCCGAGGAGCTCTTGCGCATGAGTCCGGCGGACGGCCTCGTCGCCGGGATCGGCTCCGTGAACGGTGCGCTCTTCGGCGACGAGAAGTCGCGTTGCATGGTGATCGCGTACGACTACACGGTGTTCGCGGGCACGCAGGGGATGATGAATCACAAGAAGAAGGACCGGATGCTCCAGCTCGCGGAGGAGTGGCGGCTTCCAGTGGTCCTCTTCGCCGAAGGTGGCGGCGGGCGTCCCGGCGACACCGACTCCATGGGCGTGGCCGGTCTCGACATCCCCACGTTCGCGACGTTCGCGCGGCTCTCGGGACTGGTGCCGCTGGTCGGAATCGTGTCGGGCCGCTGCTTCGCGGGAAACGCCGCGCTGCTCGGCTGCTGCGACGTCATCATCGCCACGCGAAACGCGAACATCGGGATGGGCGGTCCGGCGATGATCGAAGGCGGCGGTCTCGGCGTGTTCGCTCCCGAAGAAGTCGGGCCGATCGACGTGCAGGCACCGAACGGCGTGGTCGACCTCGTCGTCGACGACGAAGCCGAGGCCGTTCTCGAGGCGAAGCGGTACCTCGCATACTTCCAGGGCCCGCTCGCGGACTGGCGCGCGGCGGACCAGCGGCTGCTTCGCACCCTCGTTCCCGAGAACCGGCTGCGAGCGTACGACGTGCGCGCGGTGATCGAGGCGCTGTGCGACGAGGACAGCGTGCTCGAGCTGCGCCGCGACTTCGGCGTCGGGATCGTCACCGCGCTCGTGCGGATCGAGGGGCGGCCCATCGGCCTGCTCGCCAACAACCCGCACCACCTCGGAGGCGCGATCGACGCGCCCGCGGCGGACAAGGCGGCGCGCTTCCTTCAGCTCTGCGAGGCGTACGGCCTGCCGATCGTCTCGCTCTGCGACACGCCGGGATTCATGGTAGGGCCCGAGGTCGAGAAGCTCGCGCAGGTGCGGCACGTCTCTCGCATGTTCGTGACCGCGGCGAGTCTCACGGTGCCCTACTTCACCGTCGTCTTGCGCAAAGGCTACGGCCTCGGCGCGCAGGGAATGACCGGCGCGAGCTTCCACGCGCCGTTCTTCATCGTGTCGTGGCCGACGGGCGAGTTCGGCGGGATGGGGCTCGAAGGCGCCGTGCGCCTCGCCTACCGCCGGGAGCTCGAGGCCGTGGACGATCCCGTCGAGCGCGACGCGCTCTACAAGAGGCTCGTCGCGCAGCTCTACCAGGCCGGCAAGGCGATCAACATGGCGGCGTTCCTCGAGATCGACGACGTGATCGATCCCGCCGATACGCGTCGCTGGATCTTGCGCGGCCTGCGCTCCGTGCCGGAGCCGGCCCCACCGATCGGCAAGCGCCGCCCGTTCGTCGACACCTGGTAGAGCCCGGCTCGCCAGCGAGACAGCGGGCCGCCTGCGGCGGCCATCTGTTCCTCCTCGGCGACCCGCTGCCTCGCCGGCGACTAACGCTTCCGGCTCCCGTAGTCCCCGAACGGGTCGTCGCGCTCGCGGACCGCGTCGCGGAAGCCGACCTGCTCGGCGCGGCGCACGAAGGCGAGGCCCTCGTCGGTGTGGCGCGCGATGCCGTCGAAGAGCGTGCCGAGCGTGCGCGACGACGCCATCCCCATGTTCTCGACGGTCTGATTGCAGAGCAGCTTCAGCATCACGAGCTGGGTCGTCGGGAGCTGCGCCATGCGCTCGGCGAGCGCGCGCGCGCGCGACAACAGATCGGTGTCGGGCACCACCTCGAGGATCAGCCCGATGCGCGCGGCCTCGGCCGCGTGGATCGCGTCGCCCGTCAGCAGGTAGCGCTTCGCCTTCTCGAGGCCCATGCGGTAGACCCACATCGCGGTCGTCGGCGTGCCCCACACGCGCGCGGGCGGATAGCCGAAGGTGGCCCCCTCGCCGGCCACGATGCAGTCGGCACACAGGACCATGTCGGTGCCGCCGCCGATGCACCAGCCCTGCACCGCGGCGATCGTCGGCTTCCGCGCGTACCAGAGCTTCATGTAGGTGTCGACGAAGGAGCCGATCATGCGCAGGTCGGCGACGGAGTCCCAGCTCCGAACTTCGCTCGCCTGCGGCTCGCTGCGCGCGGCTCCGCCGCTTGCGCTGTCCTTCGGCGCCCACGGCCGCGGGCCGTCGCTCGCGCGCGCATCGTTCGACCGCGACCCGCGCTCCTGCGCCTGCGCGCGCGTGGACCAGTCGAGCCCGTAGCCCGCGCAGAAGGCCGGCCCTTCCGCGCGCAGCAGGATCACGCGCACGGCGCGGTCGGCGTCGGCCGCGTCGATCGCGGCGGCGAGCTCGTCGCGGAGCTGCGGCGTGATCGTGTTGTAGGCCTCGGGCCGGCACAGCACGATGTGCCGCACGCCGGCGACGGTCTCGGTCCGCAGGGTCTGCATTTCGAACTCTCCGGCGCCGCGCGGCGCGGCGTTAGCATACTCGTGGCGCGCGGCGTGTTCCGAGAGCGGAAGGGGTCAGCCGCGCGCGCGGGCCGGCCGAAGAGGAATGCATGTCGCACCGCAGGAGCTCCGGCTCCCGAATCGCGCTCGTCGCGCTCGCTCTCTGCTGCGCCTGCGCCTCGACCTCGAAGCCGAAGGGACCGGAGCAGATCGCGGTCGCCTACCTCGACGCGCAGCGCTACCCGGACGCGCTGCGCGAGAGCGAGAAGCTGGTGCGGATCGACCCCCGCAACGTCGACTACCGCCTGCTGGCGGCGCGCGCGAACGAGGGCGCCGGCGATCCGGAGCGTGCGCTCCGACACCTCGAGATGGCGGAGGAGATCGCGCCGGAGAATGCCGAACCCGTCATCCTGATCGGAGAGCTCGAGCAGCGGCGCGACCGGCCCGACGATGCCTACGTCGCGTTCCGCCGTGCGACGTCGCTCGCGCCGGATGAGCTGCGCGCATGGCGCGGCCTCGCGCTGACCGCCGAGGCGCTCGGATTCGACGCGGAGGCCGAGCGCGCCTACGCGCGCTGGGCACAGCTCGAGAAGGCCCGAGGCGAGGCACCGTAGCCATCTTTGCCGGACCTTCGCGCGAGCGATTCGCTCGCGCTCGGGCGACCGGCCTACGCTCGGCTTCGCCTCGCTGCGCGTCGGCCGACTTGAGTCGGCCTCCTTGCATCTGCTACTCCCCGACCGTCATGCCGGGCACCGCCGCACGCATCCTCGCGTTGATGCTGGTGCTGGCGTCCGGCGGTGGCCTCTCCGCGTGTCGCGGCTCCGCACCCGAGGAGGCGCCGACACAGACCGCGCTCGCCGCGGTGATCGCCGCGCAGGGGCCGCCGGTCGAGTTCGCTCGCGACGTGAAGCCGGTGCTCGACTCGCGCTGCGTGGTCTGCCACGCCTGCTACGACGCGCCCTGCCAGCTCGTGCTCTCGGCGTTCGAGGGAGCCGAGCGCGGCGCCAGCCAGGAGCCCGTCTACGACTCGACCCGCCTGGTGACGGCGTCGCCGACGCGACTCTTCGTCGACGCTCGCGACACGGCGCAGTGGCGGGAGAAGGGCTTCTTCGCCGTGCTGCCGCAGAACGACGAGCGCGCCGCCTCGCTCGTCCTCTCGATGCTCGCGCTCGGCCACGCCAACCCCTTCGCGCAGGGCGAGCCGCTGCCGGACGACTTCCCGCTCGACATCGACCGCCATCTCGAGTGCCCGACGCAGCCGGAGTTCGACGGCTACGCGAGCGACCATCCGCACGGCGGCATGCCCTACGGCATGCCGCCGCTCTCCGGTGAGGAGCTGCGCGTGCTGGCCGCCTTCGCGTCGCAGCCGACGGCAGCGCCCGCGCCGCGCGAGCTCGCGCCGGCAGTCCGCGCCGAGGTCGCGCGCTGGGAGACCTTCCTGAACGGCTCCTCGACGAAGGAGCGCATCACCGCCCGCTATCTCTACGAGCACTGGTTCCTCGCGCACCTGGCATTCGAGGATCTCCCGCGCGGGCCCTTCTTCCGCGTGCTGCGCTCGCACACGCCGCCCGGCCAGCCTCCCGACGAGATCGCGACCGTGCGGCCCTACGACGACCCGGGCGCCGAGGAGTTCTGGTACCGGCTCGTGCCCGTCGAGACGACGATCGTGCGCAAGACGCACATCGTGTATCCGCTTTCCGACAAGAAGCTCGCGCGCCTGCGCGAGCTCTTCCTCGAGAGCCCGTGGGAGCCGACGTCGCTGCCGGGCTACGAGACGGAGGACGCCTCGAATCCGTTCATCACGTTCGAGCAGATCCCGCCGCGCAGCCGCTACCAGTTCCTGCTCGACGACGCGCAGTACTTCGTCATGACCTTCATCCGCGGCCCGGTCTGTCGCGGGCAGGTCGCCGTCGACGTGATCGAGGATCAGTTCTGGATCTCGTTCGTGGATCCCGATCACGACATCTCCGTGATCGAGCCGGAGTTCTTGCGCAAAACGAAGGACCTGCTCTCGCTGCCGGCGGAGAACGTCGGCCGCTTCGTGCCCGGCGAGATGTGGCTCGAGTTCAACCGCGAGCAGCGGAAATACCTCGAGCTGCGCGAGCACTACTACGACCGCATCGATCCGAAGCGGCGCGGCCCGTCGCTCGACTGGATCTGGAACGGCGGCAAGCAGAACCCGAACGCGCTGCTGACCGTCTTCCGCAACTTCGACAACGCGGAGGTGGTGCAGCACTTCGTCGGCGACACGCCGAAGACCGCCTGGGTGATGGACTACGCGATCTTCGAGCGCATCTACTACAACCTCGTCGCCGGCTTCAACATCTACGGCAACGTCGTCCACCAGATCGCGACGCGGCTCTACATGGACCATCTGCGCATGCAATCCGAGAACGTCTTCCTTGCTCTGCTGCCGGCCGAAGCTCGCAAGCCGATGCGCGAATCCTGGTACGTCGGCGCGACGCGCGAGCTCGATTACGCCGTCGTGGATCGGCTGCGCTCGCTCAACCACGGCACGCAGATCCGCTTCGAGACGAAGGACGTGAAGGCCGAGCTGCTCGAGATGATCCGCCGCCAGGCGGGCGCGGCCGCCGGGCCGCCCGACCTGCTGAACCGCTGCGAGAAGCCGCCGTGCGACCGCCCGGGCGCCAGCGCCGTCGAGCGCTCGGTCGAGCGCGAGCTCCAGCGCGTCGCCTCGCGCCGCGGCGGCTTCGTGCGCCTGCTGCCCGAGGTGTCGCTGCTGCGCGTGCGCGTCGACGCGAGCGGCGAGCGCGACCTCGTCTACGCGCTGATCCACAACGTCGCCCACACGAACGTGGCTTTCATGTTCGGCGAGGACAAGCGGCTGGAGCCGGAGGACGACACGCTCACCATCGTGCGCGGACACTTCGGCAGCTACCCGAACTTCTTCTTCGAGGTCGACGCCAGCGCGATGCCCGGATTCGTCGAAGAGCTTGCGGCGATGCGGAGCGACGCCGACCTCACCGCCCTCGCCTCGCACTTCGGCGTCCGCCGCAGCAGCGCGCGCTTCTGGCCGACCAGCGACTGGCTGCGCGACGATCTCTCGCGGCGAGAGCCGACGCAGGCGGGGATCTACGATCTGGACCGCTACGAGAACCGGTAGCCGCGCGCGGAGGCTGTCATTCGCAGGGTCGCGTGTCACGACTGCGATCTCGTCCAGGCGCTGCCGCAGATCCCGGAAGGATCCTCGGCGAGCTGTATGCGCTGCGGCAGCCTGCTGCGAAAGCGCCCGCGCAACGGCCTCGAGCGCACGCTCGCGCTGTCCTTCGCCGCGGTGATCCTCTTCGTGGTCTCGAACAGCTTCCCCTTCCTCTCGTTCGAGATGAAGGGCCTCGTCACGCAGACGACCCTGATGACCGGGGTCTTGGACCTCTACCGCGAGGGCAAGGGCGAGATCGCCGCGCTCGTGCTGCTGACCACCGTGCTCGCCCCGGCGTTCCAGCTCGGCCTGCTGCTCTACATCCTCGTGCCGCTGCGAGCCGGCATCGTGCCATGGCACCTGCCGCAGGCCTTCCGGGTGCTCCGCCATTCACAGACCTGGAGCATGATCGAGGTCTTCATGATCGGGATCCTGGTCGCGATCACGAAGCTGATGGGAATGGCCGACATCGTGGCGGGGCTCGCGCTCTGGTCGTTCGCGCTGCTGATGCTGGTGCTCTCCGCCGCTCTCTCGAGCTTCGATCCGGAGTCGGTGTGGGAGCGCGTGGAGGCGCTGTCGTGAGCGAAGACGCCGCGCCCGGCACCGCGCTCGCCGCCTCCTGCGCGAGCTGCCACGAGTGCGGGATGCTCTGCCGGCTGCCGCACGCCGGCGCGCACGGCACCCGCTGCGCGCGCTGCGGCGCCCCGCTGCACACGCGCAAGCCACAGAGCCTGGAACGCAGCACGGCGCTCCTGCTCGCGGCCGCGATCTGCTACCTGCCAGCCAACCTGCTCCCGATCATGACGGTCACCTCGCTCGGCAAGGTGGAGTCCGACACCATCATGAGTGGAGTTCTCTTCTTCCTCCAGTCGGGCGACTACCCGCTGGCGATCGTCATCTTCACGGCCAGCATCTTCGTGCCCGTCGCGAAGATCCTGATCCTCAGCTTCCTGCTCGTGTCGGTTCATCGCGGCTCGCGCTGGCGGCCGGTCGAGCGGACGCGGCTCTATCGCCTCACCGAGGCGGTCGGCCGCTGGTCGATGGTCGACATCTACGTGGTCACGATCCTGGTCGCGCTCGTGCGGCTCGGGAACCTGGCCACCATCGAGGCGGGTCTCGGCGCGGTCTTCTTCGGGGCCGTCGTGGTCCTCACCATGCTGGCCGCCGAGAGCTTCGATCCGCGCCTGATCTGGGACCGCAGCGAAGCGAGGACCCCATGAGCGAGCGAGAGCCCGGTCGAGTCGAAGAGGACGACGTCGCGTCGGCGGTGGTCGAGGAGCGGCGCCGACCCTCGATCGTGTGGCTGATCCCGATCGTGGCGGCCGTGGTCGGCGGCTTCGTCGCCTGGCGCGCCTTCTCGGAGCGCGGCCCGGAGATCACGATCACGTTCAAGACCGCCGAGGGCCTCGAGGCCGGCAAGACGCACATCAAGTACAAGGACGTCGAGGTCGGCCTGGTGGATTCGGTGGTGCTCTCGCCCGACCTCTCGGGCGTGATCGTCAAGGCGCGCATGGCGGCGGGCGCCGAGGACTACCTGCGCGAGAAGACGCAGTTCTGGATCGTGAAGCCGCGCGTCAGCGGTGGCCAGGTCTCGGGACTCGGCACGCTCTTCTCGGGGGCCTACATCGGGATGGACCCCGTGCGCGAAGGGCGGACGCAGCGCGACTTCGAGGGCCTCGAAGAGCAGCCGATCGTCAGCATGCAGGAGCCGGGGCGCTTCTTCGTGCTGCGCTCGCGATCGAGCGGCGCGGTCGACGTCGGCTCGCCGGTGCTGTACCAGCGGATCCAGGTCGGCCAGGTGGTGTCGTCCGAGCTCGACCCGGAGGACGACTTCGTGACCACCCGCGTCTTCGTGCGCGAGCCCTACGACCGCCGGGTCCACCCGGAGACCCGCTTCTGGAACGCGAGCGGCATCGACGTGTCGGTCAGCGCCGACGGCGTGAAGATCGACACGCAGTCGCTGGTCTCGATCCTGATCGGCGGCATCGCCTTCGACGAGCCGCCGGACAGCACCCAGGAGCCCGCCTCCGCGGAGACGCTCTTCCCGCTCTACGCGAATCGCGAGGCCGCGGAGCAGCGACACTACACGCGGTCGGTGACCTGGATGCTGCGCTTCGATCAGTCCGTGCGCGGGCTCAAGATCGGCGCACCGGTCGAGTTTCGCGGCATCGAGGTCGGACGCGTGACCGACCTGCGACTCGAGTTCGACCAGGAGACGGCCCACTTCCGCATCCCGGTGCTGATCGAGATCGAGCCCGAGCGCTTCATGAATGTCCTGCCGGATGAGAAGCTGCGGCGCGAGATCGTCGATCGCGTCGTCGCGTCGGGCCTGCGTGCGCAGCTCCGGACCGGAAACCTGCTGACCGGCCAGCTGATCGTCGCGATGGACATCTACAAGGACGCAAAGCCGGCGCAGGTCGTGTGGACCGGCCCGGTACCCGAGATGCCGACGATCCCGACGCCGATCGAGGAGATCACGGGCAACCTGACGCGGCTGGTCGAGCGACTCGGCAACCTGCCCGTCGAGCAGATCGGCAAGGAGCTGCACGAGTCGCTCGAGTCGCTGAAGGTGACGCTCGCCCGCTCCGAGGACGTTGGGCCCGCGCTCGCCTCCACCCTGGCGCAGGCCCAGAAGACGCTCGCCTCGGCGAACACGCTGATCAGTCCGGATTCGAACGTCAACTCCGAGATGCGTCGCGCGCTGCTCGAGCTCTCGGACGCAGCGCGCGCGCTCGGCCTCGCCGCCGATCAGATCCAGACGCAGCCGAACTCCGTGATCTTCGGTAAAAAGGGGCACCCGTGACGACACTCCGCGCTTCGCGCGCGCTCGCGTGTCTGGCGGCCCTCTGGCTCGCCGGCTGCATCGGCGCCGCCGTGCCGCCGCACTACTACACCCTGCGCTCGAGCTCAGGCGAGGCCGCGGGGGAGCCGCTGGCCGCGCACCCGGATCTCGGCCTCGCGGTCGGACCGGTCGATCTGCCCCGCTACCTCGATCGCCCGGAGCTCGTCACGCAGGACGAGTCGAACCGGCTGATCGTCCTCGACGCGCACCGCTGGGGCGGGTCGCTCCGGACCGACATCCTGCGCGTGGTCGCCGACGACCTCGGGCGCCTGCTCGGCACCGCTCGCGTCGCCGTGTACCCGACCGAGCCGCGCTTCGACGCCCGCTATCGCGTGCTCCTCGACGTGCGCGACATCCAGGCCACGCCCGGCCAGAAGGTGGTGCTGCTCGTGCGCTGGACCGTCGCCGCGATGGATGACGGGCGCGCGGTCGCGGTGGAGGAGTCGCGCATCGAGCAGCCGATCGGGTCCGCCGGCTACGACGCGTTGGTCGCTGCCGACAGCGCGGCCTTCGGCTCGCTCTCGCGCAAGATCGCCGATCGCATCGCGTCGCTGACCGCGACCGCGCAGGCGGATCGCTAGCGGGCTGTCCGGGGGCGAGGCAGAGGTCCCCTGCGCCCCCCGGCGACCTAGCAAGCGTTCTTCCGCCACCCGCTAGCTGATGCGCGTCGGATCGCGCGACAGGTCCTTCGTCAGGTTCTTGTGGTGCGCCTCGAGCGTGCCGCCGCCGATCTCGAGCAGCTTCGCGTCGCGCCAGAGCCGCGCGGCCACGTACTCGCCCATGTACCCGTAGCCGCCGAAGACCTGGATCGCGGCGTCGGCGGCGCGCTTGGCGGCCTGCGAGGCGAAGAGCTTGGCGGCGTCGGCGTCGACCCGCTGCCCCGTGGCCCGGAGATCGAGACGCCGTGCGGTGTCGTAGACGTAGGTCCGCGCCGCGCGGTACTCGGCGAAGCTCTCGGCGATGTAGCGCTGGATCTGCCCGTGCTCGCGCAGCGGCACGCCGAAGCTGTGACGCTCGTTCGCGTAGCGGACCATCAGCTCGACCGAGCGGCGCGCGATCCCGCAGGACATGGCGGCCAGGGTCAGCCGCTCGATCTCGAGGTTGCGCATCATCGCGAGCGTGCCCTCGCCCTCCTGCCCCAGGCGATTCGAGAGCGGCACGCGCACGCCCTCGAAGACGAGCTCGGCCGTGAAGGAGGCGCGCATCCCGAGCTTGTCGGACCATTTCTGGCCGAGCCGGAAGCCCGGCATCCCCTTCTCGACCAGGAAGGCGGACAGGCTGCGCGGCCCGGTCGCCGCGTACACCACGAAGGCGTCGCCGAGGGTCTGCTCGTCCACGCCGCCGTTGGTGATGAAGGTCTTCACGCCGTCGAGCACGTAGGCGTCGCCGTCGCGCTGCGCGCGCGTCCGCATCGAGAGGACGTCGGTGCCGACCGCCGGCTCGGTCATGCACATGCCGCAGACCCATTCGCCGGAGGCGGCCTTCGGCAGCACGCGCTTGCAGAGCGTCTCGCTGGCGTTCACGGAGAGGTTCTGCGCGAAGAGGATCGCGTGGGCGAGCACCGCGAGGGCAAAGCCCGGGTCGGAGCTCGCGAGCGACTCGCACACCATCACCGCCGCGACCGCGTCGAGGCCGGCGCCGCCGAAGTCCTCGGGCAAGGTCACGCCGAGCAGCCCGAGTTCGCCCGCGCGCCGGAACAGCGCGAGGTTGAAGCGCTCCTCGCGGTCGTGCAGGGCGGCCTGCGGCTCGACCTCGCGCGCGACGAAGCTGGCGAGCGTGTCGGCGAGGAGCGCGTGCTCGGGCGTCGGGGCGAAGAGATCGAAGCTACGCCAGCCCGCGTCGGCCATGGGCCCGATCTTAACTCCGCTCGGCTATGCCTCGCTGCGCGCGGCGGCGTCGGGGGGTTGGACCAGCGGTCCGTCGCCGCCGCTTGCGGCGACCCGCGCGCCTTCGGCGCGCTACGCGGCCAAGGTGGCGGTGACGAAGCCCGCGATCGCCTCGCGCTGACGCGCGGGGATCGCGTGGAAGATCATGCCGACGTCGGGCACGAGCTGATAGGCGGTCTCGGCCTCGAGCGAGAGCGCGCCCGTGCGCGGCAGCGAGAAGGAGAGCTCGACGCGCGTGCCGAGCATCAGCGGCTCGGGCGAGCGCACCAGGCAGCCGTTCTCGGAGAGCGAGAGCACGCTGCAGCCCCACTCGCGACCGTCGCGGCGACAGCGCGCGTGCAGATGCGTCGGCACGCGCGGCGTCGAGCGCGGCGTCTCCTCGGTCACCTGCTGGATCAGCCGGAAGAGCTCGTGCATGCCGGCGGGTCGCCGCACCGCCCCCACGATGCGCGAGTCCGCCCCGGTCACGCCGTGACGGCCGGTGAGCACGATCAGCGGCAGCGCGACCGGATCCTCCGGCACCTCCGCGAGCTGTCGCTCGTCCACGATCCGCAGGATCGGCGTGCGGTCGCCGCGCGCCGCGCCGAGCGACTCGTACTCCTCCGGCAGCAGGATCGCGTAGCCGAGCTTCGCGAGGATCGCGCGCGTCATCGGCGCATAGGCGTCGGGAGCCGCGTGACTGACGATCAGATGGTGGGGACGCCCTTCCATGCAGCCCACATCGGCAGAGCGCGCGGCTCGATTGAGAGCATCGCCGCGCGGCGGCGCAGCCGGTAGATTTGGCTGCGTGTCGGGAGCGCCGGATCTCGCCGCCTTCCTGATCGCCCGTCGCGCCGCCATCGAGACGACGCTGGCGCAGCGCCTCGGTCCCGCGACCCCGAGCGCGGCCTCGGCCGAGGCGGAGGTCCTGCGACGCTTCCGCTCCTTCGCCGCGGCCGCGTTGATGCGCGGCAGCGCGGATCCGCCTTCGCTCGACGGCCTGCGCGGAAGCGAGCGGCGCGCGAGCGCGCTGCTCGATGCATGGGTCGCGGCGGCCGCGCAGCTCGCCGATCCGGAGAGCGTGCGGCTGCGCGAGGCGCTCGCTCCGCTGCTCGAGCAGTTCCAGGGCGCGCTGCGCCAGACCACCCCCGGGCGCCGCGCGCGCGGCGCCCCGCGCGTCCGGCGCGCCGTGATGGCGGCGATCGACCGCGTGGCCGATGCCTTTCTCGCGCTCGACACCGAGGACGGCCGCATCGTGGACGCGAACCCCGCCGCCGGCTCGCTGCTCGGCGTCGCGCGCGACGCGCTGCTCGGCGTGGACGCCCTCTCCTTCGTGCCCGACGGCGCGCGCGACGGCTGGTGGGTCGAGCTCGACGCGGTCACCGAGGGCACCGAGCCGCGCCGCTTCGCCACCCGCGTGCGCGATGCCTCCGGCCGCGAGCTGCCGGTCGATTGCAGCGTGACCCGCTTCGCGACGCGCGAGCGCACCCTGGCGCTCGTCGTCGCGAGACCCTGCTAGCGCAGGCGCTCGCCGAAGAAGCGCAGCAGCCGGCCCCAGGCGTCGCGCGCGCTCTCGGGTCGGAAGGCAGCCGGGCGCGTGTCGTTCATGAAGGCGTGGCCCGCGCCGGGGTAGACGACGACCTCGAAGGGCTGGCCGCTCCGCGCGAGCTCGCGCTCGAGCTGCCGCACCTCGACGACGGGGATGAACTCGTCGTCGGCGCCAAAGAAGGCCAGCAGCGGGCAGCGGAGCGCGTGCGCCATCGCGAGCGGCTCGCGGGGCTTGCGCGCGGGATCGAGACCCTTCGGATCGTGGAGCAGTCCGCGCGAGTGCGAGAGCAGCCCGTAGAAGGGCGCCGCGGCGGCGAGGCCTCTCACCTGGCACGCGGCCATCAGCGTGTACATGCCACCCATGCAGAAGCCGGTGATGCCGACCGACGGGCCCACGTCCGGCCGCGCGCGCAGGAGGTCCACGGCGGACTGGAGGTCGGCGAGGATGCGCGGGTCGTCGAGCGCGCGCATCCAGGCGCCCGGATTCTCGATGCGGACGTCGCGCTCGCGGCGGTAGAGGTTCACCGCCAGCACGCAGTAGCCCTCGCCGGCGAGCCGGCGCGCCATGTCGCGCGTGTGATCCGTGACGCCCCAGACGTCGTGCACCATGACGACGCCCGGGTGTCGCCCCGGATCCGGCCGCGCCAGGAAGCCCGGCTCCAGCTCTTCCGTGTGCATGCTCACTTCGACGTGGTCTTCCGGATCTCGAAGTCGCGCGCGCCGAGCAGAGCCGGGATGCCGCGCGGGCCGAGCATGTGGCCCGCTCCGATCACCACGAGACGCACGCGGCCGTCGAGCGAGAGCTCCGCCAGCCGCTCGGCCATGCGCTCGTTGCGCTCGAAGAGCACGCGGTCGTAGAACGGCTGGAACTCCGGCGCGCGCTCGAGCGGAGCCAGCGCGATCTCCTCGAGCGCGGCGTCGTCGCCGCGCGCCCACGCCTCCATCAGCTGGCTGGCCTCGTCGGGCGACTCGCGCGCGCGCAGCAGAGTGTCGCGCAGCATCAGGTCCTGGAGCTCGCGCGAGAGATTCGCGAAGAGCGCGAACTGCTCCTCGGGCGTCTCGAGCTCGACGATCGGCACGTGCTCCTTCGCCGCGCGCTCGGTGAACATGCGATCGACGCCGAGCTCCTCGTGGAAACCGAGCTCGCGGTACTGGAGCACGGCGACGCTCGTCGCGACGAGCCACGGCGCGACCGAGTCGAAGGTGTCGGGCGGCAGATTGTGCTGCGCGAGGTATGTCTGCAGGAGCTGCCAGGTCTCCGGCTGGATCCGGTCCTGCAGGCGCTCCGGCGCCGCGATGCCGCCGAAGCGCTGCATCATCAGCTGAACCTCGGTGAGATCCACTTTCGTGACGTCGGCCTCGACGACGAGCTCGTCGGCGCTCTTCCACGCGCGCTCGACCGCACCGCCGAGCTCGCGCATGCGCGGATCGCCTACGTGGACGGAGCCGAGCAGATACAGCAGCGGGTGGGGCGCGTGTGGTGGCTGCGCGCTCCAGAGCGTCGGCGTCGCGCCGGGCTCGCGCTCGGGCGGCGCGTGCGGCCTGGGCGCAGGCGTCGCGCAGCCCGCGACGGCGAGCGCGAGCGCTGCGAACGCCGCACGCCGGCGCCTTTGCCTCTCGCCCATGGCGTCGTGATCCTTGCCGCTCAATCCGCGCGCACGCCGGGCCGATGGTATAGCGATCCCCACCGGAGGATTCCCATGGGCAAGGTGTTCGGCATCCTGCTCATCGTGATCGCGATCTGGCTCGGCCTCCAGTACTTCACGGCAGAGGCGCCGGCCCCGACCCGCGATCCCGAGCGCGCGGCGCAGAGCCCCGCGCAGCGAGTCGGCCAGCGCGTCAGCGATGCCCTGGCCAGCGGCGCCGCGCGCGAAGAGAAGCTGGCTCCGGAATAGCTCCCATTCGGTTGCGGACGGGGGGCAGGGGGTGCTAGGTCCCCGCCCTTCGAAACCCCCCACGCGCCTCCGGGCGCGGAGGCCGCATGGCCGAGCTCGACCTCTTCTCGATGCTCTTCGTCCTGATGCTGTCGACCTTCGTCGGCTTCCAGGTCATCCAGAACGTCTCGCGACTGCTGCACACGCCGCTGATGTCGCTCACCAACGCGATCTCCGCGATCGCGGTGGTCGGCTCGATCATCATCACCGGCGAGCAGAAGGACACGCTCAGTATCGCGCTCGGCGCGGTCGCCGTCTTCGCTTCCGTCACCAACATCGTGAGCGGCTTCCTGATCACGGATCGCATGCTCAAGATGTTCAAGGAGCGGGAGCCGAAGCGATGAACCACTCGCTCGGCGACGTCGTCACCCAGCTCTCGTATCTGCTGGCCGCGGCGCTCTTCATCTTCTCGCTGCGCTGGCTGAACCGACCGAACACCGCGCGGCGCGGCGTCATCGCGGGCGTCGCCGGCATGAGCGCGGCCATCCTCGGCACCTTGCTCCACCCGGAGATCGTCGCCTCCGGCTACCTCTGGATCGCGGGGGCCGCGCTCGTCGGCATCGCCGTCGGCATCCCGCTCTCGCGCGTGCCGCTGACCGCGGTGCCCCAGCGGACCGCGATCTCACACGCCTTCGGCGGCCTGGCCGCGGGCCTCGTCGGTACCGCCAAGTACATGCTCTGGCTCCACGACGGCTCGCTGACCGCATTCCGTGTCGGCGTGATCGCGATCGAGGTGATCCTCGGATACCTGACCTTCACCGGCAGCCTGATGGCCGCGGGCAAGCTCCAGGAGGTGATCCCGACCCGTCCGATCACCTACCCCGGCCAGAACTACATCAACCTCGGCCTGCTCGGGATCGCGCTCGTCGCCGGCATCGGGCTGATGCTCGACCCGACGCGCTCGTTCCTCTTCCCGGTGATCGTCGGCCTCTCGCTGCTGTTCGGCGTGCTGCTGATCATCCCGATCGGCGGCGCCGACATGCCGACCGTGATCTCGCTGCTGAACTCGTACGCGGGCCTCTCGGCGGTGGCGATGGGGTTCGTGCTCGAGAACAAGCTGCTGATCACCGCGGGCGCGCTCGACGGCGCCTCGGGCTTCATCCTCTCCGTGATCATGTGCCGCGCCATGAACCGCTCCTTCACCAACGTGCTCTTCGGCGCGTTCGGCCAGGTCCAGGTCGCGGCCGCGGTGGGCGAGGCGAAGCCGGTCAAGAGCGCGAGCGCGCAGGACGCCGCCGACTACCTCGGGAACGCGTCGCGGGTCGTGATCGTGCCGGGCTACGGCATGGCGGTCGCCCAGGCGCAGCACCGCGTGAAGGAGATCTACGAGGAGCTGACCAAGCGCGGCGTCGACGTGAAGTTCGCGATCCACCCGGTCGCCGGCCGCATGCCGGGCCACATGAACGTGTTGCTCGCGGAGGCCGAGATCCCGTACGGAGCGCTCGTCGAGATGGACGAGATCAACCCCGAGATGCCCCAGACCGACGTGACGCTCGTGGTCGGCGCGAACGACGTGGTCAACCCGGCCGCGCGCAGCGACAAGGGCTCGCCCATCTACGGCATGCCGATCATCGACGCCGACAAATCGCGCATGGTGCTCGCGAACAAGCGCAGCATGAACCCGGGCTTCGCGGGCATCGACAACGCGCTCTACACGGCCGACAACACTCTGATGGTCTTCGGCGACGCGAAGGCCGTCCTCGGCGACATCGCGAACGCCCTTCGACACGAGAGCAAGGCGGCGGCCTAGCGGGCGAAAGCCAGTCGGACGCGTCACCCTCCAGACTCGTCGCCGTCGGGCCGATAGGATGACGAGGGGGTTCCCATGCCGCGTGACTGGCTCGCCCGCAAACCGGTCTCGAGCTTCACCTCGGAGCAGGACGGGGGCACCGGCCACTCGCTGAAGCGCACGCTCGGCCCGATCGACCTCACCTTGCTCGGCATCGGCGCGATCATCGGGACGGGCATCTTCGTCCTGACCGGCGTCGCCGCGGTCGAGCACTCCGGACCGGCGGTGGTCGCGTCGTTCGCGATCGCCGGCGTGGTCTGCGGCTTCGCGGGCCTTTGTTATGCCGAATTCGCGACCATGATGCCGATCTCGGGCAGCGCCTACAGCTACGCCTACGCGACGCTCGGCGAGCTGGTCGCGTGGGTGATCGGCTGGGACCTGATCCTCGAGTACGCCTTCGCGTCGTCGACGGTGGCGGTCGGCTGGTCGGGTTACTTCGGCCGCATCGTGTCGATGCTCGGGATCACGATCCCGTCCTGGCTCGCTCACTCGCCATGGGAGGAGGTCGGCGCGATCGCGAACCTCCCGGCCGCCGGCATCCTCGTGCTGGTGACCTGGCTGCTGGTCGTCGGCATCCGCGAGAGCGCGTCGACCAACGCGGTGATCGTCGCGCTGAAGGTGCTGGTGGTGCTCTTCGTGATCTTCGCCGGCGCCCGCCACGTCGACACGGCGAACTGGCATCCCTTCGCGCCCTTCGGCTGGCCGGGCGTGATGGCCGGCGCCGCGACCGTCTTCTTCGCGTACATCGGCTTCGACGCCGTCACCACCGCCGCCGAGGAATCACGGCGTCCCGAACGCGACATGCCGATCGGGATCCTCGGCTCGCTCGCCGTCTGCACGCTCCTCTACCTGCTGGTCTCGGGCGTCGTGACCGGCATGACGCCGCTCGCCGAGATCGACACGCACGCGCCGATCGCCGCCGCCTTCGCCCGCATCGGGCTCGACTTCGCGGCCACCTTGATCTCGCTCGGCGCGATCGCGGGCCTGACCAGCGTGCTGCTCGTGCTGATGCTCGGACAATCGCGCGTGTTCTTCGCGATGTCGCGTGACGGCCTGCTGCCGCCGGTCTTCTCGCAGGTCCACCCGCGCTTCCGCACGCCGCACATCTCGACGATGCTGGTCGGCGCCGCGGTCGCGGTGATCGCGGCCTTCATGCCGCTGAAGGAGCTCGCCGAGCTCGTCAACATCGGCACCTTGTTCGCGTTCGTGATCGTGTCGGCGGCGGTGATCGTGCTGCGCCGCAGCGAGCCGGATCTGCACCGGCCGTTCCGCTGCCCGTGGGTGCCGGCCGTGCCGATCATCTCGATCGTCGGCTGCTTCTACCTGATGGCCAGCCTTCCCGGGGTGACCTGGATCCGCTTCGCGGTGTGGCTCGTGATCGGGCTCGGGATCTACGGCTTCTACGGAAATCGCCACAGCCGCGTCGGCGCGGCCCAGCGCGCGCACGGCTAGAAGCCGGAGTGCGGCGCGCGGGCCGCAGCGCCCCGCAAGGAGGCCGACGACAGTCGGCCGACGCGCAGCGAGGCGCAGCCGAGCGAAGGCCGGTAGCCCGAGCGCGAGCGATCAGCGAGCGCGGAAGGCCCGGCAGAGCTAGGCGCCCTGCACCAGCGCCTTCACCCGATCGTTCACGATCGCCCCCTCCGCCGTGAGGAGCGTGCCGCGCGTGATCTCGTCCTGGAGGTCGAGCGCGAGCTCGCCCTTCGGCGCGAGGTGCTTGAGCAAGGTCGATACGTTGCGCGCGTAGAGCTGGCTCGCGTGCGTCGCGACGTCGCTCGGCAGGTTGCGGGCGGGAACGATGCGCACGCCGTGCGCGACGACCTCGCGCTCCGGATCGCAGAGCGCGCAGTTGCCGCCCTGCTCCGCCGCGAGGTCCACGATCACCGAGCCGGCGCGCATGCCGCGCACGGCGGCCTCGTCGATCAGGACGGGCGCGCGCTGGCCGGGGACGAGCGCGGTCGTGATCACGATGTCGCTCTGCGCGACGCGCTTGCCGAGCTCGGCGCGCTGGCGCGCGTAAAACTCCTCGGTCTGCGCGCGCGCGTAGCCGCCCGCGTCCTGCGCGTCCTTCACCTCGAGATCGAGCTCGACGAAGCGCGCGCCGAGACTCTCGACCTGCTCGCGCACCGCGGGCCGCGTGTCGTACGCCTCGACGATCGCGCCGAGGCGCCGCGCGGTCGCGATCGCCTGGAGGCCCGCGACGCCCGCGCCGATCACGAAGGCGCGCGCCGGCTGGATCGTGCCGGCGGCCGTCACCATCATCGGGAAGATCTTCGGCAGCGCCGTCGCGGCCAGCAGCACCGCGCGGTAGCCGGCCAGGTTGCTCATCGAGGACAACGCGTCCATCGCCTGCGCGCGCGTGATGCGCGGGACGAGCTCCATCGCGAACGACGTGACGCCGTGGCGCGCGAGGCGCGCCGCGAGCGCGGGCTCGTCGAGCGGACGCAGGAAGCCGATCAGCACGCTGCCCGCGCGCAGCTCCTCGACCTCGTGGCCGCCGGGTCGCTCACGCGGGGGCTGCACCTTCACCACGATGTCGGCCGAGCAGGCGGCGGCGCGGTCGCCGACGCGCGCTCCGGCGGCGGTGTAGGCGGCGTCGTCGAATCCGGCGGCCCGACCGGCGCCGGCCTGCACCACGACCTGGAAACCGCCGGCGCAGAGCGCCTTCACCGCGTCGGGCACGAGCGCGACGCGGCGCTCGCCCGGTGCGGTCTCGGCGGGGACTCCAACGATCAAACGGCGCTCCTCGGGAAAGGCGGAGCAGGCTAGCCCGCGATGCGGGCGACCGCCTCCGGAAGCTTCCGGGCCACCCGCACGATCGGGATGCCGGTCTGCGTGTTGAGGTGGAGCTCGTGCACCGCGCGCGGGAGATCCTCGAGCGCGTAGATCTCGCGGTGCACGGTCGGCTTGAAGACGCGGCCGTAGAGCTCGGTGGCGGCGTTGCAGCCGTCGACCGTCTCGTAGTGCGTGTGGTCGAGCGTGATCTGACGCACGGAGAGGTTGGCCGAGTTGTAGCTGCACTTGGTGTCGAGCTGCCAACCGGCGCTGACGTTGACGCCGAGACGCGCCATGGCCTGCAGACCCGCCGCGTACACCGGACCGCGCAGCATGTCGCAGACGAGATGCGCGCCGACGCCGCCGGTCATCTTCTTCACCTGCGCGTTGAAGGCCTTCGCGTCCTCACCGCTCTTGAAGCGGTTGAACTGCTTCTGGTCGATCGTCTCGATGCCGAGGCCCGAGAGGTGCTCGCGGCGCTCGGGACTGCCCGAGCAGAAGATCGCGCGGTGGCCCTCGTGCCTCGCCAGCATCAGGAAGAGCTCGGAGACGCCGCCGCCGAAGCCGAGCACGTTCAGGCGCGCGACCTGCTCGCGCGGGACCTTCACGCGGAAGATCCCGATCGCGCGGCGCCACAGGTGATAGGCGGTCGGGGCGCGCAGCGGCAGCGCCGCGATCTCCCACAGCGAGAGTCCGCAGTCGAGCGGCGCCTTGATCGCCTGCCACTCGCCGACGACGGCCTCCTCGCCGTACCAGCCAACCGAGTCGGGCTGATCGTAGGCCCAGATGCGGAGCGGGTAGCCGTAGATGTCGGGCTCGCCGTTGCAGTGCGTGATCACGACGTCGCCGACCTTGAGCTTCCGCACCGCGGAGCCGGTCGCGATCACCTCGCCGACCGCGCTGTTGCCCGGGAAGATCTTGCCGCCGCGCACTTCGGCGATGTTCTGCGTGTCGGCGAGCGCCGCGTGGTCGACGTTGTGTTCGACCGACACCGCGAGGATGCGGAGCTTCACGTCCGAAGGACCGAGCTCTCGCAACTGCACCTCGTCGAGCTGCACCACGCGCGAGATGTCGAACTTCGACATGTCGCCGCCGACGCGCTCGCGCTCCTTGGCGATGCTCTCGCTGCTGATCGAGAACGCTCGCGGCATGTCCGCCTCCGTCCGCCGAAAGGTCAGCCCTTGTAGCATGCGCGGCGCGACGGACGCAATTTCCCCGGCCGTGGCGCTGCGCCCTGCCGAAATCGTCCGGCGCTTCGGGCCGCATGCCTGCGCGCAGGCCGGGCTCGATCCCTGCGCCGACGCGGCGGTCTGGCTGGCGCTGGCGCTGCTCCTCGCGTCCGGCGCCGACGAGATGCGCGCGCACTCCGCGCTGCGCGCGCTGCCGCCGCCGGACGACTCGGATCCTCGCGCGGAGGCGGCGGCCGTCGCGGCCGCGCTCACGCGCGAGCGCGTGCCGCACGCGGAGCGCCTCGCCGCGACGCTCGTGCGCGCGCGGCGCACCTTCGCCTCGCGCTGGGGCGGATCGATCGAGCGCCTCGCATCGGACGCCGATGACCTCGAGACGCTCGGCGCGCGCATCGCGGCGCTCGCGCCCGGCGTCGGGCGCGCGACGGTGCTGCGCTTCCTGCGCCCGCTGCGCGATCGCTTCGTCGCTGCGCGCGAGGTGCCGCTCTCGCCGGCCGCGCGCGCGGCCGCGCTCCACGCAGGTCTCCTCGCCGACGGCGAGGACGAGGAAGGCGAGCCCTCGGCGCTGCGCCATCGCCTCGCCCGCGACGCGGACCCGCCTCCCTTCGCCGACCTCGAGGCCGCGCTCGAGCGCCTCGGCGCTGCCGCTTGCCTGCGCGGCCGTGTGTCGCGCTGCCCGCTCGGCGCGGAGTGCCCGGTTTCCGGCCCGAAGGCCTTCGATTAAATTCGCGGCCCCCCATGCGAACCATCCGCCGCCAGACCGGCCACTTCCTCGAAGACTTCCGCCCCGGCCAGCTCTTTCGTCACAAGGGCGGCAAGACCGTCACCGAGGGCCTCTTCACCACCTTCACCGAGTTCGCGATGACCGCGAACCCGCTCGCGAAGAACGCCCGCTACGCGCGCGCCTACGGCTTCGAGGGCCTCGTGTGCCCGCCCGGCCTCGCGATGCTGATCTCCTTCAGTCAGACGGTCGAAGACGTCTCGGAGAACGCGCGCGCCAACCTCGAGTACATCGACATGCGCTTCGGCGCGCCGCTCTACGTGGGCGACACCGTCGAGGTCGAGACCAAGGTGCTGTCGGTGAAGCCGTCCACGAGCCGGCCCAACCTCGGCATCGTGCACGTGCAATCGACCGCGCGAAAGAACCTCGGCTCGCGCGATGAGGCGGTCGTGCTGACGTGGCAGCGCAAGGTGCAGGTCTACAAGCGCGACGACACGGCAGAGCTCCACCCCGGCGAGGCGGCGCCCGATCGCATCGAGTGCTCGCTCGTGCTGCCGCCCTACGATCGCGCGCGCGACTACAAGTCGCTCGCCCACCTCTCCGGCCCGGACAGCTACTTCGAGGACTTCGAGCCGAACACCCGCATCGAGCACTCGCGCGGCCGCACCATGACCAGCGAGCACATCCACCTGACCGCCGTGCTCGACAACACCAGCCAGGTACACTGCAACCAGTTCATGATCGACCAGGACCCGGCGCAGTACGTGGGCGGCCAGCTCATCATCTTCGGCGGCATTCCCTTCGTGCTCTGCCTCGGCCTCTCGTCGCCCGACGTCGGCGACAACGCGCTCGCCGACGTCGCCTACCCGACGGGCCGTCACACCGCGCCGCTCTACGCCGGCGACACCGTCTTCGCCGCCACCGAGATCCTCGGCAGGCGCGACTATCCGGGCCGCGAGGATCTGGGAATCCTCGAGACGAAGCTCCTTGGACATAAATTCGTCCGCGCGGCCGAGGCGCCGGAGACTGGGGAGTCGCCCGCCGGCTGGAAGAAGACGCCGATCTTCGAGCTCGAGCGACACATCGCCGTCAAGCGCCGCAGCCACTACGCCTGATCCGGAGGACCCGTGCGCTTCTACGAGTACGAGTCGAAGGCGCTGTTCGCGAAGCGGCGCATGCCGCTGCCGAAGAGCCGCCTCGCGCACAGCGCCGCGGAGGCGCGCGCGGCGGCCGACGCGATCGGGCTGCCGGTCGTGCTGAAGAGCCAGGTGCTCTCGGGGGGGCGCATGAAGGCGGGCGCGGTGAAGTTCGCCGACACCGCCGCGGAGGCCGCGGCGCACTTCGAGGCGATCCTGCCGATCCGCGTGAACGGCCAGGAGGCGCGCGCGGTGCTCGTCGAGGAGAAGAGCCGTGTCGCGCAGGAGTACTTCGCGTCGGTGACCTGGGACGGCCGCCGCAAGCTCCCGGTGCTGCTCTTCTCCGACATGGGCGGCATCGACATCGAGGAGGTGGCGCAGCGCCACCCCGAGCATCTCTCGAAGACGCACTTCTCGACCTTGCTGCCGCTCACTCCGCGCATCGCCAAGGAGGCGATCTCGGCGACCGGCGTCGGCGGCGATGCGCTGAACCGACTAACGCCGATCGTCTTCGAGCTGATCCGGCTCTTCCTCGACTTCGACCTCACGCTCGCGGAGATCAACCCGCTCGCGCGGCTCGAGGACGGCCGCTTCGTCGTGCTCGACGGCCACGTCGACATGGAGGCCGAGGCGCGCTCGCGCCACGAGTTGCTTCTCACCGAGCTCGGCATCGGCGAGGACGAGACCCGCCAGGCGCGCCCGCCGACCGCCTTCGAGATCGCGGGCCGCAAGGTGAACGAGGCGGACCACCGCGGGGTCGCCGGCAACGTGGTCGAGTTCGACGGCGACCTCGGCCTCGTGATCGGCGCGGGCGGCGGCTCGCTGACCCTCTTCGACGCCGTGCGGAAGCACGGCGGGCGCCCCGCCAACTACTGCGAGATCGGCGGCAACCCGTCGGTCGGCAAGACCTGCGAGCTGACGAAGCTGATCCTCGCTAAGCCCGGCGTGAAGAAGATCGCCGTGATGATGAACGTCGTCTCCAACACGCGGGTGGACATCGTCGCGCGCGGCGTGATCAAGGGCTGCATCGAGTCGGGACGCAAGCCCTCCGACGCGATCGCCATCTTCCGCATCCCCGGCTCGTGGGAGGGTGAGGGCTTCAAGATCCTCGCGAAGTACGGCGTCGAGTACTGCGACCGCAAGGTCTCGATGTACGAGGCCGCGGGCCGCGCCGTCGCGAAGCTCGCGCGGGCGGGCGCCTAGCATGTCGATCCTGATCCGGCGCGACACCACCTTCATCGTGCAGGGCATCACCGGCCGCGAGGCCGTGAACCTCACGCGCGAGAACCTCGACTACGGCGCCCGAATCGTGGGCGGCGTGACGCCCGGCCGCGCCGGCCGCGACGTCTACGGCGTGCCGGTCTACGACTGCGTGCGCGATGTGGTCGCGAAGCACGGGAAGGTCGACGGCTCGGTCGTGTGCGTGCCGCCCGCGTTCACGCGCGACGCGGTCTTCGAGGCGCTCGAGCACGACATCCGACTGATCGTCGTGGTGACCGAGAACATCCCGCGGCGCGAGGTCGCGCAGATGGTCGAGCTCGCCGGGATGCGCGGCGCGCGCATCATCGGCCCGAACTGCCTGGGGCTCATCTCGCCGGGCGAGGCGAAGATGGGCGGGATCGGCGGTCCGGCGGCCAACACGCGCCAGGCCTACAGCAAGGGGAACGTCGGCATCATGTCGCGCTCGGGCGGCATGACCACCGAGATCGCGAGCACCTTGACCGGCGCGGGCCTCGGGCAATCCACCGCCGTGTCGATCGGCGGCGACGCGATCATCGGCTCGAGCTACGCGGAGCTGATGCCGCTCTTCGAGGCCGACCCCGAGACGCACGCGATCGCGATCTACTCGGAGCCCGGCGGCCGCATGGAGGCGGAGCTCGCGGAGTGGATGGAGAAGAACCGCTCGCGCCTGCCGGTCGTCGCCTTCATGGCCGGACGCTTCATGGACGAGATGAAGGGCATGCGCTTCGGACACGCGGGCACGATCGTCGAGGGCAAGGAGGACACCACCGCCGAGAAGATCGCGCGCATGCGCTCCGCGGGAATCTCGGTGGCGGAGCGGATCGAGGAGATCCCCGGCCTGATCCGGCAGCGCCTGGCGGAGAGGAAGCACTGATGTCCGCTCTCTTCATCGACGTGAAGGTCGAGCCGCAGGCGGCGCGCGATCCGGCGCTCGCGAAGAAGCTCGCCGAGGCGTGCCCCGTCGACATCTTCGAGGCGACCCCGGGCGGTGTCCGGATCGTCGAGAAGAATCTCGACGAGTGCGTGCTCTGCGATCTCTGCGTCCAGGCCGCGCCGCCGGGCGCGGTGAAGATCGTGAAGCTCTACGAGCAGGAGGCGTCGCGATGAGGAGCGCGAAGGACTTCTTCCGGCCGAAGGCGATCGGCGCGCCGCTGCCGCCGGGCGAGATTCCCTTCCGCCCGTCGCGCATGATCCATTTCTTCGACGCCTCGAATCCGAAGATGGCGTCGAAGATCCCCGAGCTCGCGAAGAAGTGCGACGTGCTGCTCGGCAACCTCGAGGACGCGGTCCAGTCCGAGAACAAGATCGCGGCGCGAGAAGGGCTCGTGAAGATCGCGCGCGACGTCGACTTCGGGGACTGCCAGCTCTGGACGCGCGTCAACAGCCTCGACTCGCCCTGGGCGCTCGACGACCTCACGCGGCTCGTGACCGAGATCGGCGACAAGCTCGACGTGATCATGATTCCGAAGGTCGAGGGGCCCTGGGACATCCACTACGTCGATCAGCTCGTCGCGCAGCTCGAGGCGCGCGCGGGGCTGCGACGCCCGCTGCTCCTGCACGCGATCCTCGAGACGGCCCAGGGCGTCATCAACGTGGAAGAGATCTGCGCGGCCAGCCCGCGCATGCAGGGGCTCTCGTTCGGGCCCGCGGATCTCGCGGCGTCGCGGCGCATGAAGACGACGCGCGTCGGTGGCGGCCACCCGCTCTACCTCGTGCGCACGGATCCGGACCCCGCGCACAGGGACGCCCCGCGCGTGACGGCGCAGCAGGATCCCTGGCACTACACGCTCGCGCGCATGGTCGACGCCTGCACCGCGAACGGCATCTTCCCCTACTACGGGCCCTTCGGCGCGATCGACGACCCGCTCGCATGCGAGGATCAGTTCCGCGCGGCCTTCCTGCTCGGCTGCGTCGGTGCCTGGAGCCTGCACCCGTCGCAGATCGAGATCGCGAAGCGCGTCTTCAGTCCGGCCGTCGACGAGGTGCGCTGGGCGCGCCGCGTGATCTCCGAGATGGGCGACGGCACCGGAGTCGTGATGCTCGACGGCAAGATGCAGGACGACGCCACCGTGAAGCAGTGCCGCGTGATGGTCGACCTCGCGAAGAAGCTCTCGAAGAGCGACACCGCACTGCGCGACGCGTACGGGTTCGACGCGAAGGATCTCACGGGCGTCTAGCGCGGCTCGAGCGTGACCTCGATGCCGTGCACCGCGCCAGCCTCGAACGCGTCGCCCACCTCCTTCGGATAGCCGACCGCGAGATGCGTCGCGTCCCTCCAGCGGACCGCGACCTCCTGCACGTCCTTCAGGACCAGCACGTTCCCGACGTCGTCGGGCAGCGGACCGTTCGTGGCGACGACCGACACGTTGGTGGTGACCGGCGCCTTCGGCCCGCAATTGCGGCGGAAGACCACCGCGCGCTGCGCCGTGCCGCGGGCGACCTGCTCCTCCACCACCTCGTTGTGGCACGAGGTCCGCGGCACGAGCCTCACGAACAGCGCCACCGCGATGCCGATCACGACCGGAAGGATCAGGAGGAAGGCGATCAGCGGCTTCGAGCCACGCGCAGGCCCGCTCATTGGATCGGAGCTCGACGAAATCGAGTGCACTGCACGGCGGTCGCTAGTCGATCTGCAAGGGGAAGAGAGCGAACAGCAGCACGGAGACCGATATCAGACACACGAGCGCCGCAAAGGAGCGCCCCACGAGCGCCGACCGCCAGCTTCGGCGACCGCGCGCGGCAGTGACGAACCCGAAGAGATAGATAGGGACGGTGAGAATTGCGGCTGCGGCCACTGCCATCTGAAGCAAGAAGAGTCGGTGTTCTCGCTGTTGCAGTGCCTGGTGCTCTGCGAACCCTCCAGGCCAGTTGCCGAGATCGGCATCGATCCCGCTTCCGCCGGGCGCGCCGTCGGCACCGAGCGACCAGAGATCGAATGTGCTCGCGTTGTGGACGCCGGGATTTCGATATTGGTAGGCGTTGCCCCAGGGATCGGATGGAAGCCGGTTTCCGCTCAGGTAGTACCCGTTCGCCTGATAGTTCGATCTCTCCTCGAGCGTAGGGGGAGGCGCGACGAGAGCTGCGAGACCTTCCTCGGTCGTCGGGTACCTCCCGTTGTCCATACGGAAGGTCTCGAGGGCGGCCTCAAGATCTTTGATCTGGGTCATGGCCAACGAGGAACGGTATTGCCCCAGCGCGAAGACCAAGAGAACGACCAGTAAGCCGGTCGCGCCCCTCCGCTTCCACGAATTCCGCACGACGATCGGCTCGCCTACTTCTTCCCCGACAGCTCCAGCATGAGCTCGATCGGCTCCAGCGCACGCGTGCGGATCGGCTCGGGGACCTCGACGCGCGGCTCGAGGTCGCGCAGCGCGAGATAGAGCTTCTCGACGGTGTTGAGGCGCATGAAGGGGCAGCGGTTGCAGGCGCAGCTCTCGTCCATTCCCGGCGCCTGGAGGAGCTGCTTGTGCGGCGCCTTCTTCTCGATCTGGTGGAAGACACCGTCCTCGGTCGCGATGATGAGCGTCTTCGCCGGCGAGTCGATCGCGCGCTGGATGATGCCCGTGGTCGAGGCGATGAAGTCGGCCTGATCGAGCACGGCCTGCTCGCATTCGGGGTGCGCGAGCACCTCGGCGTCGGGGTGGAGCAGGCGCATCTGCTCGAGACGCTTCGCCGAGAACTGCTCGTGCACGATGCAGGTGCCCGGCCAGATGATCAGGTCGTCGCGGCCGAGCTGCTGCGCGACCCAGCGCGCGAGATGGCGGTCCGGCGCGAAGACGAGCGGCTGCCCGTCGAAGTGGCGCGCCATCTTCACGGCGTTCGACGACGTGCAGATGAGATCGCTCATCGCCTTCACTTCGGCGCTGCAGTTGATGTAGGAGAGCACCTTCGCGCCGGGGTGCCGCGCGACGAACGCGCGGAAGTCGTCCGGCGGACAGCCGTCCGCGAGCGAGCAGCCGGCCTTCAGATCCGGCACGACCACGATGCGATCCGGATTCAGGATCTTCGCGGTCTCGGCCATGAAGTGGACGCCGCAGAACGCGATCACCTCGGCGTCGACCTTCCTGGCGGCCTGCGCGAGAGCCAGCGAGTCGCCGACGAAGTCGGCGAGGTCCTGGACGTCCGACTCCTGGTAGTAGTGCGCGAGCAGCACCGCGTTGCGCTCCTTCTTGAGCTCGCGGATCGCGCCCTCGAGATCGTGAGGGAAGCGGGTCGCTGCGGCGGGGGATGTGGCAGCCATGCCGGAGATTAACGCCCGGCCGGCGCCGCGGGCAAAGGGTGTACGCTCGCGCGCGTGTTCGCTCGGCGCGCCGCCTGGGACCTGACGCGCAATCCGCTCCACGAGGCCGTGGAGCGGCGGCGCGCGCGCGGCCACGAGGTCGTCGACCTGACCGACGCGAACCCGACACGCGCCGGCTTGCTGATGGGCGGCGACGCGCTCGCGCGCTCGCTCGCGGAGGTGTCCCGCGACGCAGAATTGCGGCGCTACGAGCCCGATCCGCGCGGCCCGCGCGCGGCGCGCGAGGCGATCGCGCGCTACCACACGCGCGGCGGACGGTCGATCGATCCGGACCAGGTCCTGCTGACCGCGGGAACGAGCGAGGGCTACGCGCACCTCTTCCGCCTGCTCGCGGACCCCGGCGAGCGCGTGCTCGTGCCGCACCCCGGCTACCCGCTCTTCGATCTCCTCACCGGCCTCGAAGGCGTGGAGTCGCACGGCTACGCGCTCGTGCGTCGCGGCAGCACGATCCGCATCGACGCCGACCTGCTCGCGCGCGAGGCCTCGGACCCGCGCGCGCGCGCGCTGCTGGCGGTCCACCCGCACAACCCGACCGGCGCCTTCGTGCACCCGGACGATGCCGCGCTGTTGCGCGCGCTCTGCCGCGAGCACGCGCTCGCGCTTGTGTCGGACGAGGTGTTCGCCGAGAGTGCGTTCGAGCCACACGAAGGAGAGCGCCTCGAGAGTCTTCTCGATTCGCAAGGTGACGCCCCGCTCCACTTCATCTTGTCGGGTGCCTCGAAGCTGCTCGCGCTGCCGCAGCTGAAGCTCTCCTGGATCGTGGTGGCCGGCGCGCAGAAGCTGCGCGACGAGGCGCGGGCGCGGCTCGAGGCGATCTCCGACACGTATCTCTCGGTGAGCCCCGTGCTCGCCGCCTGCCTGCCCGCGCTGCTCGACGAGCGGCCCGCGATCGAGTCGGCGCTGCGGGCGCGCGTGCGCGCCAACCGCGACGAGCTCGCGTCGCAGGTCGCCGCGCAGTCTTTCGCGGAGCTCTGGCCGGCCGAGGCCGGCTTCACCGCGATCCTCGAGCTCCGAGGCGCCGACGGAGTCGCGCCCGACGAGGAGACGCTCGCCCTCGCGTGCGTCGAGCGCGCGGGCGTGCTCGCGTACCCGGGCTTCTTCTTCGACTTCGACGACGACGGCCGCGCGCGACTGGTCCTGAGCCTGCTCGCGGAGCCGGAGCGCTTCGCCGCGGCCGCGCGCGCGCTGCTCGAGGTCGCGGCCGAGGAGTGCGGAGCATGAGGCATGCACCGCGCCGGCGTGCCCTGCTGCTCGCGTTGCTGTCGCTCGGCCTCTGCGCCGCGCGCGACACGCATCCGCCGCAGCTCTCGATCTCGCTGAACGGGATCCCGGACGACGAGAAGAGCCTGCTGGTCGTGCCGCCCGACCGCTTCCGCATCACGCTCTCCTGGCGCGACGCCGAAGGGCAGGTCGACACCTCGAGCCTCGACATCCGCTCGAGCCTTCCGATCGGCAACATCCCGGCCGGCACGAACCTCGCGATGCACTTCGCGGTCGGGCCGGGCGGCGCGAGCTGGGAGATCCCCGAAGGCAGCAGCCTCGCGCGCACCTCGCACTATCTCACGGCCTCGATCCGCGACCACGCCGGCAACCGCACCGAGGCCCGCTACGGCTTCGCGGTCCGCGACTTCGACTACGGCCCGCCGCTCGGCCAGCTCCAGGTCGTGTTCCTGAACTTCGACCGCAACGGCGACGGCCAGCAGGACTTCAAGGCGAGCCTGCGGCGGCTCGGCCTCTCGTCCGTGAAGGCGCCGGAGATCGAGCAGGCCGTCGTCGACCGCCTGCAGGTCGACATCGTGGAGCGGGTGCATGCCCTCTACGGGCGCAACCCGGACGGCACGCCCGGGCCCGAGCCCGTCGACGTGCTCTTCACCTGGTTCGACCCCCAGATGCCGCACACCTCCTTGTGTATCGGCGGCGAGCACCCGCGCTCGAGGGACACGCTCGGAGCCGCGCCGCTCGACCTCGACAACATCGAGGAGGCGCAGGACCTGTGCGCGATCTCGGACTACGGCGTCTTCCCGCACGCGATCGACGCGCTCTGGGGCAACGACCCGCTCTTCCGCGAGGTCTTCGCGCCGCTCCTGCCGGCGCTCGGAGGGACGCCGATCGGCGAGGATCCGGAGGACGCGATCCTGCTCGCGCCGACGATCGACCCGAAGCAGGCGACGCCAGAGCTCTTCGCGCGCTACCTGCGCATCGCCTACGCGCTCGACGCCTTCGCGCGCGTGGTCGCGGTCGCGTCCGCGCACGAGGTCGGCCACACGCTCGGGCTCTCCGCGCCGGGCCCCGCGCCGGCCGGACTCTTCGGCGGCACCGAGGGCGTATTCCGCGACCACGACGTGACGCCGCAGGGAACGCACCCGAAGCAGAACTTCATCATGCGCTTCGGCGGCACCTTCTCCTTCGCCGAGATCACGGGCCGGAAGGGCTTCCCGCAGCCCTACTTCCGGCCGATCTCGTGGGCCTATCTCACCAACCGGCTGGTGCGGAACGAGCGCGTCACCTCCCTCGAGCCGCCGCCGCGTCTCCTCTCGGTGACGCCGAACCCGGCGTCCTTCGGCGGCGAGCACACGCGCGATCTCGTGATCCGCGGCGAAGGCCTCGGCCACGCCGAGTTCGTGGATCTGAAGGGCGACGGACCGCGCCCGGTTCCGCTCATCGACCTCGAGGTCGTGGACGACCAGACCTTGCACGGGCGCATCCACATCCTCTTCGCGCCGCCCGGCGTGTACGACGTGCGGCTCACGACCCAGGATCAACAGAGCGCGACGCTCGAACGAGGGCTCGAGATCCAGCGTTGATCGTCCGCGCGCGTTTCGTTAAGTTGGTCGCCCACTTGCGCGTCACGACGACGCCCCCTCGCGAGCCTGCATGAGCCCTTCCGATCCGGCGCGGCGCGATCGCCCCTGGGTGTTCCGCACCTACTCCGGGCACTCCTCTGCGCGCGCGAGCAACGAGCTCTACCGGCAGAACCTGTCCAAGGGACAGACGGGGCTCTCCGTCGCCTTCGACCTTCCGACGCAGACCGGTGTCGACTCCGACCACCCGCTCGCGCGCGGCGAGGTCGGCAAGGTCGGCGTGCCGATCTGCCACGTCGACGACATGCAGGCGCTCTTCTCCGGCATCCCGCTCGACCGCATGAACACGTCGATGACGATCAACGCGACGGCGGCCTGGCTGCTCGCGCTCTACGTCGCGGTCGCGGAGCGCACCGGCGCCGATCCGCACGCGCTCGAGGGCACGACGCAGAACGACATCATCAAGGAGTACCTCTCGCGCGGGACCTACATCTTCCCGCCCGGGCCCTCGATGCGGCTGATCAGCGACATGATCGCCTACAGCGTCGACGTGATGCCGCGCTGGAACCCGATCAACATCTGCTCGTACCACCTCCAGGAAGCGGGCGCGACGCCGGAGCAGGAGATCGCCTACGCGATGGCCAACGCGCTCGCCGTGCTCGACACCGTGCGCGCGCGCAGCGACGTGCCCGAGGACGCGATCCCGCGCGTGGTCGGCCGCATCTCCTTCTTCGTGAACGCGGGCATCCGCTTCGTCGAGGAGACGTGCAAGGTCCGCGCGATGACCGGGCTCTGGGACGAGCTGACGCGCGACCGCTACGGCGTCGGCGACGCAAAGCTCCGGCGCTTCCGCTACGGCGTACAGGTCAACAGCCTGGGGCTGACCGAGGCGCAGCCCGAGAACAACCTGATCCGCATCGTGCTCGAGGCGCTCGGCGTGACACTCTCGAAGGACGCGCGCTGCCGCGCGCTCCAGCTCCCGGCCTGGAACGAGGCGCTCGGCCTCCCGCGCCCGTGGGATCAGCAGTGGTCGCTCCGCATCCAGCAGATCCTCGCCTACGAGACGGATCTGCTCGAGTACGAGGACCTCTTCGTCGGCTCGCGCGTGGTCGAGGCGCGCACGCGCGAGCTCGCCGACGCCGCGCGCGAGGAGCTCGCGCGCGTGCTCGCGATGGGCGGCGCCGTCGCGGCGGTCGAGAACGCCTACATGAAGCGCCAGCTCGTGGCCTCGCATACGGAGCGCATCCGCGCGATCGAGAGCGGCGAGCAGAAGGTGATCGGCGTGAACGCCTTCACCGAGAGCGAGCCGTCGCCGCTGCTCGCGGGCAGCCAGTCCGTGCTGGTGGTGGACGAGTCGGCCGAACGCGCGCAGATCGAGTCGCTGCGCGCGTTCCGCAGCCGCCGCAACGCGGCCGACGTGACGGCGGCGCTGCGCGGTCTCGACGAGGCGCTCGCCTCCGGCGCCAACGTGATGCCGCCCTCGATCCGCGCCGCGCACGCGGGCGTCACGACGGGCGAGTGGTCGGACGTGCTGCGGAAGCGCTTCGGCGAGTACCGCGCGCCGACCGGCATCGCCGTGCGCGGCGAGACGCGCGGCCCGGAGGCCGTGTCGGTGCGCGAGCGCGTGCACCGGATCTCCGATCAGCTCGGGCGTCCGCTGAAGCTCCTCGTCGGCAAGCCCGGCCTCGACGGACACAGCAACGGCGCCGAGCAGATCGCGGTGGCGGCGCGCGACGTCGGCATGGAGGTCGTGTACGAGGGCATTCGCCTCACGCCCGCGCAGATCGCGCACTCGGCGCGCGACGAGGGCGTGCACGTGGTCGGCCTCTCGATCCTCTCGGGCTCGCACGGCGTGCTCGTGTTGGACGTGCTCGAGCAGCTGCGCGCGTCCGGCTGCGCGGACGTGCCGGTCGTCGTCGGCGGCATCATCCCCGAGGACGATGCGCGCAAGCTCCGCAGCGCCGGCGTCCGCCGCGTCTACACGCCGAAGGACTTCGATCTGACCCGCATCATGGGCGAGATCGTGGACGTCGTGGCCGAGGCGCGCGCTGTCGCAGCCTGATCTGGCGCAGCGCCTGCTCGCGCGCGAGCGAGACGCCGTGCCCGAGGCGCTCAATCTCGCCGACGACCGCCGGCCCGAGCGGCGGGCGCAGGCGCGCGCGCTGCTCGATCGACTCGAGCGCGAGTCGCCCTTCCCCGGCGCGCCGCGCGTCGGGATCACGGGCGCCCCCGGCTCCGGCAAGTCGACCTTGCTCGACGCGCTCGTGCGCCGGCTTCGCGCGAAGGGAGAGACGGTCGCGATCGTGGCCGTCGATCCGTCGAGCCGCACCACGGGCGGCGCGCTCCTCGGCGACCGCATCCGCGTGCGCTCCGCGGCGAGCGATCCGGGCGTCTTCGTGCGCTCGATGGCCGCCCGCGAGCGGCTCGGCGGCATCTCCGACGCGGCGCGCGCCGGCGTAGCGATCCTCGCGCCCGTCTTCGACCACGTCTTCGTCGAGACGGTCGGCGTCGGGCAGTCGGAGTCGGAGGTCACCTCGATCGTCGACACCCTGGTCTTCGTCGCGAGCCCGGGCGCCGGCGACGTGCTGCAGTTCATCAAGGCGGGCCTGATCGAGCTGCCGGACGTGTTCGCGGTCAACAAGGCCGACCTCGGCGAGGTCGCGGCGCAGACCGCGCACGAGCTCGCCGGCGCGCTCGATCTCGGCGCGCGCGAGCCCGGTGCGTGGCGTCCGCCGGTGCTGCTCGTCTCCGCGCGCGACGGCACGGGCGTGGACGCGCTGCTCGAGGCGATCCGCGCCCACGGCGCGCAGCAGATCGCCTCGAGCCGGCTGCGCGCGCGCCGGCGCGCCGGACTCGAGGACGCGGTGCTCGCACAGCTCTCGCTCCGCTACGGCAGCCACGGTCTCGCCCAGCTCGGCGGCGCGGAGGGCGTGCGGACGCGCCTGCGCCGGTCGGACGGCACGACCTCGATCGCGCTCGTCGAGGCGATCGGCGCCGAGATCGAGTCGGCGCTGCGGCGCACGCGCTAAACAATCCGCGTGGCGGGTGAGGCGATCGACGCGCTCTTCGAGGCGATGCGCCGCGCGAGCCCGCGCGAAATCTGGTCGCGCGGCGTGGAGCTCGCGCGCGCCGAGGCGGTGCGCGGCGAGAGCGAGCGCGGCGGCGAGGCGTCGCTGCGCGTCGTGACGCGCGGCGGGCTCTTCTGTCCGAGCGTGCTGCTCTCGCCGGACGACGAGTCGTGGGACTGCGACTGCGGCTCGCGCGAGGCCATCTGCGAGCACGCGGTCGCGGCGGTGATCGCGCTGCGGCGCGCGCGGCGCGAGGGCGTGCCGCTGCCGACCGGCGACGCGACGAGCGGACACATCGGCTACCGCATCGCGCGCCGGGGCGGCGAGCTCGAGTTCGAGCGCGTCGTGGTGGGTCTGCGCGGCGAGGAGCCGCTGACGACGACACTCACGGCACTCGCATCGGGCCGGGTCGAGGGTCCGCGCTTCGCGGCGACGCAGGCCGACCTCGCGGTCGAGCGCGCGCTCGGCGCGTCGCGGCGCGGCGCCCTGCCCCGCGGCGTGTGGCCGTCGCTGCTGGCCGCGCTCGCCGGCTGCGAGGACGTGACGCTCGACGGCCGCCGCGTGCGCGCGAGCGCCACGCGCGTCGGGTTCGCGGCGCGGGTCGAGGATCGCGGCCCGGACTTCCTCGTGCGCGTCGCGCCGGACCCGCGCATCGCCGGGACCTTGCCGCACGACCTCGTGCTCCTCTCGGACGACACGCTCTGTCTCGTCGGCGAGGCGGGGCTCACCGGCCGCGAGCGCGAGGAGCTCCTGCCCGGAAAGATCGTCGAGGCCGGACGCGTGGCCGAGCTCGTGACCGAGATCCTTCCGGCGCTCTCGCGGCGCATGCCGGTCGAGGTCGCGACGCAGCGGCTGCCCGACACCGTCGAGCTGCCGCCGCGCATCGCACTCGAGCTCGAGGCGCAGGACGACGAGCTGCGCGTGCTGCCGACGCTCGTGTACGGCGATCCGCCGCGCGCGCGCGTCGATGCGGGACGCCTCGTGCCGCTCGGCGGTGCGATCCCGCTGCGCGACGAGGCGGAGGAGCGCGCGCTGACGCGACGGCTCCAGCAGGAGCTCGAGCTCGTGCCGGGTCACAAGGTCGCGCTGCGCGGCGCGGACGCGCTGGCACTCGCCGAGCGCATCCGCCGCGCCGGATCGTGGACCACCTTGCGCGGCCGCGGCCTCGAGCGCTTCCGCCGCGAGGCGCCGCTCGCGGTGCGCTTCGCGGCTCGCCCGGGCGGGTTCGATCTGCGCTTCATCTCGCCGGGCGCCGACGGCCGCGTGCGCCGCGCCGACGCGCAGCGCGTGCTGCGCGCCTGGCAGGCGGGAGAAGGGTTGGTCGCGCTCGAAGGCGGCGGGTTCGCGGAGCTGCCGCGCGACTGGCTCGAGAAGCACGGGCCGCGCGTCGCGGCGCTGCTCGCGGCCGCTGAGCCCGGCGAGGCGCTGCCGCGCGCGCTCCTCCCGGATCTCGCGCGGCTGTGCGAGGCGCTCGACACGCCGGTGCCGGCCGACGCGGCGGCGCTGCGACGGCTGGCCGACCAGGTATCGGAGGGCCCGCCCGCGGCGGCGCTGCCCGCGGACCTCGCCGCCGAGCTCCGCGCCTATCAACGCCGCGGCGTCGACTGGCTGTGCGCGCTGCGCGACGCGGGTCTCGGCGCGCTGCTGGCCGACGACATGGGTCTCGGCAAGACGCTCCAGGCGCTCTGCGCGCTGCGCGGCCGCGCGCTGGTGGTGGCGCCGACGTCGGTGCTGCCGAACTGGGAGGAGGAGACGCGCCGCTTCCGCCCGGCGCTCCGCATCGGCCTCTATCACGGGCCGCGCCGCGCGCTCGACCCGGCCGCGAACGTGACCTTGACGAGCTACGCGATCCTGCGTCTCGACGCGGACGCGCTGGCGGCGGTCGGCTGGGACGCGGTCGTGCTCGACGAGTCGCAGGCGATCAAGAACCCGACCAGCCAGGTGGCGCGCGCGGCCTACGCGCTGCGCGCCGGCTTCCGCGTCGCGCTGACCGGCACGCCGGTCGAGAACCGGCTCGACGAGCTGTGGAGCCAGATCCACTTCACGAACCCGGGCTTGTTAGGCGGTCGCGGCGATTTCGATCGCCTCACGGCGCGCAGGGTCGCTGACGGCGACGCTGAGGCGGCGGCACGGCTGCGCGACCGCACGCGGCCTTTCGTGCTCCGCCGCACGAAGCGCGAGGTCGCGCCGGAGCTGCCGCCGCGCACCGAGGTGGTGCTGCACGCGGTGCTCTCCGAGCCGGAGCGAGCGCTCTACGACGCGGTGCGCGCCGCGACGCGCGCGGAGGTGGTGGAGAAGCTCGCGGCCGGCGCGTCGCCGCTCCAGGTGCTCGAGGCGCTGCTGCGGCTACGCCAGGCCGCGTGTCATCCGGGGCTGCTCCCCGGCCACGAGGCCGAGAGCTCGTCGAAGCTCGAGCTGCTGCTGGAATCGCTCGACGAGTGCGTGGCCGAGGGGCACAAGGCGCTCGTCTTCTCGCAGTGGACGTCGCTGCTCGACAAGGTGGAGCCGCTGCTCGGTCGGGCCGCGCTCCCCTTTACGCGCCTCGACGGCAGCACGCGCGACCGCGGCGCGGTGGTAGCGGACTTCCAGCGCGACGACGGCCCGCCGGTGCTGCTGATCTCGCTGCGCGCCGGCGGCACGGGACTGAACCTCACGGCCGCCGACCACGTCTTCATCCTCGACCCGTGGTGGAACCCGGCCGCCGAGGATCAGGCGGCCGACCGCGCGCACCGGATCGGTCAGGACCGACCGGTGATGGTGTACCGGCTGGTGTCGGAAGACACTGTGGAGGAGCGCGTGCAGGCGCTCCAGCGGCGCAAGAGGGAGATCGCCGACGCGGCGCTCGCCGGCGCCGCGGGCGCGCTCACACGCGACGACCTGCTCGCGCTGCTGGACTAGCTTCCGCGAGGTAGTCCCCCGACTCGATGCGGGCGCGGCCGCGCAGGGAGCCGGCGAAGCAGTAGACGAAGGCGGGCACGCGGGCGCCGCCGTCTCGGACGGCCTCGCGCACCTCGCGGCGGAAGGCGCGGCCCTCGTAGCGGTCGAGCGCGTCGAAGAGCGCCGCGGGATCGCCGACGACTCGATAGAGCTCGCCCTTCACCCACTCGCCGACGCGGCCGTCCCCGAAGCCCGGGAAGGCGCCGAGGTCGTAGAGCCGCCCGCGCATGCGCGCAGGGCCGACCCACTCGGCGCCGCCCGGGTCGAGCAGCGCGTGCATGGCCGCGCCGCGGCGCAAGGTGCCGTAGACGAAGAGGTGCGAGGTACCGGGACTCGGATCGGACGGAGGCATCGCGGGCGCTATCGCTCGCGCCCGCGCCAGGGTACGTCGCCGACGCCGGCGCGGCGGTTCTCGACGCGCGCCATCACGAAGAGGAGATCCGAGAGGCGGTTCAGCCAGCCGAGACTCGCCGCGTCGATCGGCTCTCGGCGGTGAAGCGCGACGCAGCGGCGCTCGGCGCGCCGGCAGACCGTGCGCGCGAGGTGGAAGGCCGCGGCCGCCGGGCTGCCGCCCGGCAGCACGAAGCGCGAGAGCGGCTCGAGCTCCCCTTCGAGCGCGTCGATGTGGCGCTCGAGCGCGGCGACATCGGCGGCGTCGAGCGCGGGCACGGAGCTCTTGCGACGCCGATCGGCGTCGGGTGTGGCGAGCGTGCCGCCGAGATCGAACAGGCGCTCCTGCACGTCGCGGCAGATCGCGCGCAGATCCGCGTGCGCTGAGAGCGCCGCCGCCGCGCCGACGGCGGCGTTGGCCTCGTCGACCGCGCCGTAGGCCTCGACGCGCGCGTCCTCCTTGCCGACTCGCGGCCCGCCGAACAGATCGGTGTCGCCCGCGTCGCCGCGGCGCGTGTAGACCTTCAACGCGCGAGCTCCTCGTCGACCCGGCGCTCGAGCTC
>DATKND010000079.1:0-22679 GCA_035541475.1 Myxococcota bacterium | reverse complement strand
CGAGCGTGGCGACCGGCGACTCGATCGCGGTCGGATGCGGATAGAACGCGGCGAGCCCCGCCGGCCAGATGGCGTCGATCAGATAGGCGCGCAGCGAGTCGACCGCGTTGGCCGCGCGCACCGCGAAGGGCAGCGCGTCGGCCGCGGCGACGGCGCCGGTCGAGGACTGCACCGAGTAGGTGACGGCGGAGACGGCGACGGACATCGCCAGCAGCAGCCACTTCTCGCGCAGCGAGGCGGCGACACTTCGAAGAGTCGGAAGACCCGTGCGCGGCGAGACGGCGAGCCGGCGCAGCGGCCACCACTCGAAGAGCACGAGCGCGAAGGGCAGGGTGACGGCGGTCGGCTTCGAGAGCAGCGCCAGCGCGACCGCGACGGCCACGCCCGCGCGAGCCGATCGCCGCACGGACTCGGCGTGGAGTCCGAGCGCGAGCACGCTGAACAGGCCGCACAGCACGTCCTTTCGCTGCGAGACCCACGCGACCGACTCGACGTGCAGCGGGTGCCAGCCGAAGACCGCCGCCACCAGCGCGGAGGGCACGAGCGCGCCCGTCGCCCGCGCCAGCACGAGGAAGAGCAGCGCGGTTGTCGCGGCGTGCAGCGCCACGTTGCCGAGCAGGAAGCCCGGCGCCGCGTCGCCGTGGAGCGCCCGGCTCGCCAGCATCGAGAGCGCGCTCGCGGGGATCCAGTTCCCGACGATCTCCTCGCAACACACCAGCCGCCATCCGTCCGGCGAGAAGCCGGCGGCGAGCTTCACCTGCCAGACCGGATCGTCCCAGTCGACGAACTCGTGCGTGCGCAGCGGCGCGAACACGGCGGCGACACCCACGAGGAGCGCGGCGACGACGAGGGCGCGACGCATGCCGCGACGCTAGCGCCGGAATCGGGCTGGCTAGACTCGGCCTCGATGCGCCAACGGCCCGCTCCTGCGTCCGCCGCGGCGCCGTGGAAGCTGGCGCTGCTCGCGAGCGTCTCGACGCTCGTCGCGCTGCTCGGCGTCGAGCTCGCGCTGCGCGTGTGGGAGGGAAATCTCTTCGGACGCCCGGATCCGGGCGGCGCGATCCGCATGGTGGGCGCGCGCTATCCAGGCTCCTACGACCCGCAGCTCGGCTGGGTCCCGACTCCCGGCGCGCACCCGCACAACGTCTGGAACACGACGCTCGAGATCGCGCCCGACGGCACGCGCAGCAACGGCGCGCCGCCGCCGGCCGGCGTGCCGATCCTGGCGGTCGGCGACTCCTTCACGTTCGGCGACGAGGTGGGCGACGCCGACACCTGGCCGGCGCAGCTCGAGCAGGAGCTCGCGCAGCCGGTGCGAAACGCCGGAGTGTTCGGCTACGGCCTCGACCAGATCGCCCTGAGGGCGGAAGCGCTGCTCGCGAAGGAGCGCTTCGCTGCGCTGCTCGTGAGCATCGTCCCGAACGACGTGATGCGCTGCGAGTACGCCTACCGCTACGCATGGAAGCCCTGGTTCGCCGTGCAGAACGGGTTGCTCGCGCTGCAGGGCGTGCCGGTCCCCGAGCCCGGGCACGCGCCGCCCGAAGAGCCGCCGCCGCGGCGCTGGCTCCGCTGGAGCTTCCTCGCCGACCTGATCTACCGGCGGCTCGATCCCGACGATTGGCTGCTTCCCGACAGCGTGCGCATGCACCGGCATGGCGTGGAGGTCGGCGCGCTGCTGGTCGATCGGATCGACGCGGCGAGTCGCGAGCACGGCGTTCCCTGGATGCTCGTCCTCAACTGGTATCCGCGCGCGGACACCGAGCCGGCGCGCGGAGTCGTCGAGCGCGCGCGCGCCCTCGGCGTCGAGGTGGTCGACCTCCAGCCTCTTCTCTCCGCAGAGCTCGCCGCCGGACGCGCGCGCGTGCCCGAGCTCTACTCGATCCACGTGAAGACCGGACACCCGATCGACATCGGTCACATGACGCGCGCCGGCAACGCGCGGGTAGCCGCGGCGGTCGCGGAGCGGCTACGCGAGCGCGGCGTGGTCGCGAGCGCCGAGGGCCGACCACGCTAGGCTCGGCCCGACGCGCCGACGGAGGAACCCGTGTACGACCTCTACACCGCCCCGACGCCCAACGGCTGGAAGATCTCGATCCTGCTCGAGGAGCTCGGCGTGCCCTACGGGGTCAAGCCGATCCAACTCGGCAAGCTGGAGCAGAAGGAGCCCTGGTACCTGCGTCTCAACCCGAACGGCCGCATCCCGACGCTCGTCGACCGCGAGGCCGACGACTTCGCGATTTTCGAGTCGGGCGCGATCCTGCTGTATCTCGCCGAGAAGCATCGCGCCTTCATCCCGAGCGACGTGAAGGGCCGCTCGCGCGTCGTGCAGTGGCTGATGTTCCAGATGGGCGGCGTCGGCCCGATGCAGGGCCAGGCGAACGTGTTCTTCCGCTACGCGCCCGAGAAGATCCAGTACGCGATCGACCGCTATCAGAACGAGGTGAAGCGCCTCTACGGCGTGCTCGACACGCGGCTCGGCGAGGCCGAGTACCTGGCGGGCGACTACTCGATCGCCGACATCGCGACGTGGCCCTGGGTGAGCCTGCACGGCTGGGCGGGCATTCCGATCGACGACCTGAAGAACCTGCGACGCTGGCTCGACGCGGTGGGCGCGCGGCCGGCCGTCGTGCGCGGCCGCGCGGTGCCGGAGATGCCGAAGGCGCCGACGACGGACGAGACCCAGAAGCGCATCGCCGAGGAAGGCCGCAAGATCCTCGTGTAGCTAGAGGGCGGACTCGATCGCCTTCACGAGCGCCGGATCGGACGGCTCCGTCTGTGGGGCGAAGCGCGCGATCACCGAGCCGTCGCGCGCGACCAGGAACTTCGTGAAGTTCCACTTCACGTCTCCCGTGCCCTCCGGCGCCGTCGCCTGCGCGGTGAGGTGCGCGTAGAGCGGATGCCGTGCGGCGCCGTTCACCTCGATCTTCGAGAAGAGCGGAAAGGTCACGCCGAAGCGGCGGTCGCAGAACTGCCGGATCTCCACCTCGCTGCCCGGCTCCTGCGCACCGAACTGGTTGCAGGGGAAGCCGAGCACGGCGAAGCCCCGCTCGCCGTAGCGCTGATGCAGCGCCTGCAAACCCTCGTAGTGCGGTGTCAGCCCGCAGCGCGACGCGACGTTCACGACCAGGCAGACCTGGCCCTCGAAGTCGCGCAGCGATCGCTCCTGCCCGTCGATGTCGCGCGCCTGGAAGTCGTGGAAGCTCGTCATGGCCCCAGAGTGGCCCGAGCCCGACGCGCGATGCAAGGGCTGCGTGCGGATTTGCCGCCGCAGAGTCCGCGTTAAGCTGTGAGTACCCCCTCCGAGTGGAACATGCTGAAGGGTGCGATCGTTGACGGCGTCGCGCTGCGGGGTCACGTCGATCCCGCGTTCACGCGCGCGGCCGAAGTCTTCGCCGGCCAGATCCCGCGCTCGGGCCGAGGCGGCGCGGCTCTGTGCGTCTACCACCGCGGCGAGAAGGTGGTCGACTGCTGGGCCGGCACGCGCGACGACGCCGACCATCCCTGGCAGCGCGACACGCTCGCGCTCTCCTACTCGACCTCGAAGGGCGTGGCGTCGACCTTGCTCCACATCTGCGCCGACCGCGGCCTGCTCGACTACGACGCGCCGTTGGCCGATTACTGGCCGCAGTTCGCGCGCGGCGGCAAGGAAGCGATCACCGTGCGGCAGGTGCTCTGCCACGAGGCCGGCCTCTACGACGTGCGCGCCCTCGTCGACCACGCGCGCCGGATGCTCGACTGGGAGTACATGACCGAGGCGCTCGCCGACGCCGTGCCGCGTCACGAGCCCGGCCGCGCGCACGGCTACCACGGCTTCACCTACGGCTGGCTGGTCGGCGAGCTGATCCAGCGCGTGACGGGCAAGCCCTTCGGCGAGGTGCTGGAGGCGGAGCTCGTGCGGCCGCTTGAGCTCGACGGCTGCTACGTGGGCCTGCCGGCCGATCAGATGAAACGCCGCGCGAGGCTGCTGCTTCCCGCGGCGTTCCAGCAGAGCGGCGACTCGGTGCGAAGCCTCGAGCGCGCCGTGCGTCCGCTCGCGCGGCTGCTCTCGGTGGCGCCGCTGCCGATCGACCTGCCGTCGCTCGCGGCCGCGCTGTTGCCGCGCGGGATCGAGACGCTCGACTTCAACGGGAGGGAGCTCGCCGCCGCGGCGATCCCCTCCGCGAACGGCTTCTTCACGGCGCGCTCGCTCGCCCGCATCTACGCGATGCTGGCCAACGACGGCGAGCTCGACGGCGTGCGCCTGCTGCGCCGCGAGACGGTCTGGCACGCGAGCGAGGTCCAGAACCGCGGCATCGGCCGTGTGATCCCGGTGCCGATGCACTGGCGGCTCGGCTACCACCGCGTGCCGACCCTCGGCTCGCGCCTGACGAACGCATTCGGCCACTTCGGCTTCGGCGGCTCGGGCGCGTGGGCCGATCCCGATCGCGAGCTCGCGATGGCGATGACCGTCAACAGCGGCATCGGCACGCCCTTCGGCGATCTGCGCGTGATGCGCCTCGGCAGCGCCGTGGTCCGCTGCGCGGATCGGCGCGTGAAGGCGGCCTAGCAGGTTGCCCCGACGACCTGCGCCGGCTAGGGCTCCAGTACCACCTTGATCGCGCCGGCCGCGCGATCGGCGGCCACGCGGAAGGCGTCGACCGCCGCGTCGAGCGGGAAGCGGTGCGTGATCAAGGTGCGCGCGATCTCGGGTCGCGCCGCCAAGGTCGCGGCCGCGACGTCGACGTCGCGCGCGACGCCCTCGCGGCCGTACAGGCTGGCCGGCTGGACGCGTACCTCCTTCATGCAGAGCGCGAAGCCCGGGAGCTCGAGGCGTCCGCTCCAGTAGCTCGCGAGCAGCAGCAAGGTGCCTCCCGGGCGGCAGAGCGAGACGGCGCGCTCGAGCGCGTCGCGCGTGCCGGCGGCGTCGACGACGAGGTCGTACGAGCCCTGCGGCTCGCGCGCGCCGAGGCGCTCGCCGGCGGCGCGCTGCGCGTCGTGCCGCGCGACCAGCGCGACCTCCGCGCCTGCGGCGGCGGTCGCCGCGACCGCGCAGAGGCCGATGCTGCCGCCGCCGACCACCGCGACGCGCGAGTCGCCGCGCAGCTTCGCCAGGCGCAGCCCGTGGATCGCGACGGCGAGCGGCTCGACCAGACAGGCGTCCTCGGGTGCGACCGCCGCGGGCAGCGCCACGAGGCAGTGTCGGGGCACGACGATCTCGTCGGCCATCCCGCCGTCGTGGCCGACGCCGATCACGATCGCGGCGCCGCGCACGCACAGGTTGTACTCGCCGGCGCGACAGGCGGCGCAGGCCGCGCAGGGGAGCACCGGCTCGATCGCGACGGCGCGGCCGTTCTCCGCGATACCCGCCATCTCGTGGCCGAGCGTGCGAGCTCCCGTGAAGCCGCCCTGGATCATGTGGAGATCCGAGCCGCAGATTCCCGCGGAGCGGATACGGACGCGCACGCCGTCGCCCTGCGGCGGCGGCACCTCCACGACCTCGACGCGCCCTTCGCGACCCCGCACCGCGCGCATGTCGGCTCCTCGACGGCAGCGTAGGGGCAGGGCCGCGCGGCGGCGAGCGACGCGCGCGTACAATGGGCGCGGAGGGTCGCGATGCGAGAGAGCTACACGCGCGGTCTCCACGATCTCGGAGGCGGCTGCCACGCCTGGCTCCAGCCGGACGGCTCCTGGGGCTGGAGCAACGCCGGGCTCGTTCACGACGGTGGCGTCTCGCTGCTCGTCGACACGCTCTTCGATCTGCACCTCACGCGCGAGATGCTCGACGCGATGCGACGCGCCGTGCCGGCCGCGGCGCGGATCGACGTGCTCGTCAACACGCACGCCAACGGCGATCACTGCTACGGGAACGAGCTCGTCACGGGCGCGCGCATCGTCGCCTCGAAGGCCTGCGCCGAGGAGATGGGGCAGGTGCCGCCGTCGATGCTCGCGGCGCTCGTGAAGAATGCCGACTCGCTCGGCGAAGCCGGTGCCTTCTTCCGGCATGCCTTCGGCGCCTTCGAGTTCGACGGCATCGTGCCGACGCCGCCGACCGAGACCTTCGCCGGCGAGCTGGCGCTCCGGATCGGTGACAAGCGGGTGCGCCTGCTCGAGGTCGGGCCCGCGCACACCCGCGGCGACGTGCTGGTCGAGGTGCCGGGCGACGGCGTCGTCTACAGCGGGGACATCCTCTTCATCGACGGCCATCCGATCATCTGGGAAGGGCCGGTCGGGAACTGGATCCGCGCTTGCGACGCGATCTGCGCGATGCGGCCGCGCGTCGTGGTGCCCGGGCACGGCCCGCTCACCGACGTCGCCGGCGTCGCGCGCATGCGCGACTACCTCGCCTACATCCGCGACGAGGCCCGCATCCGGTTCGACGCGGGGCTGCCGCTGCGCGAAGCGGCGCGCGACATCTCCCTCGCGGACTATGCGAGCTGGGGGGACGCCGAGCGCATCGCCGTGAACGTCGCGTCTCTCTACCGCGAGTTCGGGGATCCGTCGCCGCCGCCCGGGCCGCTCGAGCTCTTCGGGCTGATGGCCGAGCTCGCGAGGGATCGGCGCGCCTGAACGCTCGGGCCTCGGGGCCCGGCCCCCGCGCGCCCGCGAGACCCTGCCCAGCCCTGCGTTGACGCGCTCGGGGCATCCGCGTGAAGATCTGCGCCCGCTGCCCTGCACGGGATCGGCCCTCGGAGGAGTCCATGCGCGCTCGGCTGCCGCTCTTCGCCGGGACGCTGGTCTCGCTTCCGCTGCTGCTGGCGCTCGAGTGTCAGCCGACCGACCGGGTGGACTTCATCTCGCCGCTCGCGCCGGTCACGATCCCGAACTTCACGATCGCCTTCAATCTGGTCGGCGACTTCACAGGCGCGACGCCGCAGGCCTTCTTGAACGGCGAGCCGCTGGTCGTGTCGGGCGGCCCCAGCGACTTCACGGCGTCGCAGAGCGGCGGGGCCCAGATGATCCCGGGGCCGCCGTTGCGGGACCAGAACCTGCTGATCGTGAAGGCGCCGCGCAAGGACGGGACGGTGCTGATCGCCGCGCACCCCTTCGACTATGCGACGCCGAAGGCGCGCGCCTTCAAGATGGCCTCGCTCGCCGACTGCCCGGTCTCCGGACCGCTGGCCCACGAGCGCGTCGGCGACTACTGCCTCGAGAACAGCATCGCGCGATTCGTCGTGCAGGACGTGACCGCGCCGGCCGTGCCGACCGATCCGACCCCGCGCGATCTCTACAGCGTCGGCGCCTTCGGCGGGAACCTGATCGACGCCGTGCTCGTCTCGGACCCGACCACCGACAACTTCCTCGAGACGACGCCGATGCTGAACGTCGAGACGGTCGTCAACGCGCAGACCATCTCGGTCGTGAACGACGGCCAGGACGGCACGCCCGCGATCATCCGCGCCTGCGGGCCCGACGACCTCCTCGACTTCGTGAATCCGTCGAGCCAGCTGATTGCCGCGGGCATCCAGCCCCCCGGCTGTACGCCTACGCCGGGGCCGAACTGTTTCGACGACCACGACCAGAACGTCGAAGCCTGCACCAGCTACACGCTCGCGCCGCTCGACAAGAAGGTCCGGCTGGACACGGAGGTGATGAACCAGGAGCCGGTCGCGCTGAACATGATCGTCGGCGACTGGATGAACGCGTCCGGCGAGCTCGACGGCTGGTTCAAGCCGAACCCCGGCATGGGCGAGGCGGTCACCCAGAACACGACCGGCGGCCTGACCTGGTACGCCGAGACGGGCGTCCCCGGCACGCGCTTCGAGTACGGCTACGTGCCGGTCGGCACCGTGCCGACGCCGCCGAACGGCCCCGGCAGCTATGTGACCGTCAGCGGTGTCACCGTGATCCTGCACGACATCAACGCCGCGGCGGCGCTGCTCGGCATCCCGTCGAACTTCGTCGTGCCGTCCGGCGGCAGCAACACCTTCTCGCGCTACCTCGTCGTCGACGACGGGCGCGGCAACGCGGCGCAGGAGGTCGCGCACCAGATCCTCGGACAGACCACCAGCACGGTGCAGGGCTGCGTGACGGTCGGCGGCGCGCCCGCGCCGAATGCCATGGTCACGATCGGCACGCGTAATGCGGCGCTCACCGGAATCAACCAGGTGCTCGCGCACTTCGTCACGGACGCGAGCGGCTGCTACTCGGGCAAGATCGAGACGGCGCCGGTGACGACACCGCCGACCCTCTACGGCGCGATCGCGGGCAAGGAGGGCGTCCCCTACGTCGGCAACGCGGCGACGCCTCCGATGACCTCCTTCACCCCGAATCCCGCTGGCAGCGTCCGCACGATCAACTTCGCGTTGCCGGCGACCGGCACGCTCCAGGTGACCGTCACCGACGCCGGCGGCAACCCGGTGCCCTCGCGCGTCACCGTGGTGGGCTTCGACCCGAGCCCCGAGCCGACCGTCGCGGGCAGCTCGCTGCCGGGCTTCGGCAGCAGCACGCTCGGGCGCCTCCACGACGTCGGCGACAACGAGCCCTTCGGCATCGTCGCCTTCGACTACGCCGGCGCCGATGGCGTCGCGAGCTTCCACGTCGAGCCGGGCACCTATCACGTCTACGTGTCGCGCGGCACCGAGTACTCGCTCTGGACGACCGTGCCGCCGCAGGGCTCCGGCGCCGTCACGATCGCGGGCGGGGCCGTGACCGCGCTCGACGCGAAGATCGAGCGCGTGCTCGACACGCAGGACTTCATCTCGAGCGACTTCCACGTGCACGGGATCGCGTCGGCGGACTCGGAGGTCGCCGATCGCACGCGCGCGGTGGAGTTCGCGGGCGAGGGCGTCGAGAACCTGATCGCGACGGACCACCACGTCCACAAGACCTATCAGCCCGTCATCGCGGCCCTCGGCCTCTCGGCCTGGGTCACGTGCACCGTCGGCGAGGAGATCACGACCTTCGATTACGGCCACTTCAACGGCTACCCGTTCAAGATCAATCCGAACGTGCCGTCGGGCGGCTCGACCGACTGGGCCGTCGCCGCACCACCGGGCAAGGACTTCCCGCAGTACGGCGCCTATGACATGGGGCCGGCCGAGATCTTCCACCTCGCGACGACGCAGCCCGAGGCCAAGCCCTACACCACGGTGCAGATCAACCACATCGACAGCCACTTCGCGCCGCTGAAGATCAACACGGCGCTGGTCCCGCCCCAGGACGCGCTCACCGCGACCGACCGCAAGAACCTGCGTCTCGACCCCGCGAATCCGCCGGCGGGTCAGATCTTCTATCCCTTCCCGGCGCTCGAGCTGTGGAACGGCATGGACCGCAGCCACCAGGGCGAATTCCTGAACACGCGCATCGGCATCTGGATGAACCTGCTCGACCAGGGCATCGAGACCACGGCGATCGCCGACACCGACACGCATACCCACAAGGACCTGCGGACGGCCGGCGCGCGCACATGGACCGCGACGAACCCCGGCAACGACACGCCGCTGCTCTACCAGGAGACCGAGCTCGCGAGCTCGGTCGTCGAGGGGCGCGCGGTCGGGGGGCAGGGCATCTACGTGCAGACGCGCCTGCTGGCCGGCGACGGCTCCGGCGCCGTCGAGGACCTCACGAAGCAGGGCAGCACGCACGTCGCGACGAACAACGGACAGGTGACACTCGAGATCCGCGTGCAGTCGCCGCTCTGGGCGCAGTGGGACCGCATCGAGATCTACAGCAACACGGGTGGCCACGTGAGCTCGGTCGCGGTCGATCCGAGCAAGCCCTATCTCTACACCGCGACGCCGCTCGTGACCCTGGTCGAGGGCGACTGCAACCCCGCCACCACCGGCGACGGCGACTTCGACATCAGCGTCGTGAACGTCGCGCCGAGCGTGCCGGGCGCCGAGCGGCTGGAGGCGACCGTCACGCACACCTTCACCGGCGTGTCTCCTGGCGACTGGTTCGTCGCGGTCGTGAAGGGAAGCGACGGCGTCTGCGGGCCGATGTTCCCGGTGTACCCGCAGAGTCTCGCGACCGCGGGCAACACGACGCTCGCGAACCTCGTGGACGGCAACGTGGGCCAGAGCGGAACCATGGCGCTCGGCTTCACGAACGCCCTCTACGTCGGGCCTTGAGGCGGCGCGTCGCCGCGGCGGTGTGCGCCGCGGCGCTGTGGAGCCCGGCCTTCGCGCCGCCGGCCGCCGCGGACGGCGAGCCCGCCGCCGGAGACGTGCACCTGATCGCGGCGCTCGAGCGAGGGCCGGGTGCCGCGGTGCTCGTCTTCGAGGCGCCGCGCCGCGTGGACGTCGACACCTGGGTCTCGGACGCGACGATCGAGCGCTCGTTCTACGGCGGCGAGGCGGGCACGCGGGTTGCCGTCGCATGGGAGGAGCTGGCGCACCAGCGGCCCGTGCGCTTCGGCGCCGGCGATCGCGTGCTATGCGCGCTCGAGTCGCTGCCGGGCCATTCGATCTGGCGCCAGCGCTTCCCCGACCCGAAGGAGCGTGCGAGCACGCTCACCATCGCCGAGAAGGGAGATGCCTTCCTGCGCGCGCCGAGCCTCGGCGCGCTGCTAGTGCTCCAGCACTATCTCGCGCTGCCGGCCGAGATGCGGGAGCACGTCGCCGGCGTCGGTTATCTCGTCGACCTCGCCGCGGAGGCCGAGCCGTCCTTCGCCGCGGCCGCCGTCGAGCGGCTGGTCGCCGTCCCGCATCTCGACGCGCAGCTCGATCCGAGCTCGGCGCCGAGGCTCGTCGCGGCGCTGCTCCGGCCGGACGCTCCGGACGACCTCGTCGCCCGCCTGCTCGCGCTGATCCGCAGCGGTCCGCTGCGCGCGCTGCGGCCGACGCTCGAGGCCTACGCGAAACGCGACGCGCTCGCACCTTCGCGCGTCTACGAGGCGCTCGGACGGATCGACGACGGTCTGCCCGCGTCGCTCGCCGAGCGGCTCCTCGCCGTGCGCGATTCCGAGCCGCTGCGCGCGGCGGGTGCGCGCTTCGCGACCGGCAGCGCGCTCGAGCGCCTGCCTCGCGTGCTTCGCAGCGACCCGGCGCCATCCGTGCGTGGGATCGCCGCGCAGCGCTGGCTCGCGGTGAAGGGCATCGCCGGCGCGCCCGAGCTGCGGCCCGCGCTGCTCGACGCCGACCGCGACGTCCGCCTGGCGGCGCTGCTGGCGCTGGCGCAGGAAGGTCCGGAGGCGGTGCCGACCCTGCGCGACGCGTTGCCCGCGGCCTCGCCGGAGCTCGCACGCGAGATCGTCGCCGCGCTCTCGCTGGCGGGAGGACCGCAGGCCGTGCAGGCGCTGGTCGAGCTCGCGGAGACGCATCCCGACCCGGGCGTGCGCCTGCTGGCGAAGTCGGCGCTCGGCCGCGAGATCGGTCACAAGGACTGAGCTGCAACGCCGTGTCTGGCCGCTACTGACCTTTCAGCGTGTCGGTACAGGCGGTGGCGTCGCGGCGAACAGCCCGGCCAGCGCCGGCACCGTGCGCGCAGGCATCCAGTCGCGCATGCCGGCCGACCACACCATCGTGTCGGGCGTGAGGCGCCCCTGGGCAACCGCGCGCGAGAGCTCCTCGAGCGTGAGCGGTCCGACGCTGCGGCCCGCCTCGACGAGGTGCCAGCCGGACGGCGGCGGCGGCGGCGCGGCAGCGGGCGCCGCGGCGCCCGCTGCCGCGCCGTCGCCGAAGCGCTGCGCAAGCGCCATGCCCATCCCGACGCCGACTCCGGCGCCGGCGAGCCCGCCGGCCGGATTCGCTGCGGCGGCCGGCAGCGATCGAGAGAGCTGGTAGCTCTGGTATGCGTGCAGGTCGCCGATCACGCCGACGCTGGTGCGCGCGTCGAGCGCCTGCTCGACCTCGGCCGGCACCGACACGTTCACGATCACGAGCTGCGGGATCTCGAGCCCGTACTCGTCGTCGATGCGGCTCTCGGCCTCGCGCCGCACGTCTTCCGAGAGCTGGGCGTAGTGCGACGCGAGGTCGAGCAGCGCGATCTCGGCCTTGGCGAGCACGTCTGCGAACGCCTGGCTGACGATCGCGCGCACGAGCTCGTGGATCTCGTCCGCCTCGAAGGCGGAGTCCGTGCCGACGAGCTCGCCGAGCAGCCGCTTCGGGTCGCGCGCGCGCAGCGTGTAGCTGCCGAAGCCGCGCACGCGCACCGGACCGAAGTCGTGGTCGCGCATCATCACGGGATTCGGCGTGCCCCATTTGAGATCGGTGACCTGTCGGGTTGAGACGAAGTAGACCTCGGCCTTGAACGGGCTGTCGAAGCCGTACTTCCAGCCGGCCAGGGTGGCGAGAACGGGCAGGTTGCCGGTGTCGAGACGGACCTGGCCGGGCCCGAAGACGTCGGCGATGCGGCCGCGGTGGACGAAGATGGCGGCCTGGCCCGGCCGCACGATCAACTGCGCGCCGTGCTTGATCTGGTTGTGGTAGCGGGGGAAGCGCCACACGAGCGTGTGGCGGCTGTCGTCGACCCACTCGATGATGTCGATGAGCTCCGTGCGAAGCTTGTCGATGAAGCCCACGGGATCCTCCTAGCTCGTCAAGAGATCGATCAGCAGCCCGAGCAGGCTGGTTCGCCGCGGCGTGGTGCTGCTGCCGAAGATGGCGCGCTGCATGGTGGCCTCCGAGGCGCAGCGCAATCGTGCGGCCGCGGCGAGCGCCTCGGCGTTCTTGTGCTCGTCCTCCAGCGCCGCCGAGGTCTGGCCGCCCGACAGGATGAAGCCTGCGATCTCCTCGATCTCGTCGGCGTCGAGCCAGGTGCCGTGTTGATGGCAGACGTCGATCACGACGCCGGAGGAGCGTCGGAAGTTCTGGCGCAGCATGAAGGCGGCGCACTCCGGGCACTTGCGGTAGCGGAGCGGCCTCGAATTCGGATTCCCGCCGTGCACGCGCGGTGCGGGCGGAACGGCGGCCGCGCGGCGAGCCTCGGTCGCGCGTCGCACCAGCTCGTCGAGGCGCGCGCCCGGAACCCACAGGCCGTGGCACTGCGGGCACTCGCAGAGCGCGACGTCCGCCACGTGGCTCGACTTCATCGGCGACTCGCAGGCGGGGCAGGCCAGCGCAGGTCCCTCCGCGGGGACGGGCTCGGGCCGGAAGGCGACACCGCAGGCGGTGCAGAAGCGGGCGGCGTCGGCGTTGCGGGCGAAGCACTCGGGGCAGATCAACGAGAGATGCCCCGGCTCGCGGACCACCGCGGCGCCGCAGTAGTCGCAGGACGCGGCGCTCTCCAGCACGTTGGCGCCGCAGGACGCGCAGCGCTGGATGCGCGCGTCGACGGCGGTGAGCGCGCGGTTCTCGAGCGTCGTGCCGCAGCGGCAGGTGAAACGCTCCGCCGCGACGGTCGTCACGTCGTACTGGGCATGGCAATCCGGACAGGCGACGAGCTTCACGATCGCTCCGCTGGACCATCCGCATCGGGTCTCCGGAGTCGCGACTTGATCTGCGCGCTAGCGGTCCAGGGCGGAGAGCGTGTCCGCCGCGATCACGGCGTCGAAGGCCGCCCGGACGCGCGTGCAGGCCGCGCGAAGCGACTCCATCAGCGCGGCGGCGTCCTGACCCGGCTCGACGAGCTCGGCGACGGCGACTGCCGCCTGCGCGTCGAGCGCATCGACGGCGCGGCCCGCCAGCCAGCGCGCGCGCGACTCGACGACACGCAACCCGCGATAGTCGTCGAGCAGCGCATCGACGCGCCGCCCGGCCGCGCAGGCGCGCAGCAGCGCCTCGATGCTCGGAAGCGCGGGCACGCGCTTCGCGCCGCGCTCGAGCAGCCCGCCGCCGGCGAGGAAATCGACGTCCATCAGCCCGCCGGGCCCCGTCTTGAGCGCGATGCGCTCCGAAGATCCGCTGCCGCGCTCGTCCTCGACGCGACGGCGCAGCGGCGCGAGCTCCGCCCACGGCGGCTCGCGCCGCGCGAGCACGTGCGCGTGCACGCGCGCGAGCAGCGGAGCGGCGTCGCCGTCTCCCGCGACCGCGCGCGCGCGCAACACCGCGAGGTGCTCCCAGGTGTGCGCTTCGAGGGTCTGGTAGCGCTCGAAGCCGGCGTAGCTCGATACCAGCATGCCCTGACGGCCCGACGGACGCAGACGCGTGTCGACCTCGTAGGCGATGCCGGCGCCGGTCATCGTCGTCAGATAGGAGATGAGGCGCTGTCCGATGCGGGCCGCGCGGTCGACCTGCTCCGCGTCGCCGCGCACCAGGAAGATCAGGTCGAGGTCCGAGTGGTAGCTGAGCTCGCGACCGGCGAGCTTTCCCATGCCGAGCACGGCGAAGCCCGAGGCGTCGGGCGAGCGCGTCTCGCGCAGCGCCAGGCGCAGTGCGGCGGCGAGGATCTCCTCGGCGATCCGCGAGAGGAACTCCGAGACGGACTGCTGCGACTCGATCCCGCCGAGGTCCGCACAGGCGGCGAGCGCCATCTCCTCGCGTCGAAGCAAGCGCAGCGTGTCGAGCGCGTCCTCGAGCGGGGCGTCGTGGAGGCACTCGAGCTCACTCGCCAGCTCCGCGGCGCGGCGCGCGAGCGCACCGGGCTCGAGCGCGGCGACGCGCTCGAGCCACACGGGGCGATGGCTCGCGAAGCCGGCGACCTCCGGGCGCGCGACCAGCGCGCGCGCGAGACCCCGGAGCGCGGCGTCGGGCAGCCGGCGCGCGGCGGCGTCGTCGCCGCGGCGCGCGGTGAAGCTCGCGACGGCGGAGGGCAGCGGCCCGGCGAACGCGCCGCCGGCGAGCGCATCCTCGAAGCGACGCGCGAGGCTCACGCGTCGCCGCCGAGCACGAGCGCCTCGAAGTGGCGGCGCACCTCGCTCCGCACCGCGCTCCAGTCGTCCTGGAAGCGGGCGAGCGCGTCCGCCGCGCGCGCATCGCGGTAGCCCATGCGGCGCGCGAGCTCGACGCGGGCTTCCGGCCGCGCCGGCACACGCGCGGTCTGCTGCTCGTCCGCGAGCTGGAGCGAGTGCTCGGCGCGGCGCAGCCACAGATAGGCGTCGCAGAGCGAGGCGATCACGGGCGGCGGCAGCAGCTCCTCCTCGCCGAGCGTGCGCAGCGCGAGGAGCACGTTGCCCGTGCGGAGCCGCGCGATGCGGCCGCCGTAGAAGAGCTGGAAGGCCTGTACCAGGAACTCGACGTCGCGAATGCCGCCGGGACCCTCCTTCAGGTCGGCGTCGAGGTCGCGACCCGCGGCGCGCCGTTCCGCTTCGATGCGCGCCTTCATCTCGCGCACGCCGCGCATCACGTCGGGCCCGATCAGGCTCCGGTAGACGAAGGGCGCGATGCCCGCCTCGAAGCGCGCTGCGGGCGCCTGCGGTCCGGCGACCGCGCGCAGCCGGATCAGCATCTGCCGCTCCCACTCCGCGCCGAAGCCCTCGTAGTAGGCGAGCGCGGCGTCGACCGGGTTGGCGAGGACACCCGCGCGCCCTTCGGGCCGGAGGTTCAGGTCGACGCGGTAGCCGAAGCCGTCGCCCTCCGGTTGCTCGAGGCGCGCCTTCATGTGCTGGATGAGGCGCGAGGTCGACTGCTGCGCGTCCAGCGGGTCGGCGCCGGCCGGGACGTCGTACACGAAGAGCAGATCGACATCCGAGGAGAAGTTGAGCTCGCGCCCGCCGAGCTTGCCGAGCGCGAACAGCGCGGGCGGCGCGCCGCCCGTCTCCTCCGCGGCGCACGCGAGCGCCGCGCGCAGGCAGCGGTCTGCGAGATCCGAGAGCTCCCGCAGGCTCTGCTCGAAGGGCCGTCCGGCCAGATCGCGCGCCGCGATCCTCGAGAGTCCGCGGTACTTCGCGGCGCGGATCGCGGCCCAGTCGGCGGAAGGCGGCTCCGGCGGCGGCGGAGAAGGGGGATCTCCGGCGAGATCGGCGAGCCACTCGGGATGGCGCTGCAGCGCACGCGCGAGCGCGCTGCTGTTGCCGAGCAGCGCCGCCAGCCACGGCGTGCGCGCGAGGTCGAGCGGCGCGCCGTCGCGCCGCCCGGCGACGGCGAGCGCGAGCAGCGAGCGTGCGCCGAAGGCGGGCCGCGCCGACGCGAGCAGCGCGTCGATCCAGCGCGGCGCCGAGGCTCCGAGGTCGGGGTCCGCGACTGCCTCCGCGATCGCCGCCGCGGTCGCCTCGGGCTCCGCGATGCCGAGCTCGGCGAGGCGCGCGACCTCGAGGCCGCCGGAGGCGAGCGATCCGGCCAGCGCGCTGCGTCGCGTCTCCACGGGGCGCGCAGCGTAGCGCGGGGGAGACGCGTTCCCGCTTGCTCCGCGCGGCGGATCGCGCCAAGATCCCGATCCGAATCCGATTCGCATTCGGTTCCACCTCGGAGCCGATCGCCGGGCCCCGCCGATGTCGAGACGCCGAGCCGCCGTTCCGTCGCCGCGCCGCGCCGCCGCGTCACTCCGCAGCGTCGCCGCGCCGAAGCAGCGGCGTAGCGAGCGGACTCTGCGGCGCCTGCTCGACGCGGCCGAGCGCCTGATCGAGGAGAACGGTCTCGCCGAGGTGTCGGTGCCGGACATCGCTCGCCGCGCCGGCTCTTCGGTCGGCGGCTTCTACGCGCGCTTCCGCGACAAGAACGAGCTGTTGCGGGCGCTCGAGGAGCGCTTCTTCGGCGAGCTGCTGCTGCGGGTCGACCTGCTGTCGGACCCCGCTCGCTGGCAGGGCGCCTCGCTCGCGGAGATCGTGCGCGCCTGCGTAGGCGAGCTCGTCGGCACGTTCCGGGAGCGCCAGGTGCTGATCCGCGCGTTCCTCTTCCGCGGGCTCTCGGATCCGGAGTTCATCGGCGAGGCGCTGCGCTTCCGTCGGCGCGTATCGGACCGCATCGCCGCGCTGCTGCTCGGTCGCCGCGACGAGATCAGCCATCGTGATCCCGCGCTCGCGATCGAGCTCGGGATCCAGCTCGCCTTCGGGCTGATGCACCAGTTCGTGGTCTTCGGCGAGGTGCGCGCGGGCGGTCGCCGGCTCTCGGAGTCCGCGCTCGTCGACGAGCTCACGCGCACGCTGTGCGCCCACCTTGGCACCCGCGCGCCCATCCAGAGAGGGAGACGATCGTGAACTACACGCAGCGAAACCCGATGCCCCTGCCGCGCGGCGAGGCGGCGCAGTCCGTCCGCACCACGATGGATTCGATCTTCGATTGGGAGTACGCGCTGCGTCGCAGCGAGCTGCTCGCGCTCTACGAGAAGGGCAAGGCGCAGTCCTGGAACGCGGCGGATCTCGACTGGTCGATCGACGTCGACATCGAGCGCCAGATCCGCCAGCGCCAGGAGGCGGGCATGGGCGGCATGCTGAACCAGCTGCTGAACCCGCCGCGCCCGCTCTCGGACCGCGAGGTGATCGAGCTCAACATGAACATGAACGGCTTCATGCTCTCGCAGTTCCTGCACGGCGAGCAGGGCGCACTGCTCGCGACCGCGAAGATCGTGCAGCAGGTGCCGTGGGAGGAGGCGAAGTTCTACGCCGCCAACCAGGTGGCCGACGAGGCCCGTCACGTCGAGGTGTACCATCGTTATCTGACGGAGAAGCTCTGTCTCTCCTACGAGGTGCACCCGAGCCTGCAGCAGCTGCTCGACGAGATCCTGCGCGACTCGCGCTGGGACGTCACCTACCTCGGCATGCAGATCCTGGTCGAGGGCCTCGCGCTCGCCGCGTTCGGCATGATGAAGCTGATGATGGCGAACGAGCCGCTGATCCAGGGCATCACGACCCGCATCATGGCGGACGAGTCGCGCCACGTGGCCTTCGGCGTGCTCTCGCTCCAGGGCCTCTACACCGGTGAGATGAGCGCCGCCGAGCTGCGCGAGCGCGAGGACTTCGTGATCGAGGCAACGCATCTGATGCGCGACCGCCTGCTGATGCACCAGGTCTTCGACCGCCTCGGCTGGGACCGCGAGCAGTGGATCCCCTGGATGCAGCAGACTCCCTTCATGCAGGGCTTCCGCCAGATGCTCTTCTCGAAGATCGTGCCGAACCTCGGGCGCCTGGGGCTCCTCACGCCGCGCGTGCGCGAGGCCTACCGCGCGCTCGACCTGTTGCGCTTCGAGGGGATGCGCGACTCGGTGGAGGAGCCCGAGGTGGCGCCGCCGCAGGAGCTGGTGCAGCTGCTGATGGGTTTCCTCGAGCGGCAGCAGGCGGCCGTCGCGGCGCGCTGAACCGCCGGCGTATGCTGGGCGTGTGCGCGAGCACCGCGCCAGCTTCGATCTGCCGCACCCGCCCGAGCGCCTCTGGGCGCTGATGCAGGACTACGCGCGCTGGACCGAGTACGCGCCGATGGTCCTGCGCGTGGAGGTGCTTCACCCCGGCGACGCGCAGGGCAACGGGCTCCTCCGCCGTGTGGTGTACCGGCTGCCGTTCGGCCGTAGCGGCTGCGCGCTCGAGCTGGTCACCGACGTCGTGCCGGCCGCGGGCTACCGCTACACGATGATCTCTCGCACGCCCGGCAACGATCAGACGGGCCACGTGCGACTCGAGCGCGTGGGCCCGTCGCGAACGCGTCTCCACTTCGACGAGCGCTACCGCCTCGTGAGCTGGCCGTGGCGCTGGTTCGAGGGACCGATCTACCGCTTCATCAACCGCAAGAACGAGGAGTCGATGCGCCGCATGTCGGCGTGGCTGAGCGAGCATCCGGAGTACCGCGCCGACCTCGCGGCCGCCGCATCCACCTAGAAGCGGAGCTCGAAGCTCAGCCCGAGGCGCTTGCCTGACTGCGGAAGACCGCTCGGCGCCACGGGGGAGAGTACGGGTCCGCGCAGGTTGTAGCGGTACTCGCGGCCGTTGAACTCGAAGCGATCCTGGAACTTGAAGCCACCCTTCGTGGCCTGGAAGCGGTTCATCTGCCGTTCGCGCAGGGCGGCGTCGGCCGCATCGTCGCGCGGATCGCGGGGACTCGCGGCGTTGGGGTTGGGGTTGAGCCCGCGCAGGTGGACCGAACGCAATGTCGTGATCGAAGGGGTCCGGTCGTGCGGATCGGGCAGCATGAACGGCAGCTCGTCCGCAAATGCGGCCCCGGTATGAGCCGCGACGACCAATCCGAAAGTCCAGCGCAGCAATCTCATGACACGCGCCTCCGGGAGGCGCCCTTCCCGAGGAAAAGGAGTGCAAGCGGCATGCCGCGGATCCCCAAGGGTTGCAGTGACGTAAATCAGCGAAGTTCAAGGGAAAAATTGGAGCCTGCGCGCAGGTTTCGCGGGCGGTGAGAAGCCGATTTCCCAAACGGCCCTGCAAAGGTTTCCCGTTGGGGAGAGCACTTGGATCGGGTGGCTGGAACGTGTTTCAATCGCGACGATGGATGAACGCACCCGTCGGATCGTCGACACCGCCACCGCCCTCGCCGAGAAGGGTGGCTTCGAAGCGGTGCGGCTGCGCGACGTCGCCGCGCAGGCGGGAGTTGCGCTCGGGACCTTGTATCGCCGCTTCCGCAGCAAGGAGGACCTGCTGCTCGCTGCGCTCGAGCTCGCGATGCGAGAGCACGAGCGCGCGTGGCTGACGTCGCCACCAGCCGGCGCCACCCCGCTCGAACGAGTCGGCGCCTTCTTCGCGGGTCTGACAGCGACCTTGTGCCGCCGTCCCAACCTCGCGCGCGCGCTCGTGCGCGCGATCGCGTCGGGCGCACCCGAGCTGACCTTGCGAGTGGCCGCGTTCCACTCGCGCACGGAGGGCTGGATCACGAGCTCGCTGCGCGGCGCCGACACGGATGCGGCGCCTCCGAGCGAGCGCGAGCGGAGACTCGCGTCATCGCTGCTGCTCGTCTGGTTCGCGTCGCTGACCGGCTGGGCCAGCGGCGTGCACGACGAGTCGCGCATCGTCGAGCAGACGCGCGTCGCGGCGGCGCTGATGCTCGAGCCCGTCGTCGACTCGGCCCGCAAACCTCGTTCCGATCGCTTGCTGCCGAACGGGGGACGTGTTTGAATCCGGCCACCCACGACCGTCCCGGGGTCACGCCCTGCATTCGCCGGCGTCGCCCGGCCAGGAGAAGAAGGCTGCGATGAAGATCGTGATCGACTACGACCTGTGTGAAGCCAATGCGGTGTGCATGGATGTGTGCCCCGAATGCTTCCGGGTCGAAGAGGACGACACTCTCACCGTCCTGGTCGAGCGGCCGCCCGAGTCCCTGCGCGCGAAGGTCGAGGAGGCCGTGCGCCTCTGCCCGCGCCAGGCGATCTCGATCGTCGAGGATTGAGGCCGGGCCGGCGCGCCCGTCGCGCCGCGAGCGTCGCGCTCCTGTGCGGGCTGGCCGCGTGGCTGCAGGCGCCCGCGCTGCGCTGTCTCCAGGGCTGCTACTTCGACTACGCGGCGATCCGCGCCAGTGACCTCGGCCGGCTCGAGCCCTCCGACGCGCGCCTCAACACCTGGATCCTCGCGTGGGTGCAGCGGAGCCTGCTGCACGATCCCGGCGCGCTCTTCGACGGCAACATCTTCTACCCGGCACAGCGCGTGATCACGCAGTCGGAGCATCTCGTCGCCGAGGCGCTCCTGACCTTGCCGGTGCGCGCGTTCGGCGGCGACGCGGTCGCGTCGCACCAGGCCGCCATCCTGCTCTCGGGTCTGCTGCTCGCGCTGACGACGTTCGCGCTCGTGTGCTGGCTGACGGGCTCCGAGTTCGCGGCCTTCGCGGCTGGCGCGGCGTCGCTCTCGATGCCGTGGCGCGTGGCGGAGCTGTCGCACGTGCAGATCCTCTCGGCGCAGTGGATCCCGCTGGTGTGGCTCCAGATGCTCCGGATCGCGGAGGGCGAGCGTGCACGGCGGCAGATCGCGCTGCTCGCGCTGGCGCTCGCGCTGGCGCTGCTCTCCTCCTTCTACCTCGCTTACTACCTGGTTGCGTCGTGCGCGCTGCTCGCACTCGCATCGATCCTCGTCGGCGCGCTCGACCGCCGTGGCGCGCTCGCGCTGGCGATCGGCGCCGCGCCGGCGACGCTTCTCTTCGTGGCGCTCGCGCTGCCCTACCTCGAGTGGGGTCACAAGGTCGGCTTCCAGGGGCCGCGACCGATCGAATCCGTCGCGCCCCTCGACGCGCTCGCGCTGATCGCGCCGCGACTCGAGCTCGGCTGGCGCGGCGTCCTGCCGGTCGGCGTGAGCTTGGAGGTGCCGCTCGCGGTCTTCGCGGCAGGCTGCGTGGCGCTGGCCGCAGGCTGGCGCGGCTTCCCCGGTGAGGCGGGCCGACGCGTCCACGCGTCGGTGATCGGGCTCGGCGCGCTCGTCGCCGTGGCCTTCGTCTTCGCGCTCGGCCGCGAGCTCGATCTCGGCGGACACCCACTGCCGCTGCCCGGCGAGCTCGCGTCGAGGCTCGTGCCGGGCTACGAGAACCTGCGGAACCCCTTGCGCTGGGCGGTACCGATCGGTGTCGCCTTTCCGGTGCTCGCGGGGATCGGCATCGCGCGCCTCGAGCGAGCACTGGCGACGGGCGCCGCGCGCGCCGCGCTGCGAGCGGGAGTGGTCGCGGCGTTCGCAGCGAGCGTCCCCTGGACGGTGCTCCCGGTGCGCGACGCATGGCAGGGTCAGGCGGGCCGGCTCGAGGCCTACCGCCAGCTCTCCGCGCTGCCGCCGGGCGTGGTGATCGAGATTCCCTGGCCGCTCTCGTCGGCGCGCAGCGTGGACCTCGTCTCGCAGTACGTGCTCGCGAGCACGCTCCATTGGCGACCGCTCGTCGACGGCGTCAGCGGCTACGTGCCGCCGTCGGCGCAGCTGGTCCGCCAGGTCGCGCAGCGCCTGCCCGCGCCGCGCGCGCTGATGCGCCTGCACGATCTCACGAACGTGCGCTTCGTCGTGCTCCATCTCGATCTGCTGCCGCCGGGAGAGCGGCCCGCCTGGGACGAGGCCGTCGCGTCCGGGCGACTCGAGCGCGTGGGGTCCGGCGATTCGATGTGGATCCTCGAGCTGCCCGACTTCGAGCGCGCGCCTCGGTACCTCGAGGCGCTGCGATCGCCGGAGACGCGAGCGCGGACGCTCACCGGTCTCTCTCGCGCTCCGCTCGAGCTCCAGCCTGGCGACGGCGCGCTCGCCGTGGAGGAGCCCGAGCCCTTCCTGTTCGCGCCGGGCGCGACGCGGCTCGTGCGTCTCGCGCTCGAGAACCGGAGCGACCTTCCCTGGGCCGGCTTCGACTCGCAGCCGGAGGGTCTCGTGGTCGCGCGGTACGCGTTTCGCGGCGAGGACGGCCGCGACATCGTGAGCGGGACCGCGGCGCTCGCCGAGGACGTCCCATCGGGCTCGCGCGTGGGGGTCGCGGTTCCGGTCCGTCCGCCGGCCGAGCCCGGCCGCTATCGCCTGTCGCTCGAGCTGGTGCAGAGCCAGGGTGGCGAGGAGCGCGCGTTGCCGCTCGCGCCGGTCGAGCTCGACGTCGAGGTGCGAAAGCTCGCGCCGCGCCCGGCGCAGTCTCCCTCCGCGTAGACTGCTAGGTTCGCGCCACGGTGCGGACGGCTCTCCTCGCAGTTCTCCTCGCGCTGTGCGCGTGCGAGGAGCCGACCGAGCACCCGAATCTGCTGCTCGTCACGCTCGACACGACGCGCGCCGACCGGCTCGGCCTCTACGGCGGGCCGAAGCCGACGCCGACCCTCGACACCTTGGCGCACCAGGCGATCGTCTACGAGCGCGCGTACTCGACGTCGTCGTGGACCCTGCCGTCGCACGCGTCGCTCTTCACGGGGCTCCTGCCGATCCAGCACGGCGCGCAGACGGCGCGCGACGGCAACAGTCGCGCGCTCGGGTACACGGTGCGTCCGCTGGCGGAGCGCTTCGACACGCTCGCCGAGAGGCTGCGGGCGGCGGGCTACCGCACCGCGGCGGTGGTCGGTGGTCCGGCGCTGCGCCG
>DATKND010000078.1:0-9936 GCA_035541475.1 Myxococcota bacterium | reverse complement strand
CGCCGAGCCCGTGTGCGGCCAGCGCCTCGTCGAGCGCGGCCGCGTGTTCCGGCGTGAAGCCCGCGTCCAGCAGGTCGTCGACACCGACCTGCACCGCGCTGTATCCGTTCGCGAGCTCGTCGAGCGCGGCGCGCAGCGACGGCTCGCGTCGCGCGCAGCGGCTCACGAGGATCGGGAAGAGATCCTCGCGCTCCGGAGGAGCGCCTTGTCGCTCGAGGATCTCTCGCGCGAGCGACGCGAGCGTCTGGATGCGGACGCCGAGGAGCGGTCGCCCCGCGCGCCGGACCAGGGTCACGGCGAGGTGGGCGCGCAGCGCGCCGGACGGCACCACCAGGCGCAGCGGCCGCGCGAGGCGCGCGAGGTCGACGCGGATCGCCGCCTGATCCGACTCGACGAACGCGACCAGTTCCGGCTCGAGCGCGCGGGCCCCCGGCCCCTGCGCAACCCCGCTCATCCTCCCCCCGACCGCGGCGGAGCCGCGGCGCATTCTGACATGGCGGCGAGGCTGGCAGCGCGGCGTGACGGAGGGGGTCACGTCGCCGGCCGCGCGCCCGATTCTTCCCTCGGGGGATCCAACGTTTCTTCGGCGCTCCTGGATGGCTCGGCCTGACTTTGAACTTCATTTTCAGAACTGGTAGGCTCGGCGCTCGGTTGGTTTCCAGAGAAGAGCCGTGATCGTCTGCCACTGCCGAGCCGTCAGCGATCGCGCGATCCGAGCGGTCGTGCGCGAGGGCGCTTCGACCTGTCGCGAGGTCGCGCGTGCCTGCCACGCGGGCCGGATGTGCGGCGGCTGCCGCCCCGCGATCGCCGCGCTGATCGACGAGGAGCTGACGCGCGCAGACGTCGCGGTCGCGTCGGACGGAATCGCGGCCGCCGCGAGCTAGTCGCGCCTCATCTCGCGCGACAACCGTTTTCAATTTCGTTTCGCTGTCCGCCGCGCGGCGACGCCGATAGCCTGCGCCGCATTGTCGACAGGGAGGGGCGATGCGAGGCGACGCGAAGGTGATCGAGGCGCTCAACGACGTGCTGACCGGCGAGCTGACCGCGATCAACCAGTACTTCATCCACCACAAGATGTGCGAGAACTGGGGCTACGAGCGGCTCTCGAAGAAGAAGCGCGAAGAGTCGATCGACGAGATGAAGGACGCCGACAAGCTGATCGAGCGGATCCTCTACCTCGAAGGCGTCCCCAACATGCAGCGGCTGAGCCCCGTGCGTGTCGGCGAGACCCCGATCGAGCAGCACAAGCTCGACCTCGCGCTCGAGACCGAGGCGATCCAGCGGCTGAACAACGCGATCCGCCTGTGCGGCGACAAGGGCGACCACGGCAGCCGCGAGCTGCTCGAGCACATCCTGAAGGGCGAGGAGCGGTCGGCCGAGTGGCTGGAGGCGCAGCTCCACCTGATCGCGGAGGTCGGCGCTCAGCAATACCTGGCGGAGCAGATCCACGAATAGCAAGCGCGGCGGAGCCGCGCGCGCAGCGAGCCGCAGGCGAGCGAAGTCCAGAGGTTGAGACCCGGTGCGTGAGGTCTCGCGACCTCGCCGGCGTTCGCTACTCGACCTCGATCATCGCCCGCTCGATCACCAGCCTCTCGCTGGTCTTGCCGCTCTGGCTGCCGCGCGCCTCGAGCTCGCGCAAGGTCCCCTGGCCCTCGACCACTTCGCCGAAGATCGTGTGCTTGCCGTCGAGGTGCGGCGTCGGCACGAAGGTGATGAAGAACTGGCTGCCATCGGTGCCGGGACCCGCGTTCGCCATGGAGAGCAGCCCGGCCTTGTCGTGCTTCACCTTCGGATCGAACTCGCCGGCGTACTGGTAGCCCGGACCGCCCATGCCCGTGCCGGTCGGGTCTCCACCCTGCGCCATGAACTTCGGGATCACGCGGTGGAAGATCAGGCCGTCGTAGAAGCCGAGCTTGGTCAGGTACACCGTGCTCGACACGTGCATCGGCGCGACGTCGGGCATCAGCTTGATCTTGAGCTCGCCGACGTTGGTCGAGAGCTTCCAGTAGACCGTCTGCTTGGGATCGAAGCTCACCTTCGGCGGCCGCGGCAGATGGGACTTCCAATCGCCCTGCTTCACGATCTTCTGGTCGGCGATGAACTTGTCGATCGCGGCCACGCCGCCCGATCCGCTCGTCACGCTGGGCTCCTTCCCGGTTTGCGCGAGGCCCGCGCCCGCGGTGAGCACGGCGATGGCGATCGCGGTCGTCACGAGAGCGGATCGCGAGCTACGCATCGAGCAGCCTCCTGGTTGCAACGGCGCGGGAGAGTAACGCCGAAGGCGCCGACCACCACGTCCGTTACCGTGCTCGCGGTGTCCGCGCTCTACTTCGCGTACGGGTCGAATCTGTCCCTCGCCCGCATGCGCGAGCGGATCGCCGGCGCGGAGCCGCTCGGCGCGGCGCGTCTCGTGGGCTTCTGCCTGCGGCTCGACAAGCGCGGCGCGGATGGATCGGGCAAGGCGAACCTCGGCGACGACGCCTCGCAATCCGTCTGGGGCGCGCTCTACCGCATCGACGCGAACGAGTGGCCGCGACTCGACGCCTTCGAGCCAGACTACGAGCGCTTCGAGGTGGAGGTCGAGTGGCGCGGTGGCGCGCGGCGCGCGCAGACCTATCGATCGCACCGGCTCACGCCGGACGCCGTGCCCTTCGCATGGTACAAGCGGCTGCTGGTCGAAGGCGCGCGCGCGCACGCGCTGCCGGAGGCGTGGATCCGCCGCCTGGAGCGGCTGCCCGAGCGGTCGGACTAGGCCCGACCGAGACGGGCCGCCAGTCTCCCCACCGCCGCGATCACCTGCTCCGGGGGCGCGGCCGTGTAGCAGAGCCGCACGTGGCTCGCGTAGTCGGATCCACACGAGGGCCCGGGCGCGAGCGCCACGCCGTCGTCGACGCAGCGCTCGAGGAATCCCCAGAGCCCGCGCTCGTCGAGGCGGTCGGCGACGTCGAGGAAGTGGAACATCGAGCCGCCCGGCGGCGCGATACCGAGAAGCTTCGCCGTGACCTCGCCGACCTCGCGATACGCGGCGCGCGCGCTCTCGATCCAGGCCGCGCCGCCGCGCAGCGCGCGCAGCCCCGCGACCTGCCCCGAGGTCGGCGCGTGGTAGGCGGTGTGCGTGGAGATCTTCAGCGCCTGCGTCGCGGCGTCGGCGGGCGCGACCAGGTAGCCGGTGCGGTTGCCCGCCATGCCGTAGGCCTTCGAGAAGGAAAAGACCGAGATCGTGCGCTCCGGCGCGAAGGCCCCGATCGAGACGTGCTCGCCGCGGTAGACGTAGTCCTCGTAGACCTCGTCCGAGAGGAGCCACACACCCTCGCGTCGCGCCCACTCGGCGAGCGCTTCGAGCCACGCGGCGGGCAGCACCCGGCCGGTCGGATTCGAGGGTGTCGAGAGGTAGAGCGCGACGGCGCGCGGGCTCGCGCGTTCCGCGACCGCCGCCACTGCGGACTCCGGGCCGTCGACGCGGTCGTAGAAGGGCACCTCCACCGGCGTCGCGCGGAAGGCGCCCGCGATGCCGCGGATCAGCGGCCAGAACGGCGCGAGGATCAGCACCTCGTCGCCGGGGCTCGCGATCGCGCCGAGCGCCGCGCCGAGGCCGCCCGTCGCGCCGGCCGTCACGACGACCGACTCCCGCTCGCACGGGATGCGGTTTCGCGCGCGCACCTTCTCGACGATCGCGTCGACGAGCTCCGGGATGCCGCGCGTCTCGCAGTAGCGGTGCAGCCCCGGATGCTCGCGCTCGCGCAGGTCCTGCATGCGGCCGCCCTCGAACGGCTCGCGCCAGGTGTCGCCGACGTGCAGCGGGCACACGCCGCCCGGCACGCGAAGGCGATGCGCGATCGGAGAGAAGACCGCGCCCGGCATGGCGCGCGTCGCGGCGGCGAAATCCGGGGGCCGCGGCATCGCGCTACCGCAAGGTCGCGAGCAGCGCGGCGTAGCCCTCGCGGAAGGTCGGGTAGCGGAACGAGTAGCCGCTCGCGAGCAGCCGGTCGTTGCGGCACCGCTTGCTCCCGCGCGCAGGCCCGCTCGCCGCCTCGATCCGCGGCTCGGGCGCCCCGAGCGCGCCGGCGAGCCAGCGCAGCACGGCGCCGTCGTCCACGGGCTCGCAGTCGACGCCGAGATAGAGCGACTCGGGAGCCGCGATCCGCATCAGATGGCGCAGCGCGCCCGCGCAGTCGTCGCGGTGGATGCGATTGGTGTAGCGAGGCGCGCCCCTCGCGACGACGGCGCGGCCGCTCCGCACCTTCTCGATCATGCCGGTCCGCTGCGGACCGTAGATGCCGCCGAGGCGCACGATCGTGGCCGGCTTGCGCGAACCGGTGAGGAGCTTCTCGGACTCGAGGATGCGGCGACCGCGGAAGTCGCGCGGCGAGGTCTCCGAGGTCTCGTCGACCCACTCGCCGCGGTCCTGTCCGTAGACCGACGTGCTCGACAAGAGGAAGATGCGCTTCGGGCTCTGGCGCTGCGCGTCGAGCGCCTCGAGCAGGCGCCCGAGCCCTTCGACGTAGGCGGTGCGGTAGAGCGCGTCGTCGGGGCCGCCGGGCGAGGCTGCGTAGACCACGAACTCGAGGCCGGCGGGCAGATCGCGCAAGGTCTTCGCGACGGCGAGGTCGGCCTCGATCGGCTGGACGCCGGCGGGAAGCGACACCACGCGGCGACGCAGCCCCCACACGACGTCGCCGTCGGCGACGAGCGCGGCGCCGAGCGCGCTGCCCACGTAGCCGCAGCCAGCGATCAGGACCTTGGCCATCGCCTCCGCTCTGCGGCGCCGGGCCGCGCGCCGCACGAAGGTATACTCGCGCCGATGCGGCCGCTCATCGGCATTCCTCCGCGTCTGTGCGAGCGCGGCCGTGAGGCGGGGGAGCTGAAGCTCGGGCTCGCGGCGGTCGCCGCGCTCGAATCGGCGGGCGCGGCCACGGTCATCTTGCCGCCGCAGTCTGACCCGCGCTCGTTGGCGTCGCGCCTCGACGGGCTGCTCGTGCCGGGCGGCGGCGACTTCCTGCCCGACCGGCCGTATCCGTCCGAGGTGGTCTTCGATCCGGTCGCGCCGCGCCAGCAGGCCTTCGACGGCGAGCTGCTCGCGTCGTCACTCGCGCTCGAGCTGCCCGTGCTCGGCATCTGCTACGGCATGCAGCTGCTCGCGCTCCACTGCGGCGGCAGGCTCCACTACGACCTGCCGACCGACCGCCCCGACGCCTCGCCGCACCGCCTCGGCGCGGGGCACCACGCGCTCCGCGTCGAGCCCGGCACGACGCTCGCGCGCGCGCTCGGAGTGGCCACCGGTCCCGTCAACAGCCGCCACCACCAGGCGGTCGCGGACGCGGGCCGCGCGCGCGTCGCGGCCACCGCGCCCGACGGCGTGATCGAGGCGATCGAGCTCGAAGAGGGCTTCGCGCTCGGCGTTCAGTGGCATCCCGAGGATCTCGAGGGTCCGCCGCGCGAGCGCCTGTTCGCCGCGTTCGTCGAGGCGTGCACGGGGTGCCGCGAGCGCCGACGTTAGGTCCCGCTCTTCACCGAGGCGCGCACGTCCGCGACCTCCGCGGCGAGCTCTCGGTGCGCCGGGTTCAGCGCGGCCGCGCGCTCGAGCGCCTGCGCCGCCTCCGCCGCGCGACCCGCGCCGCGGAGCGCCATCGCGAGCTGATACTCCGCCATCCAGCGCTCGGGACCTCGCGCGAGCGCGCGCTCGATCGGCAGGACGGCGTCGCTGAAGCGGCCCTGGCGGGCGAGCACCGAGCCCTGCAGCAGGTGCGCCGACGGCTCCTCGTCGGCGAGCGCCAGCGCCTGCTCCGCGAGTCGCTGCGCCGGCTCCACGCGACCGGCCACCAGCGCCTCCGCGCCCTGCTGCGCGAGCCAGCGCGCGAGCTGGATGCGCGCCGGGCGGTACGAGGGATCCTCCTTCACGACCTCCGCGAGGCGGTCGCGCGAGCCCTTCGGCATCACCTGGGCGATCACGAGCTGGTTCTTCGCGTGGCGCGCCGCGGCGAGCTGCGCGCGCTCCTGCGGGTCGAGCCCGACGACCGGCGCCGCGCCCGACGCGGCCAGGGCGCTGCGGGCGCGGTTCACGCGCAGGGTGATGCCGTGCAGATCCGGATCGCCGATCGCGAGCGGGCTCGAGAACTCGAGGCGGACGTTGTCGTCGCTGTTGATCGCGGCGCCCGCGACGTACTCGCGAAGCCCCGCATCGTCCATGCCCTCGTCGGCCAGGAACGCGATCGGATCGTCGAGCCCCTGCGCGGCGAGCTGCGCGCGCACCTTCGGCGCCTGCAGCCGCTCGCGCAGCGACGAGAGCTCCACCGGCAGCGGGTCCACACTGCCGATCAAGAGCACGTCGCGCGAACTCTGCCACAACGACGTGTGGGGGAAGACCTCGGCGAAAGTCGCGGCCACCGAGCGCACGTCCTCGCCGGACAGACCCGTGAGCGGGAGCCACTGGCACATCACGCCGTGCTCCGTGAGGTGCGCGCGCGCGATCTCGTAGTACTCGCGTGTGTAGAGATAGACGGAGCCGCTGGTCCAGGGGTGGATCGGGTCGGCGGTGATGACGTCGAAGCGCTGGCGCGTCGTCTTCAGGAAGTTGCGGCCGTCCTGGATCGCGACCTGGAGGCGGGGATCGCCGAGCGGGTCGCCGTTCACGGCCTGGAAGAAGGGCCGCGCGCCGAGCACGGCGGGCTCGATCTCGCCGAGCACGACGCGTTCGAGCTCCGGGTGCGCGGTGACGGCGCCGAGCGTGATGCCGGTTCCCATGCCGAGCACGAAGACGCTCTTCGGATCCGGGTGCATCAGCACCGGGACGTGTCCCAGCATGATCTGCACGTAGCCGTCGATCGGATCGTCGGAGGCCTCGGCCTTGCCGTTCACGATCAAGGTGCGGTTCCAGCCCTGGTCGACGACCGACACCGTGGAGGCTCGGCCGGCGCGGAAGTAGAGGACGCTCCAACCGGCCATGCGCGCGGCCAGATCGGCCTTGCCGGCGTCGTTCATGAAGAACGCGACCTGATCGTTCTGGAAGGCGCCGAGGATGTTGGTGCTCCAGGGCGCGACGAAGCGAGGCGCCAGCAGTCCGGCGCAGGCCGCCGCGCCCGCCGAGATCGCAACCGCGGTTCGCCGCGCCGGCGCGAGTGCGCTCGCAGCCGCGGACGCGGCCAGCAGCAGGCAGCCGTACGCGAAGTAGAGCGAGGCCATCGTCAGCATGCCGCGCTGAAGGCCGAGCCAGGGGATCAGCACGAAACCGGCCGCGAGCGAGCCCGCGATCGAGCCGAGCGTGTTGAGGCCGAGCGTGTCGCCGGCCGATCGCCCGAAGCCGCGCGCGAGCCGCGCACGCGCCTCGCCCGCCAGCGGGAACGCGATGCCCATGAAGACGCAGGCCGGCAGCATGATGAGGAAGCCGAGCAACAGCGCGGTGCCGGCGCGGATCCGCGGCGCGACGCCGTAGAGCTCGTGGTTCAACCGCAGCGCGAGCTCGGGCAGGCGCGGGATCCAGATGGAGGTCGACGCGGACGCGACGCCGATCGCGCACAGCACGACACCGAGCTGGAGCGCCGGGCCGAGTCGCCGCAGCGGCAGCGCCGCGTGGAGCCAGCTGCCGAGCCAGATGCCGGTCAGGAACGCCGCGAGCATCACGGTGAAGCTGTACGTGGTGGCGCCGACGGAGAGCGAGATCGCGCGCGTCCACATCACTTCGAGCGCGAGCGCGCAGAGTCCCGCGACCGCGGTGCCCCACCAGGCCAGACGCAGCGCGCGCCGCGCCGGCGCGGAGAGCGGCGCGTGGGCGGCGGCCTCGTCCTCGATCCGCGCGGGGTCGTCCGGCCGCAGCGCGCGCCCGGCTGCGAGCGCGGTGAGCGCGATCGCCACGTTCACCGCCACCGCCACGAGCTGCGTGCGCCAGACGCCGAGCTCGGGGATCAGCACGAACCCTGCGCACACCGCGCCGATCACGGCGCCGAGCGTGTTCACACCGTAGAGCCAGGAGAGCCGAGACCCGAACTCGCGCTGCGCGCGCACGAGCCCGCGTGTCAGCACCGGCAAGGTGCCGCCCATCAAAGAGGTCGGCACGAACAGGATCGCGAGCGCGAGCGCGATGCGCAGCGAATTCAGGAGCGGCGTCACGCCGCCTTGCGCGGTCGCGGCGCTCGCGTAGAAGGCGTCGAGCGCGCGCAGCAGGGCGGGCACCGCGAGCGCGAAGACCGCGACGCCGAGCTCGAGCAGCCCGTAGAGCGCGAGCGCGCGATCGGCGCGATCGGCGCGGCGCCCGAAGGCGAACCCGCCCGCGGAGAGCCCGGCCATGAACGCGGCGAGCACGATGCTCGTCGCCTCGAAGCTCGCGCCGAAGACCAGCGAGAGGTTGCGCAGCCAGGTCACCTGGTAGAGCAGCGCGGTGGCGCCGGAGACGAGGAACAGCAGATGGACCAGCGCGAGCAGGGGGCCGCTCATCGGCTCTCCAGAGGGGGGCGCAGCATATCATCCGGTCTCTCGGCGACCGGGCGAGGGCCGCGGCCTTTCCCGTTCCGGAGCGGCGAGGGATATTCCGTTCGTGCGGGTCTTCTGGTCGTCGCTATTCTGGCTCTTCCTCGCGACGAGCTCGATCGCGCTCTTCCCGATCGCGCTGCTCGCTTACGCCGTGACGGCGCCCTTCGATCCGAGGCGCCGCTGGCTGCACCAGTTCACCTGCTTCTGGGCCTCGCTCTACTCCTGGCTCAACCCGGCGTGGCCGGTGCACATCGAGGGCCGCGAGCGGATCCGGCCGGGCGAGACCTACGTGATGGTCGCGAACCATCTCTCGCTGCTCGACATCCTCGTGCTCTTCCGGCTGTTCGCGCACTTCAAGTGGGTCTCGAAGGTCGAGAACTTCCGCGTGCCCTTCATCGGCTGGAACATGAGCCTCAATCGCTACGTGAAGCTGCGACGCGGCGACCGCGCGAGCGTCGTGCAGATGATGAAGGCCTGTCGCGAGACGCTCGCGCAGGGCAACTCGATCATGATGTTTCCGGAGGGCACGCGGTCGCCCGACGGCCGCATGCGCTCGTTCAAGACGGGCGCGTTCGAGCTCGCGCTCGAGTGCCGGCGACCGATCCTGCCGATCGCGATCCGCGGCACCGCCGACGCGCTGCCCAAGCGCGGGTTCGTGCTACAGGGACGCCACCCGATCTCGATCGACGTGCTGGAGGAGCTGCCCTACGAGAGCTTCGCGGGCGAGACCGCGGAAGCGCTGGCGCAGCGCGTTCGCACCTTGATCGCCGCGCGCGCCGGCGCCGCGTGCTCGGGGTCGCGCGCGGCCTGATCGCCGCGCCGAGCCGGTCGCGCCTACTGCGCCGCGCTCGTCGGCTTCGCGGACGTCGTGGGCGGAGCCGCCGGAGCGTCGGGCTTCGGAGCCGCGCCCTTCGCGGCACTCGCCGCGTCCGCCTGGCGGATCCACTCCCGGCACGGCTCCGAGAACTCGCCGATGTGCTGCATGAGGCAAGGCAGGGGACCCTCACCCTTCTTGGTCTGACACAGCTCGACCATGCGCGGGTGATCCTTCGAGCAGGCCTTCACCAGGTCCTGGAGCCCGCCCGCCGCGGGGGCGCCGGCTGCGGGTACGCCCTGTGCGGGAGCGGGCGCGCCCATCGCGCGGAGGTGGCCGAGCTGCTGCTGGCACGGAGCCGAGAGCTTGTCCATGCCCTTTTGCACGCACGCGCGCCGCTCCGGTGTGTTGGGCGAGGTGTTCGGGCACAGATCCTCGATCTGCTGCCGGCAGGACTTCTCGTCCTCCGCTCGCGAGGGCCCCGCGCCGGTGAGAAGTCCGACGAGGGCGAGGGACGAGAGGGCGATCGCGACGCGCATGGATTTCCTCCAGAGCTGATCCTGACACCGGACCGGCGAGGCGCGTTCGCGCGCGCGGGGATCCGGGTTGGCCCGCAGCATATCGCGCGCCGGGAATCCGGCGCGGCGAAGGCGCCTTGT
>DATKND010000077.1:0-32215 GCA_035541475.1 Myxococcota bacterium | reverse complement strand
CGGCACCACCGTCACCTCGCGGTAGACGTTGCGCGCGTGGCCTTCGGCGCCGTGCTCGCCGAAGGCCTCGCCGTGATCCGAGCTGATCGCGACGAGCGTGTGATCGAGCAGCCCGCGCTCGGCGAGCTCGCCGAAGAGCCGGTCGAGCAGGAGGTTCACGCGCAGCACCGCGTTGTCGTAGACGTCGGAGTAGGTCGAGCCGAAGCGCGCCGAGTCCTCGTCGTAGGTGTACTCGTGCACGTCCATCATGTGGAGGTAGAGGAACCAGCGCTCGCCCTTGCCCCGCACACGCAGGAACTCGATCGCCGCGCGGATGCCGTCCTCGTCGGTGCCGCCCTCCTGCACGGTCGGGTTGTCGCGACGCACGCTGGCGGGGGGTCGCGCGCTGACGGGGCGGTCGTAGATCTCGAAGCCCTGGCCGAAGCCGAACGACGGCGCCACCCAGCCGTTTCGCCAGATGCCGGCGGTGCGGAAGCCGGCCTCGCGCAGGATCTCGGCCGGCATATGGGCCGCTGCCGGGATCACGGAGTCGAAGCGCGTGATGCGCGTCCGCACCGGCAGGGTGGAGGTCCACAGCGACGCCATCGAGCACTTGGTCCACGAGGACTGCGAGAGCTGGCGCGCGAAGCGCACGCCGCGCGAGGCGATCGCGTCGAGCAGCGGGCTGGTCGGGCGCGCGTAGCCGTAGCTCGACAGCCGATCCGCCCTCAGCGTGTCGATCACGATGAAGAGGAGATCGACGTCCTTGCGCTGGCGCAGCGCCTCGATCTCGGCGGCGCCGCCGCGCGGACGGTTGTCTTCGTCGCCGCCGAAGTGGAAGTGGAAGACGCTGGTCAGCAGGAATGCCGCCACCACGAGCGCCATGGCGGTGAGCCACGGCCAGCGCTGTCGCAGCAGTCCTTTCCACATCGGGGCGCGGAAACTAGCGAACTCGCGCCGCGCCACCGGCGGCTCCGGGAAGCGTCCGAGCTACTGTCCCGCGCCATGAAGAAACCCCGATGCCGCGCGCGCGCCGTCCGGCCCTGCATCGCGGCGTGTCTCTTCGCCTTCGGACTTGTCGCTGCGTGCGGCCGCGATCCGCTGGCCGAGGCGCGCAAGCGCCAGGAGGCCGACGACTTCGAGGGCTCGCTGGCGCTGCTCCAGAACCTCGCCAGCGAGCGGCCGAAGGACGCCGAGGTGCAGTACCGCTACGGCCTGGCGCTGGTGCGGACGGGCCAGCCGAGCCTCGCCATCTGGTCGCTACGCCGCGCGATGGAGGATCCGCAGTGGCTGGACCCCGCTGCGCGCGAGCTGGCGCAGAGCGCGATCTCCACCAGCAACCCGGACGCGGGTATCGACGCGATGAACCAGCTGCTGGAGAAGAAGCCCGACGACGCGGACGCGCTGGTGTTGCGCGCGCGCGCGAAGATCGAGTCGCGGCGCGACTACGAGGGCGCGCTCGCGGACGCCGAGCGCGCGATCGCGATCGATCCCGACCACTCCGACGCACTCGTGATGCGCGCGGTCGCGCTCTTGATGCTGGCGCGCGCGGACGAGGCCGAGCAGGCGCTGAAGGATCTCGAGGCGCGCGCCGTGGACGTCGATCTCGGCCTCGACGTCGGCGCTCGCTTCTGTGTCGCGCGCGCGATGTTCGAGCAGGCCAAGGAGCACTTCGACTCCGCCGAAACGATGTTCGAGAAGTGCCTCGCGGACTTCCCGGCCGACGGCACTGTCGTGAACCAGTCGATCTCCTTCTTCGACGAGCGCGAGAAGCCCGATCGCTCGCTCGCGATCCTCCAGAAGGTCGTGGACGCGGACCCGCTCGCGAGCGCGGCGCGCGTCGAGCTCTCGCAGCGCCTGGAGTCGGCCGGCAAGCGAGACGAGGCCGAGAAGGTGCTGCGCGACGGCACGACCGTGCGCGACCCGGAGCTGGCGTCGGTCGCGTGGATCGACCTGGCGAACCTCTTGGCGAATCGTGGAGATCTGCCCGCCTCGGCCGACGCGCTCGGCCACGCGATGGAGAAGACCCGCGATCCGCGGCCCGAGCTCGTCTACCAGTACGCCGATACACTCGTGATGACGGGCCAGATCGCGCGCGCGCGCGAGGTGGCGAAGCAGCTCACCGTGCCGGCGCACCGCGAGCTGCTCGAGGCCCGCGCGCTGATGCAAGAGGGCCACCTGAAGGAGGCGCTCGAGCACTTCGACGAGGGGCTGCGCCTCTGGCCCGACAATGCGGTCGCGCGCTACTACGCCGCGCGCACCGCCGAGCGGCTCGGCAACCTCGCGCGCGCGATCGACGACTACCGCTACTCGATCCGCGCCGGCATCGGACAGACCGACGCGCGCTTCCGCCTGGCGCGCCTGCAGGAAGCGGCGCGCACCTACGACGTGGCCGTCGGCGTGGCGCGCCAGTCGAGCACGGAGGTGCCGCCGGATCCGGAGGCGGAGCTCGTGGCGCTTCGCATCCTGGCGCGACTCGGCCGCTTGAACGACGTCCAGGCGTTCGTCCTCGGCTACTCCCAGGACCCCGAGCGCTGGGGCCGCGCGGTCGCCGCGATGGCGCAAGGCGTGCGCGGGAGCCGCGGCGCCGCCGAGGCGGCGCGCTTCGTGCGCGGTGCGCAGCCGCTCGATCTCACCGATCCGCAGAACCTCGATGCGCTCACCGAGCTCGTGAGCGCGCTCTGCGACTCGGGCGACGCGGCGGGCGCGGTGAAGGCCGCCGACGCCGCGATCGCGAAGCACGACGACGTGGCGAGCTTCCACGCGCTGCGAGGTCAGGCGCTCGCCGCGGCCGGGAGGAAGGACGCGGCGCGCGCGGCCTACGAGCGAGCGCTCGCGCTCGATCCGAAGAGCGAGCCGGCGCTGCTCGGCCTCGCGCGTCTCGAGGTCAGGGAGGGCCACCCCGACGCCGCGCTCGCGCGTTACGCGGACGCGGTTGCGGCACAGGGGGACGTGGATCTCGGCGATCCGGCGCCGCGGCGCGAGTGGGCCGAGCTGCTGCTCGCGCAGGGGCGCAGGGACGACGCGATCGCGCGTCTCGAGGATCTCCTGCTGCACGATCCCTACGACGGCGAGGCCGCGGCGCGGCTGGCGGTCCTGCGCGCCGAGAGCGAGCAGACGCGCGACGAGGCGCTCTCGCTGGCGAAGCGCGCGGTCTTCTTCGGCGGGAGTCCGGAGGCCTGGGAGGCGCTGGCGCAGGTGCAGACCGCGCGCGGCGACTCGGAGCAGGCGGCGCTGGCGAAGTCGCGCGCGGAGCGCGCGCGCGCGGGCCACGAGGCTCCGCCCGAGGCCGAGCCCCCCTCGTCCTGACCGCCGCGAGTGTCACGGCAGCCAGGTGCGAATTGCGGCTTCGATCGCGGCCGGGTCGCGCTCGTCGTCGAGGCGGAGTGCCAGCCGCTTCGCTTCGCGCGCGACCGTGCGGTTGCCGGCCGAGCGCATGCGCGCGGCCAGCCCCGTCTGCGCGAGCGCCACGCGCGCGGCCTCCGCGTCGCCCGCGGCGGCGAGCGCCCGCGCGCGCAGCACTTCGTCGCGCGCCGAGCTGGTGGCGGGAATCAAGGTGTCGACCAGCGGCAGGGCGTCGCGCGCGAGCGCGCGGTCGCCCGACGCGACGCGCCAGACGACGCGCAGGCGCAGCGCGTCCTCGAAGAGCGGGCGCCCGGGCGGCAAGGTTGCGAGCTCGTCGTCGAGCGCGCCCAGCGCGCTCCAGTCCGCGGCCTCCTCGGCGATCCAGCCCCGCGCGACGGCTCGCTCGGCCGCGGAGGGATCGCGCAGCAGCGACTCCGGCGTGGCCTCGCCCCGGACGATCGCCCGCCGCTCGAGGCGCAGCTTCGCCGCGCGCGCCTGCGCGGAGTCCGGGTTCTGCGTCAACGCGCGCGCAAGCGCCTCGCGAGCGGCGCTCGGTCGTTCGTCCGCCGTGGCGACGAGGGCCTCTGCCGTCTCGCGCTCGACCGGGTCCTGTGTCGCCTTGGCGACCCGCTCGGCGCGCGCGTCGAAGCCGCGCGCCAGCAGGCGCCGCACGATCTCCGCGCGGTCGAGCCCCGGCGTCGGCGCCAGCAGCGGATCGTAGTCCGCGAAGGGATCCTCCTTCGAGAGCGACGGCGCGGCGCCGCGTCCGATCGAGGCCGAGCGCATCTCCATCAGGTTGCGATCGTCGCTGACCCGCGTCGCGCCTTCGGCGTAGCGGCGTGCGCCGTCGTCGTCGAGCGCGAGCGCCGCCGCCACCGACTCCGGCGTGGAGACGCCGAGCGCAGCGAAGTCCTTCGGCGCCGCCGCGATCGCGCGCGACGCGTTCTCCACCATCGCGATCGGCTGCGGCGCCGCCATCAGCAGCAGGCCACCGGGCGTCGGCTGGTAGACGTTCACGTGCGGGAAGATCTCCAGCAGGGTCGCCACCATCGAGCGCAGCAGCGCGTCGTCCACGAAGGACTGCGCCATCCACTGCGCCAGGATCCCGTCCGGCGCGAGCCGCTCGCGCGCGAGCTCGAAGAACTCCCGCGTGTAGAGGTGCGACGCGCCCCCGGTCCAGGGATGCGAGGGCTGCGACACGATCAGGTCGTAGCGCTCGCGGCTTCGCTCGAGCGCGCCGCGCGCGTCGTCGAGCACGACGTGGACGCGCGGATCCGACAGCGGGTCGAGACGGCGCCGGTCGGCGATCACCCGGTTCGCGGCGATCACCTCGGGCTCGAGCTCGATCACGTCGACCGACGTCACGAGCGAGGACACCGACTCGAGCACGACGCCGCCTCCGAATCCGATCACCAGCATGTGTCGAGCCTCGGGTCGCGCGATGCTCGCGGCGCCGCCGAGCCATTGCGCCAGCGAATCGCCGCGGACGTGCGAGCCGCGCCGCAGCACGAGCGACTCGGGCAGCCCGTTCGTGCGCAGGCGCCAGCCCGCGCCCTCCTGCGAGAGCATCACCGTCGCGCTGCGCCCGACGCCGAGGTAGAGGGTCGTGCCGCGCGCCTCGCCGGAGATGGCCGAGCTGCGCAACAGGTGCCAGGGAATGCGCGGTGGAAGCAGAAGCGCGGCAAAGGCAATCGACGCGAGCGCGGCGGCGCCGAGCGCCGCACGCCGCACGCCGCCTGCCGCGAGCGCGCACAGCGCGAGCGCCAGGTTGGTGCCGATCGCGAGGCTCACCATCCCGTGGTACTGGAGCGCGGGCAGCAGGAAGAAGCCGGTGCCGACCGACCCGGCGATCGCGCCGAGCGTGTTCCACGTGTAGACGCGCGCGCTCGCCGGCCCGGCGTCGGCCTCGCCGCGCGCGAGCACCCGCACCGCGAGCGGGAAGGTGGCGCCGATGCAGGTCGCGCCGGGCAGCAGGGTCAGCGCGGCGACGGCCGCGTCCGCGAAGAGCGGGTCGCCCGCGCGCGACGCGATTGCGCTCGCGAGGTCCGGCATGCGGTCGAGCGCGTAGAAGGCGAGGGTCGACAGCGCCGCGGTGCCGAGCTGCGCCGCTGCGAAGGCGCGCGAGGCGCGCGCGGCGTCGCGCGCGAAGCGCACCGCGAGCGCCGAGCCGAGCGCGATGCCGGCGAGGAAGCTCGCGAGCATGCAGGCGAAGCCGTAGACGCTGCCGCCGAGCAGATGGCCGAGGAGCCGAGACCACATCACTTCGTAGCTGAAGGAGACCGCGCCCGAGATCAGCATCACGGGGAGGATCCAGCGGCCGGGCGCCCGACCTCTCGCGGTGTCAGCAGTCAGGTTCGACGACGCGGTGGAGTCGCTGGCGCCGCGCGCGGCGAGCACCGCGGCGACGAACACGAGCGCGTTCGCGCACACCGCGACGAGCATGGTCCCGCGCAGGCCGAGCGCCGGAAGCAGCACGAAGCCCGCCGCGATCGCGCCGAGCACGGCGCCAGCGGTGTTGATCGCGTAGAGCGCGCCGACCCGTGATCCGACCTGCTCGTCGCGATGCACGGCGTGGCGCGTCAGCAGCGGCAAGGTCGCGCCCATCAGGCCCGTCGGCACGAGCAGGATCGCGAAGGACGCCGCCAGGAAGAAGAGGGCGCTCGCGAGCGGGTTCGTCTCGCCGAGGCCGCTGGCGCGGAAGAGGCCGACGTAGATCGCGGTCATGCCCCGCAGCGCAAAAGGCACGGCCAGCGCCGCGAGCGCGATGCCGAGCTCGAGCAATCCGTAGACGCGCACGGGGCTCCGCACGCGGCGCACGAGGCGCGTCGCGACGGCGGCGCCCGCCGCGAGGCCGCCCATGTACGAGGCCAGCACGGTCGCGATGGCGAGCTCGGAGGTGCCGAACACCAACGCGAACTCGCGCGTCCACGCGGTCTGGTAGATCAGCGCGGCGAAGCCCGACAGGAAGAAGCAGAGCAGGACGAGCGCGAAGCGCGGATCGAAGCTCACGGAGCGGCCGGCGCGCGGGCGTCCGCGGCCTGGCTCGCCTGCTGGCCCTCGCCGGCCCGCTGGAGGATCTGGTTGCGCACGTTCTCGCTCGGCTCGCCGCTCGCGAGCCAGCGGCGCGCGGCCTCGGGATCGCGTCGGAGCCAGGTGTCGCCGATCGACGCGAACGTGATCTCGCGCAGTTCGGGGTTCTGGAGACCCCGCGCGACGGCGAGCGCCGCCTCGGGGTCGGTGATCGCGAGCCGGGCCGCGTGCACCAGGAGCGCCGGCTCCAGCCAGAGCTCGTGGGGCGCCGCCAACAGCCAGGCCGTAGCCTGGTCGCGCCACCCGAACGACCAGGCGACGTAGGCCTCCTGGACGGCGTCGTCGCGCTGCTTGCCGTCCGGCTGGGTCGACAGCCAGCGCATCGCCTTCTCGCCGTCGCCGAACTGCGACACCCAGCCCTTGGCAGCGCGGGTGAGCAGCCCGTCGCCATTCGGCCCGTTCGCGTGGCGCGCCGCGAAGGCCGCCGTCTTCTCCGGATCGATCGGCGCCGCGGCGCTGACGACGCGCCGGAACAGCTGCAGCTTGAAGCGGAGCGCGTCCTCCGGCGGATCCTCGGGAAATGCCTCGGCCCACGCGAAGGCTCCCTCCGGTCCGTCGCGCAGCACGTGTCGGCGCGCGATCGGCGACATCGACATCAACGCATCCACGCTCGCGCCGAGCGAGCGCACGTACTCGATCAGACCGGGCTGTCCCGAGGCGTCCCAGCCGGACATCAGGCTGTCGATCGACCCGCGCTTCAGGAAGGGATCCACGAGACCCGCGTAGGCATCGCGCGCGGCCAGCGGGTCGCGCCGCGCCCACGCCTCGAGCACGGAGTGCATCACCAGTGGGTGGTGACCGATCGCGCTGTTCTGACTCCAGGTGAACGCGGCCTTCGGATCGAAGTCCGCCCACCACTCGGCGAGCAGCACGACCTCGATATCTGCGACGTCGAGAAAGACGGTTTCGAAGCCGGCGCGAATCTCGGCTAGCTGGTCGGGACCCGACTTTCGCAGCAGGGCGGCGAGCGCCTCCACACCCGCGAGCCGGTCGGGATCGAGCAGCGCGGCCTGCACCGCCGCGGCGACGGATCCGTTCGGCGCCAGGGTGGCGGCGGCCTTGCGCGTGTGGGCGGGCGCGACCCGGCCCTGGCGTTCGCCGACCGCGAAGCCGATCCCGCCGGCGAACCCCGTGGTAAGCAGCAGCGCGATGATCCAGCGGGCTCGGGACACGGGGCGCGCAGTCTAGGGGGCCGTGGAAGCCGCGCGCAACCGGAAGATTTCTCGCTTTCCAGCTGGAAAATCGTTGCGGAAATGTGGAAGACGTTTTCCGCGCGGATCGGCAGAGGGTACGGTTCGCTCGAAGGCTCGAATCGGAAGAAGCCTTTGGTTCCGGTGGAGTAGCGCGTCCGATCGCCCCGGAGAATTCGGAAGAGATCGAGGCATGTGTTTTGCACTTCCTTCCCTCGACTGGACTCGTGTCTCTCGCACGACTCCCAGGAGGAGAGCTTCGGATGAAGATTCGACGCAACGCCCTGTTAGGCGTGATGGCGCTGTCGGTTGCTACGGGCATGGCGACCGGCGCTCAGGCGGCTCAGTACCTGATGTCCGGCACCTGGAAGTCGAACCGCGGACCCCAGATCATCATTCCCGTCTACGCGGGAGCGCCCTGCAACGGCGTGTTCTGTGGCCACGGGCTCGTGACCGCTGCGGGCCCGAACCCCGGCCAGCAGCTCACGCTTCCGGCGAACCGCTTCCACGAGAACGGTGGCGGCGTTCTCGTGCCGGTCCCCGGCCCGACGGTGGTGCAGCTGACGACGATGCTCACCGCGAAGGGGCCGCAGAACACCGCAGTCTTCAAGGCCGGCCCGAAGGCCTCCCGGCCGAATCACGTGGCGCCGATGGGGACCTTCCTCAATCAGAACTTCGCATGGTGCCCCACCGCGGTCAAAGGCGGGGGGAAGCTGGACTGCCTCACCGCCAAGGCATCGGCGTCGGGCGGCACCCACTTCCGCCCCGGCCGAATCCGCTATACCACCGGACCGAACGAGTTCGGCGGTGTCGCTCAGGTCCTGCTGAAGGGCGGTGGAGAGGTCACCGTGTACATCGGTGGCACTGTGATGATGCAGCAGATGCTCCACAACCCGTTCGGCGGCGCGAGTGTGTTCGCCCCCCAACAGGGCGGAGGCGCCTTCAAGAACCTCGGTCATGTGAATCTGGCGTCCGGGTTGATCACGGTCCAGACCATGACCGTCGCCATGCAAGGGAAGGCGACGACCGGTGGCGTCATCACGGCGCCGGGTATGAGCGCCGGCCATGGGGCCCCGGAGACCAACTACTCCACCGGCTTCCCCTTCACGACCGGCAAGGTGCAGGCCGACAACCCGACCACCGGCAACGGCCGCGGCAAGACGACGTTCACGCTCACCGGTATGGACATCATGACCGGCATGGGCGGCCGCAACATCGTGCTGGTGGCGAGCGCGATCACCAAGCGCATCATCGCCGGCACGACCTACATGCACCTCGAGAACCTCAACATGACGCTCTCGCCGCTTGCGGTGCCGTCGATGTCTCGCGGCGCCTACGCGGTGGCGGCTCTGCTGCTGCTCGCGACCGGCTACGCCCTGCGGCGACGCCTGGCGTAGACACGCTCTGCTTCGAAGGCACGGAGGGTGCGGGCCTCGCGGCCCGTACCCTCCTGCCATTTTCGTCCTCCGCTCGGCTTCGCCTCGCTGCGCGCGGCGGCGTCTGAGGGAAGTGCCGCGCGGGTCTTCGCCGCCGCTTGCGGCGACCCGCTCGCCTTCGGCGAGCTACGCCGTGCTCGTTCGACCTCCGCGCGGCTCCGCCTCGCCGCGCACGAGTTCGCGAGATGGACGCGAGACCGGGTAAGCCCGCGCAGGCGCACCGGTTGCCGTTTCCAGGGTCAGATTCCCTTCGGCCGCGTGCCGATCACGCCGGCGGCCTCGAGCGCGTCGATCTCCGCGTCGACCAGCCCCAGCAGTCCGCCGAGGATCTCGCGGTTGTGCTGGCCTAACGTGGGCGCCGGAGCGCGCATCCAGCGCGACACCGACGCGAAGCGGAAGGGCAAGGTGACGACGGGATGCGCCCCGGCCACCGCGTGGTCCATCCGCTCGTAGAAGCCGCGCGCGGCGAATTGCGGGTGCGCATGCGCCGTGCGCGGATCGACGAGAGACGCCGCCGGCACGCCGTGGGCCAGCAGATGCGCGACCGCCGCGTCGGCCTCCTGCTGCGCCGCCCAGCGCGAGAGCTCCGTGTCCAGATGGTCCTGCGAGGCGCGGCGTCCGGCGTGCGAGTCGAGCGCCGGGTGCCGCACCCACTCCGGATCGCCGAGCGCGCGACGGAGGCCCTGCCACTGCGCATCGTTGGCGACCGAGACTGCGAGCCACTGCTCCTCGCCGAGACACCGGTAGAGACCCTGCGGCGCGGCCCACGGCGCACGGTTGCCCTCGCGCGCCATCACGTGGCCCGTGGCGGTGTACTCGATCACCTGCTCGGAGGCGGCGTTCAGCGCCCCCTCCACCATCGCGCACTCGAAGAGGTGCCCACGGCCGGTCGCTTCGCGCTCCGCGAGTCCGACGAGCGCCGCGAAGGCGGCATGCATGCCGGCCAGCGGGTCGCACGGGCCGCGCGGGATGCGCGGCTGATCGTCGGCGTGGCCGGTCGTCCAGGCGAGCCCCGTGATCTGCTCCATCGTCTGCGCGAAGCCCACGTGATTGCGCCATGGACCGGAGAGCCCGAAGGCCGGCATGCGCACCATCACGAGCCGCGGGTTCTCCCTCCGCACGTTCTCCCAGTCGAGGCCGAAGTTCTCGACGACGCGCGGCGAGAAGTTCTCGACGAAGACGTCGCAGCGCGCGAGCAGCTTCTTCACCAGCGCGAGTCCGCGCGGGTCGGCGAGGTCGAGCGTGAGCCCGCGCTTGTTCCAGTTGGCGCCGAGGAAGAGGGCCGAGCGCTCCCACCACTCCGGCAGCGAGACGAAGGCGCCGCCGGCCATGCGCATGCCATCGGGTCGCGATACCGACTCGAGGTGGATCACGTCGGCGCCGAGCGCGGCCAGCATGCCCGTGGCCGAGGGACCCGCCCACCATGCGGTCGCGTCGAGCACGCGAAGCCCGGCGAGCGGCAGCGGCATGCCGGGCTGCGGCGCCCGGCCGATCCGGCGCTCGCGCGGCGGGGGAGCGGGATCGCCCGTGTGCGCGCCGAGGCGCGCGGGCGGCTCGAACGGGCGCAGGCCGCGGCCATCCATCAGGTAGGGACTCCGCGGCTGCACGAAGTCGCCGTCGGGACTCTTCACGAAGACGCCGCGCTCGCGGAAGTGCTCGTGCGCGAGCACGCTGGCGCCGTCGTGCACCGGCGCGACCGGGATCCGCAGCAGCGCCGCCTTCTCGACGATCTCCGCCGTGGTGTGGCGCGTGGTCCAGGCGCGCACGATCGCGTTCCACTCGTCGCGCCGCCGCCAGCGGCCGTCGACCCGCGCGAGCTCGGCGTCGGCCAGCAGGTCGGTGCGCTCGATCAGCAGCAGGAAGTCCTGGTACTGCTGACGCGAGTTCGTGTTGAAGCCGACCCAGCCGTCGCGGGTCGGCTCGATCGAGGGCAGCTCGACGCTGCGCGCCGGGCTCGCGAGCGGCGGGCGTCCGGCCAGGCTGTGGAAGAGATCCGAGTACATGGTGCCGGCGATGTTGACGACCTCGCAGAGCGAGAAGTCGATCTGCTCGCCGGCGCCGGACGCCCGCGCGCGGCGCACGGCCGCGAGCGCCGCGACCGCGGCGTAGGTGCCGCCGACCCACTCGGTGATGTGGCTGCCGGCCGCGAACGGCGCGCCTTCGGGCAGCCCGCGCGTCGCGAGCGACCCCGACTCGGCCTGCACCGTGAACTCCGTGGCGGGCCGCCCCGCATAGGGGCCTTCGCGCCCGAAGGGCGTGATCGAGAGGACGACGAGTCCCGGCTGCTCGCGGCAGAGCGCCAGCGGATCGAGGTGGGGCCAGTCGCCCGACTCCACCACCAGATCGGCGGCCGCGATCCACGCCTGCACCGCGGCGTCTTGCGGGGCGCCGACGACCGATCGCTTCGAGGCGTGGAGGAAGCGGAAGAACGCGCCGTCGCGACCGCGCGTGTCGGCGCCGCTCGCGCTGTAGCGCCGCAGCGGATCGCCCTCCGGCGGCTCGACCTTCACGATCTCGGCGCCGGCGTCCGCGAAGAGCTTCGTCGCGTAGGCGCCGGCGATCCCCCGCGAGAGATCGACGACGCGCAGATCGCGCAGTCCGCGCCGCAAGCTACGCGACCACCTTCCGATCGCGCAGCGCCGCGATCTGCGCGGCGCTGCGGCCGAGCTCGGCGAGGATCGCGTCGCTGTGCTCGCCGAGCGCCGGCGCCATCGCGCGCGGCGCCGACGGCGTACCCGCGAAGTCGACCGGTGTAGCCGGCAGCAAGGTCGTGCTCTCGCCGTCCGGCACCTCGACGAAGCCGCCGGCGGCGTGCACCTGCGGATCCTGCAGCACCTCGTCGACGCTCTGCACCGGCGCCCACCAGAGCTCGCGCTCGGCGTCGAAGATGCGGCCCCACTCGTCGCGCGTCTTCGTCGCGAAGACGGCGTCGAGCTCGGCGATCAGCGCGCGCGCGTTCGCGGCGCGCTGCGCGGGGCCCGCGAAGCGCGGGTCGTCGATCCACTCCGGATGGCCCGCCGCGCGCGCGAGCGGCGGCCAGTGGCGCTCACCCTCGAGCCCGACGAGCCAGAACCACTTGCCCTCGGAGTCGCGGTAGTTGTTGATGCAGGGGTTGCCCATGGTCGCGCGGTCCGCGACCTGGATGCCGACACCGAATCGCACCGCGACCGAGAGGTCGAACGAGATCGTGTAGAGGCCCTCGCGGAGCAGCGACGTCATCACGAGCTGCCCCTCGCCGCTCCGCTCGCGGCGGAAGAGCGCCGCCGAGATCCCGCCCGCGAGCGCGAGGCCCGCGTTGTGGTCGCCCATGCCGCCGCGCTGGAAGGGCGGGTGCTGACCGCGGCTCGTCAGCGACGCGGCGATCCCGGAGCGCGCCCAGAAGCCCGCGATGTCGTAGGCGGCGCGGTCGGCGTCGGGGCCGGTGAATCCGTAGCCGCTGATCGCGCCGTAGACGAGGCGCGGGTGGCGCGCGAGCAGGCCCTTCGGATCGAGGCCGAGGCGCGCGAGCCCGGCCATGCGCACGTTGGTCACGAACACGTCGGCGCGCGCGACGAGCTCGTGCGCGATCTCGCGGCCCGCGTCGCTCGCGAGATCGAGCGCGATGCTCCGCTTGCTGCGGTTGTCGTTCTCGAAGATCGGGTTGCTCGGGAGGTCCGCGCCGAGCATGCGCGAGAAGGTTCGAGCCGGATCGCCGATCCCGGGCGGCTCGATCTTCACGACGTCGGCGCCCCAGTCCGCCAGCACGCAGCCGGCCGCGGGCCCCGCCACCCAGACTCCGATCTCCACCACGCGGATTCCCTCGAGCGGCCCGGGCATGCGAGTTCCTTTCGCCGAGCCGCAGCTTGACCCGCGCACCGCGTCCGCGGCAAGCCCCGGCTCGCGCGATCCGCTCACTACACTGGATCCGCGATGACGCCTGCGCCGCCGGCATCCGCCGCGGGACCCGCCGACGGGAGTCCTCGGAGCGCGCTCGAGCTCTTCGGGCCGGCCGCGCGGGAGTGGTTCTCCGCGCGCTTCGGGGCGCCGACTCCCGTGCAGGAGCAGGGCTGGCGCGAGATCGCGGCGGGCCGTCACGCGCTGCTGTGCGCGCCGACCGGCAGCGGCAAGACGCTGGCCGCCTTCTTCGCCTGCATCGACAGGCTGACGCGCCTCGAGGCCGACGCCGAGCCCGGCGTGCGCGTGCTCTACGTCTCGCCGCTGAAGGCGCTCGTCTACGACATCGAGCGGAATCTGCGCGCGCCGCTCGACGGCATCCGCGAACGCGCGGCGGCGCGCGGCGAGCGCTTGCACATGCCGCGCGTCGCCGTCCGCACCGGCGACACGTCCGAGAGCGAGCGCCGTCGCCAGGCGCGCGCGCCCGCCGAGATCCTGGTCACGACGCCCGAGTCGCTCTACCTGATCCTCGGCTCGCAGCAGCGCGAGACGCTCGCGCGCGTCGAGAGCGTGATCGTCGACGAGATCCACGCGCTCGCGCCCGGCAAACGCGGCGCGCACCTCGCGCTGTCGCTCGAGCGCGTCGCCGCGGCCTGCGCGCGGGATCCGCAGCGCATCGGGCTCTCCGCGACCGCGCGGCCGCTGCCCGAGGTCGCGCGCTTCCTCGGCGGCGACCGCGACGTCGCGATCGTCGACGCCCGCGCGAAGCCGGCGCTCGAGCTGGAGATCCGCGTACCGGTCATCGACATGAACGCGGAGGCCGCGCGCGCCGTGCGGAAAGGGAAGGGCGAAGAGCCGCAGGCCGGGGACAAGTGGAGCGCGATCGTCCCGGAGCTCGTGAAGGAGATCCGCGCGCACGCGAGCGCGATCGTCTTCACCAACAGCCGCGGGCTCTGCGAGCGGCTGTGCCGGCGCATCAACGAGGAGGCGGGCGAGGAGCTCGCGCGCGCGCACCACGGGAGCCTCGCGCACGCGGAGCGGCGCGCGATCGAGCAGGCGCTCGCCGAGGGCCGGCTGCGCGCGATCGTCGCGACCAGCTCGCTCGAGCTCGGCATCGACATGCAGGCGGTGGACCTCGTGCTGCTCGTCGAATCGCCCGGCGCGGTCGCGCGCGGACTCCAGCGCATCGGTCGCGCCGGCCACGGCGTCGGTCGCGTCAGCCGCGGCATCGTCTACCCGAAGCACCGCGGCGACCTGCTGGAGGCGACGGTCGTCGCGCGCGGCATGCGCGAGGGCGCGGTCGAGGCGCTGCGCGTGCCGCAGAACCCCCTCGACGTGCTCGCGCAGCAGATCGTGGCGATCTGCGCGGCCGCGCCCATCTCGCTCGGCGATCTCGAAGCGCTCGTGCGCCGCGCCGCGCCCTATCGCTCGCTCTCCCGCGAGGCGCTCGAGGGCGTCGTCGACATGCTGGCCGGCCGCTATCCGTCGGCCGAGTTCGCCGAGCTTCGCGCGCGCATCCACTGGGATCGCGCGGCCGATCGCCTGGCCGCGCGGCCCGGCGCGCGCCAGCTCGCGTTGGTGTCGGGCGGTACGATCCCGGACCGCGGCCTCTACGCGGTCGTGCGTGGCGAGGGCGGGCCGCGCATCGGCGAGCTCGACGAGGAGATGGTCTACGAGACGCGCGTCGGCGAGCTCGTCACGCTCGGCGCCAGCACCTGGCGCGTCGACGCGATCACGCGCGATCGCGTGCTGGTGTCGCCCGCGCCGGGCGAGGTCGGGAAGCTGCCCTTCTGGCACGGCGACGGGCCGGGGCGTCCGCTCGAGCTCGGGCGCGCGCTCGGCAGCTGCGTGCGCGAGCTCGCCGCGCGCTGCGGCGGCGAGGACCGGATCGAGGAGGGTCGCGCGCACGGCGAGCGCTGGCTCCGCGAGGAGTACGGCCTCGAAGCGCGCGCGGCCGCGAATCTCGTCGACTACGTCGCGGAGCAGCGGCAGCAGACGGGCACCTTGCCGACCGATCGCGCGATCACGATCGAGCGCTTCCGCGACGAGTTCGGCGACTGGCGCGTCTGCATCCTGTCGCCCTTCGGATCGCGCGTGCACGCGCCGTGGGCGCTCGCGATCGAGGCGCGGCTCGCCGCCGCGTCGGAGGTTCCGGTGCAGGCGCTCTGGGGCGACGACGGCATCGTGCTGCGCCTGCCCGACGCCGACACCCCGCCCGACCTCGGCGCGCTGATTCCGGATGCGGAGCGCGTCGAGGAGGCGGTCGTCGCGCAGCTCGGGCACTCGGCGCTCTTCGCCGGACTCTTCCGCGAGAACGCCGCCCGCGCGCTGCTGCTGCCGCGAAGGCGTCCGGGCGCGCGCACGCCGCTCTTCGCACAGCGACTGCGCGCCCAGAATCTACTCGCGGTCGCGCGCCAGTATCCGGCCTTCCCGATCCTGCTCGAGACCTACCGCGCCTGCCTCCAGGACGTCTTCGATCTGCCCGCGCTCGCGGAGCTGCTGCGCGACGTCCAAGCGCGGCGCGTGCGCGTCGACGAGGTCGAGACGCCGACCGCCTCGCCCTTCGCGCGCTCGCTCGTCTTCGCCTACACCGCCGAGTACCTGTACGAGGGCGACCATCCGGTGGCCGAGCGCCGCGCGCAGGCGCTCTCGCTCGACCGCCACATGCTGCGCGATCTGCTCGGCGAGGCCGAGGCGCGAAGCCTGCTCGACGCCGAGGTCGTCGCGGCGACCGAGGCCGAGCTGCAGGGTGTGGCGCCGGAGCGCCGGGCTCGGGACGCCGAGGCGCTGCTCGACCTGCTGCGCCGCGTCGGAGATCTGTCGGCGCGCGAGCTCGCGGCGCGGAGCCTCGGCGATCCCTCGCCCTGGCTCGAGGCGCTCGAAGCGAGCGGCCGCGCGCTGCGCGTCGCGATCGCGGGCGAGCCGCGCTGGATCGCCAGCGAGGACGCGGGCCTCTACCGCGACGCGCTCGGCGCGGCGATCCTGCCCGGTGTCGCCGCCGCGTTCCTCGCGCCCGTGCAGGAAGCGCGCGAGCAGCTCGCGCTCCGCTACGCGCGCACGCACGGCCCCTTCCCGACGCGCTCGCTGGCCTCGCGCACGGGGCTTCCCGCGGCGCAGCTCGAGCCCGTCCTGGCGGGGCTCGCGGCGCGCGAGAGGCTCCGCACCGGCGAGCTCGATCCGCGCGGACGCGAGCCCGAGTGGTGCGACCCGGAGGTGCTGCGGCGGCTGCGCCAGCGGACGCTCGCGAAGCTCCGCGCCGAGGTCGCTGCGGTGGACGCCGCGACCTTCGCGCGCTTCCTGGCCGGCTGGCACGGGATCGGCGCCGACGGCGTTGCGAGCGCGCGCCTTCGCACCGCCGTCGCGCAGCTCGAGGGCATGCCGCTCTCGTTCGCGGAGCTCGAGCGCGCGATCCTGCCGGCGCGCATGCCGGACTTCGACGTCCGCCGCCTCGACGAGCTCGGCGCGCGCGGCGAGCTGGTCTTCGTCGGCGCGGGTGCGCAGGGAGAGCGCGATCTTCGCATCGCGCTCTACCGGCGCGAGCGCGTGTCGCTGCTCTGCGAGCCGCCGCAGGCACCGGAGGATCTGCCCGCGCTCGAGCGCGCGGTGCTCGCGCACCTCGAGCGGCGCGGCGCGAGCTTCCTGCCCGAGCTGCTCGCGGCGACCGGCGGCCCGCCGCTGCGGGCGCTGCTCGACGCCTTGTGGCAGCTCGTGGCCGCGGGTCTCGTGACCAACGACGCGATCGCGGCGCTGCGCGTGCTCTCGTCGCGGCGCGAAGTCGCGGCCGCGTCCACGCGACGGCGGCGACACTCGCCGCTCGCGGCGGCCGGCCGCTGGTCGTCGGTCGCGCAGCTCGTCGATCCCGAGGTCGACGCGACGCGCCGGGCGCATGCGCGCGCGCTCCTCTGGCTCGACCGCTACGGCGTGGTGTCGCGAGACGCCGTCGCAGCGGAAGGCGCGAGCGGCGGCTTCGCCCCGCTCTACGCGGTGTACCGCCAGATGGAGGAGATGGGGAAGGTCCGGCGCGGACACTTCGTCGAGCGCCTCCGCGGCGCGCAGTTCGCGCAGGCGGGCGTCGTCGATCGGCTGCGCGCCGCGCGCGCCGAAAAGGAGGGCTCGGCGTGGTGGCTCGCGAGCGTCGATCCGGCGAATCCCTACGGCGCGCTGCTTCCGTGGCCGGCGACGCGCCTGCCGGATGCCCCGCTTCGCCGCGCGGTCGGCGCGACACTCGTGCAGGTCGGCGGCGTTCCCGCTCTCTATCTCGAGCGCGGAGGCCGGGCGCTCACCTTCGCCGACACCGACGACGAGGCGGTCGCGCGCGCGGCGGCCGCGCTGCCGCGCATGGCGGTTGCGCGACGGCGCAAGAGCATCCGCATCGCCGAGATCGACGGCGTGGCGGCGGCGCGCTCTCCCCACTTCGGCGCGTTCGCGCGGGCCGGCTTCCACGTCGATTACAAGGGCATCGCGCTGTGAGTCAGCGCGGCGCCTCCGGCCCTTGCAGCCAGCGCACGAGCCAGTCGAGCGCGAGCGCGTCGGACTCGGCGCCGAGCTGATGGCCTTCCTCCGAGAACGACTCGACCCGGAAGCGGTCGGCGACACCCGCGCGTGCGTAGGCGGCGCCGAGCGCTTCCTGCGTGCGCTCGACGCACTCGTACGGCATCACGGGATCGCTGCGGCCCGCGAGCAGCAACAGCGGTCGAGGCGGGTACGCATCCGCGTGATCGATCGGCTGGTGCGCGTGCAGCTCCGCCTCGTAGTCGGCATCGAGCGGCGCGCGACCGTCGACGAGCCAGCGCGGGTCGTCGCCGAGCGCGAGCGTGGAGGCGCGCAGGAAGGTCTCGTAGTCGCCGCAGGCCACGCGCACGATGCCGACCGCGAGCCGCGGATCTTCGCGCATGGCCTCGAGCGCGACGAAGCCGAAGGTCGAGCTGCCGAGGATCGCGATCCGCTCCGGATCCACCTCCGGCTGGCGGACGAGCCGATCGACCACGGCCGGCACGTTGACGCCCGCGCTCGCGGCGACGAGCTGGAAGTAGGCGCGCCCGACGATTCCGGCCCGGGGCGAGCTGAGGAGCCACGCGCCGACGCGCTGCCCCGTGTCCGGTGGCGCGGGCGGATCGGGCGCGGGCGGCGGCAGCCCCTTGAGGCGCGCGATCTCCGCCCACTCGAACCGGTACTCCGCGACGACGAAGCCGCGCGCGAGGAGCGTATCGGTATCGACAAAGGGCGACAGCACGGCGGGCTTGGGTCCCGGAGGCAGCGCGGGGATCCGCAGCGTGATGCGCAGAGCTCCTTGCGTGTAGGAGCGAATCTCGACGGGCGCGGTCGTCGGATCCGGGACGGGCGCTCGGGCGGCGCAGGCCGCCGTCGCGAGGCCCGCGAGGACCGCGACCGCGCGCAGGCGGAGTTGCATGTACGCAGCATAGACGCGAGCGCGTGCGCGCGGCAGCGTGCGCGCGGGTGTGCGCGCGCGCGACTCGCGCTCGGGCTGTGTGCGTTGCTCGTGGCCTGTGTCTCGCCCCGGACTCCCGACGATCTCGCCGCGGCGGCGATCGCGGCGCGCGGCGGTCTGTTGCCTCGCTTCGCGCGCAGCTCCGAGCTCACCGTCCACGCGGGCTTCCCGGGCGTGTGGCGCTGGGAGATGACCTACGCGGTGCCGTCGCGGCTCGAGCTGCGGCTCCGCACGTCGGCCGAGACGCAGACGCTCGTCAGTGACGGCGTGAGCTTGCGCACGTACCTCGGCGGCGGACTGGTGTCGAGCGAGCTCGCGCACGGAAGCGGGGTCGCGGGGCTCGTCTCCTTCGTCGCGCTCTCGGACCTCGACGTGCTGGCGGACCCGACGCAGGTCCGCATCGAGCTCGCGGGCGCGGGCGAGCTGCCGGCGGGCGCGGTGCGCGGGCTGCGCGTCTGGCTGCGCGATCTCGGTGAGGAGCCGTTCACGCTCGGCTTCGACGCGAAGCTGCAGCTCGTCGGCCTCGCGGGTCCGGTCTCGGTGCCGGGTCTCGGCGACGGGGTCCTCGAGGCTCGCTTCGAGGACTTCCGCCGCGTCGGTCGCTGGTGGCTGCCGTTCGCGATCCACTATCGCTTCCGGGGTGCGGCGCTCGTCGACGAAGCGATCGAGGCCTGGCGCACGCAGGACGTCGCGGCGCCGGGCGCGGCCTACCCGTAGTGGGAGGATCGGAAGGCGGCAGCCATTCCGGACAATCTCGCTCGCGTTTGAAGAATCGTCTGTGCTCGAAGGGCGCACGACGCATCCGCGCGTCCTGATGCTGGCCCGGTGCTTGCTAACGAGCCGCGACGGGGAGGCGCTCCGTGGCCAGCCGGTCGAAGAGAAGTGAAGCGATGAGAGCCGCCATCCTGGAGGAGATCTGCGATGCCGCGCGCGCGGGCGATCGCGCGCGCTTCGATCACCTCTTCGACGTCTGGTTCCAGGCCGTCTACCGCTCGACCTTGCGGCGTGTCGAGGGGAGCCGGCCGCGGGCGGAGCTGCGGACGCGGCAGATCCTGATCGACTGCGTGAACGATGCGCTGACGCCGCGAGATGCAGAGCTGTGCTCCGACGAATCTACAAAGGAGCGCGTCGAGGACGTGCAGACGCGCCAGGCGCGCGGATAGAATGCGCGTCCGACGCCATGACGAAGCCCCGGCGAGATGTCTGACCGCTCGCGCACCGACGAAGGTCCCGCGCCGCGACCGGGCGAGCTCGACCTCTCCGACCCCGAGCTCGTGGTGCGCTGCGGAGGTCCGCCCCACGCCTACCTGCGGCGATTGCGGCGCGAGGCGCCCGTCTGCTGGCACGACGCGCCCACTCGGCCCCGCGGCATTCTCGGCGTCACGCGCGGCTACTTCGTGATCTCGCGGCACGCCGACGTCGTGCACGTGTCGCGCCACCCGCGGCTCTTCTCGAACGCGCAGGGCTCGCATCTGCTCGGCGACATGGCCGAGGACGACCTCGCCGGCATGCGCACGCAGCTGATCGGCATGGATCCGCCGCAGCACGTGAAGTATCGCCGCCTGGTGCAGCGCGGCTTCACGCCGCGCATGGTCGCGAAGCTCGAGCCGCGCATCCGCGCCTGCGCGCGCGAGATCGTCGACCGCGTGGCCGCGCGCGGCGAATGCGAATTCGTCGAGGACCTCGCCTCCGAGCTGCCGCTCACCCTGATCTGCGAGCTGATCGGCGTACCGCACGAGGACCGCAAGAAGATCTTCGAGTGGTCGAACCAGCTCGTCGGCGCCGACGACCCGGAGCAGCAGGGCGGTCCGGATCCGCGCGTCTTCGCCGCACAGATGTGGATGTACTCGAACGAGCTGGCGGACCGGAAGCGCGCCGCGCCGGACGACACATTGATCAGCACCTACGTGCACAGCGAGGTCGACGGCGAGAAGATCAGCGCGGTCGAGATCAACCACTTCTTCGTGCTGCTCGCGGTCGCGGGCAACGAGACCACGCGCAACGCGACGTCGCACTTCCTGCGCGTGCTCTCTCTGCATCCGGCGGAGCGCGCGCGCCTGCTCGGCGACCTCGACAGGCTGCTGCCGGGCGCGATCGAGGAGGCGCTGCGCTTCTCGCCGCCCGTGATGTACTTCCGGCGCACCGCGACCGAGGACACCGAGATCCGCGGCATGCGTATCCGCGCCGGCGACAAGCTCTACCTGTCCTATCCGTCGGCGAATCGCGACGAGGAGGTGTTCGCGGAGCCCGATCGCTTCGACGTCGCGCGCGAGCCGAACGACCACCTCGCCTTCGGCATCGGAGAGCACTATTGCCTCGGTGCGAACCTCGCGCGCATGCAGCTCGGCTGCATCCTGCGCGAGCTCTTGACGCGGCTCCCGGATGTCGCGCCGTCGGCGCCGCCGTCGGTCCAGCACGGCACCTTGATCCACGGCGTGAAGCGCATGCCCGTGCGCTTCACGCCGGAGCGCGGTGTCCGGTCGCCCGGCGACCTGTCTCCCAGCGAGGGCTAGTCTCACAAGCCGCGGGGGGGGACGCGGTTGTTCGCGGATTCGCGACTCGGGCGCCTGATCGATCCGCTGAGGGACCGAAGCTGGGAGCCGGAGGCGCTGCTCGCCTTCTGCCGACGGCGCGCGGCTCTCTTCGCTCACCTCGGGCTCCGGTCCCACGAGCGCGTGCTGCTGCACTACGGGAACCGGCCCGAGTTCTTCGGCGATCTGCTCGCCATCTGGAGCCTCGGAGCCTGTGCGGTCCCGATCGATGCGCGCCTGACCCCGTTCGAGGTCACGACCTTGGCGCGCGCCGCGCAGCCGCGGCTTTCGCTCTGGGAGGAGCCGCCCGCGGAACCTCTGCGGGCCGACCTGGCTTCGCTCGGCGCCGAGATCGCGATGCTCGGCGACGAGGAACGGCGCGCGCTGCCCGAGGCTCCGCCCGCTCGCACCTCCCTCGACGACGATGCGCTGATCCTGTTCACGTCCGGAACGACCGGGCAGCCGAAGGGTGTCGTGCACACGCATCGCTCCTTGCGAGCGCGCTGGATCGGCCTGCAGCAGTGCCTCGGAGTGGCGAGCTTCCGGCGGACGCTATGCCTGCTCCCGACGCACTTCGGCCACGGGCTGATCTGCAACAGCTTGTTTCCGTGGCTGTTCGGCCAGGATCTCTACCTGCTGCCGCCGTTCCGGCCGGATCTCGTGGTTCAGCTCGGCTCGCTGCTGGATCGGCACGAGATCACCTTCCTGTCGTCCGTTCCGTCGCTGTGGCGCCTGGCGCTCAAGACCGCGCGACCTCCGGCCCGGGGCACACTCCAGCGCGTATTCTGCGGCTCTGCACCCCTCTCGGCCGCACTGTGGCGATCGATCCGCGACTGGACGGGGGCGCAGGTCCTCAATGCCTATGGGATCACCGAGACCGCGAGCTGGCTCGCCGGGACGACGACTCCGGTGTCGGTCGAGCCCGAGGACGGACTGGTCGGGGTGGCCTGGGGTGGAGTGATCCGCGTCGCGAGGAGCCGTGAGGTCGGCGGTCGTTCCGGAGTTCTCGACCCGTGCGCAGCCGGGGAAGCCGGCTTCGTCTGGGTCAGCACACCCGCGCTGATGCGCGGCTATCTCGACCGACCGGATCTGACGAATGCAGTCGTCAGCCAGGGATGGTTCCTGACCGGTGACATCGGCGTGCTCGACGACCGCGGGTGGCTGTTTCTGCGGGGGAGGGAGCGCGAGGAGATCAACAAGGGCGGGATCAAGGTCCATCCCGCCGACGTGGACTCGGTGGTGGAGCGCTTCGCCGGCGTGCGCGACGTCTGCACCTTCGCATACGAGGATGCGCTGCACGGTGAGGACGTGGGGATCGCGGTGGTACTCGAAGAGGCGAGCGATCGGGCCCTGCTGGCTCTGCAGGAGCTCTGTGCTCGGTATCTGGCCGGGTACCAGCTCCCGCAGCGCTGGTACGTGCTCGCCGAGATCCCGCGCAGCTCGCGAGGGAAGGTCAATCGCGAAGCGGTGGCAAAGCGGTGCGCCGAGTCATTCCAGGCGCGACCCCTGTTGCGGCGCGCTGGCGCGAGCTGATGGAAGCGCGGATGTCGCTTCGCGACGAGCTGAGAAGCTTCCTGGTCGAGCAGGGCGTCACCCTCTCCGGCCACGACGACACCGAGGATCTCTTCGAGTCCTGCGGGCTCGATTCGCTCGCGCTCTTCAACCTCGTGCTCTGGGTCGAGGAGAAGATCGGCGAGCCCGTCGACCCCACGCAGTTCGAGCTGATGCGCGAGTGGTCGAGCGTGCGCGGAGTCCTCGAGTTCGTGCGCGCGCGAGGCCGGTCGCGATGAGCCTGGGGCCCATGATCGTGCGCTATCGCGCGGAGCACGGGGCGGAGGTCGCGCGGCTCCAGACTGCGCTCTGGAGCTCCGATCCCTCCGAGAACGCGCGCTACTTCGCATGGAAGTACCAGCGGAATCCCTGGGCGGTCGACCCGCCCCGCATCTACGTCGCCGTGCGCGGTGAAGAGGTCATCGGGATGCGCGGCTTCTTCGAGTCGCGCTTCGAAGTGCGGACGGGCGGGCCGAGCGTCTCGATCCCGCTTGCCGATGATCTCGCCATCCGCGCGGCCGAGCGGAACCGGGGGCTCGCGAGCCGGATCCTGCGCAGCGGCCTGTCCGATCTTGCGGAGTCCGGCTGCGAGTACGTCGTCAGCTTGAGCGCGGGGATGGTCACCAGCCTGAGCTCCCTGGCCCTCGGCTGGAAGAGCGCGGTCCGTTACGAGCCGCTCGAGCGGCGCGACGCCGGTCTCGCGCCGCGAATCTGGCTGCGCGAGCGGATGGCGCGCACGCCTCTCTTGTGGCGCGCGTCGCGGTCCCGGCTGCTCTTCTCTCGCGCGGAACGAAATCCCTTCGCGCGTCTCGATGCGATGACGGGCCGCCTGGAGCTGCGGATCGAGGCGCAGCCGCGCTGCGACCAGATGGCGCAGCTCGTGGCGGATCTTCCACACGACGGAAGGCTGCGGCACGTCCGCAGTGAGCCCTACCTCGCGTGGCGCTTCGGGAACCCCATGTACGAGTACCGCTTCCTCTACGCGGAAGGGACGGCCGGTCTGGATGGCTACCTCGTCCTGAGCTCGCGCGTGATGGGCGACACCGAACCGGGTCGCGTCCACCTCTGCGATCTCGAGGGGCGTAGCCCGCGCATCCGCGCCGGACTGCTCGAGACGGCGATCGAACACTGCGGGTTCGCGGATCTGGTCGTCTGGGGAGTGACGCTGCGGGGGGGCGAGCGAGCGACGCTGCTCGGGCGCGGCTTCGCCCTTTCCGATCCACGCGCTGCGGTGCGCGGTCATCCGGCCGCCCTGGTGTGCTCGACGCGCAACCGCGCGCCCGCCGAGTGGTCCCTCTGCGAGCATCCGCTTCTCGATCCCGGGAGCTGGGACCTGCGCATGCTGGACTCGATGGCAGCCTGAGCGGCGCGGCGTCGAGAAGTCCTCCCCGGCGCGCCGTGGCCTAGGACCGATCGTCGAGCCGCGACGCGACGCGCGTCAGGTGCTCGACCTGCCCGTCGTCGCGCGAGAGCAGCGCGTCGTTGTAGCTCTGGTAGCCGCGGTGGTTGAAGGCGTCGGGGCGCGTCCAGCCGAGCAGCAGGCACTGCCGGTACGGGCCCGCGCCGGTCGGCGGCGGCGCCGCGTGCATGATGTCGCCGTAGTGGAGCGACACGTCGCCGGGATCCGCGCGCAGCGAGATCCCAAGCGGCGCATTCGCGTCGCCCGCCTCCGCGAAGCCGCAGGACGATTCGTGCGAGCCGGGCAGCATGCGCAGCTCGCCGCTCTCCGGCCGCGAAGGCCAGAGGTAGATCGACGCGATCAGCACGGGACACATCGACGCGTGGCCTCCCATGCCGCAGTCGCGGTGCCAGGGCAGATCGGAGAGGCCCTCCGTGATGCCGGGGTTCTTGATCAGGAGCGAGATGCCGTCGTCCTCGCTCTGACCGCGCGTCACCAGATGGTGGTGCGAGAGCGACTGGAGGCGCAGCAGGCGCGCGTCGCAGTAGAGGTCGCGCAGCTCGCGGATGCGGCCCGCGTGCGTGACGCGGCAGAGGATCGACTCGCCCGCCCGGTCGCGCGCCCACCAGGAGAGTCGGTCGCCCTCGCGCGCCATCGCGCGCAGCTCGTCGCCGTGACGCCGGAACGTGTCGATCTCGTCGGCGGAGAAGACGCCCTGCACGAGCAGATAGCCCGCCGTGCGCAGGAAGTGCGCCATCTCGGCGTCCTCGTCCGCCAGGGTGAAGCGCCGGAGCGGATCGAGCGGAGCGCCGCGGCGGTCGCGCAGGCGCACGCGGTCCTCGCGGAAGATCGGCCGGCCCTGGAACATCGCGCGCAGCCCCGGCTCCCAGCCGACGAAGCGCATCGCGTTGCCGCGCAGGCAGCGGACGCGCCCCGCGTAGAGGAGCCCCGGCGCGCTGTCGAGATCGTGGACCACGTTCGACCAGTCCTCGGGCGAGATCTCGATCACGGTGCGCGCGTCGGCATCGCCTTCGACGATCTCGATCCCGTCCGGCTGCGGTCGGTAGGAGAAGGCGCGGCCGGACGGCAGCCGGAAGGCGAGGCTGCCGAGCGACGCGAGGTCGGCCTCCGCGGCGAGCGCGCCGTGCCCCGCGGCGAGCCGCCGCGGCAGCTCGCGCCGGTGGAAGTCCTCGAAGTCGAGGAGCTGGAACGCGTTGCTCATGAGAAACATCCTCGGTGGTTGGAGGGGCGAGGCAGAGGTCCCGAGGAGGAACAGATGGCCGCCGCAGGGAGCTCTGCCTCGCCCTTCGGCACGGGCCCCATTCTACGCCGGCCGGGTTATGCTGCGTCGGCCCGGTGGGGGTAGCCACGGGGTATGCAGGCGGGGGCGGATCGTGGCCGTCCTCGCGAGAGAGAACGAGATGACGAGTCGGCTGCATGTGCGGCTCCCGGACGGGAGTCAGCGCGAGCTCGAGCCCGGCGCCAGCGCGGCCGACCTCGCGGCGCAGATCGGCCCGGGGCTCGCGCGCGCAGCGGTCGCGGCCGAGGTGAACGGGCAGGTGGTCGACCTCGCGCGCCCGCTGCCGGACGGCGCGAGCGTGCGCCTGCTGACGAAGAGGGATCCCGAGGCGCTCGAGGTGCTGCGCCACTCGGCTGCGCACCTCATGGCCGACGCGATCCTGCGACTCTTCCCTCGGGCCGAGCTGACGATCGGGCCCGTGGTCGAGGACGGCTTCTACTACGACATCCACTTGCCGGAGGGGAAGATCACGCCCGAGGACTTCCCGCGCATCGAGGCGGAGATGGCGCGCATCGCGGGCGAGGCCGCGCCCTTCGTGCGCTGCGAGGTGCGCGATCCCGAGCGCGACGAGGTCTTCGCGCGCTACCGCGCGATCGACGGCGGCCACAACAAGTTCAAGCTCGAGCTCGTCGACGACATCCGGCGCCGCGGCGAAGGCCTCTCCTTCTACCGGCACGGCGACTTCGTCGACCTCTGCCGCGGCCCCCACGTCCCGCACGCGGGCTGGCTCAAGCACGTGAAGCTGACCAGTGTCGCCGGCTCCTACTGGCGCGCCGACGCGTCGCGAGAGCAGCTCGTGCGCGTCTACGGCACCGCCTTCTTCGACAAGGCCGCCCTCGACGAGCACCTACGCCTGCTCGAGGAGGCGCGCAAGCGCGATCACCGCGTGCTCGGCGCGGAGCTCGATTTCTTCTCCTTCCACGAGGAGGCGCCGGGCTTCCCGTTCTTCCATCCGAAGGGCGCGTTGCTCTTCCAGACGCTCGCCGACTACATGCGAAGTCTGCTGCGCCGTCGCGGCTACCAGGAGGTGAAGGCGCCGCTCGTGCTCTCCGAGGAGCTCTGGCACACCTCCGGCCACTACGACAACTACCTCGAGAACATGTTCTTCACGAAGCTCAAGCTGCGCGACGAGAAGGATCCCTCCGTCGTGCACGAGGTCGAGGAGGAGCGTCCCCTCGCGGTCAAGCCGATGAACTGCCCCGGCCACCTGCTGATCTACCGCAGCCGCCCGCGCAGCCACAACGAGTTCCCGCTGCGCTTCGCCGAGATGGGGCTCGTGCACCGGCGCGAGCTCTCCGGGGTGCGCCACGGACTCTTCCGCGTGCAGGCCTTCACGCAGGACGACGCGCACCACTTCTGCACGCCCGAGCAGATCGAGTCCGAGATCGGGATGCTGATCGACTTCTTCCACGAGATCTACGCGGCCTTCGGCCTCGACGACGTGCGCGTCGAGCTCTCGACGCGCCCCGCGAAGAGCCTCGGCAGCGACGAGATCTGGGAGCGCGCAGAGAACGCGCTGCGCAAGGCGCTCGAGCACAAGGGCGTCGCCTACGCGCTGAATCCGGGCGACGGCGCCTTCTACGGGCCGAAGATCGATTTCCACATCCGCGACGTGCTGAAGCGCTCGTGGCAGTGCGGAACCATCCAGCTCGACTTCTCGATGCCGGAGCGCTTCGGACTCACCTACATCGGCGCCGACGGCCAGCGCCACACGCCGGTGATGATCCATCGCGCGGGCTACGGGAGCATCGAGCGCTTCCTCGGGATCCTGATCGAGCACTACGCGGGCCGCTTCCCGCTGTGGCTCGCTCCGGTCCAGGTGCTCGTGATCCCCGTCTCGGATCGCTTCAACGCCTACGCGGAGCAGGTGACGCGACGCCTGCTGGACGCGGGGCTGCGCGCCGAGGCCAACCTGAAGGACGACCGCGTCGCCTACAAGATCCGCGAGGCGAGCCTGAAGAAGATCCCGTACGCCATCGTCGTCGGGGAGCGCGAGGCGGCGGCCGGCACGATCAACGTGCGCTCGCGCGACGCGGGTGAGCTCGGCGAGTCCGCGATCGACACCTTCCTCGCGCGGCTCGCGCAGGAGAACGTGCCGGGCGGCCGCGCGCCGGCTGCCGCCTGATCCGCTCGCGGAATCAGCTGCGCCTCGCGCGCAGCGAGGCGGCCGCTCCGATCGCGAGCAGCGCGAGCGCGAGCAGCGCCCGCAGGCCGGTGCTCACGGCGGGGATCTGGGGCGGCGCGCAGGCTCCCGCGGTGCAGATACCGCTGCCGCATTCCGAGTTCGAGACGCACTGGACGCAGCGCGCGAGCGAGTTGTCGCAGGTGGCGGCGGGCGCGGTGCAGACCGGCGGCGTGCCGGCCGCGCACGTGCCCGCGCTGCAGGTCTCGGCGCCGTTGCAGAAGAGGCCGTCGTCGCACTGCGCTCGTGTCAGGCACTGGACGCAGGCCGCGAGGCTCTCGTCGCAGTACGGCGTCGGCGCGGTGCAGGCCGGCGGCGTGCCGGCCGTGCAGGCGCCCGCGGTGCAGGTCTCGGCGCCGTTGCAGAAGAGTCCGTCGTTGCACTGCGCTGGAGTCAGGCACTGGACGCAGGCGTCGGCGCTCTCGTCGCAGTACGGTGTCGATCCGGAGCAGGCCGGCGGCGTGCCAGCCACGCAGGCTCCGGCGCTGCAGGTCTCGACGCCGTTGCAGAAGAGGCCGTCGTCGCACTGCGCTCGTGTCAGGCACTGGACGCACGCACGAAGGTTCTCGTCGCAGTACGGCGTCGGTCCGGAGCAGGCGGGCGGCGTTCCGGGCACGCAGGTGCCCGCGTTGCAGGTCTCGGCGCCGTTGCAGAAGACGTGGTCGTCGCAGTCCGGATCGCCGCTGCAGCCGGGCGGCGAGATGGCGCCCGCGGCCGCGAGCGCGTGCGCGATTCCGCTGCCCGCGTCGCGGTCGACCCCGGGCGCCTGGATGTCGAGCGCGGTCGAGCGCAGCGCCGCGAGCACGGAGGCCGGCTCCGCGGCTCCGCGGCCGCCCGCGCGCTCGATCAGCAGCGCGGCGATCGCGGCCGCGTGCGGCGCGCCGGCCGAGGTGCCGCAGAACGGGTCGAATCCGGGGGTCGCCGTGTGTACGCAGTCCGCGCCGGTGAGCTCGGGCTTGCTGCGAAGCTCGCCGCCCATCGCGGAGAAGTCGCCCGGCGTGTAGGGCGAGCCGTCGGCGGCGAAGAAGACGCGCCGCGGGCCATCGGAGCTGTAGGTCTCCACCGGCTCGCTGCCGGTGAAGCCGGCGGTCTTGCCGCGCGCGTCGACCGCCGCGACCGCTACCGCTCCGCGAGCGCCCGGGTGCCCGCTGATCTGCCCGACGGTGACGTGCTCGAGCCGGCCGCGGTTCGCGTCCAGGTGCAGGAAGCGGGTCTGACCGGCCGTGCGGACGATGATGAGCTGCCGGCCGGTGTCGTTCGCACCGGCTCCGATGATCTCGAAGGGATCGCCCGATCCGGACTGCATGTTGGTCGAGGCTGCGACGATGAAGTTGCCGGTCTTGTTGACGAGGAAGAGGTCGTAGTCGTTGGCCGAAGCGCCGAGCGGATCCGACCAGTGCAGCGTGTACACGTACGGGCTGGCCACCGTCACCGCGTTCGTGATGTCGCCGCCGCCATAGTCGTGCGCGGGGTGGCCGTGGAAGCTCGGCCCGGCGACGAAGTCTCCTTCCCAGACGCCCGCGGTGCCGTCGTCCAGGTTTCCCGAGTTGCCGGCGGCCGAGAAGTAGAGCGCGCCGCCTGCGACGACCTGATCCACCGCCGCCGCGACGTCGTCGTCCTGGAAGACCGCCTCGGCGAAATAGCCGACGTCGTCGACGATCACGTCGGCGCCGGCGTTGCGGAGCGCGACGATGTTGCTCGCGAACGAGGCCTGGCTGGTGAAGGCCGTGGCGAACAGCAGCGAGGCGCCCGGCGCGAGATCGTGGACGATCTCGAGCATCGCGGTGCCCTCGCTGCCGGAGCCGGCCTGCCCGGGAAGCACGGTGACACCGGCCGGCAGGTCACCGGACCCGATCAGCGACGCGAGCGAGTCCACGCCGTCCGAGAGCACGCCGACCTTGACGCCGGTTCCGTCCACGTGAAACGCCGCGCGCGCCGCGCTCGCGTAGTGCGCGCCGTCGCCCTCGGAGATGTTGATCGCGCGGGTGAAGGCGAGGTCGGCGGGGTGGATCGCGCGGACCGCCGGCTCGGTGGCCAGCGCCTCGATCGCGTCGAACGGAAGCCGCACGCGGAGCGCCCGTCGCGATGGCAGGTCGGCGAGGATGCGGCCGCCGAGCGCCGTGATCCGCTCGCGCAGCGCGTCGTCGACCTCAGCACGCACGTCGAGGAGCACGCCGCCGTCCCCGGCGATCTCGACGCCCGTCTGGAGGGACGGGATCCCGTCCGCCACCGGCAGGCCTCGTCGCATGCGCGCCGCGTAGACGAGGCGCGAGTCGAGCTTGCGCTGCGCCGGCGTCCGCGAGGCCTTCTCGTCGAGCAGCGCGCCGATCCCGCGGACGAGATCGGGGCTCGGAGCGCTCGTCTGCGCGGCGGCGCGCGTGGCCGCGAAGACGGCGAGGGCGACGGCGAGAGCGGGGCGCGAAGCTCGTAGGGCAGTCCGCAGAATGGACGGCAGTCTACTCCGAGTTGCGACTCTTGACGCCCGCCGCGACGGCGTGTGGAATGCAATCCCCCGTTCGGAGGTCCGATGTCCACGCCGTTCGATCTGAAGGTCACCGATGCGCTGCTCTCCACGACCCGCGCCGTCCGCAAGCGCCTCGACCTCGCTCGCCCGGTGCCGCGCGACGTGATCCTCGACTGCATCCGGCTCTCGCAGCAGGCGCCGACCGGGAGCAACGCGCAGACCTGGCGTTGGCTGATCGTGACGGACGCGGGGCCCAGGAAGGAGATCGCGCGCGTCTATCGCGAGGCGGGCGCGCAGTACCTCGAGATGGCGCGCGCGCGCGTGTCCCAGGAAGGCGACGCCCAGACGAAACGCGTCTACGACTCGGCCTTCTGGCTGCTCGACCACCTTGCGGACGTTCCCGTGCACGCGATCCCCTGCGTGATCGGGCGCCCGCCGGCCTCCGCGCCGATCGCGGCGCACGCGTCGGTGTACGGCTCGATCTTCCCGGCCGTATGGAGCTTCCAGCTCGCGCTGCGATCGCGCGGGCTCGGCTCGGTGCTGACGACGCTCCACCTCTTCCGCGAGGAGGAGATCGCGAAGCTGCTCGGCATTCCGGAGGGCGTCGCGCAGGTGGCGCTGCTGCCGGTCGCGTACACGAAGGGCACCGACTTCAAGCCGGCGGAGCGCCCGCGGCCGGAGACGATCACGTCCTGGAATCGCTGGAGCGCCTAGCGTGACCGCCGGCATCGCGGCGCACGCGGCCAGCGACCCGGATCGCGTCGCGCTGATCTTCGGCAACGGCGAGGCGCGCACGACCTTCGGCGAGCTCGAAGAGAGCTCGCGCCGCATCGGTCACGCGCTGCGGCGGCGCGGCATCGCGCAGGGCGGCTGCGTGGCGGCGCTGATCGACAATGCCGATCCCGCCTTCATGTCGCTCTACTGGGCCTGTCACCGCACGGGCCTCTACTTCGCGCCGGTCAACTGGCACCTGCACGAGGACGAGATCCGCTACATCGTCGACGACTGCGACGCCGACGCGCTGTTCGTGTCGGCGCGTTTCGCCGAGGCGGCCGCGCGCGTCGCGGGGCGCTGTCCGCGCCTGCGGCTGCGGGTCGTGACGAGCGGCGAGGCGGAGGGCTTCGAGTCGCAGGCCGCGCTGCTCGCCGACTCACCCGAGCACGCGCCGCTCGACGACGAGCGCGAGGGCGCGGTCATGCTCTACTCGTCGGGCACGACCGGGCGCCCGAAGGGCGTGCGGCGCGAGCTGCCCGACCTGCCGGCCGGGCACGCGTCGCTCGAGGCCTTCGCGAAGGGCTTCCTCGGGCTCTTCGGCATCGGTTCGGGCGATCGCTACCTGTGTCCCGCGCCGCTCTACCACGCCGCGCCGATCGCGTTCAGCAACCATCACCTGCGGCTCGGGGCCAGCGTCGTGTTGATGGATCACTTCGACGCCGAGCAGGCACTCCGCTGCATCCAGGACCAGCGCGTGACGAGCTCGCAGTGGGTGCCGACGCACTTCCGCCGCCTGCTCCAGCTCCCGGAGTCGGTGCGGCGGAGCTACGACCTCTCCTCTCTGCGCGTGGCGGTGCACGCCGCCGCGCCGTGTCCGATCCCGATCAAGCGCGCGATGATCGAGTGGTGGGGCGATGCGATCGTCGAGTACTACGGCGGCACGGAGGGCGGCGGCACCTTGATCCGCGCCCGCGAGTGGCTCTCGCACGAGGGCTCGGTCGGACGGCACTGGACGGGCGGGAAGATCTGGGTGCTCGACGAGGAAGGGCGCGAGGTGACGCGGCCCGGTGTGGAGGGCGCCATCTACTTCGAAGCGCCGAAGAACGTGCGCTTCTCGTACCACAAGGACGCCGCGAAGACCGCCGCCAGCTTTCGCGGCGACCTCTTCACGATCGGCGACGTCGGCTACCTCGACGCGGACGGCTATCTCTATCTCACCGATCGGCAGTCGAACATGATCATCTCCGGCGGCGTCAACATCTATCCGCAGGAGACCGAGAACTACCTGATCGTGCACCCGAAGGTCGATGACGTGGCGGTGATCGGCGTGCCCGACGACGAGATGGGCGAGCAGGTGAAGGCGGTCGTGATTCCGGCCGCGGGCGCTGTCCCCGGGCCCGAGCTCGAGCGCGAGCTGATCGAGTACTGCCGACGGGGCATCGCGCACTACAAGTGTCCGCGTACGATCGACTTCGCGACGTCGCTGCCGCGGACCGAGACCGGGAAGATGGCGAAGCGCTCGCTGCGCGCGCGCTACTGGGAAGGGCGCGCCTCGAAGCTCGTGTGATACGGCTTTGTAGAAACCGTCCGTCGCCGTGTGCAGCGAGCGATGCGATCGGAGCGGTCGCGGGCACATGCCTTGCAGCGGGCGCCCGCTGTGCCCTAAGCACGGAGGCCGTGTCATGCCCGAGAGAAGGAGCGATCGAAGGCGC
>DATKND010000076.1:0-2516 GCA_035541475.1 Myxococcota bacterium | reverse complement strand
GGTCCGGCAGCCTGACGGCGGTCAGCGTGCCGCCCCACAGGCAGCCCGAGTCGAGCATGAGCACGTTCGGCGCGAGCATGAGCTCGAGCGTGGACCAATGCCCGCATACGATCGTCGAGGACGCCGAGCGGCGCGTCGGATGCTCGAACCACGGCACGAAGCCCGGCGGCGCCTGCCCGGGACCGCGCTTTTCGGTGAGCTCCATCGTGTCGTCGGCGGTGCAGAAGCGCAGCCGGGTGCAGGCGTTTACGATCACGCGCAGGCGGTCGTCGCCCGCGAGCTCGCTCGACCAGCGCGCGGGCTCGTTGCCGTAGAGCGCGCCCAGGAAATCGTGCGCGCGATCGCTCGCGAGCACCGCCTCGACCTCACGCGACAGCGAAAGCGCCTGGGCCACCGTCCACGTCGGGAGGAACCCCGCATGGACCATCGCAAGTTCGCCCTCGGCCACGACGAGCGGGCGCGCCGCGAGCCACGCTACGAGCTCGTCGCGGTCGTGCGCGGCGAGGATCTCGTTCAGCGTGTCCTCGCGGTGCGGCTTGCGGTGGCCCGCGGCGACCGTGAGCAAGTGGAAGTCGTGGTTGCCGAGGACCGCGATCGCCGAGTCGCCGAGCGCCCTCACCTCTCGCAGCACGGCCAGCGAGCCCGGACCGCGGTTGACGAGGTCGCCGACGAGCCAGAGGCGATCGTGCGCGGCCGAGAAGCCCACGAGGTCGAGCAGCTCGCAAAGCTCCGTGTGGCATCCCTGGATGTCGCCGATCGCGTAGTGCGCCATGGCGATGCGCGGCCGCTGTTAGAATCCGCTCGATTCTAGCGCACGTCCCGCGTGTCCCTTCCTCTCAACGCCCCGCAGCGCGAGGCCGTTCGCTACTGCGACGGCCCGCTGCTCGTGCTCGCGGGAGCGGGCAGCGGCAAGACGCGCGTCATCACAGCGAAGATCGCGCACCTCGTCGAGCGCGGCGCGGACCCGTCGCACCTCGTCGCGATCACCTTCACGAACAAGGCGGCGCGCGAGATGCGCGAGCGCGCGAAGGTGCTCCTCACGAAGCAGGGCAAGGCCGATGCCGCCGACAAGGCGCGCATCTCGACCTTCCACGCGCTCGGCCTTTCGATCCTGCGCGGCGAGGCGAAGGCGGCTGGGCTTCGGCCCGGATTCTCGATTCTCGATCCCGCCGACCTCGAAGCCCTCGTCGCCGAGCTCGTCGCCACGGCGGACCGCGGCCGCGCGCGTGCCGCGCAGTGGCGGATCAGCGCGTGGAAGAACGCGCTCGTCGCGCCGGCCGCCGCGCTCGCGTCCGCGCAGAGCGAGGAGGAGCTCGCCGCCGCCCGCGCCTACTGCAGCTACGACGAGGCGCTCGCGGCGTATCGCGCCGTCGACTTCGACGATCTCATCGTGCGCCCGCTCGCGCTGCTCGAGAGCGACGCCGGGGCCGCGGCGCGCTGGCGGCAGCGCTGCGATCACGTGCTCGTCGACGAATACCAGGATACGAACCCGGCGCAATACCGGCTTCTGCGCGCGCTGACGGGTGAGGCGACGCCGTTCACCGCGGTGGGCGACGACGACCAGGCCATCTACGGCTGGCGCGGCGCCACGCTCGACAACCTGGCCGCGCTGCCGCGCGACTACCCGAACCTCAAGGTGGTGAAGCTCGAGCAGAACTACCGCTCGACGGTGCGCATCCTGCGCTCGGCCAACGCGCTCATCGCGCACAACCGCAAGCTCTTCGACAAGCGCCTGTGGAGCGAACTCGGCGCCGGCGACTTCATCCGGGCCGCGCCGGCCGCGAGCGACGAGGCGGAGGCGGAGATGGTGCTCGACCGCATCGCCGCGCTCAAGTTCGAGCGCCGCGCGAGCTACGCCGACTTCGCGATCCTCTACCGCGGCAACCACCAGGGACAGGTATTCGAGACGGCGCTGCGCGCGCGCAACATCGCCTACGAGATCTCCGGCGGGCAGTCGCTGTTCGAACGCACGGAGATCAAGGACGTCGTCGCCTATCTGCGCCTCATCGCGAACGACGACGACGATCCCGCGTTCCTGCGCGCGGTGGGCGCACCGAAGCGCGGCATCGGGCAGGCCACGCTCGCCCGTCTGGCCGACGTCTCCGCTGCACGGCGCGAGAGCCTTTTCGCCGCGTCGTTCGCACCCGAGATCGCGGCGTTCGTGCCTGCGCGACAGCGAGACGCGCTGACCGCGTTCTGCGCGCTCGTGAACAGCCTGCGATACCGCGCGGAGCGCGAGCCGGCAGGGCGGCTCGTGGACGAGCTCCTGGGCAAGATCGGCTACGAGGCTTGGCTCGCCGACACGCTCGACAAGCGCGCCGCCCTCGATCGGGGGAAGAACGTCCGCGACTTCACGCAATGGCTGGCGCGCAAGGGCGAGGCCGACAACCGCAACCTGATCGAGCTCGCCCAGCACGTGGCACTCGTCACGATGCTGGAAAGCCGCGAAGGGGAGAACCCCGACGCCGTGCGGCTTTCGACGCTGCACGCGGCGAAGGGGCTCGAGTTTGCGCACG
>DATKND010000075.1:0-11531 GCA_035541475.1 Myxococcota bacterium | reverse complement strand
CGTCCTCCGGCTCGGCCATGCGCCCGAGCGGCACCGTCGCGCCGACACGCCGCACGCCCTCCTCGTCGCCGTAGTGGAGGTGCGAGAGCTCGGTCCGCACCATGCCCGCCGCGACCGCGACGACGCGCACCTTCGGCGCCCACTCGACGGCGAGGCTCTGCGTCAGCGAGATCAAGCCTGCCTTGGCCGCGCCGTAGGCGGCCGTCCCCGGTGACGGCCGCAGCGCGCTGACGCTCGTGATCATGACGATCACGCCACCCTCGGGTTGCGCCTGCATCACGGCGTTGGCGCGCTGCGCGCAGTGGAGGGCCGACACCAGGTTCAGCGCGATGATCTTCTCGTGGAAGCGAGGCGACGCGGTGGCCGCGTCCGCCGCCGGCGCGCCGCCCGCGTTGTTGACGAGCACGTCGAGGCGCCCGCAGCGCGAGGTCACGGCGGAGACGAGCGCCTCGATGCTCTCGAGTTCGCGCACGTCGGCCGCGACGAACTGCGCGCGCCGCCCGCCGCCCTCGGGCAGCGACTCCGGCTCCTTGCGCCCGCACACGACGACCTCCGCGCCCGCCTCGAGCAGGCGCCGCGCAATGCCGCGCCCGACGCCGCGCCCGCCGCCGGTCACGAGCGCGACGCGCTCCGAGAGATCGATCGAGAGCGCCATGTCAGAGACCCATCGAGCGCGCGACGCGCTCGCGGTGATACGAGGGCTCGCCGAGCAGCGACTGCGACGAGCGCGCGCGCTTGAAGTAGAGGTGCGGGTCGTACTCCCAGGTGAAGCCGACACCGCCGTGGATCTGGATCGCCTCGGCCGCGCAGTGGAAGAAGGCGTCGCCGCACCAGGCCTTCGCGAGCGAGGCGGCGACCGCGAGCTCGTGGCCGCCCGCCTGCGCGCTGTGCGCCGCGTGCCAGGCCGCGCTGCGCGCCGACTCGACGAGCAGCATCATGTCGGCGCACTTGTGCTTGATCGCCTGGAAGGAGCCGATCGGGCGCCCGAACTGCACCCGCTCCTTCGCGTAGGCGACCGAGAGATCGAGGCAGCGCTGCGCGCCGCCGACCTGCTCGGCCGCGAGCGCGACGGTCGCGCGGTCGAGCGCCTCGGCCAGAATCGCGCCGCCGTAGCTCTCCGACTCGCCGAGCAAGGCGGAGGCCGGCACGCGCACGCCGTCGAGGCGCAGCTCCGCGAGGCGCCGTGTCAGGTCCATGGTGGGGAGTGCGCGCCGCTCGAGACGCGGCGACGAACCCGGGACGAGGAAGAGCTCGATCCCCGACGCGCCTTCCGTGCCCTCGCGCCGTGCCGCGACCACGACGAGCTCGGCCGTGTGACCGTCGACCACGTAGCGCTTGACACCGTGGAGCGTGTAGCTCCCGTCCGGCTCGCGGCGGAAGTGCGCGCGCAATGCGGCCGGGTCCGGCGCGGCGCCCGGCTCGGCGTAGGCGAGCGTCGCGGTCGTGCGACCTTCTGCGAGCGCCGGCAGGAGCTCCTGCTTCTGCGCCTGCGAGCCGCCGGCCAGGATCGCGGGCGCCGCCAGGCACACGCTCGAGAAGAACGGCGCGCACAGCAGATGGGCACCCATCTCCTCCATCAGCAGCGAGAGCTCGACGGCACCCATGCCGACGCCGCCGTACGCCTCCGGGATGCCGAGCGCGGTCCAGCCGAGCTCCGCGCCGATCCGCTTCCACACGAGCGCGTCGCTGCCCGACTCGCTCTCCATCGCGCGCCGGACCTGCTCGGAGCCGGAGTGGTGCGACAGGAACTCGCGCGCCTGCTCGCGCAGCGCCTGCTGCTCGTCGCTGAAGGGGGAGCTCATCGAGGCGCGCACCCTAGCTCAGGGCAGCCAGAGGAGCCTGACCCAGGACTGGCGTGGAAAGGCCCGGGCGCCGATGGATCGGCGTCCGGACGTCGCGTCCAGTCCTGTGTCAGGCTCCTGTGCGCGTGACCGGGCGCCAGCGCCGCTCGAGGTACTCGGCGGCGCGCGTCAGCGGGAAGGTCATCACCAGATAGGTCAGCGCGACGAGCGGCCAGATCGTCAGCGGCGCGGCGTAGCGGCTCGCGAGCTCCTGGCCCGTGCGCGCGAGCTCCGTGAGTCCGATCACCGAGACGAGCGAGGAGTCCTTCAGCAGCGCGATCCCCTCGTTGGTGATCGGCGGCACCACGCGGCGGAACGTCTGCGGCAGGATGATCCGCCGCATCGCCTGCGTGTCGCTCATGCCGAGCGCGCGCGCGGCCTCGATCTGGCCCTCGTCGATCGAGAGCACGCCCGCGCGGAAGATCTCCGAAGTGTAGGCGGCGCAGTTGAGGGACAGCGCGATCGCGCCGCTCGTGAACGCGGGCAGGTGGACGCCGAAGGTCGGCAGCACGAAGTAGATGAAGAGGATCTGCACGAGCAGCGGCGTTCCGCGCACGAACTCGACGTAGACGGCGGCCGGCAGCGCGAGCCAGCGACCGCTGCGCAGGCGCGCGAGCGCGATCGCGAGGCCGATCGGGAGGCCGACGGCGAGGCTCGAGAGCGCGAGCCGCGCGGTGAGCCACACGCCCGCGAGCAGGAAGTGCCAGGTGCGAGCGACGATCCCGAGGTCGAAGGCGCGCGGCGTTGACGCGGGCTCCGCCTCGCCCGACCTCTCTGCCGCCTCACCGAACCACTTCTCGCGCAGCCGATCGAGCTCGCCGCTCTGCTCCACCCGCCAGAGCGCGGCGTTCAGCGCGCGGCGCAGGTCGTCGCTCGAGCGCGCGAGCGCGATGCCGAACTTCTCGTCCGTGAACCGGCGCCCGACGACCTCGAGCTCGGGGAAGCTCTGCCGGGTCATGTACTGGAGCACCGGCGCATCGCCGACGACCGCGTCGATGCGGCCGACCTGGAGATCGAGCAGCGCAAGGTCGATCGTGTTGTAGCGGGTCAGCGCGATGCCGGGCCGCTTCTCGAGGTCGTACTGCGCGGTGGTGTTGATCTGGACACCGACCTGCTTCCCCGACAGATCGCCCTCCGCCGCGATGCCGGTCGTTCCGCGGCGGAGCGCGATCCGCTGGCCGGACTCGTAGTAGGGATCCGTGAAGAGCATGCTCGCGCTGCGCTCGGGCGTGATCGTGACCGACGACATCACCGCGTCGAAGGAGCCGTTCACGAGCGCCGGGAAGATCCCGTCGAAGCTCGCGTTGACGAACTCCGCGCGCACGCCGAGCTCGCGCGCGAGCGCGTTGCCGAGGTCGACGTCGAAGCCCGCGCACTGCGTGCCCTCGACGTATTCGAGCGGCGGATAAGTGGCGTCGGTGCCGACGCGGAGCGTCCCGCTGCGGCGCACGCGCTCGAGTGTCGACTGCGCGAGCGCGGGCGCGGCCACGAGCGGCAGCAGCGCGAGCGCGCAGAGGATCCTCGCCCTCACGAGAGGCCTCGCACGAAGGCCTGCGTCTCCGGGCGCTGCGGCGCGCCGAAGACCTGGTCGACCGTGCCCGACTCCAGCGCGCGGCCGCCCTCGAAGTAGATCACGCGGTCCGAGATGCGCCGCGCGAAGTGGAGGTCGTGCGAGACGACGACCAGCGTCTTCCCGAGCCCCTGGAGATCGCGCAGCATGCGCGCGACGCCGTCGATCAGCTGCGGGTCGAGCGCGGAGGTCGGCTCGTCGAAGAGGATCACCTCGGGCTCCATCGCGAGCGCGCGCGCGATCGCGACGCGCTGCTGCTGCCCTCCGGAGAGCTGCGCCGGGTAGGCGTCGACCTTCTCGGCGAGCTCGACCCGGCCGAGGTAGCGGCGCGCGATCGCCTCGGCCTCGTCGCGCGCCAGGCGCTTCACCACCCGCGGCGCCTCGATGCAGTTCTCGAGCACGGTGAGGTGCGGAAAGAGCTGGAAGCTCTGGAACACCATGCCGACGCGCGCGCGCACGCGACGTGTCAGCGCGCGCTCTTCCGCGGGCGAGAGAGCCTGCTCCTCGGAGCCGGCCATCTCGACGTCCCCGATGCGGAGTCTCCCGCGCTCGAACGGCTCGAGGCGATTGAGGCAGCGCAGCAAGGTCGACTTGCCGGAGCCGGAGCGGCCGAGGATCGTCGCGATCTGGCCGTCCTCGATCGCGAAGCTGGCGCGATCGAGCACGGTGTTGGCGCCGTAGCGCTTGACGAGATCGCTGGCTTCGATCACGCCGGCTCCGCGAGCGGGCTCAGGCGCCGTACACCTTCTGCGGTACGCGCGACTTCGCGACCAGGTCCTGCACCGCCGGGCCGATCTCGTCGGGCTCCCAGCGCGCGCCCCTGTCGACGGCCGGACCCGGCTGCCAGCCCTCCGCCAGCGAGAGCTTCCCGCCCGCGAGCTCGAACATGCGGCCGGTTACGCCGCGCGACTCGGAGCTGCCGAGCCAGACCACGAGCGGCGAGATGTTCTCGGGCGCCATCGCGTCGAAGCCCTTCTCCGGCTTCTTCATCATGTCCTTGAAGACGTCCTCGGTCATGCGCGTGCGCGCCGACGGCGCGATCGCGTTGCTGGTCACGCCGTAGCGGCCGAGCTCCGCGGCCTGCACCAGGGTCAGCGCCGCGATGCCGGCCTTCGCGGCCGAGTAGGCCGACTGCCCGACGCTGCCGGCGAGCCCGGCGCCCGAGCTCGTGTTGATGATCCGCGCGTCGGGCGCGCGGCCCGCCTTCGACTCGTTGCGCCAGTGCTCGGCCGCGTGGCGGGCGAGGCAGAAGTGTCCCTTCAGATGCACGCGCAGCACGGCGTCCCACTCGTCCTCGGCGCACGACACGAACATGCGATCGCGCACGAAGCCGGCGTTGTTGACGACGACGTCGAGGCGGCCGAAGCGCGCGAGCGTCTCGTCGAGCAGCGCCTTCGTCTGGCGGAAGTCCGCCACGTCGGCGCCGTTCGCGAAGGCCTCGCCGCCGCCCGCGCGGATCTCCGACACCACCTCGTCGGCCGGCGCCTGCCCGCCGCCCTCGCCCGCGAGCGAGACGCCGAGGTCGTTCACCACGACCTTCGCCCCGGCTCTCGCGAAGGCCAGCGCGTGCGCGCGGCCGATGCCGCGCGCCCCGCCCGTCACGATCACCACGCGGCCGTCGCAGATGCCCGCCACGACTAGAGCCGCTCGAGGATCGTGACGTTCGCCTGACCGCCGCCCTCGCACATCGTCTGGAGGCCGTAGCGACCGCCCGTGCGCTCGAGCTCGCACAGCAGGGTCGACATGAGCCGCGTGCCGGTCGCGCCGATCGGGTGGCCGAGCGCGATCGCGCCGCCGTTCGGATTCACCTTCGACATGTCGGGGTGGAGCTCCTTCTCCCACGCGAGCACCACCGACGCGAAGGCCTCGTTGATCTCGATCGCGTCCATCTGCGAGAGCTTCATGCCCGACTTCTCGAGCGCGAAGCGCGTGGCGGGGATCGGGGCGGTCAGCATCAGAATCGGGTCGTCGGCGCGGACGCTGATGTGGTGCACGCGCGCCCGCGGGCGGAGTCCATGGGCCTTCACCGCTCGCTCCGATGCGACGAGCACCGCGGACGCGCCGTCCGAGATCTGGCTCGCAACCGCCGCCGTGAGGCGCCCGCCCTCCTGGAGCGTCTTCAGCTTCGCCATCTTCTCGAGCGAGGTATCGCGGCGCGGCCCCTCGTCCACCGCCACGTCGCCGTAGGGCACGATCTCGCGCTCGAAGCGCTTCTCGTCGATCGCTCGCAGCGCGCGCCGGTGGCTCTCGTAGGCGAAGCGCTCCATGTCCTCGCGGCTGATATCCCACTTCTCCGCGATCATCTCGGCGCCACGGAACTGCGACACCTCGCCCGGCCCGTAGCGCGCGGCCCAGCCCTCGGAGCCGGAGAACGGATCCTTGAAGCCGAGCGGCTCGGCGCAGGTCATCGCCGACGAGATCGGGATCATGCTCATGTTCTGCACGCCGCCCGCGACGACGAGATCCGACGTGCCGCTCAGCGCGGCCTGCGCCGCGAAGTGCACCGACTGCTGCGACGACCCGCACTGCCGGTCGATCGTCACGCCGGGCACGTGCTGCGGCAGCCCCGCCGCGAGCCAGCAGGTGCGCGCGATGTCGCCCGCCTGCGGGCCGATCGTGTCGCAGCAGCCGAAGATCACGTCCTCGACGGCCCCGGGGTCGATGCCCGTGCGCGCCATCAGCGCGCGGAGTACGTGGGCGCCGAGGTCGGCGGAGTGCGCGCGCGAGAGTCCGCCCCCGCGCTTGCCGACCGGAGTCCGCACCGCGTCGATGAGATACGCCTCGGGCATGGTCAAGAGCCTCCTGCGAAGGTCGCGCCGGGTCCGATCGGATGCTCTCCGTCGAGGATCGCAGCTCGCACCCGGGCGAGGTGGAAGGGAGCGCGGCCCCAGCTCTGGTCCTGCGTCCAGGCGCGCCGCATGAAGAGGTGGAGATCCTGCTCCCAGGTGTAGCCGATCGCGCCGTGGCACTGGAGTGCGACACGCGCCGCGAAGCGCGCGGCCTCGCAGGCCGCGAGCTTGGCCATCGAGACATGGGGTGCGCGCGTCGCCGCGCCGTGCGCGACCGACCAGGCGGCCCGCATCACCAGCGGCCGCGCGTACTCGAGCTTCACCTTCGCGTTGGCGAGCATGTGCTTCACCGCCTGATAGGAGGCGATCGGCTTGCCGAACTGCTTCCGCTGCGAAGTGTAGGCCACCGAGAGCACGAGCATGCGGTCGCAGGCGCCGAGGGCCTGCGCGGCGCAGGCGAGCGCGCCGCGGTCGAGCGCAGCCGCGAAGAGCGCGCGGGCGGGCGCGCCGTGCGCGACGCGCCGCGAAGACGACGCATCGAACGCGACGCTCGCAACGCGGCGCGACGGATCGTTCGCCGGCTGCGGCGCGATGCGCGCCGACGCGGGCGCCACCGCGAAGAGCGCGTCCTCGCCGTGCGGCAGCAGCAGCAGGTCCGCGCCCTCGGCGTCCTCGACGAAGCGCAGCGCCGGATGCCCGACCGCGATCCGCGCCTCGCCGGCCGCGATGCGCGGCAGCCACTCGTCGGCGAGCGCGCCGCCGAGATCTCGCAGCAGCGGCACGGCCACCGCGGACGTCGCGACCAGCGGCTCTCCGAGCGCCGCGCGGCCCGCCTCCTCGTGGAGCAGCACGCCCTCGATCTCGCTCATGCCGAGGCCGCCCTGCGCCTCCGGCACGAGCAGACCCGGCACGCCGAGCTCCGCCAGCTTCTTCCACAGGGCATTCGAGCGCGGGAACGGCTGCCGCCAGAGCGCGCGCAGCACCTCCGGCGTGTGCTCCTTCTCGAGGAAGTCGCGCAGGGTCGACTGGAAGAGCAGCGGGTCGTCGCCGAAGCGGAAGTCCACGGCCTACCTCGGCAGGCCGAGAATGCGCTCGGCGATGATGTTGCGCTGGATCTCGTTCGTGCCGGCGTAGATCGGACCCGACAGCGAGAAGAGATACGCGTCGAGCCAGCCGTCGACGTCGCCCGCGCACGAAGCCTCGGGCAGCAGATCGCCGCGGTCGCCGAGGATCTCGAGCGCGAGCTCGTGCATGCGGATGTCGAGCTCGCTCCAGAAGATCTTGTTGAGACTCGCCTCGGCTCCGATCTTTCCGCCGGCCAGCAGGCGCGACACCGTGCGATAGGTCTCGAGCGCGTAGGCCTCGGCTCCGATCACGCAGCGCACGACCTCGTCGCGCACGCTGTCGTCCACCTCGGCCGCGTGCGCGCGGTAGAGATCGACCAGACGCTTCGCGGTGTCCTGGAAGCGCGCGGGGCTCCGCAGCATGAGCCCGCGCTCGAAGCCCGCGGTCGACATCGCGACCTGCCAGCCGGCGCCCTCGTCACCGAGCCGGTTCGCGACCGGCACGCGCGCGTCGTCGAAGAAGACCTCGGCGAAGCCGGTCTCGCCGTCGAGCTGCGCGATCGGGCGCACCGTGATGCCGGGCAGATCGAGGGGCACGAGCACGAACGAGAGGCCGTGGTGGCGCTCGGAATTCGGATCCGTGCGGAAGAGGCCGAAGAGCCAGCCCGCAAAGGCGCCGCGCGACGCCCAGGTCTTCTGCCCGCGGATCACGTAGTGGTCGCCGTCGCGCAGCGCGGTGGTCGCGATCGCCGCCATGTCGGAGCCGGCGTTCGGCTCGGACCAGCCCTGCGCCCAGACCTCCTCGCTCGATGCGATCTTCGGCAGGTAGCGCGCCTTCTGCGCGGGTGTGCCGTACTCCATGATCGTCGGCCCGAGCAGGAAGATGCCGTTCTGGTTCACGCGCCGCGGCGCGCCCGCGCGGTAGTACTCTTCCTCGAAGATCAGCCACTCGAGCAGATCCACGCCGCGTCCGCCGTACTCGACCGGCCACGGCACCATCGCGTAGCCGCCCGCGTGGAGCCTCCGCTCCCAGGCGCGGTGCGCCTCGAAGCCCTCGCGCGTGTCGAACGACGCGAGCGGCTCCCGCGGCACGTTCGCCTCGAGCCAGGCGCGCACCTCGGCGCGGAAGGCCTGCTGGCGGGGGGTGTAGCCGAGATCCATGCGCGCTAGCCGCCGTCACCGCGACCGTCGTCGTCGCGGCGGAAGCGCGCCTCGCGCTTCTCGGAGAAGGCGTCGCGCGCCTCCTGCGAGTCGGGCGAGGTGTAGAGCTCGAAGGTGAAGCCCTGCTCGAAGCGGTAGCTCTGCTTCACGTCGAGCAGCTCGATGCCGTTCAGCGACCACTTCGCGAGCTGTACAGCCTTGGCGCTCTTGCCCGCGATCTTCGCCGCGAGCGCCATCGCGGCGCCGCGGAGCTTCGGCCGTGGCACGACCTCGAGCACGCCGCCGCGGCGGTACGCCTCCTGCGCGCCGATCGGCTCGCCCGTCAGCAGCATGTGTCGGGCCACCTGCATGCCGAACATGCGCATCGCGTGCGTCGCCGCGCCGAGCGCGCCGCGGTCGATCTCGGGCAGGCCGAAGCTCGCGTCGTCGGAGCAGAGCACGAGATCCGAGGCGCCCGCGATGCCGATGCCGCCGCCGAGGCAGTAGCCGTGCACGGCCGAGACGACCGGCACGGGGCAGTCGTAGATCGCGCCGAAGAGGTCGTAGCAGCCGCGGTTCACGACCGCGATCAGCGAGCCGTCCTTCGCGAGCTCCTTCACGTCGACGCCGGCCTGGAAGCCGCGGCCTTCCGCGCGGACCACGAGCACGCGCACCGCGGCGTCCCGGCCGAGATCCTCGATCGCCCGCGCGAGCTCGCCCCACGCCTTCGAGCCGAGCGCGTTGACGGGCGGGTTGTCGATGACGACCTCGGCGATGCCGCTGTCGATCTGGATGCGAAACGCCGTCATGCGCGGACCTCCGAGTCGCGCGCGCTCTCGGGATCGATCACATCGCGGATCCAGCGCAGCTCCTCGCGCGAGGGCTCCCGCGTGGTCGCGACGTCGGCCGCGATCGCCAGAGCGAACCCCGTGCTCGCGACGACCTCGTCGCGTGTGACACCGGGGTGGAGCGACACCACGCGCATCGCGTGGTCCGGCGTCGCGAAGTCGAAGACGCCGAGGTTCGAGACAACGCGGCGCACGTCGTGGAAGCGCGCGGTCACGGGGCCGAGCTTCGCGGCGCGGTCGTAGCCGAAGCCGGAGACCACGTCGACCGTCGTCACGAAGGTCTTGGTCGAGTGGTTCGGAACCCAGTAGCTGGTCGGGTGCGAGATGGTGTTGCCGGGCGCGCCGCGCATGCCGAGCAGCATCGCCTTCGGCTTCTCGTGCGGACCGATGCAGGCGATGTTCTGGTTGCCGAAGCGGTCGATCTGCGTGGCGCCCATCATCACGTGGCGGCGTCCCCACCAGAGGAGCTCGAAGACCTTCCGGTACGGGAGCCAGCCCTCGACCACCGGCGTGGGGCGGTCGTCGCCCGAGACGGGCAGCACGTTGGCGACCAGCGGCGCGACGCCGTCCGTCATCAGCAGATCCGGCGCCGAGGTCGCCTTCGCGAGGCGCGCGCCGATCTGCGGCAAGAGGCCGATCGGCGACACGAAGATCTCGCCGTCGCCGGCGAAGGTGTCAGCGATCGCGACGGCGCACACTTCCGCGCGACTGGCTCCGCTCATCGCGCGCGCACCGCCTCTTGATAGGCGCGCTCGCTGTCCAGCGAGAGATAGCGGCGCGCGAACGCCTCCCACGACGCGGTGTCGCGCGCGGCGTTCGCGTATTCGCGCTGGAACGCCTCGTCGCGCCCGTAGTCGGGCGGGCACTCGGTGAAGTGCGCGCCGTTCGGCGTCTCGATCACGCCGTCGACCATCAGCCGATGGATCACCAGGGTCTGGAGGGCGCCTTCCTTCAGGAAATCCTCCGCGCGCACCAGCTTCTCGCACGTCATGAAGCGGCGCTTCGCCGCCATGCAGAAGAGGTCGTCGAAGTAGGGATCGGGACCGAGGTACTGGCCGTTGCCCGCGGCGTCGGCGCGGTTCATGTGGATCAGCGCGGCGTCGAGCGTGAGCGCCGGCATCGCGACGAGCTCCTCGCCGTCGGCGTAGGGAGAGCGGACCGTCTTCAGCTGCGGGTTGAGACGCATGACGTCCGTGCCGAGTCCGGCGCGCGTCGGCAAGAACGGAAGCCGGTACGCGGCGGCTTGAAGGCCCCACTGGAACATGCCCTCGTCGATTTCCATCGTCTCGATCGCGCCGGCCTGGCGCGCCGCGCGAAAGTGCGGCTCGAGCGGGATCGAGTCGAGCGACACGAAGCCATACACGACCTTGCGCACCTTGCCCGCCGCGCAGAGCAGCCCGACGTCCGGACCCCCGTACGAGACGATCGTCAGGTCGCGCAGCGGCGACCGCAGGATCTCGCGCACCAGCGCCATCGGCTTGCGGCGCGAGCCCCAGCCGCCGATGCCGATCGTCATGCCGTCGCGAAGCTCGGCGACGGCCTCGGCGAGGGTGGTGCGCTTGTCCATGGGGGCTCCGGTGCGCGGACGCGAGTCGTCGCGGGCCTTCTATAAGAGATAGGAGCCCCGCGGGTCGAGCGACCGCGGCAGAATAACGAGACGCGGCGTTCCAGTAAAGCCGCACCCCGCGCGAAGGGGCGCTCGGCGCAGCGGGCGCGGTTGGAAGCTCGGGTGGCGCTCAGGCCGGAAGTCTGGAACCGACTTCTTTGCGCAGGCACGCGATGAAATACGTTCGCCGATGCGTGCGGAACTTCTCGTACATGACGCTGCCCGTAACTCCCAGGTAGCTCCGGATGCGGCTTCCGAAGACCAGCCGATACGGCCAGGGAACCACCGTTCGAAGCAGGCGCAGCCGCCTCGGCGTGTCCTCCTCGCAGGCGAGACGAACTCGGTCCGTGACGTCGTGCAGCTCGCCGCGAAGGCCAGCGGCCGCGAGAGCCGCCTCGACCCGCGGAATCTTCCGAAATCCGCGCGAGTCCGCGTAGAGGAACATCCCGCCGTCGTGCAGCACACGCACGACTTCGCGGAACAGCGGCGCCCCGTCCCCGAACCGATTCGTCGCCTCGACGTCGACGACCACGTCGAACGACGCGTCGGCGAACGGCAGCGCGACCGCGTCGCCGGCGAGGAATCGAAGGCCGGGGTTCGCGGTGTAGTGACGCTTGCAGAACGCGCTCGCCACGCGCGAGAAGTCGAGCCCGATGTTGAGCGTCGCGCCGAG
>DATKND010000074.1:0-2189 GCA_035541475.1 Myxococcota bacterium | reverse complement strand
ACGGCCCACATCGCTGGCGCGCAGCGAGATGAGATTCGCTCCCATGTCGCTGCGCAGCTGGATCCGCGCTTACGACACCGCCATGGCGGTGGCGCGCGAGCGCGCCTGGGCCAGGGAAGCCTGGGCCATCGGCACGAGGGTGCTCGATCCTGGGACGCACCGGTTGATCGTCTCCTGTGGCCCTCCGCACTGGGCCGACCACGAAGCAGGCCGACGTCTCGCGAGTAGCGCGGCACTCCCGCTCGCGATCGACCTCCGAGACCCCTGGAGCCTCGTCGAGCGGCTTCCCGGCGACCACGCGAGCCCGGTGTGGTTGCGTGCCAGTTCTCGAGACGAAGCGCGGGTGATGCGCGCCGCATCCCTCGTGCTGATGAACACCGAGCCGGCCCGGGACGCCATGCGCGCCCTGTATCCGCAATACGCCGAGCGGATCCTGGCCGTCCCGAATGGAGTGGACGACGATCCGCTGCCCCAGCCTCCTTCGTCCGAGGCCGAGCGAGCGCGCCGCTTCGTCATCGCCTACGCAGGGACGGTCTACCTCGACCGCAACCCCCGCAACCTCTTTCGCGCCGCGGCGCGGGTGGCGCGCGAGCTCGGCCTCACGCCCGAGCGCTTCGGCATCGAGTTCATGGGAGAGAAGGGGCCGGGCTGGATCGAGGCCATGGCCGCCGAGGAGGGCATCGGGCCGTTCGTGGCGGTGCATCCCCCCGGCCCGCGCCTCGCCGCCGCGGCCTTTATGACACGAGCGAGTGTCCTCGTGAACCTGCCGCAGGACAGCCACCTCGCGGTGCCCTCGAAGATCTTCGAGTACATGCGCTACGAGGCCGCAATCCTGGCGCTCGCCGCGCCCGAGAGTGCGACGGCGGCTCTCCTCCGCGGCACGGACGCCGACGTGGTCGATCCCGAGGACGTCGACGGGATCGCCGAATCGCTCCGGCGTCGGATCCGCCAGCATGGTTCCGGCATCCGCCCGCGCCCGCTCGCCTCGCTCGAGCGCTTCAGCCGCCGCGCACAGGCCGACCGACTGTTCGACGCCTTGGAAGCGCTGACCTCACCCCCGGCACGTTGACGGATCGCGGCGGCGAGTCAGGACAGCCGGGCGAGCACGTCGAGCAACCGCTCGCGCTCGGCGCTCCGCAGCTCGCGATGCGTCGGAAGCGTCATCAGGCGGGCCGCGAGCTCGCGTGCGACGGGGCAGGCGCGCTCGTCGGCGAGGTGGGGCCGCAGCAGCGCGACCGCGTCGAGCGAGCTCGGGTACATGCCGCTCGCGCCGAGATCGCGAAGCGACTCGATTGCGCGCTCGCGCGCCGAGGCCGACGGCGACACCAGCGCGAGTCGCGGGTAGACGCCCGTGCTGTCGGGATCCGCCCGGAGCGGAGCGAATGCGCTCCGCGCGGCGATCGCGTCCGCGAGCGCGTGCGCGCGTCGCGCGCGCGCCTCCGCGCGGCGCTCGAGCTGCGTCACCGCCGCCGCGGCCAGGCAGAGCGACGCGCCGTCGATCGGCCCGCGCGCGAAGCGCGGCTCGAAGGGCGTCTCACCGATGTGGAGCGCGGGAATCGCAGCGAGCCAGCGAAATACGGAGGGCCGAAGCGCGGCTCCGTAGGTGAGCGCGCGAGCGACTGCGACGCCGCGGCGCGGCCGCGGCGCAGCCGTCTCGGTCGCGCTCTTCATCGCTCCGACGACCGCCCCGCCGCCGAGCGCGCCGAGAGGCTTGCCGCGGCCGAAGCTCAGCACGCCGAGATCGCCCCGCGCGCCGACGGGACCTTCGGGCGCGCGCGCGCCGAGGGCCTGCGCGGCGTCGTCGATCAGCGCGACGCCGGCCGGCGCGAGCTGCTTGCGGAGCGCCGCCACCGGCTCCGGCACGCCGAAGAGGTTCGTGACCACGAGCGCCGCGGTGCGCTCGAGAGGGAGCGCGGCCAGACTCGCGGGATCGATGCGGCCCTCGAGCGTCACGTCGACGAGTCGCACGCGCAGCCCGGCCGCCACGACCGAGGCTGGCACGGAGAAGCAGGTGTAGGACGGCACGGCGATCTCGGAGCGGCCGCTCCGTTCGGCCAGCCAGGCGACCGCGACGCGCATCGCCTCGCGTCCCGACGCGTAGAGCGCGATGTCGGCGCCGAGCCGCGCGCGCAGCGCCTCGCGCAGCTCGCGCCCGGGATCGCGCGCGCGAGCCGCAGCCCACAGCATGG
>DATKND010000073.1:0-12355 GCA_035541475.1 Myxococcota bacterium | reverse complement strand
TCGGAGAGACCGAGCCGCATGTCGGCGCCGAGCACCGGGATGCCGTTCGCGATCAGATCGCCGCAGTCGAGCTTCGCGGACGCGGCCGCGAAGGCCTGCCAGCGCGCGAAGGAGTCGGGGTCGGGGGTGCGGCTTCGCGCGGCCAGCATGCGGTCCGGATGCGCGGGGTCCGGCAGCGCGCCGTTCGCGATCACGACGCCGCGGAAGCGCGCCGGCTCCTGCGCGACCAGCGCCAGGCCGATCAGGCTCCCCCAGTCCTGTCCGAAGAACACGGCTCCCGAGACGTCCTGCTGCTGGAGCCACGCGCGCATCCACGCGATGTGACGCACATAGCTGTAGTCAGCCTTCTCGGCGGGCTTGTCGCTGCGGCCGAAGCCGACGAGGTCCGGCGCGAGCACGCGGTGTCCGCGTTCAACGAGGCCGGGGATCATCTTCCGGTAGAGGTACGACCAGGTCGGCTCGCCGTGGAGCAGCACCACCGGACGCGCGTCGCGCGGGCCCTCGTCGAGATGGTGCACGCGCAAGGTGCCGCCTTCGCCGTCGGCGAGCTCCGAGTAGTGCGGCGCGAACGGATAGCCGGGCAGGTCGGCGAAGCGGGACTCGGGCGTCCGCAGCGCGCGCATCAGAAGCGCCCCGCCGTGGTCGCGAGCAGCCACTGACTCTCGAGGCCGGCGGCGCGGTGCACGCCGATCTCGGCGACCTCGGCGCTCGTCGCGATCTCGACGAAGACCTTGCGCGACGGATACTCGACGAGCGCGACCGCGTCGTAGCGCTGGCCGCCGTCCTCGATCGCGACCGAGTCGACGCGGCCGGTCCACAGGATGCGGCCGCCGTGGCGCTCGACGATGCCGCGCATGCGCTCGCCGTAGAGCGCGTACGCCTCGGCGCCGGACATCCCCGCGTCGGGCGCGTCGGCGCGCGGCTTGAAGCGCAGCAGGTTCACCATCACGATCGGCGCGTCGGAGGGATGCTCGAGCAGGGTCCGGATCTGCTCGCGGGTCGGGTAGATCGCCATGGAGTCCTCTTTTCAGTTGGCCCAGTACACGACGGTGTCATCGGGCGAGTCGGGCACGCCGAGCGGGTGGTCGACCGGGATCGGCCCCTCGATCAGCGACGGCCAGAGCGGCTTCACCATCTGCGCCTCCTCGGCCGCGAGCGCGGTCTCGAGCTCGCGCAGCTTCTCGGGGTTCTGCGCGGCGACGTCGCGCTGCTCGGTCGGGTCGTCTCGCAGGTCGAAGAGCCACGTCTGCTTCGGCTGCTCGGAGACCTGGAGCTTCCAGCCGTCGGCGAGCAAGGTGCGGTAGCCGCCGGAGCGCCAGAAGAGCGAGCGGTGCGGAGGTCCCTGCGCTTCGCCGCGCGCGTAGGGGATGAGGTTCACGCCATCGTACTTGCGATCGGCGGGCAGCGGCACGCCGGCGGCGCCCGCCGCCGTCGCGAACACGTCGACGTGCGCGACGGGTTCGTCGAAGTGCCCGCCCGCCGGGAGCCGCGCCGGCCAGCGCACGAAGAAGGGCGCGTGCACGCCGCCTTCGAAGAAGGTCATCTTCCAGCCGCGGAAGGGCTTGTTGAGGTCGGGAAGTCCGACGTAGTTCGCGCCGCCGTTGTCGCTGGTGAAGACGACGAGCGTGTTCTCGTCGAGACCGTTCTTCGCGAGCGCATCGAGCACCTTGCCGACGCCGCGGTCGAGCGCGCGGATCATCGCCGCGTAGACGCGCAGCGTGTGGTTCGTGATCTGCGGCAGCGCGTCGTAGTCGGCGCGCGTGGCTTGCAGCGGCGTGTGCGGCGCGTTGAAGGCGAGGTAGAGGAAGAAGGGCCGGTTGCGATTCGCCTCGATCGCCTTCACCGCCTCGTCGGCGAGGTAGTCGGTCATGTAGCCGGCCGGCTCGAAGCGCGGCCCGCCGTTCATCCGCACCGACCACGTGAGATTCGCCCACAGGAACTGGTCGATCGGATCGAAGTCCTGCACCGAATTGACGGCGTTCGGGTCGTCCTTGTCCAGGTACATCGATGCACCGGGCAGGAAGCCGAGGAACTGGTCGAAGCCCTGGGAGTCCGGCCGGAACTGCGGCGATTCCCCGAGATGCCACTTGCCGAGTCCGAGCGTGCGGTAGCCGGCGCCGCGCAACAGCTCAGCGATCGTGATCTCGCTCTCGGGCAGGCCCTCGTCGGCGAGCGACGGCACGTCCTTCTCGCGCTCGTCGTGGTAGATCGGCGGCCGCGGCGAGTCCTGGCTCCAGTGCGCGACCAGCCGCATGAAGGCCTTCGGCGCGGGCGTGAACTCGAAGCCGAAGCGCGTCGGATAGCGGCCCGTCATGATCGCCGCGCGCGAGGGCGCGCAGGTGGCGTTGCCGGTGTAGCCGGCGCGGAAGCTCACGCCGTCGCGCGCCAGCGAGTCGATGCGGGGCGTCGGCACGGCTCCGTTCGCGACGCCGCCGCCGCCGAAGGTGAGGTCGTTCCAGCCGAGATCGTCGGCGAGGATCACGACGATGTTCGGCGGCCGCGCTCCCGCTGGCGCCGCCGGCGTCGCGGGGCCCGGCTGCCAGACGACCGGCTGGTTCGGGCCGATCGGGTCGCGCAGGCGCGCGAGCCAGCCGGGCCCGTGCAGGATCAGCCAGGGCGCCGCGAGCCGCAGGCCGAGCGCGACACCAGTCAGGATCACCAGCGCGAGGCCGATTCGTCTCGCCATGCGCTCAGATTATGGCAGTTCGACTGCCAATACAAGCGGGCCGGTCGGTTCGCGGGGAAGTCTTCCGCCCGTGTGCTTACAGTCGCGCCGTCCTTGTCACCGTCGGCGCGGCATGCGAACGTGCTGACCTCCGCCGGCGCGGCCGGCCCCCGTCCTCCGAGGTCCCATGCCCCCCGACGTCACACCCTCGCTCACCGCTCCGCACACGCTCCAGTACACCTACAAACGCTCGCTCGGGAAGGTGCTCTCGGCCTTCTTCACCGGGCTGCGCGACAAGAAGATCCTCGGCGTGCGCCGCAAGGACGGCAGCGTGCTCGTGCCGCCGAAGGAGTACGACCCGGACACGGCCGAGTCGCTCTCGGAGATGGTCGAGGTCGGTCAGGCGGGCGTCGTGCGCTCGTGGACCTGGGTCGCGCGCCCGCGCGAGAAGCAGCCGCTGCAGCGGCCCTTCGCCTACGCGCTGATCCTGCTCGACGGCGCCGCGACGCCGCTGCTCCACGCCGTCGATGCCGGCAGCGAGGCGAAGATGAAGACCGGCATGCGCGTGCGCGCGCGCTGGGCGCAGCAGACCGAGGGTGCGATCCGCGACATCGCCTGCTTCGAGCCGGAGGAGAAGAAGTGAGCGAGCCCGTCGAGATCCTGAAGACGCCCGTCAAGCTCGACTACACCTACTCGGCCGGGCAGTCGGCCTCGCGCTTCCTGCGCGCGATCGCCGAGGGCAAGCTGATCGGGCAGCGCTGCCCCGTCGACGGCCGCGTCTACTTCCCGACGCGCGGATCCTGCCCGCAGCACGGCGCGCTGATGCGCCCCGAGCCGGTCGAGCTCTCGGACCGCGGCACGGTGGTCACATTCTCCGTCAACCGCGTGCCGTCCGAGAACATCAAGCTCGATCTGCCCTACGCGCCGATCCAGGTCCTGCTCGACGGCGCCGACACCATCCTGATGCACGTGCTTGGCGAGTGCCCGATCGAGCAGGTGCACATGGGCATGCGCGTGCAGGCGGTCTGGAAGCCGAAGTCGGAGTGGACCACCTCGATTGGCAACATCCGGTACTTCAAGCCGAGCGGCGAGCCGGACGCGCCCTTCGATTCCTACAAGGAGCACATCTGATGCGCGAGGTGGCCGTCGTCGCGTTCGCGCAGTCGAAGAGCCTGCGCCGCGAGCTCGACCGCAACGAGGTGGAGATCCTGATCCCGGTGATCGGCGAGCTGCGCCAGAAGTCGGGGCTCGCGAACGACGAGATCGACTTCATCTGCTCGGGCAGCAGCGATTATCTCGCCGGGCAGTCGTTCGCGTTCGTCTCCGGTCTCGACGCCGTCGGCGCGTGGCCGCCCGTCTCCGAATCGCACGTCGAGATGGACGGCGCCTGGGCGCTCTACGAGGCCTGGGTGAAGGTCCAGATGGGCTACGCCGACGTCGCGATGGTGTACGGCTTCGGCAAGCCGTCGATGGGCGACCTGCCCGAGACCCTGGCGCTCCAGCTCGACCCCTACGTGGTGACGCCGCTCTGGCCCGACGCGATCAGCATCGCGGCGCTGCAGGCGCGCCTGTGCATCGAGAAGGGCGTCACCAGTGAGCGACAGATGGCGGAGGTCGCCGCGCGCGACCGCAAGAACGCGCTCGGCAATCCCTACGCGCAGGTGAAGGGCGAGTTCGAGGTCGCGAAGCTGCTCGCCGAGCCGTACCTCGCAAACCCGCTCCGCAAGCACGATTGCTCGCCGATCTCCGACGGCGCCTCGGCGATGATCATCGCGTCGGAGAAGCGCGCGAAGCAGCTGGCGAAGCGCCCGGCCTGGATCCGCGGCTTCGCGCACATCTGCGAGCCGCAGGACCTCGGCGTGCGCGACCTCACGCGCTCGCGCTCGACCGAGATCGCGGCGGAGCGAGCCGGCGTGAAGAAGGGCAAGGTCGACGTGGCCGAGCTCTACGGGCCCTTCACGCACCAGGAGATCCTGATCGAGAAGGCGCTCGGGCTCGGCTCGGGCACGAAGATCAATCCGTCGGGCGGCGCGCTGGCCGGCAATCCGATGATGGCGGCCGGCCTCACGCGCATCGGCGAGGCGGCGCGGCGCATCTGGGACGGCAGCGCCGACCGCGCGGTCGCGCACGCGACGTCGGGACCGTGCCTGCAGCAGAACCTCGTCTGCGTGCTGGAGGGCAACTAGCATGGCCGAGCTGTGCGGCATCGTCGGCATCGGACAGACGAAGCACCAGGCGGCGCGCAAGGACGTCTCCATGGCGGGTCTCTTGCGCGACGCGGCCGAGCGCGCGCTCGCCGACGCGGAGCTCTCCTGGAAGGACATCGACGCCGTCGTGATCGGCAAGGCCCCCGACATGTTCGAGGGCGTCATGATGCCGGAGCTCTTCCTGCACGACGCGATCGGCGGCGCCTACAAGCCGATGTTGCGCGTGCACACGGCGGGAAGCGTCGGCGGCTCGACGGGCATCGTCGCGGCGAGCCTGGTGCAGGCAGGCATCCACGACCGCGTGCTGACGGTGGCCTTCGAGAAGCAGTCCGAGAGCAACGCGATGTGGGCGCTCTCGATCTCGCTGCCCTTCAGCGTCGCGGTGGTGGCGGGCGCTGGCGGCTTCTTCGCGCCGCTCGTGCGCGGCTACATGCGGCGCTCCGGCGCGCCCGACGACACGGGCATCCGCGTCGCGCTGAAGGATCGGCTGAACGCGCTGAAGAATCCGAACGCGCACCTCCAGATCCCCGACATCGACTTCGAGAAGATCGCATCGTCGCCGATGCTGTGGGATCCGATCCGCTACCTCGAGACGTGTCCCTCCTCCGACGGCGCCTGCGCGCTGGTGATGGCGAAGCAGTCGCTGGCGGAGAAGGCGCCGCGCAAGCCCGCCTGGGTGCACGCGACCGAGATGCGCAGCGAGCCGACGATGTTCTCCGGCCGCGACGCCGTGATCCCGCGCGCGACGCTCGACAACGCGAAGAATCTCTACAAGAAGGCCGGCATCCGGAATCCGCGCAAGGAGATCGACTGCGCGGAGATCTACGTGCCCTTCTCCTGGTTCGAGCCGATGTGGATGGAGGGCATGCTGATCGCGGAGAAGAACGAGGGCTGGAAGATGACCTACGAGGGCGCGACCGCGATGGACGGCGACTTCCCGGTCAACATGTCGGGCGGCGTGCTCTCGTCGAATCCGATCGGCGCCTCGGGACTCCTGCGCTTCGCCGAGGCGGCGATGCAGGTGCGCGGTCAGGCGGGCGAGCACCAGATCGACGGCGCGCGCAAGGCGCTCGGACACGCCTACGGCGGCGGCTCGCAGTACTTCTCCACCTGGATCGTCGGCAGCGACAAGCCCTGACGCGCGCGCGTCGGCTCTCGCGAGGAGGACCCATGCTCTCGTCCTGGGACGACTTCCCGGTCCACCAGACCAGCCAGCCGGTGCGCCACGTCGCGACCAGCGACCGCAATTTCTACGACCGCTACTACTTCAACCTGCACGCGTCCTCCGACGAGCTCTTCATGGTGATGGGGCTCGGGCAGTACCCGAACCTCGCGACGACGGACGCCTTCGCCTGCGTGCAGCGCGGCGACACCTACCGCGTGGTGCGCGCGTCGCGTCAGCTCGGCGATCGGATGGACACGTCGGTCGGGCCGTTCCGGGTCGAGGTGCTCGAGCCTCTGAAGCGGCTCCGCTTCCGGCTCGACGAGAACGAGCACGGCATCGCCTGCGACCTCGAGTGGCGCGGCGCGATTCCGGCGGTCGAGGAGAACGCGCAGTTCATCCGGCGACACGGACGCGTGCTGTTCGACACCAGCCGGCTCGCGCAGACCGGCTGCTGGAAGGGCTGGCTCCGAGTCGGCGACGAGCGCTTCGATGTGACGCCGGATCGCTGGTGGGGCACGCGCGATCGCTCGTGGGGCGTGCGGCCCGTCGGCGAGGCGGAGCCGCCCGGCATCCACGCCGGCGGCCCCGGCTCGCTCTCCGGCATGTGGAACTACTTCCCGATGCAGTTCGCCGATCACTCGATCCTCTACATCCGCAACGAAGAGGACAACGGCCACGTGCCGCTCTACGACGCCCGCCGCATCTGGAGCGATCCGTCGAAGCCGATCGAGGAGCTCGGCGACGTCGTCTACGAGCACAAGCTGAAGCCCGGCACGCGCATGATGACCGGCTCGGTCGTGCGCTTCCCGCTCGCGCCGGGCGGTCCGATCGAGATCACGTGCGAGCCGCTCGTGCACGCCTTCATCGCGATCGGCACGGGCTACGGCGTCGAGAACGACTGGCGCCACGGCATGTGGCAGGGACCGCTGGTCGTGCAGGGGAAGTCGTACAAGACGGCCGAGATCGCGCCGATCGGGCAGCTCACGATCGTCGACCACGTCGCGCGCTTCACCTACGGCGGCCGCACCGGCTACGGCCTCTACGAGCACGGCTTCTTCGGCCCGTTCCGCAAGTACGGGATGAAGGATCGTGCAGACGGCGCAAGCTGAGCGCAAGCTCAGCGCGCAGCGAGGCGCAGCCGAGCGAAGATCAGAGGATCGACCCGGGTCGCCATGGACTACACGCAGATCGACGTCACGACGAGCGACGGCGTCTGCACGCTCACCCTCGACCGCCCCGACAAGCTGAACGCCTTCACGGCGACGATGGGCGACGAGCTGCTCGACGCCTTCCGGCGCGCGCAGGCCGACGCGTCGGTGCGAGCGATCGTGCTCGCCGGCGGCGGCCGCGCCTTCTGCGCGGGCGTCGACCTCGAGGCGCTGCGCGACGAGGCCGAGCGCGCGCGCATCGCGAAGAGCGAGTTCATCGGGCGCTTCCCGCTCGAGGTCGCGGAGTCGCCGAAGCCGACCGTGTGCGCGATCCACGGCTCCGCGATCGGGGTCGGCGTCACGATGGCGCTGCCCTTCGACGTCCGGATCGCGGCCGAAGGCGCGAAGCTCGGCCTCACGTTCGCGAAGCTCGGCATCCTGCCGGGTCTCGGATCGGCGCATCTGCTGCCGCGCCTCGTCGGACGCGCGCGCGCGCGCGAGCTGGTGCTCTCCGCGCGCGTCGTCGAAGCGTCCGAGGCGGAGCGCATCGGCCTGGTGAACCGGGTCGTCGCGGCGGACGCGCTGCAAGCAACCGCGTGCGAGCTGGCCGCCACCTTCGCGAGTTACGACCCGGCCGTGCTCGCGCACGCCAAGCGCATGCTCGACTTCGGCGAGCGCGCGACCCTGGCCGAGACGCTCGAGAACGACCCGAAGGTGAACGCGTCGCTGCAGGCGGCGCGCGCGACGCAGCGCCGCGAATGATCCTTGGTAGGTGGCGTTCGGCGCTCGGTCCAGGCGCCATCCTCACCACGGCGCTCGCGCTGCGCCTCACCTGGCTCGCGCTGGCGGATGTGGATATCGGGCAGAGAGCCTTTCAATACGACATGACCTGGTACGCGTTCGCGGGCTCCCAGCTCGCCGAGGGTGCTGGCTACGTGGTGGACGGGGTGCCCACGGCGTACTGGCCCCCGGGGTACCCCGCGTTCCTCGCTTTGATTCTCGCGGCCGGAGGCGGCTGGCTCACGATCCAGGTGGTCCAGGTCCTGCTCAGCGCCGCAACCTGCCTGGTCACGTACTGGGTCGGGGCGCAGCTCCTCGGTCGCAACACGGGGCTCATCGCTGCGGCTGCGCTCGCGACGAGCCCGGATCATGTGATGTACGCGCCGCTGCTGATGAGTGAGACACTCTTCACGTTCGTCTTCACCTCGGTCGCGCTCGCCTACAGCCACTCCAGCCGTCGATCCGGCCCCCTGGCCGTGCGGTCGAGCCACTGCATCGCGCTCGGCATGTTGGTGGCAATCGCCGCTCTGATCCGTGGCGTCGCGTTGGTTCTACCGCTCGCCCTGATCGGTGCCTGGCTGTGGGTCACCCATTCACCGAGGATCACGGCTCTTCGAGGCGCGTTCGTGCTCGTGGGACTCGCCGCAACACTCGCCCCGTGGACGCTTCGGAACGTAGCGAGAATGGGATACCCGATCGTGCTGGGATCGCAGGTCGCCGAGGTGCTGACGGTCGCGCATTGGCCCAAGGCGACCGGATGTCTCCCGAGCATGGCCGGCGACTTCGACGCGGTGCAGAGACAGCAACACGAGTCGGACGAATATCGGATCAGACTCGACCTGAAGCCCCCAGCCCTCGAGGTCGAGACGATGAGGGCGGAGACATCCCGCGCGCTGGCCTACATGCTGCACCACCCCCAGGAAGAGCTGGCGCTCGTCCCGGCCCGGATTCGCTGCCTCTACCACGACGGTCACTCCGCGATGCGCTGGGGGCGATACCGCGAGGCCGGCGCCATGGCGTGGGAGTGGAACCCGCTGATCAGCGCCACCTGGGACGCGTGGATCACGCGGGTCTCCGACCTCCACTTCTTCGCGCTGCTTGGATTGGCGGGAGTCGGCCTCTTCCAGCGGCGCAGCTGGGCCGGGGCTTCGGCCTTCGTTCCGCTCGTCGTCGTCTTCACGACGGCGCTCCACGCCGTCGTGCTGTTCGGAGATCCGCGCTTCCATATTCCGCTACTGCCATTCATTTCTCTGCTGGCCGCATCTCCACTCTCGTCGTTCGGATCTCCTCGCGCAGGAGCGCCGAAAGGGAGGCACTGACGTGCCCGACCTGCTCGTCGAACGCGACGGACACATGCTGATCCTGACCATGAACCGCCCGAAGCGCATGAACGCGCTCTCGGGCGCGATGCTCGTCCGCATGTTCGACGCCTACGAGGCGGCGAGCTCGGATCCGGGCGTGCGCTGCATCGTCGTGACGGGCGCCGGCGGCAACTTCTGCTCGGGCGCGGACCTGAAGGCCATGGCGGGTCGCGGCGAGGACGCCGACACCGAGATCGACGTGCAGGCACGGCTCGCCGCCGATCCGCAGATCGTCTACAAGGCGCTCTTCCGCCACTACCGGCCGAGCAAGCCGATCGTCGCCGCGGTCGAGGGCGTCGCGATCGCCGGCGGCACCGAGATCCTGCAGGCGATGGAGATCCGCGTGGCCGGCGAGAGCGCGCGCTTCGGCGTCTCGGAGGCGCGCTGGTCGCTCTACCCGATGGGCGGCTCGGCCGTGCGCCTGCCGCGCCAGATCCCCTACACGCACGCGGCCGAGATCCTGTTGACCGGGAAGCACCTCTCGGCGCGGGAGGCGCTCGCGCAGGGTCTGATCGGCCACGTGGTGCCGGACGGAAACGCGCTCGCGAAGGCGCGCGAGATCGCGGAGGTGATCTGCGCGAACGGCCCGCTGGCGGTCGAGGCGATCACGCGCACCTTGCACGAGTGCGACGGCATGGAGCTCGACACGGCCCTGCGTCACGAGTGGGGCTACGGCCAGGCGGTCTTCGCCAGCCAGGACGCGAAGGAGGGCCCGCGCGCCTTCGCCGAGAAGCGCAAGCCCGTCTTCGAGCGAAGATGACGGAGGACGCGAAGGCACGGCGCGTCTTCGAATGGATCGAGGCGACGCTCGGCGGGAAGCTCGTCTCGACCACGCGGCAGCCGCGCTGGCGCCCGGCCTGGAATCTCGACCTCGAGCGCGACGGCCGCGTGCTGCCGCTGCACTTCCGCGGCGCGCGCATCGAGCGCGGCGTCTACCCGCTCTCGCGCGAGCGCGACGTCCTCGTGCTCCTCGAGGGCGAAGGCATCCCCGTCCCGCACGTGCACGGCTTCTGTCCCGATCCGGAAGGCATCCTGATGGATCGCGCCGCCGGGCGCGCGAACCTCGCGACCGCTAAGGACGAGGCAGAGCGCGACGCCGTGCAAGATGACTACATGGAGCTCCTCGCGCGCATGCACGCGATCCCGCTCGCGCGCTGCGAGGCGATCGGCATGGAGCGCCCGCGCGACGCGATCGAGCTCGCGCGCGGCGACCTCGACTTCTACCTGCGCCCGTTCCGCGAGGGCAAGGCGCGGCCCGAGCCGCTGATCGAGTTTGCCTTGCGCTGGCTCGAGCGGCGCGCGCCGCGACACCGCACCGATGTCGCCTTCCTGACGGGCGACGCCGGCCAGTTCGTGTTCGAGGACGGGCGCGTGACCGCGGTGCTCGACCTCGAGCTCGCATGCCTCGGCGACCCGCTGGCCGACCTCGGCGCGCTCCGCAGCCGCGATCTCTCCGAGCCGCTCGGCGACCTCTCGCGCGCGGTGCGCCACTACGAGTCGCTGCGCGGCCCCGCGGACCGCGCCGTGATCGACTACCACACGGCGCGCTTCGCGCTCTGCACGCCGCTCGCGGTCGCGAACCTGATCGCGCGGCCGCCCGCGTGGCTCGACCTCGTGCAGTACACCGCCTGGTATCACGTCTACGGCCGCGCCGCGCTCGAGGCCATCGCGCTCTGCGATGGCATCGCGCTCGACCCGCCGTCGCGGCCCGAGCCCGCGCCGCCGCTGGCGCCGGCTTCGCGCGATTTCTCCGGCTACGCGCGCGACGCTGCCGCGCGCGTCGCGACCTGGAAGGCGCGCGCCACGCGCTACGGCGACGCGCTCGCGGCCGACACGCTCGCCGACTTCTCCGCGCTGCTCGGCGCGGCGCCGCGCGACCTCGCCGCCGCGGACGCGGCGCTCGAGGCTCTGGTGCGCGAGGCGCCGCGCGCGCGCGACGCCGAGATCCTGCGCGCGCTCCACCGCCGTTGCCTGCGCGAGGAGTCGCTGCTCCAGCCCGTGCTGCGCGAGCTCGAAGGCGTCGCGATCCAGCGGATCGCCTAGCGTCCCGCGAGCCCCTCGTAGCGGACGCCCGTCAGCTCCTCCGAGACCTGCCACAGGCGCCGCGCGGACAGGGCGTCGCGCGAGCGCGCCGACGAGCCGACCTTCGTCGGGTGGCCCCACGTCTCGAACATCCGGTCGGGGCCGTAGTAGTCGCCGCCCTGCACGGAGGGCGCCGTGGCCGCGAAGAGCGTCGGCAGCGCGCCCATCGACGCGTCCTGGGAGAACACGCGGTTGGCCCAGTCCATCAGCGCCTCCATGCGGCGCGAGCCGTCCATGCGCGGTCCGACGAGCTGGAGATTCGTGGCGCTGTAGCCCGGGTGACACGCCGCCGAGACGAGCGCGCGCCCCGCGGCGCGCGCGCGCCGATCGAGCTCGTAGCCGAAGAGCAGGTTCGCGAGCTTGCTCTGGCCGTAGGCGAGCCAGCGCTGGTAGCGGCGCTCGCTCTGGAGATCGTCGAAGCGCATGCGGCCCGCGCGGTGCGCCGTGCTGCTGACCGTCACCACGCGCGGCGCGGGCGCCGCGAGCAGGCGCGGCAGCAGCAGCCCGGTCAAGGCGAAGTGGCCGAGGTGGTTCGTGCCGAGCTGCATCTCGAAGCCGTCGGCGGTGACACGCCGCGGGATCGCCATCACGCCGGCGTTGTTGACCAGCACGTCGAGGCGCGCGTGGCGCGCGGAGAAGGCGCTCGCGAACTCGCGCACGCTCGCGAGGCTCGCGAGGTCGAGGGGCAGGACCTCGAGCCGAGCGTCCGGATGTGCGGCGCGCAGCGATGCGGCGGCCGCGTCGGCGCGGCGCGGGTCGCGGCACGCGAGGACCACGTGCGCGCCCGCGCCGGCGAGGGTCTTCGCGGCCTCGAGCCCGATGCCGCTGTTCGCGCCGGTCACGACGATCGTGCGGCCGCGCTGGCTCGGGACGTCCGCATGGGTCCAGGCCATTCACCCTCCCGCCGTCGCGCTCGCGTGCGCGGGCAGCCGCAGCGACTCGAAGAG
>DATKND010000072.1:0-7204 GCA_035541475.1 Myxococcota bacterium | reverse complement strand
CCACCTCGAAGTTCCTGGCGGCGCACCGCTTCTACGCGAAGAACGGCTTCCGCGAGATCGCGAAGTCGGATCTGCCGCCGTCGTTTCCCGTGATGGCGGTCGATGACCGGTTCTTCCACCGGCGGCTGTAGGCCGCGCGCGTCAGCGTCGACCGTGCGCCTTCGAGGGCAGACAGCCCGCGTTCGTGAGCGCGACGGGGCGGCTGTCGACGACTCGTGCGACGTCCAACGTGTACCTCACCGGGTAGAGTCGAACGTCATGATCGGCACAAGTGCCTTCGAGCTCCACGTCGAAGCACGCGTCCACGATCCGTCCATTCGAATCCGTCTGCACGAGATCGCCGAGCTTCCCGGTGACCCCGAGGACCTCGTCCGTGCCAGCGACCCGGAGGCGGGCGCCTCTGAAGTCGGTGGCGAGCCGGCCCGCGAAGAGAGCAGGGCTCGAGGCTCCGCACGAAGCGAGGGGGTTCGCCTTGTCGGTCACCCGGTTCGACGAATCCGATCGGCTGCACGCGATGGCGATCACGCCAGCAACGAGAGCGCCGCCTCGCCGCCTGGACATTCACGCCAGCCCGAGCTGCCGATCCTGCTCCGTCGGATCGAAGTCCTCGAACTCGATGATGCCGAGCTTGGTGAAGGCTTCGCGCACGCGCGGGCTGATCAGGCCGAGCCGCTTCAGGTTGGGCACGACGCGCGCGAAGAGCATGCGGCGGAAGGCGTTGCCGAGCGGCGACGAGAGCACCACCTGGCGCAGCTCCTCGACGTTCCAGCCCATCACCCGCGCGATCTGGTCGCCGACCAGCCGGTTGCGCATCAGCTCGCAGGCGTAGATCGCGAAGTCCTCGCGATCGCGCACCTCGTTCGCGGGCATGTCCTGGTAGTAGTCCTTCAGCGAGAGCACGCCGAAGGCCACGTGCCGCGACTCGTCCTTCATCACGTACTTGATCAGCTCTTTGAGCAGCGGCTCCTGCGCGACCTGATAGAGGTTGCCGAAGGCCGCCATCGCCAGGCCCTCGATGATGATCTGCATGCCGAGGTACTTGAAGTCCCAGCGCGAGTCCTTGATGGTCGCGTCGAGCAGCTCCTTCAGGCTGTCGTTGATCGGCCACTCCCACTCGAGCTTCTCGTGGAGATAGCGACTGAACACCTCGACGTGTCGCGCCTCGTCCATCGTCTGCGTGCCGGCGTAGTACTTCGCGTCGATCCACGGCACGCCGCCGACGAGCTGCGACGCGACGATCAGCGCGCCCTGCTCGCCGTGCAGGAACTGCGAGAGCTGGAGCGAGATCTGCCCGTGGCGGAGCCGCGCGCGCTCCTTCGCATCGAGCTTCTGGAACGGCGCGAAGCCCATCAGCGGATTCACGGCCGCCGGCAGGATCTCGCCCTCGGGATCGACCTGCGTGCTCCAGTCAAGCTGCGTGGTCGCGTTCCACTGGTCGCGCTTGGCCTTCTCGTAGAGGTCGCGGAGCCCCTCCTTCACGCTGCCGTAGTTCCAGGCGTAGCTCGTGTCGAAGGAGGTGAGGATCGTCTCGAGCTCGCGGTCGATTCCGTCGAGCTGGTTCACGCGGGGGCTGGCCGACATCGGACCTCCGGAGGAGCGCGCAGCGGACCGCCACAGCCTAGCGTGCGCGTTCCCACGCGGCGCGCTACGCCTCGCGCATGAGCGTCACCGCGCACGCCGAGCCGCTCTGCACGCACGCCGCGGAGCCGACGATCGAGCTCCGGATCGAAGGCCGCGCGAAGGACCTCGGCGACGGGTTCCGCGTGCGCCGACTGCTGCCGGCCACCGAGCGCCGCACGGTCGGGCCGTTCATCTTCTTCGACCACATGGGCCCCGTGCGCATGCCGCGCGGACGCGGTCTCGACGTGCGGCCGCACCCGCACATCGATCTCGCGACGCTCACCTGGCTCTTCGAGGGCGAGATCCTCCACCGCGACAGCCTGGGCAGCGAGCAGGTGATCCGCCCCGGCGCGCTCAACTGGATGACGGCCGGCCGCGGCATCGTCCACTCCGAGCGCTCGCCGAGTTCGGCGCGCGAGGCAGGCGCGTCGCTCCACGGGCTCCAGCTCTGGGTCGCGCTGCCGCGCGCGCACGAGGAGACGGGGCCCTCGTTCCAGCACCATCCGGCGCACGAGATTCCGTCACTGGAAGGAGACGGCGTGCGGCTTCGACTGATCGCCGGCTCGGCGTACGGACTCACGTCGCCGGCGCGCGTGTTCTCGCCGCTCTTCTACGTCGAGGCGCGGCTCGAGCCCGGCGCCGAGCTCGAGCTTCCGCGCGAGCACGCCGAGCGCGCGGCCTACGTCGTCGAGGGACGCGTCCGCTGCGACCGCGAGGCACACGCGCCGGGGCGCATGCTGGTGTTCCGCGAGGGCGGCGCCGCGTGCGTGCGCGCGGAGGAGGTGTCGCGCTTGGCGCTGATCGGCGGCACGCCGCTCGACGGCGAGCGCCACATCTGGTGGAACTTCGTGTCGAGCTCGCGCGAGCGAATCGAGCGCGCGAAGGAAGACTGGAGGAGCGGGCGCTTCCCGAAGGTGCCGGGCGACGAGGTCGAGTTCATCCCGCTGCCCGAGACGATCTGATCGCCCGTCGGAGGAGGTTGCATGGCCGGCGAGGTCGTGGTCCGCAGCCGCACGGCGCCGTTCGAGCAGGAGGTCGAGGCGGGACGGCATCGCTTCGTCAGCGACGAGCCGTTCGCGTCGGGCGGGCGGGACGCCGGCCCCGATCCCTACGCCCTGCTGCTCGCCGCGCTCGGCACCTGCACCTCGATGACGATCGGCCTCTACGCGCGCAAGAAGCACTGGCCGCTCGAGGGCGTCGAGGTGCGGCTCACGCACTCGCGCAACCACGAGGAGGACTGCGAGGAGTGCGAGGGCGGGAAGCGGCGCGTCGAGCGGATCGAGCGGCGCATCGCGCTCTCGGGTCCGCTCGACGAGTCGCAGAAGACGCGGCTGCTCTCGATCGCCGAGCGCTGCCCGGTCCACCAGACCTTGACCTCGTCGCTCGAGATCCGCACGAGCTGGCTCGAGGCCGGCGCCGCGCCCGCTCCCGCTCGTTAGTCGGCCGATCCGCCGAGGAGCGTCCGCACCTCGACCGGCAGCTCGGCAAAGGCGCCGTCCGGCGCGATCGCGACGGCGAGCGCGCGCTTGCCCCACAGCGGATCCGTCACGTCGTCCACCACGTCGAACGCGAAGGCGCCCTCCGCGGCGCCCGGCAGCGCGCCCTCCAGCGGGGTCAGTCCGATGCCGCGCAGCTCGCGTCCTCGCAGCACCGCGACGAGCAGCCAGCTTCGCGGGTCGCGCGCGTCGCGCACCACGCCTCGCAGGTGGACCGGCACGCGCCCGACACCATCCGACGACGCCGATTCGATACGCCCCGCTATGCGCTCCGGTTCGTGGCGCAGGCCGGCTCGGGTCAGCGCCTCCGCGACGGCGCCGAAGCTCCCGAGGCCCTCGCCCGCGAGCGCGGCGCCGATCTGGTTTCGCAGCCGCGTCGCGGCTTCGAGGCGCGGCAGCGACGCGTCGAGCCAGCGCTCGACATCCGCATTGATCGGCGGCGGATCGCTCGGACACGGGGGCGGCGGATCGCCCGCCGGCACGCGTCCGGCGCCGAGATCCCACGCGGCGGCGAGCCGCTCGGCCAGGACGCGCCCGACGATCTCGTTGCCGCGCACGCTCCAGTGCGTGTTGGTCTTGTAGTAGGTGCGCTGCCCCCGCGCCTCGGCCTCTCGCAGGCATTCGTGGAAGACGATGATCGGACCCGCGAAGCCGCGGCGCCTGGCCAGCGCCGACACGACCTGCTCGGGCAGGTCGAGGCGCAGGTCCGTCTCGTCGAGCCCTCGCTCCGTGAGCACAGCGTCGAACCACGCGCGCGACACCGCGAAGTCCGGCGGCGCGACGGTCAGCGCGACGCGCATGCCGCCGCGCTCGAGCGCGACCGCGCTCGAGACCAGCGCGTAGAGCCCGTAGAGTGAGCCGCCGTACACGGGCTCGAGCGGCTCGGGTCCGTAGTAGCGCGACATCGCGGCCTGCGTGCGCACGTAGTACTTGCGCGGCGCCATCGGCATGCGCGGCCGATAGCGCTCGGCGTCCTCGTCCTCCGATGCAGCCTCCGTATGCGTCAGGTATTGCGCCCACGCGTAGTCGAGCAGGCGCAGCGGGTAGCGGTGCGGCACGTCGATGCCCGGTCCGACGAGGCGCACCTCCTCGCTGCCCTTGCGCACGGGCCCGGCCACCATGCCGGGCGCGAAGAGCGCGTACTGCGGAACCTCGGCGAAGTCGTTGCCCGCATAGAGGTTGAAGAGCACGGCGTCGTGCGCGACGCGCTCACCCCAGGTGCGCTCCTCGAGCAGGTAGTCCTGGAAGGTGGTCTTCGAGACGCCGAGATTGACGACGCGCACGGGGTGTCCCGACGCCTCGGTCAGATTTCTCGCGAGCACCTCCGCGTACGCATAACGAGCGCGCGTCGCCGACTCGGCGAAGGAGTCGCCGAACGAGAGGATGCGGAACGTGCCCTCGGGCTTCGCCGCCGCGACGAAGCCCTCCCCGTCGTTGTAGTGGAGCTTCGCGAGGTCGAAGTCGTCGGCGCCGATCCGCACCTCCTCGATCAGGAAGCGGCGCTCGTAGACGCGGAAGATCGCCTCGGCGAGCACGACGGAGCCGGCGAGCGACGCGCAGGCCAGCGCGAACGCAGCAAGAGCGCGAGAGAGACGGCCGGCCGGCACGGCCGCACAGGCTAGGGAATCGGCCGCGGGTGCGGCGGGGTCAGCGGCGTCGAGAGAGACCGAGCACGATCAGACCGAGCCCGAGCACGGACGCGGTGCCGGGCTCCGGCACCGTCGCGAAGCCCGTCGCGAGCGCGCCGGTTCCCGCATCGCAGCTCGCCGCGCTCGAGCAGCTGGCGACGAAGACATGAGCCGCGGCGACGTAGCCGCTCGCATTCGGCGCGAGCACATCGGCGGCGCTGGCCCACGAGCCACTCAGATTGGTGAGCGTGAACGAGACAGAGCTCGTGGAGTGGGTATAGCCGTCGAAATCGTCGATATTCTGATTGAACGACCCGAAGCCGTCCTCGTTGCCGCTGCCGCCATTGCTGAACGGACCCGGCGAGAATCCGGTTCCGGCGTTCGTGCCGAGGATGCTGCTCAGCAGCCAGCTCGACGCGTTCACATTCACCGCGGCGGTGCCGCCGTCGCCAATGAGGAACGTCTGCGACCCATTGGAGAGACTCGTGAAGGTGATATCGGCCGTCGTCCCGCTGGTCCGGTTGACCAGCACGCCGACATAAGGCCCGGTGTAGCCAGAGATGGCCGGATTCCCCAGGCCTAGCGAATACGAGATCGTGTCCGCGTTCGCGCTCGAACCAACAACGACCAGCGCGGACAGCAGCGTCGCAAGCGCCACCTGCCGCTTCATCGCTTCTCCGATTCGTGGCCCGGCGAGGAATCCGGGCGCCGACAAAACTTCCGAGAAGCGCACAGCGATGCGCCCCCTTCCCGCATTGCGCGACATGCAATTCCCGAGCCGGATGAAGGGATGGCTACCGGGTGGGATGCGAAATCGAGCGAGGTCGGACGTTTGCGGCGATGCGCGGCCCCCGAGCTCCCCATCTCTAGAAGCCTCCAGGAGCCGATGAACGGAACGCCCATTCCCCCGAACGAGGCAAACAATTTCCCGCGGTACCCGAGGGGCTAGCGACCTGGCTCGGCGCGGTACTCCGCGTAATCGACGAGCGCGCGCAGCGCGCGCACGGCGCGGTGCGCGCTCGCGTAGCAGAAGCGGCCCTCGGCGAGCACGCCGCGCGGTCCCGGATTGCCGTAGTGGCGATCCGTGTGGACGAGCTCCGTGGCGGTCAGCACGGGCTTGCCGTGTCGCTCGCTCGCCTCGCGCGCGGCCTGCGCATAGCGACGGTCCTGCCGCTCGTGGAAGGCGACGATGCGCTCGAGCCCGTGACCGGGATAGAAGGGCCCGCTCTTCAGCACGTAGGCCGACGCCGCCTGGATGCCGATCCCGAGGTGGATCACCGCGTCGACCTGCGGGTGCGCGCACACGAGGTCGAGCACTTCGGGGATCGTGTCGCGCGTCTCGCCGCCCGCGAGGTCGATCGGGTTGTTGCGGCTCCAGCGCGCGGGGACCATCGAGTCGATCTTCGCGCGGATCTCCTCCGGCAGCGGGATCAGCTCGAGGCCGGCGGCGGCGCAGGCGTCGGCCGCGAGCACGCCCCAGCCGCCGGCGGTCGTGAACACCACGACGCGACGCCCGCGCGGCAGCGGCTGCGTCGCGAAGGTCGCCGCCCACTCGAAGGCGTCCTCGACCGTCGGTGCGCGCAGCGCGCCGCACTGTCGCAGCACGCCGTCGAAGACGCGGTCGTCGGTCGCGAGCGAGCCCGTGTGGCTCGCGGCCGCGCGCTTGCCCTCTGCGGCGACGCCGCCTTTCACGAGCACCAGCGGCTTTCGCGCCGTGAAGGCGCGCACCGACTCGACGAAGCGCGCGCCGTCCGCGACGCCCTCGACGTAGCCGAGCGCGACGGCGGTCTCCGGGTCGGCGCGGAAGTAGTCGAGATAGTCGGCGAGCGTCGTCTGCGCGGAGTTGCCGCACGAGATCGCCTTCGAGATGCCGATGCCGGACTCCACCGCGTAATTGAGGAGCGAGGAGACGAGGTTCCCGCTCTGGCTCGCGACCGAGATGCGTCCGGGCGGCGGGTACGGCGCGACGATCTGCGCGCACATCGAGACCGGCGTCGAGATGACGCCCTGCCCGTTCGGTCCCGCGAGCAGGATGCCCTGCTCGTCGCAGAACGCGACGAGCTCGCGCTCGAGCGCGCGGCCCTCGGCGCCGGCCTCGCCGTAGCCGCCGCTCGCGACGAACGCGGCGCGCACGCCGCGCGCCGCGCACGCGCGCAGCAACGGGACGTTCGCGGCGACGGGCGTGCAGACGAAGACGAGGTCGGCCGCGCCGTGCGGGATCTCGCTGACGTCGCGGTAGCACTTGCGGTCGAGCACCTCGCCACCGTCGCGGTTCAGCGGGAAGACCTCGCCGCGGTAGCCGAAGCGCAGCAGGTTGTGGAGCGCCACGAAGCCGAACTTCCCGGGGTGCGCCGACGCGCCCGCGACGATCACGCCGCGCGGATGGAAGAGCGGCGCGAAGCGGGCGCGCAGCGCCGCCTCGTCGAGGCGCGCGCGCCGCGCCGGTGTCGGCGCGGGCTC
>DATKND010000071.1:0-20003 GCA_035541475.1 Myxococcota bacterium | reverse complement strand
CCGCGTTCCGAGTGCATCGTGCTCATAGGGCGTGCCGGCAAACAGGGCCGCGCGGATCTTTTCATAGACAACGTATTCGGGGCTGGAGAGGTCTTGCGCCACCTCCTGCTCGATCGCACCGCGCTCCTTGTCCCACTCCTCTGGCGTGTCCAAGACCCCTCTCATCCGCACCGCCTCGATGTGGAGGGCTACATCGAGATCATCCGCGGGGACGGTGTAGAGGTACTGGGTGAGGCTCTCGCGTGTGTTCGCATTGAAGCTGCCACCCATGATGCTGCCGATGTCGGCGAGCTGATCGGCGCCCAAGCCCGGGCTGCCGCGGAACATCATGTGCTCTTGCGCATGAGCCATGCCCGGAAAGCCGGCAGGCGCCTCGTCCGAACCGACCAGGTAATTGACCGAGGTCGCCACGACGGGTGCCAGCGTGTTGCGGACGATGACGACGCGCAGACCATTGGCGAGGGTCGCACGAAGCACGTCCTCCTCGCCGCGGCGCGCCGGACCGGCGCTGCCTGCGCAGCCGGTCAGCGCGAGCAGGAGCCCGAGGATCGCCGACGAGCCGGCGAAGTCGAGGAAGTGAGAACGACGCAGGTGAGCCATGTCCTACGCGGGGGCGTGCAGGCGCGGGCGCGATCCACTATCGCCGGATACGAGAGAGGAACCTAGCAGGGTCCCGACCAGGGCGGATCAGCGACCCGCGGCCTGCGGTGTCGTTGGTCACAGGTGAGCGATGCGCGCAAGAGACCGGCGAAGCTGTGCCCATCCTACGCCGATTGCGGTCCCGGCCTTCCCGTCTCGACGACGAAAGTCTGGAGCGTAGAGACGTCGCTCCGAGGATCGGTCGCGTCGTCGACTGCCCGAAACCGGGTCGTCATCTTCTCGGGCGTCACCTCTGCGGAGACATAGCCACGCCGCCGGCTCTCGAAGTAGCGCACGTGCGGGTTGTCCGGCAGGTATCGAAGGAATTGCTCATAGGGAACGCCGTGTGACGAGATCGAGGTGGCCACGAACTCTGTGGCGACCGTCGCGGAGCGAGGGTCGTCGAAATCCGCCTTCAGATCATTGGCCCAGAAAGAGTGGATGTCGCCGCTGAGCACCACGGGATTCGATACGCAGCTCTCGTGGATGTGGCGAAGCAGACGGCTGCGGTTCGCGGGATAGCCGTTCCAGTCGTCGGTCCAATAGCGATCTCCCTGGCGCAGTCGCGCCATCAGGACATCCTGCGCGAGCAGATTCCAGCGAGCGGTGGAGCGCGTCAGGCCTCCGTAGAGCCATTCTTCCTGGGCTGCGCCGAGGAGAGAGCGCACGGGCTCGAGGCGTTCCGGGCAGCTCACGTCCGTCTCCAGATGGCCGCCGCCGTGGTCGGGAGCGCCGTAGCACGCCTCGCGCGAGCGGTATTGACGACCGTCGAGCAGGAAGATCCGGGCAAGACTGCCCCAGTCGAGGCGATCGTAGAGGTGCAGCGACGGACCGCTCGGGCGAGACGGGCTGCGCAGGGGCATGTGTTCGTAGTACGCCTGGTATGCGGCGGCTCGACGGATCAGAAACGCCGCCGGATCGTCGAAGGTCTCCGACCACTGATCCGCGTAGTCGTTCTGTACCTCGTGATCGTCCCAGGTGAGGAGCGCAGTCGACTCCGCGTGCAGCCGCTGGAGGTCGGGGTCGAGGCGATACTGGGCGTAGCGATTGCGATAGGTGCGAAGATCCCGAGACGGCACGCCGTCGCTGTGGTGGCGGACGGCATCGGGCTTCGGATCGACGTACTCGTAGATGTAGTCGCCCAGGAAGAGCACGAGATCGGGATGCTCGTCCGCGAGGTGGCGGTAGGCCGAGAAGTAGCCGTGCTCGTAGTTGGAACACGAAACGGATCCGAAGCAGAGACGCTCGACCGCTGCACCGGGCGACGGAGCGGTGAGTGCGCACCCCGCTCGGCTCGAGGCATCGCCGCTCATGAAGCGGTACCAGTACATGCGCCCGGGAGCGAGCCCCGTCACCTCGACGTGCACGGAGTACGCGTATTCGGGATCGGCCATTCCGATCCCTTTGCGGAGGATGTTCCGGAAGTCCGGTGCGCTCGAGACCTCGTACGCGACCGCGACGAGTCCGCCGCTCATTCCTCCGGGTCTCGCAGGATCTGCGGAGAGAGGATCCGGTGCGAGCCGCGTCCAGAGCACGAAGCCATCGGGAGAGGGAGATCCTGCCGCCACTCCAAGCTGGAACGGGTTGCCCGCGCGCCACCTGGGTCGCGTGAGACTCGCGCAGCTCAGGATCGTGGACGCGGACAGCGTGCCCAGCGTTGCCAACCCGGCCGCGCGCATGAACGAGCGACGCGTCATGCCAGATCTGCGGTCGTCCATGCTCCTCGCCCCCTTGCGCGGCAGCCTCGTCGAGGTGCGATGGGATCCGATGCGGAGATGGGAGTAGCGAACCAGAACCGCCTCTTACGCCGAATCGCGCGCCGCGGCCCGGGAGTCTAGACGGCAGACCCGAAAGGCGTGAACGAGCAAGAGCTCAGCGCGCGCAGATCCCGGCCTGAACGGATTCCGCCGCTCGCCTAGCGGGCGACCTTCTGCGCCTTCTCGAGCCGCTTGCGCTCGTCCGCCTGTTGAGCGGTAAGCGGCAAGCGCACGTTCATCTCGAGCCAAGCGTTCAGATCGACCACGCTGTACCGCACCAAACGCCCCAACTTGATGAACGGAGGCCCGCAGCCCTCGCCCCGCCAGTCTTTCACGGTCCTGGGCGAGACGCGTAGCCTGCGCGCTACTTCATCCGGCGTTAAGAGAGCGACGGGCGCGCGATCCACGCCGATGAGCGTACCGAAAAGTAGAACTTGCCCAGCAACTGACCGCTACGGATTCCGTAGCGCTCCAGAGCTGCGCTGATCGCTTTCCCCGGCCTCCGGGTCCCGCCTCGGTGACGATCGTCGCTCTGCGGGCAACGTGGCGCGTCTGTCTCGCGCAACCGATCGGCGACGACGCGACGAGGACAGCGCCGCGCGCTCCCTGGCGCACTCCTGCGTCACCTCGAGACGGACTAGCGCAGGGCATCAACCTTTTCCCCCTTCTCCCCACTTCTCCCTCGACGGCTGTCAGAGACCCGAGCGGATCTGCGATCCGAGGTGTTAAGCGCGCAACCCATCGACTCGGAAGGTGATTCGCTCCGAGTGTGGGGAGCCGAGTGGGGAGCGAGGGCACCTTTTCCCCTTCTCCCCCGCCTCTCCGCGCGCCTGCTCCACATAGCGAAGGGAAGGAATGGGGAAGCTATCGAGTTGCGGCGAGCCGTGTCGGATGCGGTCGAGGGGGGTGGCAGGGGTGCCCCAAAAAACTGCTTCGCGGTCACAGGGCGTCGATTGACCGTCCTACCGTTTTCTCGTTGCCACTATGTGAATCATGATATACCTTGAGACTACTAGAGAGACTGAGAGAAGAGGACCCGCGATGCCCCGCTCGAAACCTGGCCGGCCCCCCATGCCCAAGTCGGACCGCCTCGCCCGCACGATCCTCGTGCGCGTCAGCGAGGCACAGCTCGAGCAGCTTCTGCGGGCCGCAGGTCGCGAGCCCGTCTCTAGCTACGTCCGCCGGGTGGCGCTGCGAGCTGCTGCACGCGCGGAGAGGAGCTGAAATGGACCTAGACGAGTTCGTGACGCGGACACTCCTCAACATCGCTCGTGGTGTGAAGGGGGCTCACGCGGGCGCCGCGGGACTGGGTGGAGTGGTCTCGCCAGAGCGTGAATACGGCATGCGCACCAATTCAGCCGATCGAGTTTGACGTAGCCGTCACCACCGAAGACGTTGCGCTAGGTGGCAAGGGCGGATCCCAGTCGAGGGACACAACGGTCACTCGCCTGCGGTTCACGGTTCCCATGATCCTGCCAAGCTATCCCCGGGAGGCCCGATGAAGAAGCCGAAGGGACCGAAATATCGCGGCCTCTACGTCTACCGAGACCGCATCTGGTACGAGCGCCGCATCGGCGAGCGCCGCTTCCGGGAGAACACCGGCGTTCCGTCGGATGCGACGAACGCGTAGGCGCTCGCGGCGGTCTGGCGCGACGAGTACGAGAAGGAACGCGGAATCGCGTCCGGTGACGTGTTCACCGGCACCATGCCGACCTTCGCGGATCTCGCGAAGCGCTACCTGGCCGAGGATGTCGCGCACCTCGCGGGCACGACGAAGGCCGATCGCGAATCTCACCTTAAGCTAGATGGTCCGGTGCTGCGTCACCTCGGCGCGAAGCCTCTCGATCTGATCCAGCCGTCCACGCTTCGCGAGTGGTGGAACGTCGAGATTCAAGGTGAGGGTCGCAAAGCGCCGACGGGACACCGCTACCTCGCCTCGATCGCGGGCGTCCTCAACTACGCGGTGGAGCTGAAGTACCTCCGGGAGAACCCTGTGGACGTGTTCCGGCGCCAGCTCGCGCGCCGACGTCGCACAAAGGCGGGTCGCGCCGAGCAGACTTCAAAGGCAAACCCGATCGAGAACGCCACCTCGATCGCCCGCCTCGTGGATGAGGCCCGCGCCGAGAGCCTCGAGACCTCCGCTCTCGTGCTCGTCCTCCTCGACGCAGGTCTCCGGCTCGGCGAGGCACTCGCGCTCCGCTGGCGCGCGATCGCCTGGGGCGTGGACGAGGACGACCCGCGCCGTCACCTGCTGATCGAAGCCTCGTTCTCACGCGACAGCGACGAAGAGACGGCACCGAAGAGCGGACGCAAGCGTAAGGTGCAGCTATCGCGACGCCTGCGGCGCGCACTCGGGGATCTCTACCTCTCTCGCGAGCCGCGGCCCGCTCGCGACGCCCTGCTCTTCGCTCGCGTCGACTCCCGTCGCTTCCGCGAGTCGACCTGGGCGTCGATCATCGCGCGGGCCGACCTCCCGGGTCGGACGCCGAAAGATCTGCGCGACACCTACGGGTCGCAGCTCGTCTCCGCCGGAATTCCTCTGCTCTACGTCTCCCGCCAGCTCGGGCACTCGACCACGGGCGTCACGGAGAAGCACTACGCGAAGTGGATTCCCGGCGACGGGGGATCTCTACGTCGAGCCGATCCGGCTCGAGGCCGGCGAGGTGCCGGCGGATCTGCTCTCCCGCCTGCATCATTCCCCACAGATTCCCCACACTGGCGATCCCTTCGAGCTCCCGGACTTCTCCAAGTCCGCGACGCCGCACTAGTATCGACCCCGGAAGCGTTCCCGGTGCTGGTGCCCGGCTCGGACTTCAAATCCGATGGGCCCCGCGGCGACGCGGGGTCGGCGGGTTCGATTCCCGTCCGCTTCCGCCACGTGCGCGCGGTCAGTCCTCGACCACCACCGCGTTCGGCAGCTCGTCGACGTTGCGCTCGTGTGAAACCGGATGGTGGCGCGCCAGGATCTCGCCGCAGCGGCGGACCGCGGCCTCGAGCCCGTCGACGACGCGCCCGTCGCGCAGTCCCGCGATGGCGAGGTCGACCACCTCCTCCCAGCTCTCGCCCGGGTCGAGCGCGCCGTGGATGCCCTCGTCGCCGAGCACGACGACGCGGCGCTCGAGCCACGCCACGAAGATCAGGATTCCGGTGCGTCCATGCGTGCGCGTGAGCCCGTTCTCGAGAAATGCGCGCTCCGCCCGTTCGTGCACACGCTCGCGCGCGAGGTGCGGGCCGAGCAGCAGGCGGTGCAACGCGTCGATCCGCACGAGCGCGTGACCGACGAGCAGCGCCAGCGCCTGCGCTGCGAGATACCACCACCACGGAAGCGGCGCGGCGAACGCTTGCAGCGCGCAGTAGACGAGGGCAGCAAGCGGCACGCCGAGCCGCCACGGCGCGGCCCCATACTCGTCGCAGGCGCGCACGACCACCAGCACGATCTCGCCGAGCGAGCGCCGCTCGGCGTCGCGCACCGCGGCCGCGAGCCGCTCGCGCGCCGACACGTCGAGGAGTCGCGACGGGCGCACGTCACCAGCTCCCCGAGGCGCCGCCGCCTCCGAAGCCGCCGCCGCCCCCGCCGAATCCGCCTCCGCCGAAGCCGCCCCCGAATCCGCCGCCCCCGTAGCCACCGGGGAACCCGAAGCCGCCGCGGCGTCGGCCCCCGAGTCCGCCGGCCGCACCAAAGAACGCTCCGAGCAGCGCGGCGAGCCCAGCCCACGTGAGGCTCGCGAGCATCAGGTAGACGATCAGCCCACTCGCGCCGCCGCCGACGAGCGCGCCGAGCGGACGCGCGCCGCGCCGGAAGGGCGTCGCGATGAACGACCCGAGCAGCGCGACGAATAACACGGTCGGTAGCGGGTCGACCTCGCCTCGCGCGCGGAGCTGCGCCGATGGGCGCCGCTCCGCCGGGATCGCTTCGCCGCGCGCCGCCTGCATCAACGCGTCGGTCGCGGCGTCGATGCCGCCCGCGTAGTCGCCGGCTCGGAAACGTGGGAAGAGCACGTCCTCGAGCACGCGCTTGGCGACGACATCGGGCACGACGCCCTCGAGCCCGTAGCCGACCTCGACACGCGCCTCGCGATCCTGGCTCGCGACGACGAGCAGCATGCCGTTGTCGAGACCGCGCTGGCCGAGCTGCCACTTCTCCGCGGCGCGTATTCCGAAGGACTCGATCGGCTCGCCCTCGAGCGTCGGCACGATCAGCACGGCGATCTGGTGCGAGGTCTCGCGCTCGAAGCGAGCGAGCTTTGCCTCGAGCGCCTGCTCGCGCTCGGGGGGCAGGAGGCCCGCGAGATCGGTGACGCGCGCCGTCAGCGCGGGCACCGCGACCTCCGCGGCCGCGAGCCCCGCGGCGAGCGCGACAGCCGCGCCGCACACTGCGAGCCGCGCAGCGCGCAGCCCCGCGCGAAGCACGATCAGAACTGGACCTTCGGCGGCTCGGCGGTGCCCTCGCGCGCCTCGAAGGTCGGGCGGACCTGCGCGCCGAGCAGGAAGCGCGCGGTCAGATTGGTCGGGAAGTAGCGCACGAGCTGGTTGTACTCGGCGACGCTGTCGATGTAGCGCTTGCGCGCGACCGCGATGCGGTTCTCCGTGCCTTCGAGCTGCGCCTGGAGGTCGCGGAAGTTCTGGTTCGCCTTGAGATCGGGATAGCGCTCGACCGTGACGAGCAGTCGCGAGAGCGCGCTCGACACCTCGCCCTGCGCGGCCTCGAAGCGCTGGAACGCGGCCGGATCGTTGAGCAGTTCGGGCGTGGCCTGGATGCTGGTCGCCTTCGCGCGCGCGTTGACGACCGCTTCCAAGGTCTGGCGCTCGAAGTTGGCCGCGCCCTGCACCGTCGCGACCAGGTTGGGAATCAGATCGGCGCGCCGCTGGTACTGGTTGCCGACCTCCGCCCACGCCGCCTTCACCTTCTCGTCGGCGCCCTGGATGCGATTGTAGCCGCAGCCGGACAGCGCGAGCAGCCCGCTGCAAAGCGTCGCCAACACGAGCCATTCGCCGATTCGATTGCGTGCGCGCATGACGTCCTCCCGATTCCAGTCTACCGGTGCGCGACCTTAGCCGAGGATCAGATGCAGCTTCAGCGCGAGCACCAGATTGCCGGAGATGCGTAGCCGCCTCCGCAGCAGGGCCTCGGGTGCGGAGATCTCCCCGCGGTTGAGCGCGCGCCAGGTCGGGATGTCGACGTGGACGGTCAGGTCCGGCGCGTCGCTGCGTCCCTCTCGCCCCGACACCGCTCCGTTGGCGATCTCGAGCGTGTAGCAGTCGGCCTCTCCGTCGCCCTCGCCGAGCACGAAGAGCAGAGAGGCGGCGGTGTCGCCGAGGCGCCGCCGGCGCGACTCGTCCTCCGAGACCGCGGCCGGCACCCAGCACGTGAAGAAATCCCGGGGCGTGATGTCGTCGGGCGGCTGCGCGCGCTCAGCCACGCAGACCCTGCGCGCGCAGCGCCGCGCCCGTGTGGGACCCGGGCGCGCGTGCGATCCGCTCGGGCGGCCCCTCCGCGACGACGCGCCCGCCCTGCGGGCCCGCCTCGGGACCGAGGTCGATCACCCAGTCGGCCGCGCGGATCAGGTCGAGATCGTGCTCGACCACGATCACGCTCGCGCCCACCGCGAGCAACGCGTCGAGACAATCGATCAGCACGCGGATGTCGGCCGGGTGGAGCCCCGTGCTCGGCTCGTCGAACACGAAGAGGCGTCGCGACGCCTCCTCCTGAAGCGCCTGCGCGATGCGAAGCCGCTGCGATTCGCCGCCCGAGAGCGTCGAGAGCGGCTGGCCGAGCGTCAGATACCCGAGTCCCACGCGCCGCAACGGCTCGAGCCGCGCTCCGATCTTCTCGTCGCCGGCGAAGAAATCGAGCGCCTCCTCCACCGACATGCCGAGCACGTCGACGATCGAGCGGCCGCGCACGCGGATGTCGAGCACCTCCGGGCGGTAGCGGCGGCCGTCGCAGATCTCGCAGCGCATGCGCAGGTCGTCGAGGAAGTGCATGTCGACGACGATCTCGCCCGCGCCCTCGCAGGTCTCGCAGCGGCCACCCGGGACGTTGAAGGAGAACCAGCCCGGCGCGAATCCCTTCGCGAGCGCCTCGCGCGTCTCGGCGAAAGAGCGGCGGATCGGCTCGAAGGCCTTCGAGACGGTCGCCGCGTTCGAGCGCGAGCCGCGCGCCGGCGGCGCCGCGTCGACGAGCACCACCTCGTCGATCGCCTCGGCGCCCTCGATGCGCTCGCACTCGCCGCGCTCGGGATCGCGCCGCAGCTGCCCGACGAGCACCGAGCGCACCAGGGTCGACTTGCCCGCGCCCGACACGCCGCTCACCACGACGAGCTGACCGAGCGGCACGTCGACCGTCACGTCGCGCAGATTGTGCTCGCGCGCGCCGACGATGCGGAGCCGTCCGCGGGCGGGACGGCGCGCGCGCGGGGCCGCGTCGAGCGTGCCGGCGAGCGCGCGCCCCGTCGGCGACTCGGGCGTCGCGCGCAGCGCCGCGACGTCGCCCTCCGCGATCACGCGCCCCCCGTGGCGTCCCGCGCCGGGGCCGAGCTCGATCACGTGGTCGGAGTCGGCGATCACCGCGCCCGCGTGCTCGACCACCACCACTGTGTTGCCCTGGTCGCGGATGCGCTGGAGGATCGCCACCAGGCGCGCGACGTCGCGCGCGTGGAGCGACGCGGAGGGCTCGTCGAGCACGTAGAGCGAGGCGCAGAGCGTCCCGCCGAGCGCCGCCGCGAGCTGGATGCGCTGCGCCTCACCGCCCGAGAGTGTGCGCGTGGCGCGATCGAGTGTCAGATAGTCGAGACCGACCGCGTTCGCGGTGTCGACGCGCGCGCGCAGGTCCGCGAGCAGGCGCACGGCGCGCGCCGCGCGCGCGTCGGAGAGATCGAGCTTCGCGAGCCAACCGCCGAAGTCGGCGAGCGAGAGCCGGCAGAGCGACGCGATGTCGAGACCGCCGACCTGCACCGCGAGCGCCTCGGGTCGCAGCCGCGCGCCGCCGCAGTCGGGACACGGATCGAAGCGCCGATAGCGCGCGATCAGCATGCGGTTCTGCACCTTGTATCGCTTGCGCTCGAGCTTCGCGAAGTAGCCCTCGACTCCCTTCCAGCGTGGGCCGTCGCCGCGGAAGACGCGCTCGAGATCGGCCGCCGCGAGATCCGCGACCGGCCGATCCGCCGGAATCCCGGCGCGCGCGCAGAAGGCGAGGAGCTTCGCCTGCGCGCGCCGTCCCGACGGCGTCGCGAACGGCGCGATCGCTCCGTTCGCGAGCGACTTGCGCGGATCGGGCACGACCCGCTCGCGGTCGAGCGCCGGCACGCGGCCGAAGCCCTGACAGGTGGGGCACGCGCCGAGCGGCGAGCTCCACGAGAAGAGCGCCGGCGTCGGCTCCGGGAAGCGACGCCCGCAGGTGTCGCATGCGAGCCCGCTCTGGTACTCCGCGACCTCTCCCTCCGGCGTCACTACCGCGAGCCGCCCGCCGCCGCGCTCGAAGCCGCTGGCGACCGCCTCCGCGAGCCGCGCACGCGTCGGCTCGTCGGCCGCGGCCGCGAGCCGGTCGACGAGCAGCCAGCCGTCGCGGCGCAGCGCATCGAACTCGCGCGAGGCGATCTCGCCGAGGTCGTGGACCGCGCCCGTCGCGTCGAGCAGGCGCGTGTAGCCCTCGCGCACCAGCCGCTCGCGCAGCTCCCGCGCGGCGCTCGCGGGCACGCCCGGCAGCGGCGCGCCGAGCGAGATGCGCCCGCCGGCGAAGCGCTCGCCGATGCGCGCCGCGACCGCCTCGACCCGACCCGGCTGCGCCGGCCGCGCGCAGCTGCCGCACCATGTGACCCCGACGTGCGCGTAGAGCAGGCGCAGGTGGTCCAGGATCTCGGTCGCGCTGCCGACCGTCGAGCGCGCGTTCGTCACGCGGTTGCGACGCTCGATCGCGACGGCGGGCGGGAGATGCGAGATCGAGTCCACCTCCGGGCGCGGCAGCCGCTCGAGGAAGAGCCGCGCGTAGGTCGAGAGTGACGCGACGTAGCGTCGCTGGCCCTCCGCGTAGAGCGTGTCGAAGGCGAGCGACGACTTACCCGACCCCGACACGCCCGTGATCGCGGTCAGAGAGCCGAGCGGGATGCGGCAGCTCGCGCCGGCGAGGGTGTGGACGCGCGCGCCGCGGATCTCGATCGCCCTCTCGGGCGCCGCGCCCGCGGTCAGAAATCGTCACCCGCGAGCGGATCGGGCTCCTCGAAGAGAAGCGTCACACTGATGTGATCGCCGCTCTCGCTCTGGGCCATGTGCAGCACGCGAATGCGATGGGTGGCGAGGAACTTGTCGATCTCCTCCTCCGCCTCCTTCGCGAGCCCGCGAAACATCCGGCAGCGCAACGCCATCCGTCAGTCCTCCCCCCGCTCGGCCTGTCGCCTCGCCTCTCCAGCGTAGCGGTCCTTGCCGGCGCGCTCGGCGGACTGCGCGAGCGCCTGCCACTCCTCGCGGGTCGGCGCCGACGCCATCGCGTCCGCGACGCGTCGCAGCAAGAATGCGTCACCGTCGGCGATCGCCTCGGCGCGCAACGCGACGAGCCGGTCGGATGCGCCGGCCTTGCGCAGGAAATCGACCGCCTCGAGGCGCCGTCCCGCGCCGAGATACGACTCGGCGAGCTCGAGCGCCTGCGCCAGCGGCAGCTCGCGCTCGACGAGGTGCCGGCGCGCCAGCGGATCCGGGAGCTTGCTTCGGGCCACGGTCTCCTCAGTAACGCGGCACGGACGGGTCGACGGACAGCGACCACGCCTCGATGCCGCCTTGCAGATTGTGGAGCTGGCGGAATCCGCGCTCGGCCAGCAACGCGCACGCGCGCGCGCTGCGCCCGCCGCGGTGGCAGTGCACGACCACGGGGCCGTCGCGCCAGGCGGACAGCTCGTTTGCACGCGCGTCGAGCTCGCCGAGCGGGATCCAGGTCGCGCCCTCGATGCGCGCGCGCGCGATCTCGTCCGCCTCGCGCACGTCGAGCAGCAGCACGCGCTCGCCGCGCGCGCGGCGCGCCGAGAATGCGGCCGCCGAGATCTCGGAATAGCCGGGCGCGCGACGCGACACACCGCAGAAGCCCTCGTAGTCGATCAGCTGCGTGATCGTCGGCAACTCACCGCAGAGCGCGCAGTCCGGATCCTTGTTCACCCGGAACTCCTCGAACTCCATGCGCAGCGCGTCGACGCGGAGCAGACGCCCGTAGAGCGGCTCGCCGGCGCCCGTCACGAGCTTGATCGTCTCGGTCGCCTGGATCAGCGCGACGAGACCGGGCAGCACGCCGAGCACGCCGCCTTCCGCGCACGACGGCACGGCGCCCGGCGGCGGCGGCTCGGGATAGAGACAGCGGTAGCAGGGGCCGTGGCGCGCATCGAAGACGCAAGCCTGCCCGTCGAAGCGGAAGATCGAGCCGTGCACGTTCGGCTTGCCGAGCAGCACGCAGGCGTCGTTCGAGAGGTAGCGAGTCGGGAAGTTGTCGGTGCCGTCCACGATCACGTCGTAGCGCGCGAAGAGCTCGAGCGCGTTGCCGGAATCGAGGCGGACCGGGTGGAGCTCGAGGCGCACGTCCGGATTCATCGCCGCGACGCGCGCCGCCGCGACCTCGAGCTTCGGGCGGCCGACGTCCGCCGTGCCGTAGAGCACCTGGCGGTGCAGGTTCGAGGCGTCGACGACGTCGTCGTCGACGAGGCCGAGCGTGCCGACGCCCGCGGCCGCGAGGTACTGCGCCAGCGGACAGCCGAGTCCGCCGGCGCCGATCAGGAGCACCCGCGCATCGAGCAGGGCCTGCTGTCCATCGAGGCCGATCTCCGGCAGGACCAGGTGACGCCGGTAGCGCTCATACTGCTCCGGGCTGAGCGGCGCCGCGCCCATGCTGCGAACCTATCCGACGTCGCGACGCTCGCAAGCGTCCGACGCCGCTACTGCTGCTCCTCGCCCGCCTCCTTCTTCGGCGGGATCACGACCACCTCGTAGGCCTTGCGCGGCTTGTCGACCATCTTCCACTTCACGGTGACCCAGTCGTCGCTCTTCAGATCGCTCCACGCCTTCTTCTTGCCCTCGTTCGTGTCGTCGACCTTCGTCTCCGGAACCTTGTCGAAGGTGACTTTGTCGCCCTGCCGGTTGTCCACGATCATCTTCTTGTCGTTGATCTTGTCGATGCGGCCCGTGAAGTCGCGGTACTGCGCAAGCGCGACGCCCGGGGCCACCACGGCGAGGCCGAGGCTCACGAAGCCGGCGAGCGCGAGTGCGCGAATCCACTTGTACAAGGCGATCTCCTCTGCGACGGACGCCGTCTCCGCGGGACGTCCTCGTGGTCGTGGGATTGGGACGGAGCGCGCCGCTCCGGAATTCTCGCGCCGCCGCCTTTCGCCCGGTGCCGGAGGTGGGACTCGAACCCACACGACCCGAAGGTCGGGGCCTTTTGAGGGCCCTGCGTATGCCAGTTCCGCCACTCCGGCGAAGGGCGCGGAGAATAACACGCCCGCGGGGCCGCGCAGCGCGCGCGCACGAGTTTCGCCTCGATGCGCCCCATTCTTTGACAGTCCCACCCGAGCTTGGATAGCTTGCGCGCCTTCGGAGGGGCTGTAGCTCAGCTGGGAGAGCATCAGGCTGGCAGTCTGAGGGTCGGGGGTTCGATTCCCCCCAGCTCCACCACCACTTACACCGTCGAGAGTCCGCCGGACAGCCTACGCGGACAGACCCGCAGCGTCACGGCCGAGTCGCTGTGGCCGAGCATCCGGCTGACTTCCGCGAGCGGGACACCCGGCGCAAGCGCCGCCGGGAAAGCGAAGCGAGCAGCGCCGCGCCACAGGCCAGGCCGAGGGTGGCGTCGGGCTCGGGCAGATAGCCGAACACGGTGATCGAAGCCTGCCCGCCGACGTAGACGCGGCCGTTGGCGACTGTCGGCACGGTGAACTTCGTCGCGTTGCCCGCCGCGAGAGCGCCACTGGCCGGGCTGGAGTAGAGCTGCTGCGTGAGATCCGTCGCGTCGTAGGCGTACAACACCGCGGGGCCCGACGGATACGCGCTGACGTCGACTGCCCACACGACCCCGTTGGTCGAGCCGTTCGACGAGACGGCCGGGGTCGCGCCGCGGAACGGGAATGTGTTGGCGGACTGCGTCTGCGGCAGCGTCGAGATCGCGCCGTTCCCGATCGCGTACTGTCGCAGTGGATCGCCGATGGCCACGATGTACAGCCGCCCGCCCCAGACCGCGGGCTGGCCCCACACGCCGGCGAGCAAATCCGTCGTGTTCGGGTGCACGGCGATCTCCTGGACCGCTCGATCGGTGTGATGGAAGCCGCCGAGGGAGTCCCGGTCCAGCAGATACAGGATGCCCGGCTTGCCGGAGGCGAGTGCGAGGTACGGGTGGCCGGTCGAGCCGAGCGCATCGGGGAGCACGACCACCGCACCCGATCCCAGGTCGATGTCGTTCGCGTTCAGGGTGTCCTGGTCGCTCGGTGTGAAGTAGCTGGCCACGGCGCCGCTCGGGTTCAGCTTGACGACCGAGTCGCCATAGTTGACGCCGCCCGTATTCGCGTCGAAGGTCCCGTTCGCCGTCTCGACGTAGACGTTCCCGCTCGCGTCGACGGCGGGCCCGCCGCCGGCCCCCCAGATGGCGCCCTCGTTGTTTCCGGAGGTCGGGTCGGTCGCCGGCCACGCGAATTTCTGCGCCAGCGAGGTGGCGTCGTAGGCCATCACCCAGCCCTGATAGATGTTGTTGTCGCCGTGAGATCCGAAGGCGACGTAGACGGTGCCTCCGTCGAGCAGCAGGGCGGGCCGCTGCAGGTGGTAGAGCGGCACGAAGTTCGGAGCGGTGATCTCGATCGGGCTGCCTAACTTCGGCGCACCGCCGATCAGATCGAGAGCGTAGAGGCGGTGGTGATAGTCCGAGCCGGAGTCCTTGCTCTTGGCGCAGACGTAGATCGTGTTCGTCGACGGATCGATCACGGGAGTCGACGTCACTCCGATCTCGGGCACTAGGTCGTTCAGCTCGCCCGTGTCGGCGGCGGGAACCGTCGTCTCGTCGGGCTGGAGCACGCGCGTGCTCCACAGCTGCTGGCAGGAGGGCGCGTCGGCGTCGTATGCGTAGACCCAGTCGCTCTCGGTCGCGACGAACACGACGTTATGTCGTTTTCCGTCGCCCATCGTGAGGCCCGCGACGTAGAGCGGCTCGGCGTACACGTAGCCCGGCCCGTCGAGCGCGCAGGAGAAAAGCTTGCCGAAGCTGCCCGGACCTACGGTCGCGGGCGAGAGCGCGTACTCCTTCGCGTTCACCCCGGTGCGCTGCGCATCGTTGTGGTGCATGAACACGCCGGCGAGGTCCGTGACGGCGACGCTCACCGACGCGCTCAGCGTCGCATCGGCGACGCTGGTGGCGGTCACCGTGTGGAGGCCCGGCACCGCGCCCGGCGTGAACAGACCGGTCGTATCGATCGTGCCCGCCGAGGCGTTCCCGCCGCCGATGCCGTCCACGCTCCACGTGACACCCAGGTTCTGCGGATCCCCCGTCACCACCGCGCTGAACTGCTGGGGTTGCAGCGCAGTGACCGCGGCGTTCGGCGGACTCAGTGAGACGCTGATCGCCGCGAGCGCGGGTCCGGCCGCCAGGAGGGCGATCGCGGCGAAGGAGCCGACGAGGCGAGGCGCAACCGGGAATCGGCAACTCAGCATGGTCCAGCTCGCCATCGCGAAATCCTTCCCGGCGTCGGATCGCTCCGCAAGACGCGCACGCGACGCCGGGCCACGAGACTTCATGCGAATCCCGCATGCAAGATGCGTTTCATCGAAAGAGGACGGCCGTCTCGCGCCGGAGTTGCTTCGACGCTGCCGGACGGCGCCTGAACACTGGGGACCCGTGGGCTCGGCGGGCGGTGTGCCTTCGAGCGCGAGCACGGCGTCTCTACGGAGCGATTGTCTTCACACAGGCCTGATAGCAGTCCGGATCGAACACGATCCCGACGATCCCTGTGGTCGACTCCGTGGACATCGCGCGATTGCGACAGTCCTCCTCGTGCGTCGCCTCCGCCAGCTCGTGAGAGGCGCTCGCCTCGGTCATGCCGGTCGCGCGGAGACACTGCGTGAAGCGGCCTTGGTCGAGGTCTTCGGCCGTTCGAGCGGTCGCTTGAATACCCCATCGGCCTCGTGGGCGCGCACGAGGAGACGTGCGGGCTGAGGGGTCGATCGCGGGCTCACCTCCTCGGGGCTCGACGCAAGGTCGCGCGCTTGCGCATACTGAGCCGGCCCATGAGCGATCCCGGCGCCGGCCCCGCCCGCACTGCGTCCGGCACGGGAGAGATGATCTCCCTTCCGACCTTCGTGGGCGTCGCAGTCGCCTTCGCACTGCTCGTCCTCGGCGTCTACCGCGGCGCGCTCGGCGGACCCTTCATCTCCGACGACGATCTGCTGATCGTCACGAACCCCTATCTCGTGCGGCCCTTCGCCGAGTTGGTGCCCGCGGCGTTCGCGCCGAACGGCGAGGCGCGCCAGTACGCCGGTGGGAACTACGCGCCGGTGCTGCACCTGGCGCACGCGATCGAAGGGCGGCTCTTCCGCGCCGACACGCGCGGATATCACCTCGTCAACGTCGCGGTCCATGCGCTGAACGGCGCCCTGCTGTTCGCCTTGCTGCTGCAAGCGGGGCTGTCGCGCGGCGTGTCGCTCTTCGCGAGCGCGCTCTTCGTGCTCCATCCCGCGAACGTCGAGTCGGTCGCGTGGATCTCACAGCTCCGCACCCTGCTCGCGATGACGGGCGCGCTCTCCGCGCTGCTCGTCTTTCCCCGCACGCCGGTCGCGAGCGCCGCGCTCCTCGCCTTCGGACTGCTCGCCAAGGCCAGCGCGAGCTTCGCCTTGCCGATGTCGGCGGTCTTCACCTGGACCCGGTACCGACGCGGCGAGGCCGTCCGGCGAGAGCTCCAGGGTCTCGCCGCATGGCTCGCGGTCTTCGCGATCTACGCGCCGATCCAGATGCCCGTGTTCTCGAGCATGTCGCGCGCGGTCATCGATCCGTATCCCGACGCGTGGTCGCACCTGCGCGGGATCGCCGCGATCGGCGCGCGCTATCTCGCGATGGCGGCCACGGGTCTCGGAGCGTCCGCCTATCACGAGCCCGAGCCGGTGCGCTCGAATCTCGATCCGTGGTGGCTCGCGGGGCTCGTCGCAAGCGTGTGTCTCGCCGCGCGCATCGCGTGGACGCTCCGCCGGTCCGATCCCGAGGCCGCGTGGTGGCTCGGCGCGGTCGCGGCCTGGGCGCCGATCTCGCAATGGCTCCCGTTCATGTTCGCGATGGGCGATCGGTACCTCTACTTCGCGTTGCCCGGTCTGCTGGGCGGCGGCTGCCTCGCCGTCCGCGATCTGTGTCGGCGCACCGAGGCGCGGACGCCTCGCGCCGCCCTGCCCTGGCTGCGCCGCGCCGCGATCGCGGGCGCGGCGCTGTGGGTCGCGGCGTTCGCCGCGGAGGCGAGCCGCCGCGCTCCGCTCTGGCAGGCCGAAGGGCTGCTGCTGCAGGACGCGGCGTCACACTATCCGGACGGAGCCGTCGGCCACTACGTGCGCGCGGTCCTCGCGCTCGAGCACCGCGACCCCGACACCGCGCTCGCGGAGCTACGCCGGAGCGCCGAGCGCGGCGGCGGCTTCTCCCATCCCTTCTTCGGCGATCCCTGGCTGATGCCGCTCTTCGGCGATCCGCGCTTCCGCGACCTGATCCGCGACATGGCGCAGATGGAGATCGACGCCGCGCGCGATCGCCCGCCGACGAGCCAGTCGCAGCTCTACATCCTCGCCAACGCCTACTACCTGCGCGGCGAGCGCGACGAGGCGATCGCGCTGCTCGAGCAGTGCCTGCGCGTGGGCGGGCCGCTCGACGCGGACGCACTGCGGCTCGCGCAGCGCCTGCGCCTCGAGCGGAGCGGCCGGTCGGAGACGGACCCCTTCTCCTCCCTCCCGGTCACGGGACCCAAGCCGACCTTCGATTTCCCGTCGGGTCGCAAGCTCGCCGCGGACGAGTGGCCGCAGACGTGAGCGAAGAGGACGCGCCGTCCGGCGCGGCGGCGCACGCGCGACGACGCGGCCGCGTCGCGTTCGCGGTCGCCGGGCTGATGGCGCTGTTCGGGCTGCGGCTCGTCCACACCGCGTGGAGCAAGTCCTTCACCTTCGACGAGCCCGCGTACGTCGGCACGGGCCTCTACCTCTGGCGGACCGGCGACTACGACTTCGCGCGTGTGCTGCTCTTCCACCCCCCGCTGACCTTCCACCTCGCGAGCGTGCCGCTGCTCTTCCTCGACACCGACGACGCGTCGGCGCAGCCGCGCGTCGCGCGCGTGTTGCTCGACCGCGGCGAGCCGCCGCCGGCGGTGCTGCGCGTGGCCGCGCGCATGCCCTTCGTGTTGCTGTCCTGCTGGGGCGCGCTGCTGTCCTTCGCGTGGGCGCGCGAGGTGGCCGGCGCGCAGGCGGGTCTGCTCGCCGCCTTCCTCTTCTCGTTCTCGCCTTCCCTGCTGGCCTACGGGCCGCTCGCGCACAGCGACATCACGGTCGCGGTGCTGTCGCTCCAGGCGCTCTACGCACTCTGGCGTTGGGAGCGTAGGCCGGGCTTCGGACGCCTCATCGCGTGCGGAATCGCGCTCGGCCTCGCGCTGGCCGCCAAGCAGAGCGCGTTGCTGCTGATCGGGGCCTTCGCCCTGGAGCTCGGCCGGCAGTCGCTGCGGCCCGCCGGGTCGTTCCGTGCGCGGAGCCTGGCGTCGCGAGTCGCGTGGTCGTCGGTAGTCCTCGGAGCCTGGCTCGCCCTCGCGATCGGTGTGCTCTGGGCGAGCTACGGCGGCTCTTTCGCGCTCGCGACCGATCCGAACGGGCGCTTCCCGGACGTCCCATTGCCCGGCTACCTGCGCGCGCTTCTCTTCGTCGACTTCGCCAACGCCCAGCCGCGTCCCTACTGGTTTCTCGGCGCCGTCCGCACCGGCCACGATCCGCGCTTCATGCCGCTCGCCTTCCTGTGCAAGGAGCCTGTCGGATTTCTCGCGCTCGTGGGCGCGGCAATCGCGAGCCTGCGCGCGAGGCGGGGTCGGCTCGGGGCCTTCCTCGCGATCCCGCTCGCGCTCTACGTCCTCACCTTGACGATCTGGCTCGAAGTGCCGCTCGGTTATCGTTATGCGCTGCCGCTCGTGCCTCTGCTGTGTGTATTCGTCGCGACGCAGCTCGCGCCCCTTCCGGCGGGATGGCCGCGCAAGGCGCTGCTCGCGGCATGCGCGGCGATCGCGCTCGAGAGCCTGGCCGCGCATCCGAGCTACCTCGCCTTCTTCAACGTCGCGGTCGGCGGACCCTCCCGTGGCTCCGAGCTCTTCCTCGAGTCCAATCTCGACTGGGGCCAGGACGTCACCACGCTCGCGCGCGAGCTCGCCCGGCGCGGCAACCCGCCCGTTCGGCTCGCGCTCTTCGCCGCCGAGGACCCGGCGGCGTACGGAGTGCGCGAGGAGAAGCTCCGCGGCTGCGAGCCCGTGACGGGCTGGGTCGCGATCAGCGCGAACGTGCGTAAGGGCCTCTACGCCGCGCAGAGCATCTTCGCGAAGCCTACGCCGGGATGTTATGCGTGGCTCGACGCGTACACGCCCGTGGCGCGGCCCGGCGGATCGATCTCCCTCTACGAGATCCCCGAGCGCGGCGCGCCGGCCGCTCAGCGGCCGTCGTTGCCCAGATAGCCGAGCGCGTGCAGCGAGCGCTTCGTCTCGTCCGAGACCTCAGCGCGCGCGCCCTCCTCGTAGAGCGGGGGCAGCGCCGCGACCCGGCGCTCGAGCTCCTCGTGCATCGCCGCGGCGCGCTGCGAGTCCTTCCCGGCCAGGTTCTGACGCTCTTGCGGATCGGCGGAGAGGTCGTAGAGCTCGACGTCTCCCCGCGACGACTCGATCCACTTGAACGGGAAGGCGTAGAGCGCGCGCAGGTTGCGGTCGAAGAACGAACCAAAGAGCCGGACGTTCGCGTCGCTCGCGCCGACCTCCGTGAGGATCGGCGCGCGGCCGTCGAGCGTTGGCGCGCCGGTCGGAACCGGGAGCTCCGCCGCTCGCAGCAGCTCGGCGAAGAGCGCGTGGTTCGGCACCGGGGTCGCGACGCGCGTATCGGCGCCCGCGCCGTTCGGCAGCCGCAGGATCAGCGGCACGCGGACGTTGTCCTCGTAGAGATGGGCGCCGTGCGAGAAGTAGTCATGCTCGCCGAAACTCTCGCCGTGATCGGCTGTGATCGCGATCAAGGTGCGGTCTCTGCTGGGCGCCGCCGCCACCGCAGCGAGCAGGCGCGCGAGCTCTGCGTCCATGTATGCGATCTCGGCGTCGTAGCGCGCGAGCAGCGCCTTCTCCGCCTCGACCTCCCACGGCTCGGGCGCCGGCGGCAGGCCGGCCGTGAGCCGCGCCATCTGGGCGCGCTGCAGCCGGCCCTCGTCGACGGGCTCGAGACCCGCGTCGTAGGGAGCCGGCGGATCGTAGGGCGCGTGCGGATCGAAGAGGTTCACGAACAGGAACCACGGAGAGGCTCCGAACGCCTGGATCTGCTCGATCGCCTCGTTCACGACGTTCGCCGCGCGGCGGCCGGTGTAGAGCTCGACCCCGTGCAGCGCGTCGCCGTAATGCTCGAATC
>DATKND010000070.1:0-15852 GCA_035541475.1 Myxococcota bacterium | reverse complement strand
CGCCCGACGAATTCGATCCGGTCGCGGAGCTCGCGCGCCAGGAAGACGAGACGCCCGCGTTCGCGCCGGCCGACGAGAAGCCCGCCGAGACGGAGGCGAACGCCGGGCCGGGCGACGAGCTCAGCAGCGAGGGCTGGGACGACCTTTTCGGCGAGTCCGCCGAGGCGGCGGACGCGGAGGCGGCGAAGCAGCCCGAGAAGCCGAAGGGCAGATCCTGGAGGCCGCCGCGCATCGCGCTCCCGTCTCTCGGCGGCGCGCTCGAGCGCGTGGGTCGCGCGCTCGGCATCGGCGCGCAGGCGCTCGGCTGGGCCGTCACGCTCGGCCTCTTCGGCGCCGGCCTCCATGCGGGATTCGCGACGCGCGCCCCGGCCGCGCCGGTTGCGGAGCGGGTCGCGGGCCTCGAGGTCGCCGCGCTCGAGGGCCGCTTCGTCGAGAACGCGGCGAGCGGTCGTCTCTACGTGGTGTCGGGTCGACTGCGAAATTCCGGAGCCGAGGTGCACGACCTCAGCGACGTCTCGGTGGAGCTGCTCGACGCCGACGGCGTGCCGCTGTCGGAGCGCGCCGCCTTGCACGCCCCGATCGCGACGGAGCGGCTGCGCGAGGCGCCTGCGGCGCGGCTGCTCGAGGATCCGCCGCTCGTCGCCGCGATCCTGCCCGGCGTGGTCCAGCCCTTCGATGCGGTCTTCGCGCCGCTTCCCGACGCCGCAGCGTCCTTCCGCTTGACCGACGCGGGCGCGCGCAATCGCTCGGGGCCGCTCCCGGAAGTCCAGCTCCCCCGGTAGCGAGCAGCAACATGGCGCGCGAAGCGAGCGCCGAAGGCGCGCGCAGCGAACGATGGCGAGCGGAGCTTAGTGAGGAGGCTCCGGTTTCCGGTCGCCCGGCTCGACTTCGCTCGGTTTGGGCGTCACGTCGAGCTCGTCCTTGCCCGAGAGGCCGGCCTTGAAGTTCCGGATCGCCTTGCCGACTCCGGTGCCGAGCTCCGGCAGGCGTCGCGCGCCGAAGAGCACGACCACGATCGCCAGGATCACGAGCAGCTCGCTGCTGCCGATGCCGAACATGGGCTCACCCCGCACACACGCGGCTCGAGAGAGCCGTGGACCGCGCGAGCTTGCCCGCCACCTCGGGGACGGTCAAGGCGAGGCCTGGGCGGGCGCCCCCGGCTTCGGCGCCGCGGAGCCGAGCTCCTTGTCGATCCGCGCGATCAGGGCGTCGGTCGGCTGGAGTCCCCTCAGCAACCGGCCATTCAGCACGAAGGCCGGCGTGCCGGTCACGCCCGCGGCGCGCGCCTCCGCCAGGTCGGCCTCGATGCGCTCGGATCGCTTCGGGTCCTGGAGGCAGCTGCCGAAGGCGCCCATGTCGAGGCCGACGGCGCTGGCGTAGCCCTTCAGGTCGTCGTCGCTCAGCGCGCCCGGCGTCGCGAACAGGAGGTCGTGGTACTCCCAGAACTTGCCCTGCTGCTCTGCGCACACCGCCGCCTCCGCGGCCGCCCGCGCGCGCGGATGGATCGCCTCGAGCGGCATGTGCTTGTAGATGACGCGTAGCTGTGTCGGATAACGCTCGCGCAGCGACTGGATCACCGGGTGCGCGCGCGCGCAGAAGGGGCACTGGAAGTCGGAGAACTCGATCAACGTGACGGGAGCGTCCGCCGGCCCGACGGCGGGCCCGTTGCTCGAGACCTGCACCTTCGGCGGCTCGAGGTGGATCGCCACGTCCGCCTGCTTGACCAGCGCCTCGCGCACCTCGCGCTCCCGCAAGCTCTCGAGATGGCGGCGGATGTCGTCCTTGAGCTGGTCGAGCGTGTGCCCCTGCACGCGCGACTTGTTCGCCTCGTAGAAGGCCGAGATCTCCTCGTCGGTCACCGGACCGCGCTTCGCGACCTCCTCGGCGACCAGCGCATCCACGTCGAGCCCGCGCTTCTTCGCTTCGCTCGCGAGCGCGTGGTCCTCGATCCACGCCTGCAGCGTCTCCTCGCGCAGCTCGTAGACGGCGCTCGCCTCGCCGTTGCGGGTCTCGCGCAAGTAGAGGCGATCCTTCGCCTGCGCGTCGAGCTCGCCGATCGTGATCTTCTCGCCCGCGACTTCCGCCGCCACCTGGCCTGCGTCCGGTGCGCTCGCGGCCGGCCCGCCGCCCGGGCCTCCACTGCACGCGGCGAGCCCGAGAGCTGCCGTGATTCCGAGCGCGATGCCTCGCCTCATGCGTCCCCCTCGCCACCCGGCCGGAGGCCTGCGGCATCGATGCTGCGCGGCGCGGCGCGCGCGCGCGGGCGCCGAGTATACGGGTCGGCTTTCGCCGAGGCTCACGCGTCCGGCAGGGCGAGCGCGGGGCCGAGGAAGCGTTCGAGCGCGTGCTGGACGGCCGGGTCGCCGGGGACGTCGCTGCCGACGCGGGACTCCTGCTTCGGATCACCCGCGGCCTCGAAGAGGGCGCGTGCGCCGCGCGAGCCGTCGGCGTCCCCGCGTCCCGCATGGATCAGGAGGAGCGGCCGCGGCGCGATGCGCGCGACGAAGGCGCCAGCGTCGAGCGCGTCGGCCGAGTCGGCCGCGCCGGGAAATGCGAGCGCGACTGCGCGAACGCGCGCGTCGAGGCCCGCGAAGGCGGCCCCGATGCGCGCGCCGAGGCCGAGCCCGACGTACCCGACGCGCTCGAGATCGAGCTCCGGCAGGGAGCCGCAGGCGTCGAGCGCGCGCTCGAGGTCGACCACGGACTGACGCGCGAACTCCCGCACCAGGTCCGGAGGCGCGGCGTCGCACTCGCCGGCCAGCGAGCGCGCGAGCCGCGCTCCGAGCTTCGCGTCGCCTCGCCCGCCGTGGAGCGGGAAGTCGATCGCCGCGACGGCTGCGCCCCGCTGCACCAATCGCAGCGCGATCGCCTCGATCTCCGCGCTCGCGGCGCTCTCGCCGGCGCGGTGCTGGACCAGCACCACCGGTAGCTCGCCACTGTGGCGCGGCAGCCAGAGGCGTCCGGTTGCGCGGTCGCCGCGGCTCGAGAACTCGATGCGCTCCGCGCGCAGCCCCGGCTGCTGCGTCGGTGGCCCCGCGCGATGGCGCCACAGTCCGAGCGGCTCGCGAAAGCCTGACAGTCGGAGCGCCGCTCCTTCCATGGAGGCGCGATGTAAGCGCGTGTCGCGCTACCGCGCGAGCAGCACTCGTCGAGCCCGATACAAATTCGATTTGATCGCGTCCTCACTCTTCTCGAGCATGCTCGCGATGTCGTTGATCGGGTGGTGGCGCAGGTGGTGCAGCTCGAAGAGCAGGCGCTGCTCGGGGGTCAGCTCGCGCGCCGCCGCCGCCTCGAGCCGCTGCACGCGCTCGCGACACTCGTACGTCTCGTGCGGCGTCGGCACCGATTCGAGCATCGGCGCGGAGTAGTCGACGCTCTCGGGCTCCTCCTCGATCTCGAGCGGCACCGTCGGGTGGCGCTTCCGCTTGAAGCGGTTCGCGACGGTGCGCCGCGCGATGCCGAGCACCCACGCCGCGAAGTGCGACTCCTTGCGGTAGGAGGCGAGGCACGAGAAGACGTTGAAGAACACCTCCTGCACGGTCTCCTCGGCGTCGGCGCGGTTGTCGAGCCGCTTGCTCACGAAGCCGAAGACGCGCGGGAGGTAGCGCTCGTAGATCGCTTCGAACGCGTCCCGTTCACCGGCCAGGACTCGATCGATCAGCTCCGATTCATCCGGCTGCGCGGCGGGCGCTGCCACCAGCATGAGCATCCCTCCCAGATCAGGAGCCTGATCGGAATCCGACTCCGTGGTGGGATGTGGCCCGGAAGCGTCCGTTGGTGTCAGAGAATTTCGGTCGGAGCGGAGCGACGAGGGGATTCCCGCGGGAGAGGCGCCTCGAGGGCGCTCTGTTCCTCGACGGAGACGCCGAGGTCGGCATCCGACAGGCCGGTTCGGAATCGGGCAGCCGGCGGTTCGGGCGGTCCCACGGACGGGGTCGGCGCCGGATCGGTGGCGCCGATCGGCTGGATCGATGCGCGGAGCTCCGGCCCGACCCGCTCGAAGCGGCAGAACGCGAGCTCGATGCGACGCGCCGGGATCGCGGCCGCCGCGGCGAGCGCCTCGGCGCCGAAGGCCGGCGCGAGGACGAGCGCGCGGACGCCCGCCTCCGGGCGGGCGCCGAGGTCGGGCGCGAGCTGGAGCCAGTCGGCGAGGCGCGCCTCGACGAAGGCGCGGTGAGCGAGCCCGCGCGCGACGGCCTCGACCTCGCGGCCCGGCTCCGCGATCAGGACGAGCCGCGTCTCGCCGTCGGGCGTGATTGCCACGAGGTCGATGCGGGTCTCCGCGCCGAGCACCCGCTCTGCGACGATGCGCAGCGGCGTGCGCCCCGCGCCGAGCGCCCGCCGCAGCGCGCGGCGCTGTGCGTCGGCGTCCGGCTCGCGCGCCGCGCCCTCAGACACGGTTCTCGGTCCGTGCGTCGGCCAGCACGAGCCGCGCGACGTCGCGCAGCGCCTTCGCCGCAGGCGACTGCGGATGCTCGAGCCCGATCGGGCGCCGCGCGACGATCGCGCGGTAGACGTGCAGATCGTCGACCAGCAGACCGTAGCTCCGCGGCGCGCGGCCGAGGTGACGCGCCGCGACGCCGGCCAGGCGCTCGAAGGCGCGCTCGGCCTCCGCGATCCGACGCACGCCGTGGATCGTGATCCCGACCTTCGCGTCGGGACGCCGCCTCAGCAGGAACTTCGTCAGCGCGTAGGTCTCGAGCAGATCGCGCCCGTCCGGCGTCGCGAAGAGGAGCGCCCAGCGCAGCAGCGCGGCGTCATCGGCCGAGCTCCGCAGCCAGTGCGGCGGCACGCACGCCACGACCACGCCGCCGTCGCAGGGCTCCGCGGCGCGCTGCACCGCGACGTCGGCCGCGTCGCGGTAGAGCGACCCGAGGTCGAGCGCCGGGCTGTGCACCAGCTCCGCGCCGACCGGCCCGCGACCGGGCTCGGGCCACAGCAGGCTTCCGTCGCCGAGCTTCGGCGCGAGCAGGCTCGCGCTCGCGCCGAGCCGCGCGATCTCGACAGTCAGGTTCCACGCGAGCGCCGCGCGCACGACGTCGCGCTCGGCCACGGGCAGCGCGACGATCGGCAGCGCGGCCGCCTCGAGTCGCGGCGGCGAGCCCGCCGCGGTCCGCCAGGACGCGCGCTCGCCGGCGCCCGCAATCTCGTCGGGAAGGAAGTAATGGAGGACGTCGCCGAGCCCGCGGGCCACGCCGCGGCTACCGCACGACCAGGACGGAGTTGCGTCCGCCGACCTGACCCCCGGCCGTCTCGGGATTCTCCGGATCCTCGCGCCACTCGCCGTCGACGACGTAGCGGTACTGGTAGCGGCCGGGCGGCAGCCGGAGGATCTTGGTCCAGACCCGCGCGGCGCCCTCGGACTCGATCAGCGATCGCACGCCCTTGTCGGGGACCCAGCCGTTGAAGTCGCCGGCGATGCGGACGTCGCTCGCGCGCAGATCGCGGAAGCGAACGATCACCTCGCGGCGCGCGTCGCCCGCGCCGGTGTCGGCGCGCGGAGCGGCAGGGGCCGTCGCCGCGACCTCCACGGCGAGCGCCGCATAGTCGATCGCGCCGTTGGCCGAGCGCGCGATCGCGGCGATCGGTCGGCCGCGCTGCGCCGCTTCGCGCAGCTTCACGTTCTGTCGGATCACGGTGTCGAAGCAGAGGTCGCCGAAGCGCTCGCGGATCTCCGACAAGGTCTGGCGCGCATAGCGCGTGCGACCGTCATAGAGGGTCGGCAGGATGCGCACGCCGAGATCGCGGCCGATCCGCTCCGTCAGCAGCGCGATCGTCTCGAGCAGCTTCTGCACGCCGTGGATCGCGAAGAAGCTCGTCTCGAGCGGGACGATCACCTCGCTCGCCGCGCGCAGTGCGTTGAAGGTGAGGAGCCCGACGTTCGGCGGGCAGTCGATCAGCACGTAATCGAAGAGCTCGCCGAGCGACTCGATCGCCGGCGCGAGGCGGTTGGTGCGCGTCTCGATCGGCTCGGCCGCCAGCTTCTGCTCGAGCGCCGAGAGCACGATGCCGGACGGGGCGACCGAGAGACGGGGCGCCGCCTCGACGCAGACCTCGTGCAGGCGTCCGACGCCGTCGGCGTCAGCGAGGACCTCGTAGAGGTTCTCGTCGAGGCGCTCGGGATCGATGCCGAGCGCGAGTGTGGCGTGGGCCTGGGGGTCCATGTCGACGACCAGCACTCGCGCGCCGTCTGCCGCCAGGCAGCCCGCGAGATTCACCGTGGTGGTCGTCTTCCCGCATCCCCCCTTCTGGTTGACGATGGCGATGACGCGCATGCTGGCTCCTCCCGCGGACACGAGCCCGCGGCCGCCTCGGGCGCGCACCCGATCAGCACGGGCCTCCGCTCGCTCCGAGCGCGAGCACGGGGGGTTCGTTCGCGGCCTCCGTCCGGGCCGCCTGCTTCCAGACTTCGACCTCGCGCACGAAGCGCGCGACCTCGAAGACCCACTCCTGTCCGGACACCGCATCGAAGGCGGTGCCGTCGCGGAAGGCCAGCACCACGTCGCCGGTCGCCACCAGCACGAGCTGGGAGAGCGGGCGGGGGACCGTTGGCAGCAGCCGGGTCAGCTCGCGGATCGACTTGCGCACGCGCTGCACCGAGATGCCGGCGTCGATCAGGCGCTTGGCGGCCTTGACCGCGACCAGATCCTCGAACGAGTAGCGGGCGTGACCGCCTGGGGTCGATGCGCTCGGACGGATCAGATCCGTCTGAGCCCAGTATTGGAGCTGACGGCGGGAGATCTTCACGATCTCGACGACGTCGCCCGCGCGGAAGAGCTCGCGAGCTTCACGCATCGTCCGTGGAGGTCCACCCCCCAGGCAACCACAGGACTGGGCCGAAGCTAGTCCGGTCGATCCCGCGAAGTCAACCCGAACTGGGCACTTTCGTCGCGGTCGGGGTAGTTTGCGAGCGTGGGTGCAGCGAATCGCGATCGCCCGGGCCCTCCCTCCCCGGCGAGCGGACCCGGAGAGCGCGCGAAACGGGGCGGCGGAGAGGACGACCGGCTCTTCGTGGACGAGGGCGGCCATCGGCGGCCCTTCATGCGCGGTATCATGATCCACTCGCTGATGGCGCGAGGGGTGCCCTTCGAGGAGGCGAACCAGACGGCCAACGCCGTCCGCGATCGCCTGCGCTCGCGCGGTGTCGTGACCAAGGAGGAGATCCTGCACGAGGTGCGGGAGCTGCTTGGCGACGCGCCCTTTCGCAGCGAGACGCACCTCCCGATGCCGATCGACATCACGATCCACGGCAAGGGCAAGGGCGAGCCGTTCTCGAAGGGCGTGCTCTCGCAGTCGCTGCTGGCCGCCGCGATCGACCCGCACGACGCGTTCGACGTGGCGCGCCAGATCGAGCGCGAGCTGGTGCTCCGCGGCATCCGCGAGATCGACCGCACGGAGCTGCGCGACCTGGCCTTCGCGACCTTGTCGCGGCGGATCGGCGCCGAGGCCGCCGAGCGGTATCTGGTCTGGCGCCGCTACCAGGATCCGGAGCGCCCCGTGATCCTGCTGCTCGGCGGCGCGGCGGGCGTCGGGAAGACCTCGATCGCGCTCGAGGTCGCACACCGGCTCGGCATCGGGCGCGTGTTCTCGACCGACTCGATCCGCCAGATCATGCGGCTGACGCTTTCGCCGGACATCGCGCCGGCGCTGCATGGCTCGTCCTACGACGCCTGGAAGCTGATGCCAGCCGATTCGCTCGGCGAGGACCCGGTGCTCGACGGCTTCCGCGCGCAGACCTCCGTGGTGTCGGTCGGCGTGCGCGCGTCGATGGACCGCGCGGTCGCGGAGAACGCGAGCATGGTGATCGACGGCGTGTCGATCGTGCCGGGCCTGATCGACCTCGACGCCTACGCCGGCCTCGCCGAGGTGATCTTCCTCGTGGTCGCGACGCTCGACCCGGAGTCCTACGCGAATCGCTTCGCGGCGCGCGCGGCCGACGAGCGTCGCCGCGGGGCGCACCGCTACCTCGAGCACCTCGACGCGATCCTCCGCATCCAGGACCACGTGCTCGAGGCGGCGGAGCGGCGCGGCATCCCGATCGTCGAGAACGACACCTTCGACCGCGCCGTGCTGCTCGTGATCCGGCACGTCACGGAGACGCTGCGAAAGCGCGGGGGCTTCCATGCCGGGCCGGGCGGCGCGTAGCGCCCTCGCCGCCGCGGCGCTCGCCGCGCTCCTCGCGCTCCCGGGGTGCGGCTCGCTCTCCGTGCAGGAGGAGCAGCAGCTCGGCGCCGAGATGGCGCGCGACGCCCGCAAGCATCTCGACTTCGTGCGCGAGCAGGTGGTGGTCGGGTACGTCGAGCAGATCGGGCGCGGACTGGTGAAGGCGGCCGGGCCGCAGCCGTTCACGTATCACTTCCACGTGGTCGAGGATCCGGAGGTGAACGCGTTCGCCGCGCCGGCCGGCTACGTCTACGTCAACACCGGCACGATCCTCGCGGCGGCCAACGCGAGCGAGCTCGCCGGCGTGATCGCCCACGAGGTCGGCCACGTGGCCCTGCGCCACATCGCGAACAACTACAACAAGCAGCGAGGCGCCGGAATCCTGTACCAGCTCGGCGCAGTCGCCGCGTCGATCTTCGTGCCGGGTCCGGGCGCGGCCGCGGCGCAGCTCGGCGGCCAGCTCGCGGCCATGGGCGTGCTGAACTCCTTCTCGCGCCAGGCCGAGTCGGAGGCCGATGCGTTCGCGGTGAAGGTGATGCCCGTCGCCGGCTGGAATCCAGAAGGGCTCGTCAGCTTCTTCAAGACGCTCCAGCAGCAGACGAAGGGTGGCGGACGGCCGCCCGAGTTCCTGTCGAGCCATCCCGCCACGGAGTCGCGCATCGAGGCCACGTCCGCGCTGATCCGCGAGGCGAAGCTGCCCGAGGACCTGCGCGAGTCCGACGGCGGCAAGCTCGAGATCATCCAGCGCCGCATCCAGATCCTGACCGGTCACGCCTCGCACTGACGCGACATCCGGAGGAACCTCGTGGTCTCGAACCGCCCCGCGATCTCCACGCTCCGCGACCTGCGCCGCAGCGGCTACACGCCGCGCCCCGTGCGCGAGGAGATCCGCGAGAACCTGCTGAAGCGGCTGCGCGCCGGGAAGCCGATCTTCGAGGGCGTGCTCGGCTATGAGGACACCGTGCTGCCGGCGATCGAGAACGCGCTGCTCTGCGGCCACGATCTGATCTTCCTCGGCGAGCGGGGTCAGGCGAAGTCGCGCATGATGCGCCAGCTCGTGTCGTTGCTCGACGAATGGTTGCCGGTCGTGCCGGGCTGCCAGCTGCTCGAGGATCCCTTCGCGCCGCTCGGCGCCGACGCGCGCGAGCGGCTGGCGCGCGAGGGCGACGCGTGCGAGGTCGGCTGGGCGCACCGCGACGAGCGTTACGTCGAGAAGCTCGCCACGCCCGACGTCTCGATCTCCGATCTGATCGGCGACGTCGACCCGGTGAAGGTGGCCGAGGGCCGCTCGCTGGCGGACCCGAGCACGATCCACTTCGGCCTGATCCCGCGCACGCACCGCGGGATCTTCTGCATCAACGAGCTGCCGGACCTGACGGAGAAGGTGCAGGTCGGGCTCTTCAACATCATGGAGGAGCGCGACGTGCAGGTGAAGGGCTACCGCCTGCGCCTGCCCGTCGACGTGCTGGTGGTGGCGTCCGCGAACCCCGAGGACTACACCAGCCGCGGACGCATCATCACGCCGCTGAAGGACCGCTACGCGGCGCAGGTGCGCACGCACTACCCGCCGACGCGCGAGCTCGAGCTCGCGATCGTGCGCCAGGAGGCCTCGCTGCCGGAGGCGCCGGGCATCCGCCTGCACGTGCCGCCCTTCATGGAGGACCTCGTCGCCGAGCTGACCTTCCAGGCGCGCAGCTCGCCCGACGTGAACCAGGCGTCCGGCGTGTCGGTGCGCATGTCGATCGCCAACTACGAGACGCTTGCGGCCAACGCGCTCCGACGCGCACTGCGCGCGGGCGAGAGCGAGGCGGTGCCGCGCATCTCGGATCTCGACGCGCTCCAGGCCAGCACGTCGGGCAAGCTCGAGCTCGAGTACGCGGGCGGCGAGCGCAGCGAGGGCGAGGTCGTGCGCGATCTCGTGCGGCGCGCCACGAAGGTCGCCTTCGACGCGCGCTGCGACGGCATGGACCTCACGGAGGTCGTCGCGGCCTTCGAGCAGGGCTGGCGCGTGGAGGTGTCGTCGGCGATGCCGGCGGCGCTCGTGCTCTCGGGCCTCGACTCGCTGCCGCAGCTGCGCGACGCGGCCGAGCGCCTGGCCGGTTCGCCGTCGCCGCCGCGGCTCGCGGCGTCGGTCGAGTTCCTGCTCGAGGGCCTCCACCTCTCGAACCGGCTCAACAAGACGCAGGGCGCCGGCGCGGCGCGCTACGGGCGCGCGTGAAGACGGCGATCTACAGCCGCTGGGACGGGACGCAGCAGGCCTTCTCGCTCGACGCGGACCGCGCGCTCGAGAAGGTCTCGGAGCTGATGCTCGAGGGGCTCTCGGCGGCCGAGGCGCTCGAGTGGATGCGCCGCGCGGGTTTCGAGCTCGCGGGCCTCGACATGCGCGTGATGGGCGTCGAGGAGCTGCTCTCCGAGCTGCAGGACGAGATCCGCGCGCTCGAGCGTGAGCTGCGCATGGACCGCGCGACCGACTCGCTGCGCGAGCGCCTCGACGCGCTGCTCGAGCGCGAGCAGCAGGCGCTGCGCGAGCGACACGGCTTCGAGTCGGCGCGCATGAACGACTTCCAGTCGCGCCGGCATGCGGGCGATGCGCGTCTCTCGGATCGGATCGAGCGCTTCCGCGACTGGGAGTTCGAGGACGAGGAGGCGGGCCGCGAGTTCGCGGAGCTGCTGGAGGAGCAGGAGCGGCTGCGCGCGCTCGAGGAGTTCCTCGCGCAGCGAGGCGCGCGCTTCCGCGGCCCGCGCAGCGCCGGCTACGAGGAGGCGCAGCAGGTGCGCGAGCGCATCGAGGCGCTCGAGCGCCTGGCGCGCGCGCTGCGCGAGGGGAACCTCGAAGAAATCTCGCCCGAGGAGCTGCGCGAGCTGCTCGGCAACGACGCGGCGCGCTCGCTGGTGATCCTGCGCGACCTCGAGGGCGACCTACGGCGCGCGGGCTATCTGCGCGGCGGCGACCCGCAGCTGACGCCGCGCGCGATCCGCCGGATCGGCGCGCACGCGCTGGCGCAGGTCTACGCGGCGCTGCAGCAGGACCGGCCGGGCGCGCACGAGGTCGACGCGCGCGGCGCGTCGCTGCCGCGCCCCGACGAGACGCGTCCCTTCGAGTTCGGCGACCCGCTCGACATCGACCCGGTGCGGACGTTGCTGGCCGCGGTGAAGCGGGAGGCGCTGGCCACGCCGGGGCAGCCGCTCGCGCCTCCGATCCGCATGCGGGTCGAGGACTTCGCGGTGCGCGAGCGCGATCACGCGAGCGTCACGACCACCGTGCTGCTGCTCGACATGAGCTGGTCGATGTCGTGGGCCGGTCGCTTCCCGGCCGCCAAGCGCGTCGCGCTCGCGCTCGATCACCTCGTCCGCACGAAGTACCCGCGCGACCACTTCTTCGTCGTCGGCTTCTCGACGCGCGCGCGCGAGCTCCCGCCGCAGCAGCTTCCCGAGGTCAGCTGGGACATGGGCGATCCCTTCACCAACCTGCAGGAGGGGCTCATGATCGCGGAGCGGCTGATCGCGAAGCATCCATCCGCGAGCCCGCAGATCCTGGTCGTGACCGACGGCCAGCCGACCGCGTACTTCCGCAACCAGGAGCTGCGCGTCGAGTGGCCGATGGGATTCGGCGGCGTGTCGCCCCACGCGGTCGCCGAGACCTTGAAGCAGGTCCGGCGCGTGACGCGCCAGGGCGTCACGATCAACACGTTCATGCTCGACGACTCGCCCGAGCTCGTCGGGTTCGTCGAGCGCATGACCGAGGTGAATCGCGGGCGAGCCTTCTTCACCAGCCCCGACAAGCTCGGCTCGTTCCTGCTCGTCGACTATCTGCGGGGCCGCCGGAAGCGCGCCTCCTGATGCGCCCGTTCCGCGCCGCGCGCCGGCTCGTCGCGCGCAGCGCGCGCAGATTCCGCGCGGCGCTCGCGCGCCACGCGCTGCCGTACCAGCCGTTCTTCGTGCGCATGCGAATCGACGCCGGCCTCACGGAGCTCCCGGCTCCGACGCGCAGCCGCGCGACGCCGACGTCGCTGCTCGAGGCGCTGCTCGCGCTCGATGCCGCCGGACGCGATCCGCGCGTCGCCGGGTTGCTGCTCGAGCTCGGCGGACGGCCGGGCGGCTGGAGCCACGCGCAGTCGCTGCGGCGCGCGCTTGCCGGGCTGCGCGCGCGCGGCAAACGCGTCGCGGTGTACGCGGATTCGCTCGACGCCACCGGGCTGCTGCTCGCCTCCGCGGCCGACCGCATCTGGCTGCCGGAGACCGGGTCGCTCCACCTCGTCGGCCTGCGCGCGGAGAACCTCTACGTGCACGAGCTGCTGTCGCGTTTCGGCGTGCGCGCCGACGTCGTGCGCATCGGCAGCCACAAGACCGCCGCCGAGATCCTGACGCGCGACGGCATGTCGCCGGAGCAGCGCGAGCAGCAGGAGGCGCTGCTCGACGACCTCTACGCCTCGCTGGTCGACGGCGTCGCGGAGGGGCGCGGCCTCGCACCGGGCGACGTGCGCGAGCGGGTCGACCGCGGCCCCTATCCCGCGCGCGCCGCGCAGGAGGCGGGGCTCGTCGACGGCTGCCTGTATCCGGACGAGATCGACGACGCGCTCGCCGCGCTGCTGCCGCCCTCGCCCCGCGCGCCGCGCACGGTCGCGCGCGTCGACGCGCGCCTCTACACCGCACTGCGGCAGCACGCGAGCTTCACGCTCGGCGGCGCGGCCGAGCCGGGCCTGGCGTACGTCGTGGCGGAGGGGATGATCTCGCGCGGCGGCGGGCTGCGAGGCATCGCCGCGGAGGCGCTCGGGGACCTGCTCGACGGGCTGCGCGAGCAGCCCGAGGTGCGAGGCGTGGCGCTGCGCATCGAGAGCCCCGGCGGCGACGCGCTCGCCTCGGATCTCCTGTGGCGCTCTGTCGAGCGCCTCACGCGCGAGAAGCCGGTGGTGGCGTCGCTCGGCGACGTCGCGGCGTCGGGCGGCTACTACCTCGCCTGCGCGGCCGACGCGGTCTTCGCGGAGGCGGGCTCGCTCACGGGCTCGATCGGCGTGGTTGGCGGCAAGCTCGACCTCTCCGCGCTCTACCGGCAGCTCGGCGTCGCGCGCGACGGCGTCGAGCGCGGCGCGCGCGCGGGCATGCTGTCCGAGGCGCGGCCGCTGCGAGCGGACGAGCGCGGCGCGATCCGCGAGGGAATGGCCGCGCTCTACGAGGCGTTCGTCGCGCGCGTCGCATCGGGGCGTCACCTCGCCGAGGAGGCGGTTCTCCGCGCGGCCGAGGGCCGCGTCTGGAGCGGCGCCGCGGCGTCGCGGCTCGGGCTCGTCGACGCGCTCGGCGGTCCGCTCGAGGCGCTGCGCGACCTCGCGCGCCGCGCGGGCTTCTCGGCCGGCGAGCCCTCCTCGCTGCGCGTGCTGCCCCGCATCGGCTCGCTCGCGCGGGCGCGTGCGCTGCTCGGCTGGCTCGGCGCATGAGCCGGCGCATGAAGCAGGACATCCCCGGCATCGACCGGCGCGTCGCGATCGAGGAGGCCGCGTCGCGCGGCTGGCCCGCCGTCTTCGGCGCCGACGTCGCCGACCCGTGGCCGCTCTGCGTCGAGCTCGGCTTCGGCCGCGGCGAGTTCCTGCTCGGGCTCGCGGCCGCGAGCCCGCAGGTCGCACACGTCGGTGTCGAGCGCTCGTTCAAGCGCACGCTGAAGCTGGCGCGGCGGCTGGCCCGCACGCCGCTCGCCAACGTGCGCCTCGTGCAGGGCCTCGCGCAGCGGGTCGTGGTCGAGTCGCTGCCGGACGCGAGCGTCGGCTGCCTCTGGATCAACTTCCCGGACCCCTGGCCGAAGAAGCGACACGCGAAGCGGCGCCTGGTCCAGCCGGAGCTCGTCGGCTGGCTGGCGCGGCGGCTCGTCCCGGGCGGCGCGCTTCGGGTCGCAACCGACGATCCCGTCTACGCCGACTGGATCGACGCCGCACTGCGCGCCTCGCCGGAGCTGCGGAACCTGCACGCGCCGGAGCCCTTCGCGCGCGAAGAGGGCGACCGCGCGCCGACCGCCTACGAGCTCGAGTGGCGCGCGCTCGGGCGCGCGCTGCACTTCTTCCACTACGTGCGAAAGGACTGAGGTCGCGCCGCCCGCTAGGTTCAGCCGCGATGGCGGCGCCGCTGCACCTCAAGGACTACTCGGTCGAGTCGCTGCGCGAGCGGCTCGCGCGCGAGGGCATGCGGCCGTTTCGCGCCGAGCAGATCGCGGGCTGGCTCTACCAGCGCGGCGTCGAGGATCCCGGCGCGATGACCGACATCGCGCGCGAGGACCGCGCGCGGCTCGCCGCCGGCTGGCGGACGCGCGCCCTCGACGTGTCGAACCACGAGCGGTCCGCCGACGGCACGCAGAAGGCGGTGCTCCGCTGCGCCGACGGCGCGCAGGTCGAGGCGGTGCTGATCCCGGAGGAGGATCGCACGACGCTCTGTGTCTCGACGCAGGTCGGCTGCCCGCTCGCCTGCTCGTTCTGCGCGACCGGCGCGATGGGGTTCACGCGCAATCTTCGCGCCGCCGAGATCGTCGATCAGGTCTGCCGCATGCGCGAGCTGCTGCCGGAAGGCCGCGAGATCAGCAACGTGGTCTTCATGGGGATGGGCGAGCCGCTGCTGAATCTCGACGCGGTGGTCGAGGCCGCGAAGCTGCTCGTGCATCCGAAGGCCTTCGGGCTGTCACCGCGGCGCGTCACCGTGTCGACGGTCGGCATCGTGCCGCGCATCGCGTCGCTGCTCGAGCAGGTGCCGGTGAATCTCGCCGTCTCGCTGCACGCGACCACCGACGCCCTACGCGACGTGCTGGTGCCGCAGAACCGACACTTCCCGCTGTCGGTTCTGCTCGGCGCGCTGCGCGCGCTGCCGCAGCTCTCGGCGCGTCGGCCGGTCTTCTTCGAGTACACCTTGATCGATGGCGTCAACGATTCGTTGGACGACGCCCGGCGGCTGCCGGGACTGCTGACCGGAATCCCCGCGAAGCTGAACCTCATCCCGATGAACCCGCACCCCGACTCGCCCTACCGCCCGCCGCCCGATGCGCGCATCGACGCCTTCCTGCGCGAGCTCGCCGCGCGCGGGATGACCGTGACGCTCCGTCGCAGTCGAGGACCGGACATCCAGGCCGCGTGCGGGCAGCTGGCACTGCGGACGAGCTGACGCTTCAAGCGACCCGCCGCGCGGGCCGAAAAGCACGCCGAGGGCGGGTCCGTGCTCTACGCGGTGGGAGACATTCACGGCGAGCGTGAGCTGCTCGACGACCTGCTCACGGCGCTGCCGATCCGGGGCGGCGATCGGTTCGTCTTCATGGGCGACTACGTCGATCGCGGGCCCGACTCGCGCGGCGTGGTCGACCGCCTGATCGAGCACGCGAGCCGCTACGAGAGCATCTTCCTGTGCGGCAACCACGAGTCGATGTTCCTCGACTTCCTCGGCTGGCGCGGGCCCCAATACTTCGGCGGCGACGCCTTCCTCGCCAACGGCGGCGACCGCACGCTCGCGAGCTACGGCTACTTCGACGCAGCCGAGCCCGACCCGCTGGCCTTCGAGCTGCCCGCCGCGCACCTCGAGTTCTTCCGCCGCTTGCGCCTGCACCACCGCGAGGGCGACTACCTGTTCGTGCACGCGGGGCTCGGCCGCGAGCTCCTGCGCGAGAAGGACCTCGACTACGCGCTGCGCCGCGCGCGCTGCGAGGACCTGTTGTGGGACCGCGCG
>DATKND010000069.1:0-3791 GCA_035541475.1 Myxococcota bacterium | reverse complement strand
ACAAGGCGTTGCTCGGCTTCGGCTGGGCGGCCGACGACCTGAAGGACACGAAGGGCGCGCTCGTGCCCTGGCTCGAGCTCGCCGACCGCGACATGAACGACGCGGCGGCGCTCGAGGCGCGCATCGCGGTGCCGTACGCGTACACGAAGCTCGGCGCGTATGCGCAGGCCTTCGACCGCTACCAGGTCGCGATCGCGTCGTTCGAGATCGAGCACAAGGCGCTCGACGAATCGATCGCGGCGATCCGCGCGGGCAAGCTCGTGGATGCGCTGATCGTGCACAACCCGGGCGAGGAGATGGGCTGGTTCTGGAGCATGCAGGACGTGCCCGAGATGCCGCATGCCGGCCATCTCGTGCCGGTGCTCGCCCAGCACGAATTCCAGGAGGCGTTCAAGAACTACCGCGACCTGCTGTTCCTCGGCCGGAACCTCGCCGAGTGGCGCGAGAAGCTCGCCGTGTTCGACGAGATGCTGGCCACCAAGAAGAAGGCGTACGCGGAGCGGCTGCCGGTGGTGCTGGAGCGCGCGGGCGCGCTGGGCATCGAACGTGTCAAGAAGCAGCGGGAGGCGCTCGCCGAGGAGATCCAGAAGGGCATGGACGCCGCCGACGGCTTCGCCTTCGCCGATGCGAGGGAGCTCGCGCTGCTGGGCCGCGTCGAAGCGGTCCGCCGCGAGATTGCGAAGGGCGGCGACGAAGCCGACCTCGCGCCGGCGCGCGAGCGCCTGCGCCTCGCGAGCGGCGCGCTCACGTGGCAGCTCGGTGCCGCGCAGACCGACCGCATCTGGCAGGCGAAGAAGGACCTGCAGGCGATCGACGCGCAGATCGCGGAGGCCGAGCGCCGCTATGCCGCGCTGGCCGAGGCCCAGCGCGACGAGCCCGCACGCTTCGACGCGTTCGCGGCGCGCATCGCCGCGCTGCGGCCCCGCCTCGACGTCCTGATCCCGCGCGTCGCGCAGCTCACGCAGGAGCAGCAGGAGGCGGTGCAGGGCATCGCCGTGGCCGAGCTGCAGCGCCAGCAGGAACGCCTGGGCGTGTATGCGACGCAGGCGCGCTTCGCCGTCGCCCAGCTCGTCGATCGCGCGTACGTGCGCCAGGAGACGGACCATGCCGCCGCACGTCCCTGAGCGCGGGCTGCGCACCGGCCTCACGGTGCTGGCGGCATCGATGGTGCTGGCCGGCTGCTCGTGGCTGCCGTCGTGGTCGTTCTTCAAGCGCGGCGGCGGCACGCCCGACAACGAGCCCACGCTCGGCGCGCTCGCCAAGCGCCAGGCACCGCTCGATCCGGATCGCTCGATCCAGGCCGACGAGAACCTCGCGATCGACGCCTATCGCAAGTTCCTCGACACGTCGCCCAAGGCGCCGCAACGCGCCGAGGCGCTGCGCCGCATCGGCGACCTGGAGATGGACCGCGCGGAGAACAAGGGTGCGGCGCCCGACAACTCGCTCGGCCCCGACTACAAGACCGCGATCGCGCACTACCTGAACTTCCTGCGCGTCTATCCGAACGATCCGGGCAACGACCGGGTCTACTACCAGCTCGCGCGCGCGTACGAGCAGGGCGGCGACCTCGAGTCGGCGCTGAAGACGCTCGACCGGCTCGTCAAGGACTTTCCCGAGACGCGCTATCGCGACGAGGCCGACTTCCGGCGCGGCGAGCTGTTGTTCCTCGCGAAGCGCTACCCCGAGGCCGAGAAGGCGTACGCGACCGTGCTCGCGTCCAAGGGCGACAACCCGTACGGCGACCGCGCGCTCTACATGCACGGCTGGTCGCTCTACAAGCAGAACAAGCTCGAGGAAGGCCTCGCGTCGTTCTTCGGCGTGCTCGACCTGAAGATCGCGAACAAGGACGGCGAGGGCGGCCTCGACTCGATCGAGGGCCTCACGCGCGCGGATCGCGAGCTCGTGGAGGACACGTTCCGCGTCGCGAGCATCAGCCTCGCGACGCTGCACGGGGCCGAGTCGATTCCGGCGTACATCACGACGTCCGAGCGCCAGAGCTACGAGTCGCGCGTCTACGAGCAGCTCTCCGAGCTCTACCTTCGCCAAGAGCGGCCCAAGGACGCGGCCGACGCGCTGGCCGCCTTCGCGCAGAAGAACCCGCTGCACGCGCAGGCGCCCGTACTGCAGGCGCGCGTGATCGACATCTACGAGGGCAACGGCTTCCCGGCCAAGGCGCTCGAGGCGAAGAAGGAATTCGTCACCGCGTACGGGGCGTCGAGCGAGTTCCGCAAGGCCAATCCGCAGGGCTGGGAAGAGCGCGCCAAGCCCATCGTCAAGACGCACCTCACCGAGCTCGCGCACTACTTCCACGCGAACGCGCAGAAGAACAAGGACAAGGCCGACTACGACGAGGCGGTGCACTGGTACCGCGAATACCTGGCGTCGTTCCCGACCGATCCCGAGGCGGCGGACTCGAACTTCCTGCTCGCCGAGCTGCTCTTCGAGACGAAGCGCTGGGCCGAGGCGAGCGTCGAGTACGAGAAGACCGCGTACGGCTACCCCGGCCATGCGAAGAGCGCCGACGCGGGCTATGCGGCGCTCCTGGCCTACACCGAACAGCGCAAGGGCGCGGCCGCCGCCGATGCGACAGCGCTCGACCAGACCAGCGTCGCGAGCGCGTTGCGCTTTGCCGACGCGTTCCCGACCGATGCGCGCATCGCGCCCGTGCTCACGGATGCGGCCGAGAAGCTCTACGCGCTGAAGGACGGCGCGCAGGCCGCCGAGGTCGCGCAGCGCGTGATCGCGCTCGACCCGCCCGCGCCCGATGCGCAGCGTCGCGTCGCGTGGACGGTCGTCGCGCACACCTCGTTCGAGGGGAATGCGTTCGACCAGGCCGAGCGCGCGTACGGCGAAGTGCTGCGCCTCACGCCGGCCGGCGATGCGGCGCGCAACGACCTGGTGGAGCGCCAGGCGGCGTCGATCTACAAGCAGGGCGAGCAGGCCCGCGCCGGCGGCGATGCGCGGGCCGCCGTGGATCACTTCAACCGCGTCGCGGCCGTCGCGCCGCAATCGACGATCCGCGCGAACGCGCAGTACGACGCAGCCGCCTCGCTCATCGTCTTGAAGGACTGGGACGCGGCGGCGCGCTCCCTCGAGGACTTCCGCCAGCGCTTCCCGCAGCACCCGCTGCAGAAGGAGGTCGGCGGCAAGCTCGCGGCCGTCTACCTCGAGAAGGGGGACTGGGCGCATGCGGCCGGCGAGCTCGAGCAGATGGCGGCCGTCAATCCCGATCCGAAGGTCGCGCGCGAGGCCTTGTGGCAGGCCGCCGAGCTCTACGAGAAGGGCAACGCGAAGCCCGCGGCGACCAAGGCCTACGAGCGCTACCTCGCGCAGAACCCGCAGCCTTTGCCGCCGGCCGTCGAGGCGCGCTGGCGTCTCGCGAAGCTCGCGAAGGAGTCGGGCGACGCGCGCCGCGAGAGCGCGCTGATGCGCGACATCCTCGAGGCCGACCGCAACGGCGGCAACGCCCGCACGGACCGCACCCGCTATCTCGGTGCCACGGCCGCGCTCGCGCTCGCGGAGCCGGTCGCCGAGGAGTTCCGCCAGGTGCAGCTGGTCGAGCCGCTGCAGCGCCAGCTGAAGCTCAAGAAGCAGAAGATGGAGGACGCCCTCAAGGCCTACGCCATGGCCGCGGACTACGGCGTCGCCGACGTGAGCACCGCGGCGACCTATCGCATCGCGACGGTGTACCGCGACTTCGGCAAGGCGCTGATGACGTCGGAGCGGCCGAAGAAGCTCAGCAAGCTCGAGCTCGAGCAATACAACGTGCTGCTCGAGGAGCAGGCCTATCC
>DATKND010000068.1:0-22864 GCA_035541475.1 Myxococcota bacterium | reverse complement strand
TACGAGATCGTGCGCATGCTGACCGGCGGCGCCGACGCCGGGCTCGGCGCGGCGGGTCTGCCGGCCGGCCGCTTCGACGAGTACGACCTCGACCGCACCTCGCCGACACCGCTGGCGGTCAGCGTGGCCGGGCGCCCGCACGCGCGGAACGAGGCCGGCATCGTGTTCGGGATCGTCGACACCCCGACCGAGAGCGTGCCCGAGGGCATGCGCCGCGTGCTGATCCTCTCGGATCCGACGCGCGGCATGGGCGCGCTCGCGGACCCGGAGTGCGACCGCATCGTCGCCGCGCTCGATCTCGCCGAACGGCTCTCGCTGCCGGTCGAGTGGGTCCCCGTGTCGAGCGGCGCGAAGATCGCGATGGAGAGCGGCACCGAGAACCTCGACGCCACCGCGCGCGTCGTGCGGCGCATCGTCACCTTCACGCAGGCCGGCGGGACGATCCACCTGATCGTGGCCGGCATCAACGTCGGCGCGCAGAGCTACTTCGACGCCCTCGCCACCATGCTGCCGCACACGCGCGGCGTACTGATCATGACGCCCGTCGCGTCGCTGGTGCTGACCGGCAAGGCGGCGCTCGAGGCGTCGGGCTCCGTGTCGGCGGAGGACGAGATCTCGATCGGCGGCTACGAGCGCGTGATGGGTCCGAACGGCGAAGCGCAGTACTACGCGCGCAATCTGGCCGAGGCGTACGCGCTCCTCTACGAGCACTATCGCTACACGTACGTCCTGCCTGGCGAGCCGGGACCCCGCGAGCTGCCGACCGAGGATCCCGACGAGCGCGGGGTCGACGCCGAGCCCGTCGACGCGGAGGGCGAGAGCGACTTCCGCCGCGTCGGCGAGATCTTCGACCCGCAGCACAACGCCGAGCGCAAGCGACCCTTCCCGATGCGAAGCCTGATGCGGGCCGTGATCGACCGCGACCAGGCGCCGCTCGAGCGCTGGCGACACTGGCGCGGCGCCGAGACCGCGATCGTGTGGGACGCGTCGCTCGGCGGCATGCCGGTCTGCCTGCTCGGCATCGAGAGCCGCAATCTGCCGCGCGGCGGCGAGCACCCGGCCGACGGCCCATCGTCGTGGACGGGCGGCACGCTCTTCCCGCTCTCGTCTAAGAAGGTCGCGCGCGCACTGAACGCGGCGAGCGGCAACCGCCCCGCCGTCGTGCTCGCGAATCTCTCCGGCTTCGATGGCTCGCCCGAGTCGATGCGCAAGCTCCAGCTCGAGTACGGCGCGGAGATCGCGCGGTCGGTCGTCAACTTCCGCGGCCCGCTCGTGTTCCTGGTCGTCTCCCGCTACCACGGCGGCGCGTACGTGGTGTTCTCGCGCTCGCTGAACGAGTCGCTCTACGCTGCGGCGGTCGAAGGCTCGTACGCGTCGGTGATCGGCGGCGGGCCCGCCGCCGCCGTCGTGTTCGCGCGCGAGGCGCGCGGGCGCGCGTCGCGCGATCCGCGGCTCGAGCCGCTGCGCCGCGCCGCCCGCACGAACGGGCCGGATTCGCGCGCCGCCTACGACGCCGCCTTCCAGGAAATCCTGCTCGAGAAGCAGGCGGAGCTCGCCGCGGAGTTCGACGGCATCCACACCGTCGAGCGAGCGCGGCAGGTCGGCTCGCTCGAGGAGATCGTCAGCGAGCGCGAGATCCGGCCGTTCCTGATCTCGCGGCTGCGGGCGGCGCAGCGCGACTGAATCCTCAAGAGGACCCTTTCTCCTGCGCGCGGCGTTCGAGCGCGCGCTTCGCGCGCGGGTCGTCGCGCTGCGTGAGCGCCTCGCGGATCAGCGCCACGAGCTGCGGATCGTCCACGACCTCGTAGAGCTGGGCCAACGCCAGGGTCGCGCGGCGATCGGGCGTGGCCGCGAGCTGGCCGACCGCCCAGATCCGGATGTCAGGCGTGAGGTCGTCGCCGAGGATCGCGTTCGCGAGCGCTTTGATCTCGTCGCTCGCGAGCGGACGCGGCGCTTCACCGCTGGCGTCCTTCGCAGCCGCGTCCGGTCCCGACGCGTCGGCGTTTTCGGACGGCGCCTGCGACCAGGCCGGGACTTCGCCGTCCCGGATCGGCACCCAGCGCTCGCCGCCGGCCCGCAGATCGAGTCTCCACGAGTCGCCGGTGGCGGTGTCGGTTCGCACCAGCACCGGAGAGCCCGCGCGCAGCGGCGTCACCTCGAAACGCCCGGTGTCGCCGCGGCGAAGCTCGAGCACCGTCAGGAGCAGCAGCCACGCGAGGATCGCGAGGAGCAGTCCGCGCGTCAGCCTGTCTCCGCCCATCGCGCCTCCCGACGGCCGCGCAGTCTACGAGAGGGCGCGATCCCGCGGAAGCGAACCAGCCCGGCGCCCGAGCGCGTGCGGGCCTGAAAAGCAAAAGGCCCCGGGCGGTTGCCGTCGCCCGGGGCCCTTCGTTCTCGGACACCGGAGGGAGAGACTTCTCCGGTGTCGGAGGCTGGAACTGTGCTCAGCGTCGGCGACCCGCTGCGGCGAGGCCGAAGAGGCCGAGGCCGAGCATCGCCGCCGTCGTCGGCTCCGGAATCGCCGGCACGATGTTGACCGTGTACCCGGGCAGGGTCAGCGGATTGAGTCCGAACCAGATGACCCGCTGGGTCGACGGCGTGGTCTGCCAGTTGAACGTGAAGGACTGAGGAGTTGCGTTGCTCGCAACCGTGAACGTGAGCGTCGAGATGACCGTGCCTGCGGCCACGTTGCCCGCGAGTGCCGGGCCCGGAGGCGTGATCTGGTTGAAAGCCTGGCAGCGAGTCGTGTTGCAGGAAGTCACGCCAGGACCCCAGTTGGTACCCGCACCGTCGAGATCGACCTGGCTGGTCGTCGGGCTCGTGAACAACGTATTCGAGTACAGGATGCTCCCGACGACCGTGTTCCCAGTCTCGCCTCCATCGGCCTGGCCGATCACCTGCAACGTGATTTCTTCACCGGGCATGTAGTTGTTATCGGCATCCGGCGAAGAGATCGTGAGACTCACGGCGGCATTGGCGGCCGGCGCCAGATAGAAAGCGAGGACCGCGATCGTAAGAGTCAGTGTGCGCTTCACGGGGTGCTCCTGGTTTCTCAGCGCCTGCCGGCCGCCTCCGGGCCTGGAACGCGCTGGGTATTCGTCTCTTGGTGGTGACCCGGGAGCAAATGTGTCGTCGGATCTGCGGGCGGGTGCGAAGCACAGTTCGAAGCGCTGCTCGAGCTGGTTGCTCTGAAAAAGCCCGGAGAGGGTTCGGACGCTGGGACGGTCCGGGGAGGGTTTCGGACGACGCGCGCGCGTGCGGGCGTGGAATGCAAAAGGCCCCGGGCGGTTGCCGTCGCCCGGGGCCCTTCGTTCTCGGACACCGGAGGGAGAGAATTCTCCGGCGTCGGAAGGCTGGAACTGTGCTCAGCGTCGGCGACCCGCGAAGGCGAGGCCGAAGAGGCCGAGGCCGAGCATCGCCACCGTCGTCGGCTCCGGAACCGCCACGATCTGGATCGTGTACCCGGGCAGGGTCAGGGGGTCGATGCCGAACCAGATGACCCGCTGGGTCGACGGCGTCGTCTGCCAGTTGAACGTGAAGGACTGCGGAGTCGCGCTGGTAGCGACCATGAACGTGAGCGTCGAGATGACCGTTCCTGCAGCCACGTTGCCCGCGAGCGCCGGACCCGGAGGCGTGATCTGGTTGAAAGCCTGGCAGCGAGCTGCGTTGCAGGAAATCGCGCCCGGACCCCAGTTGGTACCAGCGCCGTCGAGATCGACCTGGCTGGTCGTCGGGCTCGTGAACAACGTATTCGAGTACAGGATGCTCCCGACGACCGTGTTCCCGGTCTCGCCTCCATCTGCCTGTCCGATCACCTGCAACGTGATCGTCTCCCCGGGTAGGTACTGATTGTCAGCATCCGGCGAGGTGATCGAGAGGCTCACCGCCGCAGTTGCCGACCCGGCGGCGGAAGCGACAAAAGCCACCGTCATCAGAGAAATCAAGGTCCGCTTCATGGATGTGGTCCCTCCTTGGCTCCGACCGTCCCCGCGGTCGGTGGACGCAAACGAGCCAGGTGAATTGAAGACCGCATCGGCGGACGCAAAGTGCGGCTTGAGCGCTTTCTTTCTCGAGCCCGCAACGGACCCGGGACGGCCAGTGAACCTCGTGTCGTGGCAAGGAGGGGGAAAAGAGAGAAGAGCCCCGGAGCAGCTCCGCTCCGGGGCTCTTCTTTATTCGAGGTGTCCGGACTTGCGTCCAGACAGCCGAGTCTGTCGAACGACTACCCTGCTAGCGTCGGCGACCTGCGAGGGCCAGACCGAAGAGGCCGAGGCCGAGCATCGCCATCGTCGTGGGCTCCGGAACCGCCACGATGTTGATCGTGTATCCGGGCAGGGTCAGCGGATTGAGACCGAAGAAGTTGACCCGCTGGGTCGACGGCGTGGTCTGCCAGTTGAACGTGAAGGACTGAGGCGTCGCGGTCGATGCAACCGTGAAGCTCAGCTGCGAGATGATCGTACCTGCAGCAATGTTGCCCGGGAGTGCGGGACCCGGAGGCGTGATCTGATTGAAGGCCTGGCAGCGAGTCGTGTTGCAGGAAATCACGCCAGGACCCCAGTTGGTACCCGCACCGTCGAGATCGACCTGGCTGGTCGTCGGGCTCGTGAACAACGTATTCGAGTACAGGATGCTGCCGACGATCGTGTTCGCGGTCTCGCCTCCATCGGCTTGGCCTTTGACCTGCAACGTGATCACGGAGCCGGGCGTGTAGTTGTTGCTCTCATCCGGGGACGTGATCGAGAGGCTCACGGCCGCATTCGCCGATGCGGCCGCAAAGGCAACGACCGCAGTTGTCATCAATGAAAACAAGGTCCGCTTCATGGTTTTGTCTCTCCTAGTGTTTCAATTTCAGTGCCGGACCAACCCGGCTAGAACCACCAACTGCTTCTATTGCTGCTTGTCTCTGCGTCAGTTCGACCCGCTAAGTCGGCAACGCGGGTCAACCGACGATCAGATCAGAGATCGCAGGGCACCGTTCCCGCACAGTACAGACCCGACGGACCGGGGCTGCCGCTCGTCGTGAACTGTTGGTTGAAGAGAAGGAAGTCGGTGCCATCGGTATACGTGTCACAGTTCATGTCGGTGCCGGTCCCACCGTCCATACCGGTCGTCGTGAAGTCGGTGTTGAAGATGAGGAAGTCGGTACCGTCCGTGAAATAGTCCTGGTTGAAGTCGCCGTCACAAATATTGCCGTAGCCGTCGTGATCCGTATCGCAATCGCTGGGATACGCGTTCGGCACGTTCACGCAGTTGTCGAGCACGTCGTACACGCCATCGCCGTCGCTATCCAAAGCGGGTCCAGCGAAGGCTGCGAACGAGAGCCCAAGCGTCGCAAGCAGCGCGATGCCACCTGCCATGAGGCCTGTCTTCATCTTCTTCTCCTCGTAAATCGGTGTGATTCTACGCTCTGCTACTACCGCGACAGCGCTTCGATCCTGTCGTGCTCTGTTGCGGTCGTAACTCCCTTTTCCAGCAAGCCCAGCAAGTCCACTTAGAGTACGCGTGCAACATCTTGATGCCGTCCGCGCAACAATCTCAAGCTCAAATCCCGCTTCCCCTGCTTTTCGGCCTTTCGACTGCGTATTTCCGCGGCTTCCGTTGCAGCTCGCGCTTCACCGCCCATCGGTCACAGCAAGAACACCCTCCACACACCACCGTTCCCGACGTCCCATTCCGAACGCGTCGGGGCCTAGCAAAGCAAGCTCCATGCCGCGGACCATATGCACATCAAGTGATCGGATCTAAAGGATTTTTCTGACTGCTTCGCGAGCAAGATCAGGAAAACTTTTTCCCACCGGGGAGAAAAGTGGAACCCCGGTTCCCAGCGTCGTTCCGCTTCCTTCTCATCTCGAACCAGTCTCTCGCGGTTTCATCAGGCTGTCGAGCGGCTCGTGAAGCCGATCCGCCATCGCATCGAGAGTCGCGGCCGCCTCCTCTCGGGTCGCCCCACTGTCGATCGGAGTCGATAGGCGAACCGCGACGCCGCGCGTCGGCCGCGCGAACGGGCTCAGATCGAGCGCGAGGAACTCGCGCACCGTCTCCTCGAGCATGCCCGTCGTCCCGAGATACCAGTGGCGGACGAGCCTCCGCTCGGCGCCGCGGCGCACGACGAGCTCGTCGACTGGCACTCCGCCGAGGTCGCGGCGCGTCTGCTCCTCGATGATCCAGCCGCTCCCGGGAATCGCAGTCTTCGGCGAGTAGAAGCTGCGCAGGCGCTGTCGCGGGCTCCCGGAGCCGACGAAGACGTCGACCCACGTCGAGCCCTGCGCATAACGTCGATCCACCATGCCCGTCAGAGCGGCCATGCCGAGGAACAGGCGATCGGTCTGGAGATCGCTGGAACGCCAGTCGTCGAGCTTTCGCGGGATCGCGTCGACGGGCAGCGGCACGTTGGGCGACCACTCGCGCCAGGGCGAGACGACCCTGCCGAGAATCCCGAGGAGCACGAGGAATGCGAAGACCCACGCGCTCCGCGAGCGCGCCGGGACGGCGCCGGAGCGCGGCGCGGCGCTCGTTCGCGCTCCGTCGGGGACGTGCAGGCGTTCGAGCAGTCCGTCGAACGCGTAGAGCACGAGCACCGCCGCGAGGAGCATGCCGATGCCCTGGAGGCTGTGGATCTCGGCGATCTCGGAGGCCGGGTTCAGCACGAGCGTGACGGAGCGCGCCGCGTTCGTCGCGAACGCCAGGAACGGCGTGAAGATCAGCAGCAGCACCGCGTGCCAGCCGCCGCGGCGGAAGAGATCGATCATCAGCACGGCCAGCATCGAGAGCGTGATCACCGAACGAAGCCCGCTGCAGGTCTCGATCACGGCGAAGGTCGTCTTCGCGAGCTGCATGCGGTCGCCGCTCACGACGGCGGGAATCCCGAGCGTGTAGAGGAGCGTCCCGGTGGCCTCGGCCGTGCCGTTCTGGAACTTCCAGACGATCGCGTGGCGCAGCGGCGATGGGATCGGGATCGCGAAGAGCAAGAAGCAGATCGGGACCCAGACCACGGACAGCGCGGCGCGTCCGCCGAGCAGATAGGCGCTGCCCAGTCCGGCGAGCATCAGGGATACCGCCTGGAGATCGCTGGCCCTTGTGCAGAGCGACCACACGAAGATCGCGAGCGCGCTCGCGAAGAGAAGCCCGGAGAGGACTGCCGAGCCTCCGCGCCATGGGAGCGCCGCCAGCCGATCGCTCCGCCGGTAGAGCAGCCAGAGGCTCAGGGCCACGACGACCACCGGTGCCGTGTCCGACGGCTCGAAGAACCAGCCCTCGACCTCGACCACGATCGAATCCGTGGGGTGGAAGGCCAGCAGACCCCGATAGGCGACGGCGCCGAGCGCGAGAGCGAGGCCGATCCAGATCCACTGCGGCCGCAACCACGCCGCTCGTGACTTCGCCGGGCCGACTTCCGGGACACCCGCCTTCGGATCGATCGATTGGTGCTCGGCGTTCACTCGCTCACCGGTCGGAGGAGGCCCGTCCGCGTGGCGGGCGTACGCCGTCGTGTCGGCAGCCGGATCCTGCAACGACCGCGATCGGCGAGGCGGCGGAGCGTAGCCACTCCGCCTCGGAGCGCCGATCTCGCGCTGGCTGCGGAGACGAGTCGCCTTACCATGCCTGCGATGCCCGACGCCGTAGCCGACCTGATGCGTTTCATCGACCGGTCGCCCACGCCGTACCACGCGGTCGCAGAGACGGCGCGGCGTCTGCGCGAGTCGGGCTTCGAGCCGCTCCACGAGATCGAGCCGTGGTCCCTCTCGCCCGGCGATCGACGCTTCGTCGTGCGCGGCGACGGCAGCCTGGTCGCGTTCCAGGTCGGCCGCACCAGCGCCGTCGAGGGTGGCTTCCGCGTGCTCGGCGCGCACACGGACTCGCCGGATCTGAGGATCAAGCCTCTCGCCGACGCCGAGGCCCACGGCTACCGGCAGCTCGCCGTCGAGCCCTATGGCGGAGTGCTGCTCCACACCTGGCTCGATCGCGACCTCTCGCTCGCCGGTCGCGTCGCGCTGCGAGGCGACGGCCTGCCGCGCAGCGTCCTGATCGACTTCAGCCGCCCGCTGCTGCGGATCCCGAGCCTCGCGATCCACCTGCACCGCGAGGTCAACCAGGAAGGCCTGAAGCTGAACGCGCAGACCCATCTCGTGCCGGTGACGGGCCTCGAGGGCGCGCCGCGGCTGGCCGAGCTGCTCGCCTCCGAGCTGCGGGCGCAGGGACACGGCGACCTGCGCGCGGAGGACGTCGTCGCGTTCGACCTCGCCCTCTACGACGTGCAGCCCGCGGCCGTGTGCGGCGTCCGGGGCGAGTTCCTCACCGCGTCCCGGCTCGACAACCTCGCCTCGTGTCACGCTTCCCTTTGCGCGCTGCTCGACGCGAGCGAGTCCGGACCCGGCGAGAGCACGCGCATGATCATCCTCTACGACCACGAGGAGGTCGGGAGCCGCAGCGCGCAGGGCGCCGGCGGCACGCTGCTGTCGGACGCGATGGAGCGGGTCGTCTCCGGCTGGAAGGGCGGCGAGCCCCAGGGTCTCGCGCGCGCGGTCGCGCGCTCGGTGCTGGCGTCGGTCGACATGGCGCACGCCGTGCACCCGAACTACGCCGATCGCCACGAGCCCGGCCATCGTCCCGTGATCGGGCGCGGTCCCGTCCTCAAGCGCAACGCGAACCAGTCCTACGCGACCGACGCGCGCACCGCCGGGCTGGTCCAGCAGCTCTCCGAGGCGGGCGGAGCCGGCCTCCAGCACTTCGCCTCGCGCAGCGATCTCGCCTGCGGCTCGACGATCGGGCCGATCAGCGCGGCCCGTGTCGGCATCGCGACCGTCGACCTCGGCAACCCGCTGCTCTCGATGCACTCGTGTCGCGAGATGGCGGGAACCGCCGACGTCGCGCCGATGCTCGCCCTGCTCACCCGCTTCCTCGGCGGTGTCCCGCGCGCGTGAGCGCGACCCGCGCATGCGGCTACCCTGCCCGATCCAATGAGCGAACCGGACTCGAACGACACGCTGAATCACGCGCAGCCGGCAGGCTCCGACGGCGACGAAGAGCGCGCCTCGAGCCCGTTCGACCATCCCGCCTTCCTGCCGGTGCTCGTCTTCGCGATGGCGCTCTGGTTCGGCTACGACGGCTGGTTCAACGAGACGATCGAGTCCGTGCGCTTCAATCGCTACGGATTCGGCTTCCTGTCCGGCGCGGCGATCTACTTCACCCTGGTCGAGCGCACGCGCGCGCGCTTCCTGCTGCCCTTGCTGCTCTGCGGCTACGCGCTCTGGCTCGCCGCGCTCGCCTGGTTCGGCTCCGCGAACGCCTGGTACAACGACGTCGAGTCCGCGCGCGCGTTCAACCGCTATGGCGCGCTGGCGGCGATCGGTCTCGCCGCCGTCGCCGCCCTGCGCGACTGGCTGGCGCTGCGCCGGGCCGCCTCGGTCACTCGTTAGGCGTCAGCCGAGCAGGCTGCGCCCGACGACCTTCAGCTCGAGGATCGGCTTCACGCCCTCGAAGATCGGCAGCACCAGCGCGTCCACGACGTAGCGGCTGATCGGATACTCCTCGGCGTAGCCCCAGCCTCCGTGCATCAGCTGGCCCTGCTGCGTGACCTCGACGGCGACGTCGCAGGCGAGGAGCTTCGCCTGCGCCGCGAGCGGCGCGGCGGCGCGCTCGTCCTCGTCCATCGCGCGAGCGGCCGCGTAGGTGATCGCGCGCGCGCCCGCGAGCTGCGCCGCCATGCGCCCGAGCGTGTACTGCGTGAGCTGGTACTCGCCGATCGGCCGGCCGAACTGCGCGCGGTCCGCGACGTACTCGGCCGTCTTCTCGAGCGCCGCCTGCGCGAGGCCGCAGGCGCGTCCACCGGTCTGGAGGCGACCGGCCGCGAACCCGGCCATCTGGAGGTAGAAGCCGCGGCCGAGCCCTTGCTCGCCGCCGACGAGATTCGCGGCCGGAACCCGGTAGCCCTCGAAGTTCAAGGTGAACGAGTGCATGCCGCGGTAGCCCGGCGTCGCGTCCGCCTTGCCGACGAGGCGCCCCCCACCCGGCTGCTTCATCTCGAAGGCGTGCCCGTCGAAGGAATCCTTCGGCACGATGAAGAGCGAAAGGCCCTTCGCCCCTTTGCCCGGATCCGGGTCGGTGCGCGCGAGCAGCGCGAGCACGTTGGCGCGGCCCGCGAACGTGCACCACGACTTCGGTCCCTGGATCACGTAGTCGTCGCCGCGGCGCTCCGCGCGGCACTTCACGCCGGCGGCATCGCTCCCGATGTCGGGCTCGGTCACCGAGATCCCGACCATGATCTCGCCCGAGGCGATGCGAGGCAGCCACTCGCGCTTCTGCACCTCGGTGCCGCCCTGGAGCAGCGCCTTGGTGAGGATCTCGGGCCGCGTGATCAGCGAGCCGGCCGCCGCGAGCGAGGCGCGCGACAGCTCCTCGGTGGTGAGGATCATCGCGAGGTTGCCCATCTCGGAGCCGCCGTACGCCTCGGGCACGGCCAGGCCGAAGTAGCCGAGCTCGGCCATGCCGCGGATGAACGACTCGGGCACGAGCGCGTCGGTGCGGTGGATCCGCTCGGCCTCCGGCGCGACCTCGCGCTCGGCGAACTCGCGCACCGCGTCGCGCACCTGCTCGGAGAGCTCGTCGAGCGGCCACGGATCGCGACCCCGCGCGGCGACGACTCGAGCGCCGATCGCGCGCAACACCGATTCGTGGCATCCGCGGCGCAGCAGCGCGCGCAGCTCGGACGGGAACGCGGCGGCGAGCCCGTCCTCTCCGAGCCCGAGGTCCTCGACCACCGCCTCGAGTCGCTCGCGCACGCTCGCGCAGAGCATCGCGATGGCGGCCACGCCGATCCGCTCGAACGACTCGTCCGTCCGGCCTTCGGCCTTCGCGACGTCCTGCGCCGCGAGCATCTCGCGGGCGGCGCGCGCCTGGGTCGCGGCGTAGGTGACCCGCTCCACGAGCACCTGGTGGTCGTCGATGCGCGCGCCGCGCGACGTCAGCTCGCGGGCGCGCTCGAGCGCGCGCTCGACGAGATCTTCCGCCGCCGCGAGCAGGCGCCGTGCTTCGTCGAGGCGAATCGGCTGCGTCATCGAAACCTCGTCGGTCGCCGATCTCGGCTGCGTCTGTTCACGAAAAGGCGCGTAGGATAGCGTGCGAGTCGGCCCCGGTGGCTCCACTAGGAGGTGATGCAATGCGCCAGACTGCGTTCGCGCTCGCGATCGCGCTCGTTCTCGGCGTCTCCTCGGCGCTCGCGCAGAGCTTCGAGTCGGACGTCGACACGATCCAGATCATCTCGGCCAACGTCGGCGGAAAGAACGTCTTCATCCCGTCGACGATCGTGGTCGCGAGCGGCAAACCCGTCACGCTCTCGATCTTCAACACGACCGACGTGCCGCACGGCTTCTCGATCCCGGGAATCCACGTCGAGGCGGTGCTGCCGGCGCAGCAGGAGTTCGAGGTCAAGCTGCCCGCCCTCGAAGGCGGACACATCTACCGGATCAACTGCCAGCTCCACCCGGCGCACCGCACGGCGGAGCTCGTCGTGCTGCCCGCGAAGAAATAGCGGCGCGGATCAGCGCGTCGCGGCGCCCTTCTCCGGTGTCAGCCACTCGAGCAGCTGCTCGACGAGCGCCGCGCTCCCGAAGACGAGCCCGAGCTTCTCGCCGCGCGCCGGCAGGGTCGCGCAGCGTCCGCCCGCCTCCGCCACCAGGATCTGGGTCGCGGCGGCGTCCCAGAGGTTCAGCGAGACGTCGATCATCGCGTCCACGCCGCCCGCGACGACCTGCGCGTGGCCGAACGCATCGGTGTAGCCACGCAGCACCGGCAGCTCGCGCGCCATGCGCAGGAAGACGTCGCGCATGCCGAAGAGCTCGAAGCAGAAGGGATCGCCGTGGGAGATCAGCGCGCGACGCAGATCGGTGGCGTGCGAGACGCGCACGGGCACGCCGTTGCGGCGCGCGCCCGCGCCCTTCCAGCCGACGGTGCGCTCGCCGAGCGCGGGCAGGTCGATCAGGCCGAGCACCGGCTCGCCGTCGTCGAGCAGCGCGATCAGCGTCGCGAACAGCGGGATGCCGCGCGAAAAGGCGACGGTGCCGTCGATCGGGTCGATCACCCAGCAGAGGCCCCCGCGCGCTCCGTCCTGGCCGTATTCCTCGCCGAGCATGCCGGCCTCGGGAAAGGCCTCGCGCAGCGACGCGCGGATGGCGCGCTCGGCGGCGCGATCCGCCTCGGTGACGGGCGAGCCGTCGCCCTTGGTCTCGACGGCGACGCGGCGGAAGCGCGGCAGGATCTCGGCGCGCGCGCGATCCGCGGCCTGCTCCGCGACGCGCGCCGCGTGCTCGAGCAATCCCTTCGACGTCATCGCCCCGCGAGCTCCCGCAGTCGGCGGAAGGGGTAGATCCCCGAATCGTGGCCGTCGCTCCAGTCGATCTGGATCGCGTAGCGGCCGACGCTGCGGATCCGCAGCGGACGCACGTCCGCGGGAACGCTCGTCGCATCGAGCGTCGCGCGGCCGCTCCACTCGTCGACGCAGCGGGCGCACGCGCAGGCGAGCCGCAGCGCGTGGACGTCGAAGGAGCTCTCGGTGCCGTCGGCCCAGCGGATGGCCAGCTCGCGCGGCCCCTTCTGGAAGATCTGCGTCGGCGTGACCTCCATCGCGCGCTAAACCTAGCGCCATGTCGAACGAGACCATTGCGATTCTCGGCGGAACGGGAGATCAGGGGCTCGGGCTCGCGCTTCGCTTCGCGAAGGCGGGGCGCCGCGTCGTGATCGGCTCGCGCAAGGTCGAGCGGGCCGTCGAGGCGGCGGAGCAGGTGCGCAAGCAGGTTCCCGAGGCGTCAGCGGTCGAGGGCCGCGACAACGCGGACGCGGTGGTCGACGCGCCGATCGTGATCCTGTCGGTGCCCTTCGAGCACGTCGCCGGCACGCTCAAGGCGGTGCGCGAGCGACTCGTTCCCGGTCAGATCCTCGTGTCGATGGGCGTGCCGCTCGCGACAGCGATCGGTGACGGCGCGGTCCGCACGCTCGGCGTCTGGCAGGGCTCTTGCGCCGAGCTGACGGCGTCGCTCGCGCCGCGCGGTGTGGAGGTCGTGTCGGCCTTCCAGAACGTGTCGGCGCATCGCCTCCAGGCGCTGGCCGAGCCGGTCGAGTGCGACGTCATCGTGTCGGGTAGCAAGGACGCCCGCTCGAAGGTGATGGCGCTCTGCGCGCTCGTTCCCGGACTGCGCGCGATCGACGGCGGTCCGCTCGCGAATGCCCGCATCGTGGAGTCGATCACCGCGCTGCTGATCGGCTTGAACGTCCGCTACCAGGTCGCGGAGGGGATCGGCATCCGGTTCACCGGAGTGCCGGAGTCCTGAGGACGACCTCGCTTCGGCCCCGCGGGTGATTCCGCCGCACGAGTCTCAAGTGCTTGTAGGAGCGGGCCGATCCCTGCACCACATTTTGTGTGAATTTCTGTTGACGCCCGCGCGCGACAGGATGTAAACAGGCTCCGGGGATGAGACATGTCCCCTTGGCGGCCTGGGGGGGTTCGATCAACAGGCGGCCGACAGGGGGAAGCGAGCGGGTCTTGGGATGGAGGACCCGCGTCCCGCTCGGGGGCCCCGGACGTGCCGGGGCCTCTCTCATCTCCGGGAGCCGGCGTGCGGATGCGGGCGCACCATGCCCATCGCGGTCGTGGCTCTCGAGTGTCCTGGTTCCTCGGCTGACACCTGGCTCGATCGCTGGCCGATCCTGGCCGGCTCCACGCCAATCCTCGGGAGGGAATCGTGAGTTCCATCGAGACGACCACGGGAAGCGGACGCAAGGCTCGCGCGACTCTTCGCGCCATCGGCGACGGCGCGAACGGGCCGGACCGCCAGCGACCCCGAGGCGTCTCGGTGCCGCGCCACTTCACGCGCGCGGGCGAGGATCCGTTCGCTTCCGTCGAGTGGGAGCTCCGCTCCGCGAAGATCACCAACGAGCAGGGCGAGGCGGTCTTCGAGCAGACCGACGTCGAGGTTCCGAAGTCCTGGTCGCAGCTCGCGACCAACGTCGTCGTCTCGAAGTACTTCCGCGGTCACGTGGGCACGCCCGAGCGCGAGCGCAGCGTGCGCCAGCTCGTGGGCCGCGTGGTCGGCAGGCTGCGCGAATGGGGCGCGTCGTCCGGCTACTTCCGCACGCCCGACGACGCGCAGGCCTTCTCCGACGAGCTGACGGCGATCCTGCTGTCGCAGCGGATGGCCTTCAACAGCCCCGTCTGGTTCAACCTCGGCGTCGCCGACACGCCGCAGCAGGCGAGCGCCTGCTTCATCAACTCCGTCGAAGACACCATGGAATCGATCATGGATCTCGCGAAGACGGAGGCGATGCTGTTCAAGGGCGGATCCGGAACCGGCTCGAACCTCTCTCGCATCCGCTCCTCGCGGGAGAAGCTCGCCGGCGGCGGCACCGCATCCGGCCCCGTCTCCTTCATGCGCGGGTTCGACGCCTTCGCCGGCGTGGTGAAGTCGGGCGGCAAGACGCGTCGCGCGGCGAAGATGGTGATCCTCAACGTGGATCACCCCGACATCATGGAATTCATCCGCTGCAAGGAGGAGGAGGAGAAGAAGGCCTGGTCGCTGATCGAGTCCGGGTACGACGGCGGCTTCAACGTCCCGGGCGGCGCCTACGACTCGGTCTTCTACCAGAACGCCAACCACTCGGTGCGCGTGACGGACGCATTCATGCAGTCGGTGCTTGCCGACGGACCGTGGCAGACGCGCGAGGTCACGACCGGGCGCGTCGCCGACAACTTCCGCGCCAAGGAGGTGTTGCGCACGGCGGCGGAGGCGGCGCACACCTGCGGCGATCCGGGCATCCAGTACGACACGACGATCAACCGCTGGAATCCCGTCAAGGCCTCGGGCCGCATCAACTCGAGCAATCCCTGCTCGGAGTACATGTTCCTCGACGACACGGCCTGCAATCTCGCCAGCCTGAACCTGATGCGCTTCGTCGACGCGGAGGGGCGCTTCGACGTCGAGTCGTTCCGGCGCGCGACCTCGCTCACGATCCTTGCGCAGGAGATCATCGTCGATCACGCCGACTACCCGACGGCGACGATCGCGCGCAACAGCCATCTGTTCCGCCCGCTCGGGCTCGGCTACGCGAATCTCGGCGCGCTGCTGATGTCCGCCGGACTGCCCTACGACAGCGACGCGGGCCGGAATCTCGCGGCCGCGATCACGGCGCTGATGTGCGGACAGGCGTACGGGACGTCCGCCGAGATCGCCGAGGCGATGGGCCCGTTCGCCCGCTATCGCATGAATCGCAAGCCGTTCCTCGCCGTGATCGAGATGCACAAGGACGCGGCGGAGGCGATCCCGAGCGCGGGCGTGCCGCGCGAGCTGCACGAGGCGGCGCGACGATCGTGGTCGCAGGCGCTCGGCGCCGGACAGCGCTCCGGCTACAAGAACGCGCAGGTCACGGTGCTGGCGCCGACGGGCACGATCGCGTTCATGATGGATTGCGACACGACCGGCGTGGAGCCCGACATCGCGCTCGTGAAGTACAAGAAGCTGGTCGGCGGCGGCTTCCTCAAGATCGTGAACAACACGGTCCCGATGGCGCTCCGCAAGCTCGGCTACTCCGAGGACCAGGTCGTCCGCATCGTCGAATACGTGAACGACAACGAGACGATCGAGGGCGCGCCCGATCTGAAGGACGAGCACATCGCCGTGTTCGACTGCGCCTTCCGCGCGACCAAGGGCACGCGCAGCATCCACTGGATGGGACACGTGCGCATGATGGGCGCGGTGCAGCCCTTCCTGTCGGGCGCGATCTCCAAGACCGTGAACCTGCCGGAGGACGCGAGCATCGAGGACGTGATGCACGCGTATCTCGAGGGCTGGAAGCTCGGGCTGAAGGCGCTCGCGGTCTACCGCGACGGCAGCAAGCGCACCCAGCCGCTCAACGCCGGACGCGAGCCCGAGCCCGCGCGCGAGGTCGAGGTCGCGCGGCCGGTGCGCCGCAAGCTCCCCGACGAGCGCGCCGCGCGCACGCACAAATTCTCGATCGCGGGGCACGAGGGCTATCTGACCATCGGCCTCTACGAAGACGGTCAGCCCGGTGAGATCTTCCTGCGCATGGCGAAGGAGGGGAGCACCGTCTCTGGATTGATGGACACGATCGCGACGATGACCTCGATCTCGCTCCAGTACGGGGTCCCGCTGAAGGCTCTCGTCGACAAGTTCAGCCACACGCGCTTCGAGCCCGCCGGCTTCACCAACAATCGCGACATCCCGATCGCGAAGTCGGTGATGGACTACGTGTTCCGCTACCTCGGTCAGCGCTTCCTGCACGGCGAAGTCGAGGTGATGGACGAGCAGGAGACTTCGGTCGAGTCGTCGGGACTCGCTCGCTCCGACACGCCGCGCGCCGCCGTCGCGGGCGGCTCGGGCGTGGAGCCCGCGGCCTTCATCAATCAATCCGACGCGCCCGGCTGTCCGGACTGCGGCTCGATCATGATTCGCAACGGGGCCTGTTACAAATGCCCCAACTGCGGCGTCACGAGCGGCTGCAGCTGAAGCGCGATGAATTCGGCGTCTCGAACGGGGGGTGAGAGGCGCCGATGAGCGCGGAGCCCCGTTCCGGGGCTCCGCGCTCTTGCTTCCGCGGCCCGCGGCGCCGTGACAGCGTCGAGCGCTTCCAGTATCAAAGCGCCCCACTCTCGGGAGGCGTGATGCAGGGTTCTCGCTCGAGCTTCGGCTCTCTCTGGCGCTGTCTGGCCATCGCACCGCTCTCGTTCGGTTGTGTGAGCATCGATCTTCCGGGGGGCGTTCCTCAGCCGCTGATGGAGACCACCGTCGAAGGCGAGGGCAGCGCGAAGATCCTGCTCCTCCAGATCGACGGCGTGCTGACCGACGAGCCCGAGTCGAGCTGGTACGGGCTGCGGCGCGAGAGTCCGGTCGCGCGCGTGCGCGAGGAGCTCGACCGCGCGCGGCGTGACGACTCGATCGACGCGCTGCTCCTGCGGATCGACACACCGGGCGGCACGGTGACGGCGAGCGACCTGCTCTACCAGGAGATCCTGCGCTTCAAGCAGGAGCGCAGCGTGCCGGTCGTGGCGCAGCTGATGGGGATGGCGACCTCGGGCGGCTACTACGTGGCGATGTCCGCCGACACCGTGATCGCGCATCCGACGACGGTCACCGGATCGATCGGCGTGATCTTCGCCGGCGTGAACCTGTCCGGATTGATGGCGAAGTACGGCGTGGCGGATCAGACGATCACGTCCGGCCCCTTCAAGGATGCCGGCAGCCCGCTGCGGCCGATGCGTCCCGACGAGCGCGCGCAGCTCCAGTCCGTGATCGACGACATGTACCAGCGCTTCCTCGACGTGGTGCGACGCGGGAGACCCGCGCTGGCTCCCGAGGAAGTCTCGCGTCTTGCCGACGGTCGGATCTACAGCGCGCAGCAAGCGCTCGCGAACGGGCTCGTGGACCGCATCGGCGACGTCGAGGACGCGGTCGAGCTCGCCCGCACGCGCGCCGGCGTGGAACAGGCCCGCGTCGTGACCTACCACCGTCCTCGCGAGTACCGCAAGAACCTCTACACCGCGGAGGCGTCCGAGTCGGCGCCCCAGGTCGAGTGGCCGATCCCGCGGCTCCAGCTCCCGCAGCCCGTCTTCCTGTACCTGTGGGCGCCGAGCGGCCTGCTCGACTGAGCGGCGCGATCTCTCGCTCGTCCCTCAGTACACCCAGTGGCCATCGTGCAGGCGGAACACTTCGGTGACGGGCACCGTGGAGACCGCGTGGCAGTCGCTCGCGCGCAGGTCCGAGCACGAATACACGCTCTCAGTGTAGTGCAGCACGCCGACGTAGGGAGAGTCGCTCCGGCCGGTCGGCTCGAGCTGCGTCTCGAACTGCGATCCGACCTCGCGATACGTGGCGACGACCTCACGAGCGCCGGGCACGAGCCGCGGATTCGCGCGCTCTCGCTCGCCGCGGGCCTGCACGTGCGCCATCCAGTCACGCGCGAACTCGCGGAAGGAGGATTCCGCGGAGCTCGGCGGCGCGGTGTCGATGCTCGCCGGCTCCGCGAGCGCGAGCGGCGCCGCGAGCAGCGTCAGGCAGAGCGCCGTGAATCCTCTCATCGCCGTCCTCCCGTCCGGAAGACAGCACTGGGATTCGGTAGGACCCGAGAGCGCCTGTAGAGTCGCCCCGACGGGTCGCGGAGCGCGCGCGCGAACCGGCGAGTCCGCGCCGGCCTTGGCTTCGACGGGTTGCCTGCGCCGATGCAGCGCGGATGCGCACTTGCTGCCGCCGACTGAGGCGCGACGGCGTTGCGCGGCGCCGAGCCGCGCGAATTCGCGTCCGACTACATCTGCGTGTAGTCAGGCCCTTCTCCGCCCTCGGGCGGCGTCCAGGTGATCACCTGGTAGGGATCCGCGATGTCGCAGGTCTTGCAGTGGACGCAGTTCTCGTGGTGGATGAAGAGCTTCTTCTTCCCGGGGTGCTCGGGGTCCGGAACCATCTCGTAGACCGCGGCCGGGCAGAAGTTCTCGCACGGATTGCCGTATTCCTCGGCGCAGACGTCGCGACACAGATCCGTATCGGCCACGACGAGATGCGAGGGCTGGTCCACCTCGTGCTGCGCGCCGCTGAACTGCACCAGGTGCTCCTTGCTGAAGGTCAGCTTGCCGTCGAACTCGAACTTCTCCTTCGTGCGCTCGCGCTCCGGCAGCTCCCACAGCCGCCGCATGTGCGTGTGGCCCTCGTCGAGCGTCATGTCGTCGGCGATCCCGCGTCCGCCCGTGATCATGCGGATCGGCTCGTTCAGCCCGAAGAAGAAGATCCCGCGCTGCACGGAGGGCGCGAAGTTGCGCGCCTGATAGTGCTCGTCGTAGGCCCAGCTACGCCGGTACCGCTCCGCGTAGCCGCCGAGCGTCTTGGAAGAGAAGTCCTCGCGCTCGAGCGCATCGACCAGCGTCTCCGCCGCGAGCATGCCGGACTTGATCGCCATGTGGATGCCCGCGAGGTTCTGCGCGTTGCAGAAGCTCGCCGAGTCTCCGACCAGCATGGCGCCGTCGACGTAGAGCTTCGGCTGCGAGTACAGCCCGCCGGTCGGGATCGTCTTGGCGCCGTAGCGCACGAGCTCCGCGCCATCGAGCAGCCAGCGCATCCAGGGATTGGTCTTGAACTTCTGCGCCTCGAGGTGCGGATCGCAGTGCGGGTTCTCCGACTCGAGCAAGGTGACGAACCCGTAGGAGACCAGGTTGTCCTTCATGTCGTAGAGCCACATCCCGTGGAAGCCCTTCAGGATCTCCGGGAACGCCATTCCGTGTACGACGCGGCCCGGCCGGTGCTTCTTCGGATCGACGCGCCAGATCTCCTTGATTCCCGTCTCGTATGTCTGCGGGTTCCGGCCCTGCAGGTCGAAGCGCTCGATCAGCTGCTTCGCCAGGGTTCCGCGCACGCCTTCGCCGATCACGGTGACCTTCGCGAAGATGTCCATGCCCGGCTGGAAGTTCGCCTTCGGCCGACCCTCGTGATCCACGCCCATGTCGCCGGTGCGGACGCCGACGACGCGGTCGCCCTCCACCAGGATGCGATCGGCCGCGAAGCCCGGATAGATCTCGATGCCCGCGGACTCCGCGCGCGCGGCCAGCCATTTGGCCGCGTTCGAGAGCGACACCACGTGGTAGCCCTTCTTGCGGAAATTCGGCGGCACGAACGGGATGTTCAGCTTCCCGCGCGGGTGGAAGAGCCAGAAGCCGGCGTAGTCGCAGACGTACTCGGTCGGGAAGCCCTGCTGCTCGAAGTCCGGGACGAGCTCCCGGATCGCCTTCGGATTCATGACCGCGCCCGAAAGCATGTGATCGCCGACGTTCGCGGACTTCTCGAGCACGAGGATGGTCGGCATCTCGAGCGTGCGACCGCCGCTCTGCTGCGCGGCGCGATTGTGGCTCTCGACCTGCTGCACCAGGTGGAGCGCCGACGCGAGCGTGGCGGGCCCCGCCCCCACGTACAGGATGTCGACTTCCATGCTCTCGCGTTCGATCTCTGCCATGGACTCCTCGTGACACGTCGGTCGCGCGACGTTAGCCCGAGCACCATGCCGGAGCGAGCGCGGCGTGGCCCGTTCGGCACGCCGTTCTATGATGGCGCGGGATGCTGACGGTGGAAGCGGGCCTCGTGCACATCGTCCGGGAGTTCCTCGCGGCCCATCGCCTGATGCAGCGGCTCTTCACGAGGCATCGCGAGGGCCTGCTTCGCTTCGAAGAGCTGCGCGAGCTCGTCGGAGACGACGATCGCAGCGTGCTCTTCCGCTTGAAGGAGCGCTGTCACGCGGCCTTCCGAAACTCGCGAGAGGCGAGCGGGCTCACCTTGCAGCGCGAAGCGCTCTTCGACCTCGCGGTCGGCTCGCTGTTCCACGAGGCGATGAAGCTGCGCGAGAACTTCTACCAGCGAGAGGTGTACGGGCCCCGCGTGCGCGCGTTGCGCTCGCGCGCGGGAGGCGAGGCGCCCGAGCTCTTCGAGGAATTCGACCGACTGCTCGACGGCGTGTCCGCGCGCCTCGAGGAAGGGCTGCGCGAGTCCGAGGTGCTGCTCGCGCGAACGGTCGAGCAGCTCCGCATGCTGCTGGCGGTGCATCGAAACGACGGCACCGTCGCGCGCTTCCTGCTGGAGAACGCGGACTCCGTGCAGACGGCCTTCGAGAGCCCGCTCGACGCGCTGCTGTCGGAGACGTACGGGAGCAAATCCACCGCGCTCGCGCTCAGCGGCAGCTCGTATCTGGAGAGCGGCTACTACGCCTCGGCGATCGACGCGCTCGAGCAGGCCGCATCACAGACCGAGAGCGCCGAGCTGGCGCCGCTGATCGACTACGCGCGCGGGATGGATGCCTACCTGCGCCGCGACTACGGCGCGAGCCTCGAGGCGCTGTCGAGCTGGGCCTCGTCGCGCGACACCAGCAATCCGGCGCGGCTGCGCCTGGCTCGCGATGCGGTCGCGTGCATCGCCGGGCTGTCTCGAGGCGAGAGCCGCGAGTCCTTCAGCGCCAGGGCGTCGGAGCTGCTCGCGCGCCTCGCGCCGCCGTCGACTCCGTCACCCGCCTAGCGCCCGGACAGCCGGGCTCATGCGACGGCGACGCGATGCTCGCGTCGCCAGAAATAGAGCCACGTCGATATCCCGATGACGATCAACGCGATCCCCACGATCTGGGGCTCCGTAAGCCCCCACACGACCCTGGGGTTCACGCGCAGCGTCTCGATCGCCAGCCGGCCGACCCCGTTCAGCGCGAGGTACTCGCCGAAGAGGAAGGGGCTCACGTGTCGTCTCCGCCACAGCAGCGCGGCGACGGGCAGGAGCCAGAGGATCTCGTAGATCTGCGTCGGATGGACCGCATCGTTCGTCGGCGGCGCGCCGCGCGGGAAGCGAACGCCCCACGGCAGGTCGGTCTTCTGGCCGTAGTCGTCGCCGACCAGGAAGCAGCCGAGCCGGCCGATCGACTGACCGACCGCGCCGGCGACGGCGGTGCAGTCCATCACCTTGCGGATCGAGACGTGGTGGATGCGGCAGCCGAGCGCTCCGACGGCCGTGGCGGCGATCAGCCCTCCATACCACGTGATGCCGTCGCGAGCGAAGAGCAGGGACGCGAACGTCGCGCCCGTCTGCTCGTGGGTGCGCAGATACGTGTCGACCGCGTAGTAGATCTTCGACCCCGCGATGCCGCCGAGCATCACGTAGACCAGGAGCGTCGTCGCCAGCTCGGGATCCAGCCCCTCTTCTCGCATCCGGATGGCCGTGATCCAGGAGCCCACCAGGAAGGCCAGCGCCATGGTGACGCCGAACGGGCTGATGCTCAGGCCGAAGATCTTGAAGAGCTCGCCGCCAATCATCGGGCGGCGCGCAGACTAGCGAGCGCTCCCTTCGCGGCAAGCGATTCGCGCGGTGCCGCGACGGGGCTTCCGGCTAGCGACGAGGCAGTCGGATCCGGAACGTGGTGCCCTTGCCGAGCTCGCTCTCGACGGAGATCTCGCCACCTCGCTTCTCGACGATCTTCTTCACGATCGCGAGCCCCATGCCCGCTCCGCGCGAGCGGGGAGAGATGGCGAAGCTCTGGAACGGCTCGAAGATGCGGCCGACGTGGGCGGGATCGATGCCACGGCCGTTGTCGCGCACCGAGATCACGTGCGCGTCGACCTCTTCCGACACGCGCACTTCGATGCGCGGGTGCGCGGGCGACCCCATGTGCTGGATCGCATTGCCGATCAGGTTCGAGAAGAGCTGGTAGAGGCGAGTGCGGTCGCACAAGAGCAGCGGCGGCGCGGGCTCCGGCAGCGCCAGCTCGATGCCGGCCTCCTCGAGCCTCGGCTTCAGCTCGGCCCGTAGCTGCGACAGGACTTCACGCGGATCCACCCACTCGGAGCGTTCGCCGGGCTGTCCCACCCGCGAGAGCTCGAGCACGTGGTGCACGAGGCCCTCGATCGTGCGTCCGGCTTCTTCGATGCGATCGACGAAGTGGCGCCCGGTCTCCCCGATCGCCTCGCCGTACTCCTGGCGCAACAACCTCGAGAATCCGAGCAGCGCGACCAGCGGGGAGCGAAGATCGTGCGCGAGTGACGTGATGCAGTGCTCGAGCTCGTCGTTGGCGCGCCGCAGCTCCGCCTCGACGCGCTCGCGCTCGCGGAGCGCCCGTGCCTCCTCGAGGGGGCGGCGGTCCCCCGCGAGGACCGAAGCCAGGAACCACCCGGCGACCATGCCGCCGAGGCCGATGGCAAGAAGCAGGGCCAGGCTGTGGGTCGGTTCCAGACGGACTCCTCGCTCGAGGGATGGGTCGGCTGCTGACGTACCGAGGAGGGAACGCGCAGTCTAGCAGCTTTCTCGGGTGATTGCGAGGCCTAACGGTACAGCAGGTGATGCGCGCGCCTGCGCCG
>DATKND010000067.1:0-19789 GCA_035541475.1 Myxococcota bacterium | reverse complement strand
CAGCGTCTGGTACACCGCGCCCACTGCGGTGCGCATGCTGATGAAAGCCGGCGACGAGGTGGCGCGCCGCTACACCTTCCCGCAGCTGCGCTTCATCGCCAGCGTCGGCGAGCCGCTCAATCCGGAAGCCGTGTGGTGGTCGCATGACGTGCTCGGCCTGCCGATCCACGACAACTGGTGGCAGACCGAGACCGGCGGCATCATGATCGCCAACACGCCGGCGCTGGACATCAAGCCCGGCTCGATGGGCAAGCCGCTGCCCGGCGTGGACGCGTTGATCGTGCGCCGCGTCGAGGGCGGCGGCATCGAGGTGATCGACGAGCCCGATGTCGACGGCGAGCTCGCGCTGCGCGCCGGCTGGCCGTCGATGTTCCGCGGCTACCTCGGCCAGGACGAGCGCTACCGCAAGTGTTTCGCCGGCGATCTCTACCTCAGCGGCGACCTCGCGCGCCGCGACGCCGACGGCTACTTCTGGTTCGTCGGCCGCGCCGACGACGTGATCAAGTCGGCGGGCCACCTGATCGGCCCGTTCGAGGTCGAGAGCACGCTGATGGAGCATCCGGCAGTGGCCGAAGCCGGCGTCATCGGCATCCCCGACCCGGTGGTCGGCGAGACGGTGAAGGCCTTCGTGCTGCTGAGGGCGGGCTTCGATGCCACCGAGGCGCTGCGGATGGAGCTGCTGGCACACGCGCGCAAGCGCCTGGGCGCGGCCGTGGCACCGAAGGAGATCGCCTTCGCCGCGTCGCTGCCGCACACCCGCAGCGGCAAGGTGATGCGGCGCCTGCTCAAGGCGCGCGAACTTGGCCTGCCCGAGGGCGACACGTCGACGCTGGAGAGCACCTGATGCCCGAGCGCGCCGCCGTGCCCGCTGCACCGGACGTGCGCCAGGTGGGCCGGGAGACCTGCCTGGCGCTGCTGACCGACATGCTGCGCGTGCGCCGCCTGGAGGAACGCTGCGCGCAGCTGTACGGCGAGCAGAAGATCCGCGGCTTCCTTCACCTGGCGATCGGCGAAGAAGCCGTGGCGGCGGGCGTGATGCCGCACCTGCGCGCCGACGACAACGTGGTGGCCACCTACCGCGAGCACGGCCACGCGCTGCTGCGCGGCGTGTCGATGAACGCGATCATGGCCGAGATGTACGGCCGCGTCGAAGGCTGCTCGCGCGGCCGCGGCGGCTCGATGCACCTGTTCGACCGCGCCACGCGCTTCTATGGCGGCAACGCGATCGTCGGCGGCGGGCTGGCGCTGGCGGCCGGCCTCGCGCTGGCCGACCGTCTGGCGCCGCGCCCCGGGGTGGTGACGGCGTGCTTCTTCGGCGAAGGCGCGGTGGCCGAAGGCGCCTTCCACGAAGCGATGAACCTCGCGGCGCTGTGGCAGCTGCCGGTGCTGTTCGTCTGCGAGAACAACCTCTATGCGATGGGCACCGCGCTGTCGCGCTCGCAGTCGCGCATCGACCTCACCGCCAAGGCCGCCGCGTACGGCATGCCCAGCGCCAACGTCAACGGCATGAACGTGCTGGCGGTGCACGACGCCGCCGGCCAGGCGGTGGCGCAGGTGCGCGAGCGCAGCCAGCCGCTGTTCCTCGAGCTGCACACCTACCGCTTCCGCGCCCACTCGATGTTCGACCCCGAGCTCTATCGCGAGCGCGCCGAGGTCGAGGAGTGGAAGAAGCAGGACCCGATTCCGCGCCTGGCCGCAGAGCTGCGCGCGCGCGGTGCCTTCGACGACGCGGCCGAGGCGCGGCTCGAAGCGGACGTCGCACAGGAGATCGCCGACGCGGTCGCCTTTGCCGAGGTGGGGACGCTCGAGCCGGTCGAGGACCTCCTGCGCTTCGTCACCTCGGAGCGGACGCCGCGATGAGCGCGCGGCGGCAGAGCTACCGCGAGGCGCTGCGCGAGGCGCTGCGCGAGGCGCTCGCGCGCGACGAGCGCGTCTTCCTGATGGGCGAGGACGTCGGCCGCTACGGCGGCACCTATGCCGTCTCGAAGGGCCTGCTCGAGGAGTTCGGCCCCGAGCGCATTCGCGACACGCCGCTCTCGGAATCGGCCTTCGTGGGCGCGGGTGTCGGAGCCGCGCTCGCGGACATGCGCCCGATCGTCGAGATCATGACGGTGAACTTCTCGCTGCTCGCGCTCGACCAGATCCTGAACGGCGCGGCCACGCTGCTGCACATGTCGGGCGGTCAGTTCCACGTGCCGCTCGTGATCCGCATGGCGACCGGCGCGGGACGCCAGCTCGCGGCGCAGCACTCGCACAGCCTCGAGGGCTGGTACGCGCACATCCCCGGCCTGCGCGTGATCGCCCCGGCCACCGTCGCCGACGCGCGCGGCATGCTGTGGACCGCGCTCGAGGATCCGGACCCCGTGCTGCTCTTCGAGCACACGGGGCTCTTCGCCGTCGAGGACGAGCTGCCGGACGACGCGGGCGCGGTCGACCTCGACCGCGCCGCGTTACGGCGGACGGGCCGCGATCTCACGATCGTCTGCTACGGCGGCTGCCTGCCGAAGTCGCTCGCGGCGGCGGAGGCGCTGGCGGCGCAGGGCGTCGAGGCGGAGGTCGTGGATCTCCGCACGCTGCGACCGCTCGACGACGAGACCATCCTCGAGTCCGTCGCGCGCACGCATCGCGCGCTGGTGGTCGACGAGGGCTGGCGCAGCGGCAGCCTGTCCGCGGAGGTCGCGGCTCGCATCCAGGAGCGGATCTTCTTCGAGCTCGACGCGCCGGTCGCGCGCGTGTGCAGCGCCGAGGTGCCGATCCCGTATGCGCGTCACCTCGAGCTGGCCGCGCTGCCGCAGCCCGAGTCGATCGCGGCGGCGGGGCTCGCGCTGGTCGGCGCCCGTGGCTGAGTTCCGCATGCCGTCGCTCGGCGCCGACATGGACTCGGGCACCCTGCTCGAGTGGCGCGTCGCGCCCGGCGACCGCGTGACACGCGGCCAGATCGTGGCGCTCGTCGACACGGACAAGGCCGAGATCGAGATCGAGTGCTGGCAGGCGGGGGTGGTCGAGCGCCTGATCGCCGAGGTGGGTCAGAAGCTCCCGGTCGGCGCGCCGCTCGCGTGGCTACGCGAGGAGAGCGAGGCCGTGAGCACCGCGAAGCCTGCGACGCCCGCGCTTGCCGTCGCGCCGGCCGCGACCGGCGTGCGACCCGTGCGGCCCGTGTTCGCTTCGCCCCGCGCGCCGGACGCTCGGCCCCCGGCGCCACCGCCGTCACGCCCACGTGTCGCCGTCGGCGAGTCGCGTCGCGTGCACGCCTCGCCGCTCGCGCGACGGCTGGCGAAGGAGCGGGGTCTGGACCTCGCGTCGCTCGCGGGCAGCGGCCCGGGCGGCGCGGTGATCGCGGCGGACGTGCAGCGCGCCGCCGCGGCGGAGCCGCCCGCGGAGCGCGTCCTGGCAGTCGCCGCGTCGGTGGCGCCGACGGAGGCCGCCGCGGCGCCTCGCGATCGGCGCGAGGGCATGCGTCGCGCGATCGCCGCCTCGATGGCGAAGAGCAAGCGCGAGATCCCGCACTACTACCTCGAGACCTCGATCGACTGCGGGCACGCGCTCGAGTGGCTGCGCGCGCGCAACGAGTCGCGTCCGGTGAGCGAGCGCGTGCTGCCGGTCGCGCTGCTGCTCGCCGCGACGGCGAAGGCGCTGCGGCGCGCGCCCGAGCTCAACGGCTTCTTCCTGGACGGCGCTTTCCGGCCGGGCTCGGGCGTCCACCTCGGCGTGGCGGTGTCGCTGCGCGGCGGCGGGCTCGTCGCGCCCGCGCTGCGCGACGCCGATCTCCGATCGCTCGACGAGCTGATGGCCGGATTGCGCGAGCTCACGCAGCGCGCGCGCGAGGGAAGGCTGCGGAGCTCCGAGTTCTCGGACGCGACGCTCACCGTCACCTCGCTCGGCGACCTAGGCGTGGACCGCGTATTCCCCGTCATCTATCCGCCGCAGGTGGCGATCGTCGGCTTCGGGCGCATCGCCGAGGCGCCGTGGGCCGAACGCGGCATGCTGGCCGTGCGCCCCGTCGTCCGCTGTACGCTGGCTGCCGATCATCGCGTGAGCGACGGCATGCGCGGCGCCCGCTTCCTGGCAGAGCTCGCGCGACTGCTCGCGCGCCCGGAGGAGCTATGACGCGCGAGGAGATTCGCTCTCTGGTGCTGCGCGAGCTCGGACGCATCGCGCCGGAGGCGGATCTCTCCGCGCTCCCGGAATCGGCGCCGCTCCGAGACGAGCTCGAGATCGACTCGATGGACCTGCTCAACTTCGCGACCGCGATCCACGAGGCGCTCGGGGTCGACATCCCCGAGGCGGACTACGAGCGCATCGCGAGCCTGCGTGGCTGCGTCGAATACCTGGCCGCGCGGCTCGCACGCTGAGGCCGCGCACGTGGGCGGGGACGCGGCGCTCGGCGAGGCGAGCCGCGCCGTCCTGCGCGCGACCGCGGCCTGGCCCGGCGAGGACGATTGGCCGGACGTCGTACACCGGGTGGCGACGGCGGTGGCGCAAGCGGAGCCGGCGGCGCAGCGCGCGGAGTGGAGCAAGCGCTTCGCGAGCTGGATGCTCGAGGGCTGCTTCTTCCCGAGCATCCCGATCCTCGCCAATGCGGGGCGCGGGGGTCCGCTCGAAGCGTGCTTCGTGCTCGAGCTCGAGGACAGCCTCGTTTCGATCTACGACTCGCTGCGCCGCGCGGCGCTGATCCAGCAGGGAAGCGGCGGGGCCGGCATCCATTTCTCGAAGCTGCGCGCGCGCGGCACCCCGATCGAGCGATCGGGCGGCCGTTCACCCGGTCCCTGCGCCTTCGTCGAGCTCTATGCGCAGTCGGCGCGCACGAATGCGCTGGCGGGTCGGCGTGCCGGGGCGCACCTGGCCGTGCTGCGCGACGACCACCCCGATGTGCTCGACTTCGTGCGGCTGAGGCGCGAACGCGGCGAAGCGCTGCGGGGAATCGGGCTCGCGCTCGGCGTGAGCGACGCGCTGCTGGATGCCGCGAGGCAGGGCCGCGAGCACGCGCTGCGCGATGCCAGCGGCCGCGCCCGCGGTGCCTTGTCCGCGCGAAGACTCCTGCGCGAGATCGCGCTGAGCATCCGCGAGAACGGCGAGCCGACCCTGCTCTTCCTCGATCGCATCGCCGCGGACAATCCGCTGCCCGAGCTCGGTCGCATCGAGGCGACCAATCCCTGCGGCGAGCAGCCGCTGCTTCCCGACGAGAGCTGCGTGCTCGGGTCGCTCTCGCTCCCGGCCTTCGCGGATGCGCGCGGGCGTCTCGACGCGGCGCGCCTGCGCGCGGCGGTGGGGGACGCGATCCGTTTCCTCGACGACGTGATCGACGTGAGCGTCTATCCAGACGCGCGCCTTGCGCAGGCGGCGCGCCGCACGCGCAAGCTCGGCCTCGGCTTGATGGGGTTCGTCGATCTGCTGATTCGACGCGAAGAAGTGTACGGATCTCCGGAATCGCTCGCCACGGCTGACGAGCTGATGCGACTGGTCGCGCAGGCTTCCGACGCCGCCACGCGCTCGCTCGCCGGAGAGCGCGGCGGCCATCCCGCCTGTCACCCCGAGCTTCCGGCGCGCCGCAACGCGACCTGCCTAGCGATCGCGCCGACGGGGACCCTCCGCCTGCTGGCAGGCTGCGGCGGCGGCTTCGAGCCGTTGCTCGCGCCCGTCGTGCGCGTGCGCGCGGAGACCGGCGAGCTTCGCTGGAGCGAAGTCGAGGTGGAGCGACTTCTCGCCGAGCGCGGCGCGCCGGAGCCGGTCCTCGAGGCCCTCGCCGCGGGCGTGCCCGCCGCGGAGCTTCCCGGTCTCGACGCCGCCGCGCGCGCCCTGCTGCGCCGAGGCCACGAGATCGACGCCGAGGCGCAGCTCGCGCTTCAGGCCGTCTTTCAGCGCCACGTCGACGGAGCCATCTCGAAGACGCTGCACCTCCCCGCAGCAACCGACGTCGAGCGGATCGAAGCGCTCGTGTTCCGTGCGCGTGAACAGGGCTGCAAGGGAGCGGCCTTCTTCGCGGGCGGCTCGCTGGCCGCGCCGGAGATCGAGCTCGCCGCGCTCTCGTGCGCGGAATGCGAGGTCGGCAGCGCCCCTCGGTGACCCGGCCTGGCGCACCGCGCCCCAGCGCGGTGCCGAGGATTCCGGCGCGCGCGAGCGTCGCGCGTGCTCCATGTGTTTCGCTGGGCGCTGGACGCGATCTTCGCCGGGCATGGGGGTTGCACATGGGCCCGACTCAGGGCCGCGCGTTTCCGATCCGACGCGCGGAGAACCCGAATCGTCTGGAAGCGAGGAGGAATCCCCGATGAAGGTTCAACGGCTCATGACGAAGGCCGTGTCGAGCTGTCTGCCCGACGACACGGCCAACCAGGCTGCCCGCATCATGTGGGAGCGGGATTGCGGTTTCGTACCGGTGGTCGAGGGCCACGAGAGCCGGCGCGTGGTGGGGGTCGTGACCGATCGCGACATCTGCATCGCCGCCTACACCAAGAACCGCCCGCTCGACCAGATCCGCCTGAACGAGCTCATGTCGACCGACGTGCGTTCGTGTCGTGCGGACGACGAGGTGAGCGAGGCGGAGCAGGCCATGCGCCGATCCCAGGTGCATCGGCTGCCCGTGCTCGACGACGCCGGCCAGCTGCTCGGCGTTCTCTCGCTCGCGGACGTGGCGCGCGAGGCGGCGCGCGACACCGGCTCGAAGCGCCAGGAAGTGACCGCGCGCGAGATCGGGGAGACCATCGCCGCGATCAGCCGGCCGCGGGAAATCACGGCGGCCGCCACGTCGTAGGGGCCTCGTTTGGCGAGGCGGCCGTCGGGTGGCCGCATCTCCGGATGCGGCCACCCTCTCCGCTCGCGTGTGGAGGATGGACATGGAGCGATCGATGCCGGGGTTGGTGCACGGGGGTACGCCGTGAGCGGGTCGGCCGGCGCGATCTGCATGCGTTCGGTGCAGGTGGCCTGGTCCGAGGAGACCGTGCGGGCGGTGACGCGGCGCATGGCGAAGGCCGACGTCGGCACCGTGGTCGTGGTCGGCGACGGCAAGCGTCCCCTCGGCATCCTCACGGACCGCGACGTGACGCTTCGCTGTGTGGCGAAGGACCGCGATCCCGACACCACCGAGGTGGGAGCGGTGATGAGCTCACCGGCCGCCTGCATCGACGAGTCGACTCCGATCGAGCAGGCGCTGGCACGCATGGCCGGAGAGAAGGTGCGGCGGCTGGTCGTGGTCGACTCGGCACAGGCCCTGGTCGGCATCCTGGCGCTCGATGACGTGCTCGAGCTGCTGGCCGAAGAGGCCGCGACGATCGGACGCCTGCTCGCCCGGCGGGTCCGCGCCTCCTGACCCCGGCTCGGATCGCTCGTTCCAGACGCCACGCACGATCAGCGCGCCGTCGGGCGCATGCCGAGCAGATAGCCGCAGATCGTGCTCAGCGGATGCACGGCGCCAACGAGTACGACGGAAATCACGACGCGCGTCGGTGTGACCGGAACTTCCAGTGCGAGCACCAACCAGTAGCCGAGCAACAGGTCCACCTGGTCCCAGACGTAGAAGACCACGGCCAGCGCGCCGCGCGCCGTGGCGCCCGGCGGGATGCCGAGGCGCCGCTTCACGAAGCTGTTCGGCAGCTCGGAGAGCTCGGCCGCGGCGCCGGCGGCGGCGCCGAGCCACCAGGACATCGACTCCGTCGGCGCCAGCGGCGGCAGCGTATCCACGCGCGCGAGCAGGGCCCGCTCGAGAGCGAATCCCGCCGCCGTCCCGGCCGCCACGCAGACCAGGCCGCGGAGGGTCTTGCTGCGGCCGAAGATCGGCCGGCCACGCCAGCGGGCTTCTCCGTCGATCGGTCGCGCCAGCCAGGCGAGCCAGCCGTGCTTCATGCAGAGCCCGTGCACGAGCGCGCCGGCGACGAGCGGTAGCAGCAGCCATGCCGTCGTGAGCAGCTCGCGCGCCAGGGAAACGGTGTCGCTCTGCGGCATGGTCTCCCGGTCGAGAGCGCTGCGACAGAGGCCCGTGTGGCTAGAGGCCGGCCGCGAGCTCGACCCGGGGAAGCAGCACGCGGCGGACCACCTCGTGCCAGGCGAAGCGGCGCGCCGTGGCGACGCCGGCGCGGCGCATCGCGCGCGCCTCCTCCGGACGACGCCGCAGTCGCTGGAAGAGGCGCAGGAACTCACCCGGGTCCTCGGTCTCGAGCACCAACGCATTCTGACCCGGCATTGCGTAGTCCTCGCCGGTGCAGCCGGTGCAGGCGAGCCCGCCGACGGCCATCGTCTCGAGGCCGACCAGGCCGAAGGGCTCGCGGCGGCTGTTGGCCATCACCGCGTCGACGCCGCGGAAGAGCACGCGGCGCGCGGCGCCGTCGACGTGCGAGCGGAGATCCACGACGTCGGCCTCTCCGACGCCGCGCAGCGCGCCCAGGAGACCCGACACGCCGGGCGTGCTCCAGCTCCGCTCGACCCGGCGCAGGCCGCTTGCGCGGATCGCGCGCGCGACCTCCGCGCCGTGCGGCTCGGAGCCGCCGCGCGCGAGCAGCAGCGGCCGCAAGCCGGCGCGCTTCATCGTGGCGACCGTCTCGACCGCGGCGAGCCAGCCCTTGTCCGGATCCCAGCGCGCCATCTTCGCGAGCAAGGTGCGGCCAGCGAAGCGCCGCCGCAGCTCGGCGCAGGCCGCGCGATCCGGCGGATCGAAGGCCTCCTCGGCCAGCCCGTTCGGAACGACCCGCGCGTCGACTCCGAGCGGGAGCATGCACTGCTTCATGTAGCGACTCACCGTGGTGACGGTGGCCGCGCGCGCAATGCGAGGCAGATCGAGGCGCTCGAAGCCGAACAGGTTGTTCGCGTTCCACAGCATCGTCGCGCGGTCGCGCAGGTGCGCCTGCGCGAGCAGCCAGTCGAGATGCAGCACCGCGTCGGCGGTGTGCCACTCCTCCGCGAGCACGACGGCGCGGCGTCCGGCCTCGAAGCAAGGGCGCAGCGCGTGTTCCAGAAGATGGGGAGGAAGCGTGCGCGAGTAGTCGGCGTGCTTGCCGTGCTCGCCGTCGTATACGCCGCCCGGGTGGTAGCGGGAGATCCACTGCGCCCAGCGGTGCAGGTGCAGAGAGCCACGGCTCTCGTGTCCGGGGAGCTCCGGATCGCCGACGAACCACAGATGGGTCTCGAAGCCGAGCGCGCAGAGCGCGCCAACGAGACCTTCCACGCGGCTCGCGAGCCCACCGGCGCGCGAGTAGAGATCCGGTCCTTCGAAGGACAGCACGTGGAACTGCATGGGGGACTCCACGGACCGCGTGGAGACTCGATGCCACGCGGCGTCGTTCAGGGTACACCCCGCGCGCCCTGCCCGGTTCGCGTTTTTTCTCGGAATCACCAGCATGTCATCGCGTCGAGCCCGATTCGTTTCGGAGCTCGGTCCTGCGGTGCCCGGCGCGATTGCAAAGCACGTGCCCTGTGCGATCGGCGACGAGACGCTCGCTCCAGCGCCTCGGTGCGCCGACGCCTCGGCAGGATGGCCGGACGTGCGGCGATTCGCCTTCCGGATCGCCTCAGCGGGGCAGGCGCCAGATCCGGTCGGCGTACTCCCGCACCGCGCGGTCCGACGAGAACCATCCCGTGCGCGCGACGTTTCGCCCCGAGCGCAGCGACCAGGCGTCGGCGTCGACGTAGTCGCGGGCCGCCTGCTCCTGTGCGGCGCGGTAGGCGTCGAAGTCCGCGAGCACGAAGTAGGGATCGCGCTCCTCGAACAGGTGATGCAGGAGCGGGGCGAAGACGTCTCCGGCGTCCCCCGCGAAGCGAGAGCTCTTCAGCGCGTCGATCACGCGCGCCAGAGTCGGGCTTTCGGCGACGGCTCGATGCGGGTCGTAGCCCCCGTTCGCGCGCAGCGCCTCGACCTGCTCCGCGCGCAGCCCGAAGAGGTAGAGGTTCTCCTCGCCGACGGCGTCCCGGATCTCGAGGTTGGCGCCGTCGAGGGTTCCCATCGTAAGCGCGCCGTTCAGCGCGAGCTTCATGTTGCCCGTGCCCGACGCCTCGAAGCCGGCCGTCGAGATCTGCTCGGAGAGATCCGCGGCCGGAATGATCACCTCGGCGAGCGAGACGCGATAGTCGGGGACGAAGACGACGCGGAGCTGCTCGCGCGCGCGCGGCTCGGATTCCACCGCGCGCGAGATCGCGCAGAGCAGCCGGATCACGCGCTTGGCCAGGAAGTACTCGGGCGCGGCCTTGCCCGCGAAGAGGCACACGCGCGGGTGCGGCGCGGGCTCGCCGTCGAGCGCGCGCAGGAACAGGTGGATCGCGTGGAGCGCGGCGAGGAGTTGTCGTTTGTACAGATGGATGCGCTTGACCTGGACGTCGAAGAGCGCGTCCGGATCGAGCGAGACGCCGGTCTCCGCGTCGACGAGCTCGGCGAGGCGCTGCTTGTTCGCGCGCTTGACCGCCCGGAGCCCGGCGCGGAACCCCGCGTCGTCGAGCGCCGTCTCGAGCCGCTGGAGCTGCTCGAGATCTCGCGTCCAGCCGGTGCCGATCCGCTGCGTGACGAGCTCTGCGAGCTTCGGGTTCGCCTGCAGCAGCCAGCGCCGCGGCGCGACGCCGTTGGTCACGTTCTGGAAGCGCTCGGGCCAGAGCGCGGCGAAGTCCGGAGCCAGCCGCGTCCGCACGAGCTCCGAGTGGAGCCGCGACACGCCGTTGATCGCGTGGCTGCCCACCATCGCGAGATGCCCCATGCGGATCCGCTTCGGGTGGCCCTCTTCGATGATCGAGGTGCGGCGCAGGCGATCGATGTCGCCCGGCCAGCGACGCTCCACATCGGCGAGGAAGCGGAAGTTCAGCTCCTCGATGATCTGGAGATGGCGCGGCAGCACGCGGCCGAGCATCGGCCGCGGCCACACCTCGAGCGCCTCCGGGAGCAAGGTGTGGTTCGTGTAGGAGAGCGTCTCGCGCGTGATCTCCGCAGCGCGCTCGAACGCGATCCCGCATTCGTCCACCAGGATCCGCATCAGCTCGGCGACCGCGAGCGCCGGATGCGTGTCGTTCAGCTGGATCGCGACGCGGTCGGGCAGTCCCTCGAGGCTCGCGTGCACGTCGGTGTAGCGGCGCACGATGTCGCGCAGCGCGCACGCGGTGAAGAAGTACTCCTGGAGGAGCCGCAGCTCCTGCCCGGCCTCGGTCGATCCCGACGGGTAGAGGATCTTCGAGATGCGCTCGGTCGAGAGCTTGCGCTCGAATGCGCGCAGGTAGTCGCCCTGGTTGAAGAGCGCGACGTCGAATTCGTCCGCCGTGGTGGCGGAGTAGAGGCGCAGCCAGTTGACCGTATCGCCGCCGTAGCCGGCGATCGGCATGTCGCACGGGATGCCGACGATCACGCGGCAGTCGAGCCAGCTGCCCGCGCCGCCGCCGCGCGGATGCCGGCCGGCGCGCCCGTAGACCGGCACCGAGATCGGATGCTCCGGGTGCTGGATCAGCCACGGCGAGCCGAGCTGTCGCCACGAGTCCGGGCGCTCGTGCTGCTCGCCGTTCTCGATCACCTGCCGGAAGAGTCCGTGCTCGTAGTTGATGCCGTAGCCGTAGCCGGGGATTCCGAGGGTCGCGAGCGAGTCGAGGTAGCAGGCGGCCAGGCGTCCGAGGCCGCCGTTGCCGAGTCCGGCGTCCGGCTCCGTCTCGCACACGGCCTCGAGGTCGATGCGCTGCTCGGCGAGAATGCTGCGCACGGCGTCCCAGGCGCCGAGGTTGCGGAGCGACATCTCGAGCGAGCGGCCGATCAGGAATTCCAGCGAGAGGTAGTAGACGCGCTTGCTGTCGCGCTCGCGCGTGCGCCGCTCGCTCTCGAGCATGCGCTCGATCAGCCACTCGCGTGTCGCCAGCGAGACGGCTTCGAGCAGGTCGCCGCGCGTCGTGTCCTCGAGCCGCTTGCCGCGCCCGTAGTGCACGTAGCGGCGGACCGCCGCGGCGAAGTCACCCGCGTCGAGCGCGACCCGCTCTTCCGGCTTCAGGATCATCGCCCCCCACCGCGCCGCGCGACATTCTACTCCCGGCGGCGCTCGGGAGTCAGGCCGGCGGGCCGCGGCGAGCCCGCAGCGGCGCGAGCCGGCTCGCCAGCGGCGGCGAGCGCAGCAGCGCGTCGAGCGGCTGCGCCATCCGGCGCGACCAGCTGCGGTGGTGCGCGGGGTCGACACCGGGAAGGTTCACGGGCTCGCGCTCGCCGGCGAGATCGTCGAGCGAGGCGGCGACCAGGCGCGACGGCGTGGCGGCCAGAAAGGCATGCGCTGCCTGCGAGATCGCGTCGGCGGACGCGTGCTGCGGGTCCGCGAGCAGCCCGTCCTCGCCGAGCCGCGCGCGCAGCGCGCGCACCTCCGCCTCGCGCTCCGCGCGCGCGGCGGCGAGCTCGGCGTCGGAGGCGAGGGCGCCGGCCTTACGTCGCAGCGCGAGGTCCGTGCCGTCGAGGAAGCCCGACAAGGGCGGGAGGTCGTGCGTCCCCAGGCTCGCCAACGCGTGAGGCGGGTAGTCGCGCGCGGGCCGGTAACGACCGTCGGCCTCGCGCTCGAAGCGCGTCACGGCCGAGCGCAGGAGACCCCAGTCCGCGAGCAGGCCGGGCAGCTCCGGCGGCAAGGTGCCGAGGTCTTCCGCGACGACCAGCGCGCGCGCGCGCCGGCTCTCCAGCGCGATCACGCCGAGCAACTCGTCGGAGCGGTAGGCGACGTAGGCTCCCTCCGAGCCCGGCCGTCCATCGGGAATCCAGAAGAGGCGGACGAGACTCATCGCGTGATCGAGTCGCAGTGCCCCCGCGTGGGCGAAGCTCGCGCGCAGCACGCGCGCGAGGAGGCGATAGCCGTCCTCGCGGAGCCGCTGCGGGTGCAGCGGCGGGAGCCCCCAGTCCTGGCCCTCCGGCGCGTAGTCGTCGGGCGGCGCGCCGATGTTCGCGCCGCGCGCGAAGGCGCGCGGCTCCATCCAGGTGTCGGCCGAGGCGCGCGCGGCGCCGAGTGCCAGGTCCGGGTAGAGGCCGATCCGGCAGCCGGCGTCGCGCGCGGCGCGCGCGGCGAGGCCGAGCTGGCGATCGAGCTCGAACTGGAGCCAACGCTGGAAGTCGACCTCGACCTCGTGCTCCTTCGCCAGCGCCGCGACGGCCGCGCTGCGGGGATCGCGGTACGACTCGGGCCACTGCCACCACGCGCGCAAGGACGGCGCGCCCGGCGCGGCCAGCAGACCGCACAGCAGCTCGAAGGTCGCGAAGTCATCGAGCGCAGCGCCCTCGCGCCGACGGTAGTCGGCGTAGGCTTCGCGCCGCGCCGCGTCGGCTCCCGCGCGAAAGCCCGCGTGCAGCGCGCGCAGCACGGGAAGCAGCGCCCGCGCGACGGCCTCGTGGTCGATCCGGTCCGCGCGCTGGAGCGCCTCGCGCCGGCGCCGCGGCGCCGGCTCGTCGAGGAGACGGCGCGCCGCCTCGCAGCTCGCGAGCTCGGGCACCGCCTCGGGATCGAGGTAGAGCGCGTTGCGGTAGAGCCGACTCGTCGGGCTGTAGGGCGAGAAGTCGAGGCCCTGGTTCGGGACCGCGTGCAGGGGATTCGTCCCGACGAAGTCCGCGCCCTGCGCGCCCGCGAAGCGCGCGAGCGCCGCGAGGTCGCCGAAGTGACCGTGCCCGAAGCCGGTGCCTCGCAGCGAGTAGAGATTCGCGAGGATTCCGAAGCTGCGATCGTCGCCGAGCCGCTCCTCGGGCTGGAAGGTGCGGCGCGGCGCGAGGACGAAGCGCTGCGAGGCCACGCGGACGCCGCCCTCGCCGCCGACCTCGAGCGCGACCTCGTGGTAGCCGCACTCGAGCGGACCGGGCAGCGCGAGCTGGAGCGGCTGCTGCGGCGGTCCGTCCGGCTCGATCCGGCCCTCGGCCCGCGAGGTCGTGCCGTCCTCGCGCCGCAGCGTGAGCCCGTACTCGCGCGCGCCGCCGAGCGCGCGGCGGTTCACCGCGACCGTCGGCGCGCCGTCCCACTCGCGGTACACGAGCACCGGCTCGAGCAGGCACGTGCGATCGGCCGCCTCGAGCGCCTCGAGCACGCGCCGCGCCGACGCCTCGTCGCCGGCCTCGTGGCCGAGCGCGCGGACGAGCCGCTCGCGCGTGGCGTCCTGCGTCTCGCGCTCGCGTCCCTCCGTGTCGCGATACGAAGGGAGGATGCCGAGTCGCGACGCGAGCGCGCGGAGCTCGGGACGCGGCGCACTCACACCCACTCCGGCAAGAGCACTAGCGCCGCGAGCGGCGGCAGGCGCAGCCGGACCGAGTGCGAGAGCCCGTGCCAGGGCAACGCCTCCGCCGACACGAGATCCTGTCCCGACGCGAACCCCGAGCCGCCGTAGCGAAGGTCGTCCGTGTCGAGGCGCATGCGGTAGCGCGCGCCGGTCGGCACGCCGATGCGGTACTCGGCGAACGGCGCGGGTGTCAGGTTCATCACCACGACGACGTGGCGCTCGCCGTCGACGCGGAGATACGCGAGCACCGAGTGGTCGCGGTCGCTGCAGTCGATCCAGCGAAAGCCCTCGATGTCGGGATCGCGGCGCCAGAGACACGGCTCGTCGCGGTAGAGAGCGCCGAGGTCGGCGATGCAGCGCGCGAGCCCCGCGCGCAGCGGATCCTCCGAGAGGCGCCAGTCGAGGGCCTGGTCGTGGTTCCATTCGGAGTGTGGCGCGAGCTCGGTCCCCATGAAGACGAGCTTCTTGCCGGGCCGCGTCCACTGGTAGGCGAGGAGGGCGCGCAGGTTCGCGAGGCGCTGCCACGGGTCGCCCGGCATGCGCCCGTAGAGCGACCCCTTTCCGTGTACGACCTCGTCGTGGGAGAGCGGCATCAGGAAGCGCTCGGAGTGCTCGTAGAGCATCGCGAAGGTGAGCTCGTCCTGGTGCCAGCGGCGGTGCACCGGGTCGCGCGCGAAGTAGCGCAAGGTGTCGTGCATCCAGCCCATGTTCCACTTGAAGCTGAAGCCGAGGCCGCCGTCGCGCGGCGCGCGCGTGACACCCGGCCATGCGGTCGACTCCTCGGCCGCGAGCACGCAGCCCGGCTGCTCCTCCGCGACGGCCGCGGAGAGCGCGCGCAGGAATTCCACCGCGTCGAGGTTCTCGCGACCACCGCGCGCGTTCGGCGTCCACTCGCCCGGCCGCCGCGAATAGTCGAGGTAGAGCATCGACGCGACCGCGTCCACGCGCAGGCCGTCGGCGTGGAAGGCGTCGAGCCAGTAGAGCGCGTTCGCGACGAGGAAGTTCCGCACCTCGCGCCGGCCGTAGTCGAAGATCAAGGTGCCCCAGTCGGGGTGCTCGCCGCGGCGCGGATCCGCGTGCTCGTAGAGCGCGGTGCCGTCGAAGCGGCGGAGCGCGAAGTCGTCGCGCGGGAAGTGCGCGGGCACCCAGTCGAGCAGCACGCCGATCCCTTGCTGATGCAGGTGATCGACGAAGAAGCGAAAGTCGTCGGGCGTGCCGTAGCGCGCGGTCGGCGCGTAGTAGCCGGTGACCTGGTAGCCCCAGGAGCCGGAGAAGGGATGCTCCGCCACCGGCAGCAGCTCGACGTGCGTGAAGCCGAGCCCGCGCACGTGCTGAGCGAGGCGCGGCGCGAGCTCGCGGTAGCCGAGCGGCCGCCCGCTCGCGTCGCGCTGCCACGAGCCGAGGTGAACCTCGTAGATCGAGAGCGGCTCGCGGGCCGCGTCGCGACGGCGGCGCGCCAGCATCCAGTCGGCATCGCCCCACTCGTAGCGGCTCTGGAACACGCGCGACGCGCTGCCGGGCGGCAGCTCCATGGAGCGGCAGAGCGGATCGGCCTTGGTTCGCAGCGCACCCTCGCGCGTGCGGATCTCGTATTTGTAGTGCGCGCCCGACTCGACGCCCGGCACGAACAGCTCGAAGACGCCCGAGCCGCCGAGGCTGCGCATCGGCAGCAGGCGCCCGTCCCAGGCGCAGAAGTCGCCGACCAGCGAGACGCGCGGCGCGTTCGGCGCCCATACCGCGAACGACACTCCGTCGACGTCGTCGACCCGCATCGGCCGCGCGCCGAGCGCTTCCCACAGACGCCGGTGCGTGCCCTCGGCGATGAGATGCAGGTCGAGCTCGCCGAGCGTCGGCAGGAAGCGATAGGGATCGTCCCGCTGCCAACTCCGTCCGTCGGCGAAGTGGAAGCGCAGGCGGTAGCGGAGCGGAGGTCGGCGTCCGGGCAGGAAGCAGGCGAAGAGGCCGCGCGGGTCCGCGCGTGTCATCGCGACCGCGGGCGCGTCGTCCTGCAGGCACTCCACCGCGATCGCGTCGGGATGGAAGGCGCGCACGGCGCAGCCCTCGACGCCATCCTGCGAGGCGGCGTGCGCGCCGAGCACGCGATGGGGATCGGTGTGGACGCCGCCGGCCAGGCGCGCGACTTCGTCGGCCAGGGTCGGCGGTCCGGAAGCCGCCGCGGCGCCGCGCTCGCGACGCTTCACCGCGTCACCTCGCGCTCGAGAAGGAGCAGCGAGTGCGACGCGAGGCGCACGCGCGGGCCGCGCAGCCGGCGCACGCCGGTCCTGCAGCCGCTGTCGAGGACGGGCCGCCAGCGCGCGCCGGCGCCGGGCTCGGGGAGCACGAAGAAGTGCGCGACGGCGTCGCCATTCAGCAGCAGCAGCGCGCCGCGCGACGCCTGCTCGCGGCCGCGCTCGTCGCGCGCCTCGCCGGCCGCGGCGTCGAGCCAGAGCGTCACGCAGCGCGCGTCCTGAGTCTGCCAGTCCGCGGGCTGCATGCGCGCGCCGTCGGGGCGCAGCCACACCGCGACGCCTTCGGGCTCGCCGTCGAGATGGCGGGTGCGGCGGAAGACCGCGTTGGCGCTCCGCGCCGCGAAGACGCGCCGGACGAAATCGAGCAGCCCGCGGCGCGACGCCTCCGGACTCCAGTCGAGCCAGGTCGTCTCGTCGTCGTGACAGTAGGCGTTGTTGTTGCCGCGCTGCGTGCGCGAGATCTCGTCGCCCCCGAGCCACATCGGCACGCCCTGCGAGAGCGCCAGGGTGGCTGCGAGGCTCCGCTTCACGCGTTCGCGAACGCGCAGGATGCGCGGATCTCGGGTCGGCCCCTCGACGCCCCAGTTCGAGCTTTCGTCCTGCGGGCCGTCGCGGCCGCCCTCGCCGTTGGCCTCGTTGTGCTTGCGCGCGTAGGAGACGAGGTCTTCGAGCGTCATGCCGTCGTGCGCGCACAGATAGTTCACGCTGGCGCGGGTGCCGCGGCCGTTCCAGGCGAAGACGTCGGAGGATCCCGTGAGGCGCGCCGCCAGCTCCGGCAGCGCGCCGGCATCGCCGCGCCAGAAGCGGCGCACGCAGTCGCGATAGCGACCGTTCCACTCGCTCCAGCCCGGCGGGAAGGCGCCGAGGCGATAGCCGTGGGGGCCGATGTCCCAGGGCTCCGCCACCCACTTGCAGCGCGCGAGCAACGGATCCGCGCCGACGGCCGCGAAGAACGCGCTCTCGCCGTCGAACTCGACCGGGTCGCGCGCGACCACGGTGGCGAGATCGAGGCGGAAACCGTCGACGCCGAGCGCGGCCCAGTGGCGCAGCGCCGCGAGGATCAGCTCGCGCACGCGCGGGTGCGCGGTGGCGAGCGTGTTGCCGGTGCCGGTCCAGTCGAGGTAGCGCCTCCGGTCGGCGGGATCGAGCCGATAGTAGGTGGCGTTGTCGATGCCGCGCAGCGAGAGCGTCGCTCCCTGCGCGCCGCCTTCCGGCGTGTGGTTGAAGACGAGATCCAGCCACACCTCGAGGCCGGCCTCGTGCAGCGCCTCGACCATGCGCTGGAACTCGACGACCTGCTCGCCGCGGTCGCCGCTCGCGAAGCGAGCGTCCGGCGCGAGCAGCGCGAGCGGCGAGTAGCCCCAGTAGTTCGGGAGACCGAGCTTCGCGAGGTGGTCGTCCTGCGCGGTCTGCGTCACGGGCAGGAGCTCCACCGCCGTGACGCCGAGATCGCGCAAGTGCGCGAGCAGAGCGGGCGCGGTCAGACCGAGGAAGCGGCCGCGCCACTCCGCGCGCACCTCGGGGTGGCGCACCGTCGTGCCCTTCACGTGGCACTCATACACCAGAGTGCGTGACCACGGCACGCCGGGCCGCGGCGCGCGCGGTGCGAGGCCCGAGCAATCCACGACCACGCCGCGCGGCACGAAGGGCGCGCTGTCGCGCGCGCACGGACGCCCGGGCGCGGACGGATCCTCTCCGAGCAGCACGTCGTCCCAGCGGAGCGACCCGCACAGCGCGCGCGCGTACGGGTCGACCAGCAGCTTCTGCGGGTTGAAGCGATGGCCGGACTCGGGCGCATACGGCCCGTGCACGCGGTAGCCGTAGAGCTGACCCGGGCGCAGGCCCGACACGCGACCGTGCCAGACGTCGCCGCTGCGGACCGCCAGCTCGAGCCGCGCGGACTCGCGCGGCGTGGCCGGGTCGAACAGGCAGAGCTCGACGCGCGTCGCGTTCGCGGAGAAGAGCGCGAAGTTCACGCCGTCCCCGTCCCAGGTCGAGCCGAGCGGCTCGGGTTTTCCCTCCAGCACGCGCACGTCGTCAGGCCCTTGCTTCGCCTTCCGCGGCGACCGCCTCGAGCGCGCGCTCCCAGCGCGCGGCGGGCCGGCGCCACGACACGTCGGTGCGCAGCAGCCGCCGCAACAGGACCGTGCCGTCGCGCGCGAGCAGTGCGGTCGCGCGCTCGGCCGCGGCGACGAGCGCGGCGATGGAGAGCGGCTCGAACAGCACGCCGGTCTCCTCGTGGCGGATCGTGTCCTGGAGTCCGCCGACGCGGTGCGCGACCGGCAGCGCGCCGTAGCGCTGCGCGAGGAGCTGCACGAGTCCGCAGGGCTCGAAGCGCGAGGGCACGAGCACGGCGTCCGCGCCCGCGTAGAGGCGCCGCGCCAGCGCGTCGTCCCAGCCGCTGCGGAAGGCGACGGCGCGCGGGAAGCGTCGCGCCGACTCGCGCAGCGATGCCGCGATCGCCGCGTCTCCGTCGCCGAGGAGCGCCACGGCGAAGCCGCGCTCGACCAGTGCGGGCAGGGCCTCGGCCAGCACGTCCCATCCTTTCTGGAGCGCGAGCCGACCGATGCCGGCGAGCAGGCGGCCGTCGCGCGGCGCTTCGAGCGCGAGCTCGGCGAGCAGCGCCTCGCGGCAGGTCTTGCGACCCGAGAGATCGCGCGCCGAGAAGGGCGCGGCGAGGGACGCGTCGTTCGCCGGGTCGTAGCGCGCCGCGTCGATCCCGTTCGCGATGCCGATCAGCCGGCGCGTGCGGAATCGATAGAGGCCCTCGAGTCCGTTGCCGTTCTCGGGGGACGTCAGCTCCTTCGCGTAGCTTGGCGACACCGCGACGATGCGATCGGCCCAGGCGAGACCTCCCTTCAGCAGGGAGAGGTCGCCGTGGAACTCGAGGCCTTCGGGCCGGAAGAGCTCCCCCGGCAGGCCGGTCGCGGCGAGCAGCGAAGCGGCGAAGCGACCCTGGTGCGCGTTGTTGTGCACGGCCTGGACCTTGCCGATCGCGCGCGCCGGCCCGACGCCGTGCAGCGTATGCAGCGCGCAGATCGCGAGCGCTGCGTGCCAGTCGTGCGCGACGAACACGTCGGGCACGAGCTCGGCGCAGCGCGCCGCGGCGGCGCGCGAGAAGGCGACGAAGCGCAGGCCCTCGTCGGGACCGCCGTAGGGCGACTCGCGCTCGAAGAGCCCGGGCAGCTCGCAGAGCTCGACCGAGATCCCGCCGACGCGCCCCGCGAGCCAGCGCCCGCTGCGACCCGGCGCCGCGGCGGGGCTCGAATCGCCGGAGACGACGAACTCCGGCGCGGCGTCGCCGTGCGTGCCGCGCCAGGCCGGCACGAGACAGGTGACCTCGTGTCCGCGCGCGACGAGCGCGGCGG
>DATKND010000066.1:0-7349 GCA_035541475.1 Myxococcota bacterium | reverse complement strand
GGCGCCACCGGTCCCGCGATCCAGTACAGCCTCGCGGGCCATCTCGGCCACGCGCTGCAGCACGTGTTCGCGCCGATCGGCTTCAACTGGCAGATCTCGATCGCGCTCGTGCCGGGGCTTGCCGCGCGCGAAGTGGCCGTGGGTGCGCTCGGCACCGTGTACGCGATGTCGGCCGCCGGCGACGGCGTCGCCGAGCAGCTCGCGCCCGTCATCGCCAAGGGCTGGTCGCTCGCGACGGCCTATGCGCTGCTCGCCTGGTACGTGTTCGCGCCGCAATGTCTGTCGACGCTCGCGGTGGTCCGGCGCGAGACGAACTCGTGGCGCTATCCCATGATGATGGCGGCGTACCTGTTCGCGCTCGCGTACGTCGGGGCGTTCATCACCTATCGCGTGGCGCTTGCGCTCGGCGGCTGAGGACGATCGGGATGAATGGCCAGCTCGTCGTCGTCGCGCTCGTCGTCGCCGCCTGCGCGGTCTACGCGGCATGGACGCTCGCGCCGCGCGCGCTGCGCCGACGCGCGGCCACCGCGCTGCTGCGCCGCCCGTGGCCCGTGCGCATCGCGCGGTTCCTCGAACGCCATGCCGCCGCGGACGACGGTTGCGCGTGCGATGGCTGCGACGTCGCCGACGCGAAGGCGAAGGCGAAGGCGAAGACGACGGCACGCGGCGAGGCGCACCCGATCACCTTCCATCCGCGGCCGCCGCGCTGATCCCGCGCGCAGGACCTCCGCGCGCCGGGCGCGTTCAGCCCGCGGCCGCCTTGCCCATCGCCTTGTCGCCTAGGCCGAGGGGGAGGGGAAAGTGCACGGTCTCCACCGCGCCGGGAAGGCTGCGGACCGAGATCGCGCCGAGTGCGCGCAACTGGTCGATCACGTGCTGCACGAGGATCTCGGGCGCCGACGCACCGGCGGTGACGCCGACACGGCGCCGGCCCTCGAACCATTCGGGCTTCAGGTCCTCGGGCGTGTCCACCATGTAGGCCGGCGTGCCGAGGCGCTCGGCGAGCTCGCGCAGGCGGTTGCTGTTCGAGCTCGTCGGGCTGCCCACCACCACGACGACGTCGACCGCCGGCGCCAGCAGCTTCACGGCGTCCTGCCGGTTCTGCGTGGCGTAGCAGATGTCCTGCTGCTTCGGCTCGCGCACCTGCGGGAAGCGGCGCTTCACCGCGGCGAGGATCTGCGCCGCGTCGTCGACGGAGAGCGTCGTCTGCGTGACGACGGCGAGGCGTGCATCGGCGGGCAGGTCGAGCCGATCCACATCGGAGACGTCCTCGACGAGGTGGATCCCGGACTCGAGCTGACCGACGGTGCCCTCGACCTCCGGATGACCCTTGTGGCCGATCATGATGAAGTCGTAGCCCTCCTTGTGGAGCTTCGCGACTTCGATGTGCACCTTGTTGACGAGCGGGCACGTCGCATCGAACACCGAGAACCCGCGGGCGGCCGCCTCCCGCCGCACCGCCTGCGAGACGCCGTGCGCCGAGAACACGAGCGTCGCGCCCGGCGGCACCTCGGCGAGGTCCTCGATGAAGACGGCGCCCTTCTCGCGCAGCTCGTGCACCACGGTCGTGTTGTGCACGATCTCGTGGCGCACGTAGATCGGCGCCCCGAACTTCGCGAGCGCGCGCTCGACGATCTCGATCGCGCGATCGACGCCCGCGCAGAAGCCGCGCGGCTCTGCGAGAAGGATCTCTTCCACGTTGCCCCCCGACGCGCTCATGCGAGCACTCCGATCACCTCCACCTCGAAGGTGAGCGGCTGGCCGGCCAGCGGATGGTTGAAGTCGACGAGCACGGCACCCTCGCCCGCCTCGCGCACCACGCCGGCCACCTGGCCCTGGCCGCCGGGCGCTTCGAACTGGATCACGTCGCCCACCGCGGGCTCGGACTCGGCATCGCCGTGCTCGGCGATGAGCGCCCGTCGCACCCAATGCAGCAGCTCCGGGTTGCGGGCGCCGAACGCGGCCCCGGCAGGAAGATCGAATGCGGTGCGCGTGCCTTCCGTGAGGCCGATCAGGCGCTCCTCCATCGCGGGGGCGAGCTCGCCCGCGCCGATCGACAGCGTGGCCGGCGACAGGCCGAACGTGCTGACGATGTCGGCGCCGTCGGGCCCGCGGAGGCGGTAATGCAGGGTCACGAACGAACCCGGCTGGACGTGGGTGGGCATCTCGAAGGGCGATCGCGGTGGCCCCGTTCCGAGGGGTGCGCGAGCGGGTCTCGCATCGCGCTTTCGGGGCCGCATCGCATGGCTAGACTGGGCTCGATTCTAGGTCGTGGAGCGCCATCGCCGTGCTGAAGGACATCCCCGCCGACGCCCGCCCGCGCGAGAAGCTCGCCGCGCTCGGGCCCGGGGCGCTCGCCGACGTCGAGCTGCTGGCGCTGCTGCTTCGCACCGGGCTCGCGGGCGTGTCGGTGCTCGCGCTCGCGCAGCAGGTGCTCGAGACCTGTGGCGGCGTGCGCGGGCTGCTGCATGCGGAGCCTGCGGAGCTCGCGCGCGTGAAAGGCCTCGGCCCCGCGAAGCGCGCCGAGATCGCGGCCGTGCTCGAGCTCGCGCGCCGTGCGCTCGCGCAGGAGCTCGCGGCGCAGCCCGTGTTCGACGCGCCCGCCAAGGTGAAGGACTATCTGCGGCTGCAGCTCGGCGCGCGGCCGCACGAGGTGTTCGGCGTGGTCTTCCTCGACGCGCAGAACCGGCTGCTCGCCTTCGAGGACATGTTCCGCGGCACGCTCACGCAGACGAGCGTCTATCCGCGCGAGGTGGTGAAGCGCGCGCTCGAGCTGCGCGCGGCGGCCGTGATCCTGGCGCACAACCACCCGTCGGGTGCGGCCGAACCATCGCGCGCCGACGAGTACCTCACGCAGACCCTGAAGAGCGCGCTCGCGCTGGTCGACGTGCGCGTGCTCGACCACCTCGTCGTGGCGCACGCGAGCGTGGTGTCGTTCGCGGAACGCGGGCTGCTGTGACGTCCGCGGGCGCCGCCCTCGAGGCCGCGCCCTCGCCGCATGCCATGATCGGCGTTGCCATGTCCAACCGGTCCGCACCCGCCGCGCGCGGCCTCGATGCGCTCGCCGACGTCGGCCGCGCGCTGGCGGAGCGTCGCCGCGAAGCCGAGGCGCGACTCGCGCGCGAGCAGGCGCACGCAGCGGCCGCGCGGCGCGAGCGCGAGCTCTTCGCGCACAGCGTCGGTGCGGTCGCGCCGCTCAAGAAGAAGGCCGCGCCGCACGTCGCGCGGCCGCGTCCCGCACCGCATCCGCAGCAGCGCGAAGCCGACGAGGCCGCGGTGCTGGCCGAGTCGATCTCCGACGAGTTCGATGCCGAGTCGCTGCTCGAGACCGACGACAGCCTCGCCTACCGCCGGCCCGAGATCGGGCCCGACGTCGTGCGCAAGCTGCGTCGCGGCGTGTGGGCGCTGCAGGGGCAGCTCGACCTGCATGGCCTGCGACGCGAGGAAGCGCGCGAGCAGCTCGGCGCATTCCTGCGCGATGCGGCGCGCGCGGGCCTGCGCTGCGTGCGCGTCGTGCACGGCAAGGGCAACGGCTCTCCCGGCCGCGAGCCGGTGCTGAAGGGCAAGGTCCGCCACTGGCTCGTGCAGCGCGAGGAGGTGCTCGCGTTCACGCAGGCGCGGGCCATCGACGGCGGCGCCGGGGCCGTGATCGTGCTGCTGCGACCGCAGCCGGGCGCGCGCGCCGCGGCGCGCGCCGGCTAGCCTTCAGCCTGCGAGCCGCTCGGCCACGCGCACGATCGACTGCGCGGCCGCCGTGCCGGGCATCGCGTCGAGCAGCAGCCGGCGCTTCTGCACGGTGTCGCGCACGTTGGCGTCGGTCGGAATCTCGCCGAGGTAGTCGAGCTTCAGCGGCTCGTCGAGCGCCTCGACCTGCGGCACGACGAAGCGGTCGACCACGAGCTGCAGCTGGTTGCGGATCGCGCGCCCTTCGCCCGCCTGGCTCACCTGGTTGACCACGAGCCGGATCGAGCGGCGCTGCTGCTGTGTCGCGAGCACCTTGATCGTGGCGTACGCGTCGGTCATCGATGTCGGCTCGGGGGTCGCCAGCACGAGCACCTCGTCGGCGAGCGACACCGCGTAGAGCACGACATCGGAGATGCCGGCGCCGGTGTCGAGCAGGATGCGGTCGAAGCGCGGCGCGACGGTGCGGATCACGCGCTCGAGCTGTTCGCGCACGTCGGGCGTGAGCCGCGAGTACTCGACGAGGCCCGAGCCCGCGAGCAGCACCGAGAAGCCGCCTGGCGCCGCGAGGATCGCCTGCTCGAGCGTGCAGCGGGCGGTGAACACGTCGTGCAGCGTGAGCTTCGGCTCGAGGTTCAGCACGACGTCGAGGTTCGCGAGTCCGAGGTCGGCGTCGAGCACCAGCACGCGCTCGCCGCGCGCCGCGAGCGCGGCCGCGAGGTTGGCCGAGAGAAAGGTCTTGCCCACCCCACCCTTGCCGCTCGTGATCGCGGTGATGCGGCCGCGCGGCGTGCCCTGGGCATCGAGCTTCGCGGCGATCGCGGATGAGGACGCGCGTGCCAGTGCCGGCGTGGTCATGGTTCTTCCTGAAAGCGGGAGGTGCCGAACAGAAGGGCCTTCTCCTCGGGGCTCACGAGCGACGAGGGCGGCTGCTCGAGGCAGGCGCGATTGCGCCCTTCGGATTTCGCGCGATAGAGCTCCTGGTCGGCGCGTTCGACCCACAGCGTGGGCGACGACCGCACCCATTGCGGCGCATAGGCACCGCCGAGGCTGACCGTGACGCGCACCTCGACGCCGCCGCCGATCGCGACCGAGCGCTCCTCGACCTTCAGGCGGATGCGCTCGGCCACTGCCTGCCCGAAGAGCGGCGGGCAGTTCGGCAGGATCACCGCGAACTCCTCGCCCCCGAAGCGGGCGACGGTGTCCATCGGCCGGATGCAATCGTCGAGCACCTGCGCGATCGCCTTCAGGACGAGATCGCCTGACGGATGACCGTGCGCGTCGTTGATGCGCTTGAAGTGGTCGATGTCGACCATCAGCACGAGGGCGGGCTCGCCCGTGCGAGCCACGCGGTCGATCTCGCTCGCGAGCGCGAGCTCGAACTGACGACGATTGGCGAGACCTGTCAGGGCATCGCGGCTCGAGAGCTCGCAGAGGCCGTCGATCGCGCTCTGCAGCCAGGCGACGCTGCCCGGCTGGGCGCCGACGGGCCACGCGTGGCCGGCCTGCTGGAGCAGCAGCAGCGCCGTGCCCAAGCGCAGCGATGAACCCGAACCGGTCGAAGGGGAGTCGGTCTTCGCGCGCAATGCGGAGCCCGCTGGAATGATGCGGGGCAGTCTAGTGCCCGCCTCCCACGCCGGCCGATCAGGCCCCGCCTTACTCCCGCGAAGCGAGAAAGAGTGCCTGAAGATCGCTCAGGAAGTCGTAGCCGCGCGCCGTGGGCCGCACGCGCCGCAGGTCCCTCTCGACGAGGCCCCGCCGCTCGGCCTCGGCGAGCGGACGCTCGATGGCCGAAGGCGGCAGGCCGGTGCGCTCGGCGAAGCGCGTGAGCTCGAACCCTTCAGCCAGGCGCAGCGCGTTCAGCATGAACTCGAAGGCCAGCTCGTCGCGCGCCACCTCGACGTCCTGCGCGACGGCTCCCCCCGGCGCGATCGCCGCCGCCATGTAGCGCTGCGGGTCGCGAAAGCGCATCTCGCGCACGACGCGATGCGGAAACGTGAGCTTGCCGTGCGCTCCGGCGCCGATGCCGAGGTAGTCGCCGAACTGCCAGTAGTTCAGGTTGTGCGCGCAGCGGTGGCCGGGCCGCGCGTACGCCGACACCTCGTAGCGCTCGAGCCCCGCCTCCGCCGTACGGCCCGTCACGCGATCGAGCATCGCGGCGGCGAGGTCTTCGTCCGGCAGGCCGCTCGGCGGGCGCGCCGCGAAGTACGTGTTGGGCTCGATCGTGAGGTGATAGAGCGAGAGATGCGGCGGCGCGAGCGCGAGGGCCTCGCTGAGATCCGCGTCGAGCCCGTCGAGCGTCTGGCCCGGCAGCGCGAACATGAGGTCGAGGTTGAAGGTCTCGAACGCGCGCTGCGCTTCCTCGACGGCCGCGATCGCCTGCGCGGCATCGTGCACGCGGCCGAGCGCCGCGAGGCGCGCGTCGTCGAAGCTCTGGACGCCGATCGAGAGTCGCGTGACGCCGGCGGCGCGAAACGCGTGGAAGCGCTCGCGCTCGAACGTGCCGGGGTTCGCCTCGAGCGTGACCTCGCAGCCCGCCTCGAGCGGCAGGCGCGCACGCACCGCGGCGAGCAGCCGGTCGATCGCTTCGGGCGAGAACAGGCTGGGCGTTCCGCCGCCGATGAACACGCTCGAGATGCGGCGCCCCCACACGAACGGCAGCGACGCTTCGAGGTCGGCGACGAGCGCCGCCACGTAGCGCGCCTCGAGATCCGCCGGCAGCGAGGCCTCGGGCCATGCATGCGAGTTGAAGTCGCAGTACGGGCACTTCTTCAGGCACCACGGCAGGTGCACGTACAGCGAAAGCGGCGGCAGCGCCGCGAACGCGAGCGTCCCGGGGCGCATGTAGCGGGCGAGGCGCGCGGCGGCCGTCTCGCCCGTCGAAGCGCGCTCGATCGCGATCGACGACGAGGACGGCACCACCGGCACGCTCAGGAGACGCGAAGCCGCCACGCGGTGCGCATGAGGTCGGCCATGGCACGCGCCGCCTGCGCGCGATGGCTTGCCGCGTTCTTCGTCGCCGCATCGAGCTCCGCGACGCTGCGCCCGAGCGCGGGAACCCACACCAGCGGGTCGTAGCCGAAGCCGCCCTCGCCGCGCGGCGCACGCAGGATCTCGCCTTCCCAGCGCCCGGTGGCCACGAGCGGCTCGGGATCGTCCGCACCGCGCAGCGCGACGAGGGTGCTGACGAAGCGCGCGCGCCGGTCCCGCGCGTCGACGAGGCGATCGAGCAGTTGCCGGTTGTTCGCGCCGTCCTGCAGTCGCCGCTGCGCCTCGCGGTCGAGCGAAGGATCGATGGCGACGTGCGCGTAGTGCGCCGAGGCCACGCCTGGCGCGCCGCCGAGCGCATCGACGCAGAGCCCCGAGTCGTCGGCGAGTGCGGCACCGCCGCTCGCGAGCGCGGCGTGGCGCGCCTTCGCAAGCGCGTTCTCGAGGAAGGTCGCGTGCGGCTCCTCGGCCTCGCTCACGCCGAGCGCGCCCTGCGCCACGAGCTCGAGCCCGAGCGGCGCGAACAGGCTCGCGAGCTCGGCGAGCTTCTTCGCGTTGTTCGACGCGAGCACGAGGCGCACGGGCGACTACGCCGCGAGCGCGGCGTGCTGCGCGGCGATCAGCTGGCGGATGCCGCGTGTCGCGAGCGCCACGAGCGCATCGAGCTCTTCGGCGCTGAA
>DATKND010000065.1:0-36713 GCA_035541475.1 Myxococcota bacterium | reverse complement strand
GCCGCTCCCACACATGATCGCGATGGACCGGCCCGCGCACATGCGGCGCCGGAACCTCGTGAATCGCGGCTTCACCCCCCGCCGCGTCGCCGACTGCGAGCCGCGCGTGCGCGAGATCTGCACGCAGATCCTCGACGCCGTCGTCGAGCGCGGCGAGTGCGACTTCGTGCGCGACGTCGCCGCGCCCCTCCCGCTGATCGTGATCGGCGACCTGCTCGGCGTGGATGCCGCCGATCACGAGCGGCTGCTCGGCTGGTCCGACGATCTGATGCGCGGTCTCGGCAGTCAGGATCCCTTGAAGCTGGGCGCGCAGGTGAAGGCGGGGATCGAGTACCGCGAATACTGCATGCGCGTCGTCGCCGAGCGACGCGCGAGCCCCCCGGCCGACGATCTGATGAGCGTGCTAGTACACGCGGAGGTGGAGGGCCTGCGGCTCGACGACGACTCGCTCTTCATGGAGTCGCTGCTGATCCTGATCGGCGGCGACGAGACCACCCGCCACGTGATCAGCGGCGGCATGCACCAGCTCCTGCTCCACCCGGGCCAGCGGCGCGCGCTGCGCGAGGATCCGAGCGGGATCCCGCGCGCGGTCGAGGAGATGCTGCGCTGGGTGACGCCGATCCAGAACATGATGCGGACCTGCGCGGCGGACGCGGAGGTGGGCGGCCACCGCTTCCGCGCGGGCGAGCGGCTGCTCTTGATGTACCCGTCGGGCAATCGCGACGAAGCGGTGTTCGAGGATCCCTTCCGCTTCGACGTGAAACGCGACCCGAACCCGCACGTGGCCTTCGGCGGTCGCGGCGCGCACCACTGTCTGGGCAGCTCGCTGGCGCGCCTCGAGCTGCGGGTGATGTTCGAGGAGCTGCTCCGCCGGCTTCCCGACCTCGAGCACGCGACGAGCGAGCCGCCGGCGCTGCGTCCGGCGAACTTCGTCGTCGGCATCGAGCACCTGCCGGTGCGCTTCTCGCCGACCCGACTAGAGGGAGCCGAGCGCGCGTGAGTGATCAGCCGACCAGGTCGTCGACGCCGTGCGCAGCCGCGCCATCCGGATCGAGCGGATGCACGCGCAGGCGGTCGACCAGGAATTCGACGAACGCCCGAACCTTCGGTGAGAGCGCGCGGCCGCCGGGGAAGATCGCGTAGATCTCGAAGGGCTCGCGCTGCCACTCCGGCAACACGCGGCGTAGCCGGCCGCTGCGGAGGTCGGCTTCGCAGAGGAACGCGGGGATCCAGCCGATGCCGGTCCCGGCGATCGCCGCGACGCGCAGCACCGAGGAGTCGTTCACGGTGAGGCGAGGCGTGAAGTCGAGCTTCTCGACGCCCGCCGGACCGATCAAGGTCCACTCGCCGCCGCCGTGCGGCGGCGACCAGTCGAGCACGTCGTGGGTGGCGAGGTCGACGAGCTGCTTGGGGACGCCGCGGCGCTGCAGGTAGTCGGGGCTCGCGCACAGCCAGACATCGGGGCAGCCGAGCTTGCGCGCGCGCAGCTGGGAGTCCTCGAGCGGTCCGACGCGCACCGCGACGTCCGCGTCCGATCGAAATGGATCCACGCCGCCCGGTGTGAGGTCGACCGACATCTGGATCTCCGGATGGGCCGCGAGGAAGTCCGGCAGCAGTGGCGCCACGAAGGCGCGCCCGAAGGTGAGCGGGGCCGTGACCCGCAGGAGCCCGCGCGGCGCGCCGCTCACGCGGCTGACCGCGGTCTCGGCCAGCTCCAGCTCGCCCAGGATCCGCAGCGCGTGGCGGTGCAGCAGGGCGCCCGTCTCGGTCAGGACCAGCCGCCGGTTCGTCCGCCGCAGCAGGGGAGCCCCCACGTGCTCCTCGAGCCGCTGGAGCGAGCGGCTCGCCGTCGACTTCGGGACGCGCAGGGCGAGGGCCGCGGCCGACAGGCTCTGCAGGTCCGCCGCGCGGACGAAGATCTGGAGATCCTTCGGGTCGAGGAGCAGGCGTTCCAACGATCGTTCCAATTCTGGAAGGTCGGTTCCCGCCGGTGGTCTCTTGCCGGCCGTTCGGCGGACCCTAGCATCGGGTGCCATTCGAGCGGCCCCTGGCGCGGAGGTGGGCTCATCTTCCGGCGCGAGACGTATCGCCGCATCCGTTCCACGACTCGAATCCTGGCGCTCGGCGCCGCGGTCTGTCTCGACGGATGCCTGGTCGGACCGTCGTTCCAAGAACCGGCCTCCCGCCTCGAGGAGGGCTGGCTGGCATCGGCGCGTCCGTCCGTCCGGACCGACGCCGGCGTGCCACCGCGCTGGTGGGAGGTATTCGGCGACCCCGTGATGGTCCAGCTCGTCGAGACGGCCTATGCGGAGAACCTGACGCTCCGCAGTGCGGGGCTGCGCGTCGTCGAGGCGCAGTCGCGCCGTGGGATCACGATCGGGGCGCTGTTCCCGCAGAAGCAGGAGGCCTTCGGCAGCTACACGTACGACGTCCAGAGCCGCAACACGCCGGCCGGTCGCTCCGGCGACGGGCGCGACCGGACCATCAAGGTCTGGCAGGGGGGCTTCGACGCGGCCTGGGAGATCGATCTGTGGGGCAAGTTCCGGCGCGCGATCGAGGCGTCGGACGCGGACCTGCTGGCCGCGGTCGCGAGCTACGACGACGTGCTCGTGAGCCTGGTCTCCGAAGTGGCGGCCACCTATCTCACGATCCGCACGCTCGACGAGCGCCTCGCGGTCGCGGTGGACAACGTGCGCGTGCAGCAGGAGAGCCTCGACATCGCGCGCGTGCGCTTCGAGGCCGGCGGCACGTCCGAGCTCGACGTGCAGCAGGCCGCGACCTTGCTGCACGACACCGAGGCCACGATCCCCCAGCTCCAGCTCCTGCGGCGCGGCTCGATCGACTCGCTGTGCGTGCTGCTCGGCCTGCCGCCGCAGGATCTGCCCGAAGCGCTCGTCGGAACGCCGGGCCGGATCCCGGCGGTCCCGCCCGAGGTGACGGTCGGGATCCCGGCCGACCTCTTGCGGCGTCGCCCGGACGTGCACGCCGCCGAGATGCGCGCCGCGGCGCAGAGCGCGCGCATCGGCGTCGCGTCGGCGGAGCTCCTACCCGCGTTCCAGCTCGTCGGAACGCTCGGGCTCAGCGCGGACTCGGCGAGGAAGTTCTTCGAGGCCCGTTCGTTCGAGGCGGTGGCAGGGCCCGCCATCACGTGGCCGATCCTCAACTACGGGCGCCTGATCAACGACGTGCGGCTCCAGGACGCCACGTTCCAGGAGCTCGCGACCGACTACTCGAACAGCGTGCTGGTGGCGCAGCAGGAGGTGGAGGACTCGCTCGCCGGCTACGTGCGCGGCACGGAGCGGGTGGAGCGACTGCAGGCCGCGGTCGACGCGGCGAATCGCGCGGTCGAGCTCTCGCTGATCCAATACCGCGAAGGCGCCACCGACTTCGTCACCGTGCTGAACTCGCAGCAGTCGAAGCTGCGGGAGGACGATCAGCTCGTGAACGAGCGCGGCATCGTCGCGGTGAGCGTGGTGTCGCTCTACAAGGCGCTCGGCGGAGGATGGGAGATCCGCGAGGGCCAGGACTTCGTGCCGGCAAAGACGCGCGACGAGATGCAGGAGCGGACGCGCTGGGGCGGGCTGCTCTCGCAGGGCGCGCAGACGCGCGACACGGGTGAGTCGGCGTCGGATCTGGAGAAGAGGCCGTGGTGGAAGCTGCGCTGGTGGTGGCCGCGATGGTGAGGCGCACGCCCGCCGCGCTCGGCGTCGCGGTCGCCGCGCTCCTCGCGGTCGCCTGCGGTCGTGGCAACCAGTACGCGCCGCCGCCGCCGCCCGAGGTGACCGTCGGCCATCCCGTCGAGCAAGACGTGACCATCCACGGCGAGTTCACGGGCCACACCGTCGCGATCGCCACGCTCGACATCCGCGCCCGCGTGCAGGGCTATCTCGAGAGCGTGAACTTCGAGCCCGGCGCGCGCGTGAAGCAGGGCGATCTGCTCTTCGTGATCGAGCCGGAGCTCTACCAGGCACAGGTCGATCAAGCGAAGGCGCTGCTGGCCGCGAAGGAGGCGGCCTATCGCGCCGCACAGGAGCAGCTCGAGATCACGCAGACGATCTTCCAGAAGTCCGCCGGGAGCAGGACCGACCTCGTGGCGAAGACGCAGGCGCGCGACCTGGCCAAGGCCGAGCTCGAGAACGCGCGCGCGAGCCTCGCGGCCGCCGAGCTGAACCTCTCCTACACGCACATCTACGCGCCCTTCGACGGCGTGATCGACCGCAACCTGGTCGACGTCGGCAACCTGGTCGGGTCCGGCAGCGCGACCTTGCTCGCGACGATCGTCCGCTACGACCCGATCTTCGCCTACTTCCAGATGAGCGAATCCGAGCTTCTGCAATACCGCGATGGGCGCGGCAACGGCGCGGGGGACGACGAGGCGCAGCTCGGGCTCGCGACCGACACGGACTTCCCGTACACCGGACGCGTCGACTACATCGGCAACCGCGTCGACCCGGACACCGGCACGATCGAGCTGCGCGCGATCTTTGCGAACCCGGACCGCGCGATCCTGCCGGGCCTGTTCGCGCGCGTGCGCGTACCGATGAGCCATCGTCGCGCCATCCTCGTTCCCGACGCGGCGATCCAGTCGGACCAGGGCGGACAGTACGTGCTCGTGGTCGACGAGAAGAACCTGGCGCAGTACCGCCGCGTGCAGGTCGGACCGACCGTCGAGGGCGGCCTCCGCGTCGTCGACGCCGGCGTCGGACCCGCGGACATGATCGTCGTGAACGGGCTCCAACGCGCGCGTCCGGGGGTCGAAGTCAAGCCGACCCAGGCGCAGGCGAGCCAGTCGTGATCTCGCGCTTCTTCGTCGACCATCCGGTCTTCGCCAACGTCATCGCGATCGTGACGATCCTCTTCGGCGTGGTGACCTTGCGAAAGCTCCCGGTCGAGCAGTACCCGGCGATCACGCCGCCGACCGTGCAGGTGACGACCAACTATCCCGGCGCGAACGCGCAGGTCGTGGCCGACACCGTTGCGACGCCGATCGAGCAGCAGGTCAACGGCGTCGAGGGGATGCTCTACATGTCGTCGTCCAGCGCGAGCGACGGCTCCTACCGCCTGACCGTCACCTTCGACATCGGCACGGACCTCGACGTCGGACAGGTGCTCGTGCAGAACCGCGTGGCGATCGCGCAGCCGCTCCTGCCGGACGAGGTGAAGCGACAGGGCGTCACGACCAAGAAGCAGTCCCCGAACATCATCATGTTCATGACCCTGACGTCGCCCGACGGGCGCTACGACAGCCTCTACCTCGCGAACTACGCGAATCTGCGTCTGCGCGACGAGCTGTCGCGCGTCGAGGGCGTCGGCGACGTCACGGTGTTCGGCGCGAGCGCCTACAGCATGCGCGTGTGGCTCGACCCGCGGCGGCTCGAGGCCCTCGGCCTGACCACACAGGACGTGGTCGCGGCGATCCAGGAGCAGAACGTCCAGGTCGCGGCGGGCCAGGTGGGCCAGCCGCCCGCCGCCCAGTCGGCGCAGCAGTTCCAGTACACGGTCACGACACTCGGTCGGCTCACCGACGCGGAGCAGTTCGAGGACATCGTGGTCAAGTCGTCGGGCGGGCGCATCACGCGACTGCGCGACGTGGCGCGCGTCGAGCTCGGCAGCCAGACCTACGATCAGTACTTCCAGAAGGACGGCAAGCCCGGCGCGGGAATCGGCATCTACCCGCTGCCCGGCGCGAACGCCCTCGAGACGGCGGACCGCGCGCGGGCCGCGATGGAGCGCATGAAGCGCTCGTTTCCCGAAGGCATGGCGTACAGCGTCCCGCTCGACACGACGCTCTTCGTTCGCAGCGCGATCCACGAGGTCTACTGGACGCTCTTCGAGGCCAGCGCGCTCGTGCTGATCGTGATCCTGGTCTTCCTCCAGGACTGGCGCGCGGTGCTCGTGCCCGCGACCACCGTGCCCGTGACGATCTTCGGCGCCTTCGCGGGCATGGCGCTCTTCGGCTTCACCGTGAACCTGCTCACGCTCTTCGGTCTCGTGCTCGCGATCGGCATCGTCGTCGACGACGCGATCGTGATCGTCGAGAACGCGTCGCACCACATCGAGCGCGAAGGGCTCCCACCGCGTGAGGCCACGATCCAGGCGATGAGCGAGGTGACAGCGCCGATCATGGGCATCACCGCGGTGCTCATGTCCGTGTTCATCCCGGCGGTGTTCCTCGGCGGCATCACGGGCCAGCTATACCGGCAGTTCGCGTTGACCATCGCGGTGACGGCCGCGATCAGCGCGCTCAACGCGGTGACGCTCAAGCCCGCGCAGTGCGCGGCCTGGCTGCGCGCGGGGTCGGGCTATCACAACGCGTTCTTTCGCGGCTTCAACCGCATCTACGCGCGCACCGAGGCGGTCTACGTCGGAACCGTCGCGCGCCTGCTCCAGCGTCCCCACGCGGCCGTCGCCGCCTTCGCAGCCCTGCTCGGCGCGACGCTCTGGTGGTACTTCTCGCTGCCGACGAGCTTCCTGCCCGTCGAGGATCAGGGCTACGTGATCTCCACGGTCCAGCTACCGGACGCCGCCTCGCAATCGCGCACGCGCGCCGTCGTGGATCGGATGAACGAGATCTTCCGCGGCGAGCCGGCGGTGGCGGCCGTGAGCACGATCGGCGGCTTCTCCGTGCTCGACGGCTCCGCGGCCTCGAACGCCGCGACCTTCTTCGTGACCCTCCAGCCCTGGAGCGAGCGCCGCAGGCCGGATCTGCAGCAGCCCGCGGTGCTCGCGCGCCTGCGCCATGAGTTCGCTGCGGTCCAGGACGCGCAGGCCGTCGTCTTCCCGCCGCCGGCGATCCGCGGCCTCGGCGTGACGGGCGGCTTCCAGGTGCAGATCGAGGACCGCGGCGACGCGGGACGCGCCGCGCTCCAGCAGGTCGTGCGGGAGATGATCCGCGACGGCAGCTCGCAGAGCGGGCTCGCGTCGCTCAACACGACGTTCCGCGAAGGCGTGCCGCAGCTCTACGCCGACGTGGATCGCACCAAGGTGAAGACGCTCGGCATCCCACTCGACAGCGTCTTCGCGACCCTGCAGGCGTACCTCGGCTCGGCCTACGTGAACGACTTCAACCGCTTCGGCCGCACCTATCAGGTGCGCGTCCAGGCCGACTCCGCGTTCCGCGCGACCGCCGCGGACATCGAGCGGCTCGTCGTGCGCAATCCCGAAGGCAAGATGGTGCCGCTCGCGGCGATGGTGAACGTGCGCGAGGTGCTCGGACCTCAGATCGTGAGTCGTTACAACCTGTATCCGACCGCGGCGATCACCGGCGAGGCCGCGGCCGGACGCAGCTCGGGCCAGGCGCTCTCGATCATCGAGCAGATGGCCGACGCGAAGCTCCCTCCGTCGATGAGCTACGAGTGGACGGGCGTCTCCTACCAGGAGAAGAAGGTGGGGCGCGAGGCGGCCCTGATCTTCGTGCTCGCGGTGTCGCTCGTGTACCTCGTGCTCGCCGCACAGTACGAGAGCTGGACGAATCCGGCCGCCGTCGTGCTCGTCGTGCCGCTCGCGCTGCTCGGGACCGTCATGGCGGTGGCGGCGCGCGGCATGGACAACAACGTCTACACGCAGATCGGCGTCGTGCTGCTCGTCGCGCTCTCGAGCAAGAACGCGATCCTGATCGTCGAGTTCGCGCGCCAGCAGCGCCGTCGCGGCGTCGCGCTGGTCGAGGCCGCGACCGAGGCCGCGCGGTTGCGCTTCCGGCCGATCCTGATGACCTCGTTCGCCTTCATCCTCGGCGTCTACCCCCTCGTCGTGGCGGGCGGCGCGGGCGCGGCGAGCCGGCGCGCGCTCGGCACCGCGGTCTTCGGCGGCATGCTGACCTCGACCTTCCTCGCCGTGCTCTTCGTGCCGGTCTTCTACGTCCTGCTGCAGGGCTACAGCGAGCGACGCGCGGCGCGCAAGCTCGCCGTCGCGGGTGCCGCGCCGGCCGCCGCGCGTGCGTCTCGCGTGTCGCGCGAAGACGCGACATCCGGGAGGAGTCCGGTTTAAGCTGGGCGGGCCTTCCGGCGAGTCGGTCGCCGAGCCCGAGGAGTCTCCGATGCCCAGCGACGCGCTGAAGTTCGTGGTCGACATGCTCCGCAACGCGCCGGCCGTCGCCGGCGACGACGTGCTCGCGATGCGCGCGAACATGGAGAAGGCCGTCGCCGCCGTTCCGGTTCCGGAAGGCGTGCACTTCACGCGCGTCCGCGCGAACGGCGTGCCGGCCGAGTGGACCGTCGCGGACGGCGCACGCGCCGACGTCGCGATCGTGTACCTGCATGGCGGCGGCTACGTGATGGGATCGCTCGACACGCACCGCGGTCTGTGCGCGCGGCTCTCGCAAGCGGCGCGGGCGCGCGTGCTCTCCGTCGACTACCGACTCGGCCCCGAGCATCCGCACCCGGCCGCCGTCGACGATGCGATCGCCGCGGTGCGCTTCGTGCGCGCGAGCGGCGTCGCGCCGGGGCGCACCGCGATCGCGGGCGACTCGGCGGGAGGCGGCCTCACGCTCGCGACGCTCGTCGCGCTGCGCGACGCCGGCGATCCCGCGCCGGCCGCCGGCCTCTGCATCTCGCCCTGGACCGACCTCGCGATGACCGGCGCTTCGCTCGTCGCGAAGGCGGCGGAAGATCCGATGGTCCGCCCCGACCATCTGCGGCTCATGGCAAAGGCATATCTCGACGGTCGCGACGGGAAGACGCCGCTCGCGTCGCCGCTCTACGCCGACCTCGCGGGCCTGCCGCCGCTGCTCCTCCAGGTCGGGAGCGCGGAGGTCCTGCTCGACGACGCGGTGCGCGTCGCGGAGCGCGCGCTCGAGGCGGGCGTCGCGGCCGAGCTTCGCATCTGGCCCGACATGTTCCACGTGTGGCACGCGTTCGCGCAGATCCTGCCGGAAGGACAGCAGGCGGTGGAGGAGATGGCGGCCTTCTTCGAGGAGCGGCTCGCGTGAGCCTCGAGATCGAGCCGGCCGCGGCGACACTCGGCGCGGTCGTGCGCGGGGTGCGGCTCGCGGAGCTCGACGAGAGAGACTGGCGCGCGATCGAGGACGCCTTCAACGAGCGCGCCGTGCTGATCTTTCCGGGTCAGCACCTGCGCCGCCGCGAGCAGGCCGAGTTCGGGCGCCGCTTCGGCGAGCTCGACCCCGTCTCGGCCGCCGGCACGGTGCCGATCAGCAACGTGAAGCCCGACGGCACGCTTCGCGACGATCGCGACGCCGTGAAGCAGATCCTGCTCGGCAACGAGGGCTGGCACACCGACAGCTCCTACATGCCGGTGTCGGCGCGCGCCTCGCTGCTCTCCGCCGAGGTGGTGACGGAGCGCGGCGGCGAGACGGAGTGGGCCGACATGCGCGCCGCATGGGATGCGCTCGACGAGGCGACGCGCGAGCGCGTCGCCGGTCTCGCCGCCTACCACTCGCTCAAGTACTCGCAAGCGCGCGCGGGATTCGACTCGGAAGCCAACAGCGCCTATTCCTACGGACTCGATCAGGCCGAGGCGCCGCTGCGGCCGCTCGTGAAGGTGCACCCGGTGACGGGACGGCGATCGCTCTTCATCGGCCGCCACGCGTACGGCATCCCGGGCCTCGATCCCAGCGACTCCGAGAAGCTCCTCGACGAGCTGCTCGAGTTCGCGTGCCGCGCTCCGCGCGTGCTCCGACACCGCTGGCGGCCCGGCGACCTCGCCATCTGGGACAACCGCTGCGTGCTCCACCGCGCGCGTCCGTACGATCCGGATGTGCCGCGCGTACTGCACCACACGCGCATCGCTGGGGATCCGAGCACCGAGTCGGCATTGCGTCTCGGTTGACCGTCGCGGCGGCCCGGCGTCGCTCGCTCCCGGATCCTAGGAACGAGAGACGCGGCGCCTGCGGTGCGCGAGAACCCCGAGGCACGAAAGGCCCGCGGTCCACGATGCGAACACGCCCGGCTCGGGCAGCGGCAGCGCGTCGCTCGCGAAGCCGGCGATCGCGTCGGCGGTGATGTCGTTCTCGTCCGCGTCGAACGCCTGGAGGCTGGTCATCGCAAGGGTGTTGTGGAAATCCGCGACGGCATCGACGACGGAAACGCCGCTCGTCGCCCAGGAGTCCGACACCCTGGCATGGGTCGACAGCGTCATCTGGAGCAACAGGTGCGTGTTGTTCAAATTGCCGAAGAAGGCCGGGCCGAGGTAGAGCTCGTACAGGCCGGGTCCGTTGGTCGAGAGCTGGAAGTCGGAAGAGCTGCCCGGAAAGATCTGGATCATGTCCGTCGTGCTGCCGTTTTCGAAGGTCGAGCTCGCCGAACCACTTCCCGTTCCGAGTGGGCTGAAGCTCCCGGCGAACGTGGGCGTGTAATAGATGTCCTGCGCGTAGACCTGGAAGTCCACGGATGCCTGCGACACGAGATCCGGAGGGGAGCCCACGTCGTTGTGTCCGACGAGCGTTCCGCTCCGCTCGAAGGCCATGGTCATGGAGTCGGGGCGCATGCTCCCGAACTCGATGTACTCCAGGAACACGGCGTCCCCGAACCCGTCGTAGATGTGCGAGGGAAAGGGGCTCGGTCCCGTCGTGTCCACATAGATCTGCGACGACGCATGAAGCTCGGGCAGGTTTCGCGCGGATCGGGTTCCTTCTCGTTCGCACCTCGATTCGAGTGTTTTTCCCCTCGATCTCGCGGATTTGGCCGTTGACGTTGCACTCGGGTTGCTCCGAGAATGAACCGGCGTTATGCGACCCGCGCCGTGCCACCACTCTCGCCCGAACGGCGACCCACCTATGACCGGACTGCCCGCGCCGAGGCCTTGACCGGGCGCCTTCCGGCAATCGCGATCACAGAGCCGCCCGTTCCCAACCTCCACGGGAGTCCCCCGCATTGTCCATTCGCGCGTCCCGACGTCCTGCTTCTAGCGTCGAACGATGGGCCGGCTGGCTCGCCGGCGGCAGAGGACTCGGGTTGGCGATCCTCGCCGCGCTTATGCCGCTCTGCCTGGCGCTCGCGGCGAGACCCGCGAGTGCTCAGAGCGGAACCGTCGTGGCCTCGGACAATTTCGACCGCGCCGACGAGTCGCCGTTCGTGGTCGGCATGGGCCACAACTGGGGCCGTGTCATCGCCGGAAACTTCGACGGCCACTCCGACCTGATCGGCAATCGGGTCACCGGCGTCACCAAAGAAGGGATCTATTACTGGCAGGGACCCGGAACGTTCGACAACAGCAGACAGTTCGCACGCGAGACGGTCGTCCAGAAGGACGGTGAGGTGGGTCTCGTGCTGCTCGGCGGGCCCGATCAGGCGATCATGGTGAGCTGGGGTCCACCGGGCGTCGGCAGCACCCTGTACATCTACTGGTACTCGAGCGGCCTCGATCGCGGCCAGCTCGCGACGGCACCCTCGTCCTTGCAGAACGGCGACGTCATCGAGGCCACGCTCGACGGCGGGATGATCACCGCGAAGGTGAACGGCACCGTCGTCGCGAGCGTCCCCGATACCACCACGCTGACCTCGGGCCGACCGGGCTTCATCACCTACGTCGACATCAACGTCCCCGACAAGGTCTCGATCCTCGACGACTGGGAGGCTGGCACTCCGCCGTCGTACTCGATCGGTGGGACGATCAGCGAGAACGCCGTGGGACTCGGCGGCGTCCTCGTCACCGCCAGCGGCGGCTTCGACGGAAGCGCGACGACCGACGGAAGCGGCGCGTATTCGATCACCGGCGTCGTCCCCGGATCGACGGGCATCGTCCTGACGCCGACCTTGTCGGGCCACGCGATGAGCCCGCAGACGCGCACCGTCGCCGGGCCGGTGACGGCGGACGTGACGGGCGAGGACTTCACCGCCAGCTCGTGCAACTGCGCGAGGCTCGACACCGTGGCGAGTCACGGCAGCGTGACGAGGAATCCCGACCAGCCGACCTACACGCTCGGCACCTCGGTGGCGCTGACGCCGGTCCCGGACGAGAACTCCGTCTTCGCGGGCTGGAGCGGAGACGTGCCGCCCGGGCACGAGCTCGACGATCCGCTGAACGTGACGATGGACCAGGACCGCACGATCACCGCCGCGTTTGCGTTCACGGATCCGGACGTGATCGCGGCCGACGGCTTCGACCGCGCCGACGAGACCCCGTTGGTGGTCGGCGGGAACTGGCAGAACGTCGGCCAGACGGGCGGCGGCACCGTCAACCTGACGAGCGACCACGTCGCCGGCAACACCGGCGACGCGCTCTACTACTGGCAGGGAGCCGGGACCTTCGACAACCAGCGCCAATTCGCGCGAGCCACGGTGACCGACCCGAGTGGACAGGTGGGGCTCGTGCTGCTCGGCGCGAGCGGCCAGGCACTGATCACGGCGTGGAAGGCGGGCACGCTCTACATCTACTGGTACGCGCAGGGCACCTATCAGACGCAGCTCCTGACAACGTCGTCGCCGCTCCACAACGGCGACGTCATCGAGGCCGTGCTCGATTCGGGAACGGTCTTCGCGAGGATCAACAACACCGTCGTCGCGAGCGTCGACGACACCACCACCTTGACGTCGGGCCGACCGGGCTTCGAGACGTTCCTGTCGGGAGGCTCGCTCGACAACTGGGAGGCCGGCACTCCGGCGTCGTACTCGATCAGCGGGACGATCACCGAGAACGCCGCGGGACTCGGCGGCGTCCTCGTGACCGCCAGCGGCGGATTCGACGGAAGCGCGACGACCGATGCGAGCGGCGCGTATTCGATCCCGGGTGTCGTCCCCGGATCGACGGCCATCATCCTGACGCCGGCCCGGTCGGGCCATCTCATGACCCCGCAGACCCGCACGGTCGCCGGGCCCGTGACGGCGGACGTGACGGGCCAGGATTTCACGGCGACCGCGTGCAACTGCGCCACCCTCGACACTGCGGCGACTCACGGCAGCGTGACGAGGAATCCCGACCAGCCGAGCTACACGCTGGGCACGGTGGTCACCCTGACGCCGGTCGGAGACGGCGCCTATGCGTTCGCGGGCTGGAGCGGCGACGTCCCGCTCGGGCACGAGCACGACCATCCGTTGCAGGTGACGATGGACCAGGATCGGACGATTCTCGCCACCTTCGCGGATCCGAACGTGATCGCGACCGACAACTTCGACCGCGCCAACGAGGCGCCGCTGGTGGTCGGCGGGAACTGGCAGAACGTCGGCCAGCTCGGCGACGGAACCGCCCACCTGATCGGCGACCACGTCGCCGGCAACGCCGGCGACGCCGTCTACTACTGGCAGGGACCCGGGACCTTCGACAACACGCGCCAGTTCGTGCGCGCCACGGTGACCGACCCCAGTGGACAGGTGGGGCTCGTGCTGCTCGGCGGGAGCGGCCACGCCCTGATCACGGCGTGGAACGCGGGCACGCTCTACATCTACTGGTACTCGCAGGGCATCTATCAGAGCCAGCTCACGACGACGTCGTCGACGCTCCACGACGGCGACGTGATCGAGGCCGCGCTCGATGCGGGAACGGTCTCCGCCAAGGTCAACGGAACGGTCGTGGCGAGCGTCGCCAATACCACCACCTTGTCGTCGGGCCGACCGGGCTTCGAGACGTTCCTGTCGGGAGGCATGCTCGACAACTGGGAGGCCCGCGCCACGCGGGTCGCGTGCGACGACGGCATCGACAACGACGGCGACGGACTCGTCGACATGGCCGACCCCGGGTGCGCGAACGGAGCCGACACCTCGGAGCAGAACAGCCAGGCGGCATGCGACGACGGCATCGACAACGACGGCGACGGCCTGATCGACATGGCCGACCCCGGCTGCTCGAGCCCCTCCGACACGTCCGAGGAGAACACGCAGACGGCGTGTGATGATGGCATCGACAACGACGGTGACGGCCTGATCGACATGGCCGACCCCGGCTGCTCGAGCCCGGCAGACACATCGGAGCACAACGCCCAGACGGCGTGCGACGACGGCATCGACAACGACGGCGACGGAAAGATCGACTATCCGGCTGACCCGGATTGCAAGAGCCCGACCGGCACCAGCGAGGGGACGGGTTCGACACCGCCACCCCAGGTCCCGACGCTGCCGCCGATCGGCGAGGGGCTGCTCGCCGTCGCGATGCTGACCGCCGCCGCCGTGGCTCTGCGAGGGAGGAGGTCCCCGGGCGGTGCCGTGCCCGTTTCCGACGGCCGTCGCACCGGATAGTGTCATCGCATGCCCGCACCGCTCGATGGGATCCGCGTCGTCGAGCTGGCGAGCTTCGTCGCGGCCCCGGCGGCCGGCGCGCTGCTCGCCGATCTCGGCGCCGAGGTCGTCAAGGTCGAGGTGCCGTGGGGCGAGATCTACCGCCACAGCCTGCCGCGCTACGCCGGCTACGCGAGCGACTTCCCGCTCGCTCCGCACTTCCAGATGGACAACCGCGGCAAGCGCTCGGTGGCGCTCGACCTCGCGCTGCCCGAGGCGGTGGACGCGCTACAGCGACTCGTGCTCCGCGCCGACGTGCTGCTGACGAACATGCTGCCGGAGCGGCTCGCGCGTCTCGGTCTCGATCCCGCCGCGCTGCACGCGAGGCGGCCGGACCTGATCGTGGCGCGGCTCTCGGGCTTCGGCCCCTCCGGCTCCGAGGCGAACACTCCAGCCTTCGACTACTCCGCCTACTGGTCGCGAACGGGCTTCATGGATCTGCTGCACGAGCCCGGCGCGGCGCCGGCCTTCCAGCGCCCCGGCATGGGCGACCACTCGGCCTCGCTGGCGCTCGTGGTCGGCGTGCTCTCGGCGCTGCGACAACGCGAGCGCGGTGAGCCCGGCCAGGTGATCGACGTCTCGCTCCAGCACATCGGCTTCTACGTCCTCGGCAACGACACCGCGATGACCTTGGTGACCGGCCAGACGCCGCCGCGACACGACCGCACGTCGCCGCGCAACCCGCTGTGGAACCACTACCCGACGCGCGACGGCCGCTGGCTCTTCCTCGTGATGATCGAGTCGGATCGCTACTGGGACGAGCTCCTCCGCGCGCTCGGCCGCGCCGACCTCGGGCGCGACGCGCGCTTCGCGAACGCCGTGGAGCGCTACCGCCACAGCGCCGAGCTGGTGAAGATCCTCGACGAGATCTTCGGCGCGAGGTCGCTGGCCGAGTGGACGGAGATCCTGTCGAGGCACCGGCTCATCTGGGCGCCGGTGATGACGCTCGCCGAGGCTGTCGAGGACGAGCCGGCGAAGGCGTACGGGAGCTTCCCCCACGTCGATCACTCGCAGCACGGAGCGTTCCGCACCGTCGCGCCGCCGCTGCGGATGTCGGGCCACGAGATGGACGGCAGTGCGCTGGCGCCGGCGCTCGCGGCCGACACCGAGGCCGTGCTGCGCGAAGCGGGGATCCCGGAAGATCGGATCGCGCTGCTGGTCGCCGCCGCGTCGCGCTGACGCATGCGGGTAGAATGGCCTCTCGAAGCGAGGGCCTCCGCATGATGACCGGCAGCCAGTACAAGGACTCCCTGAAGGACGGGCGCGCCACCTACTTCGAGGGACGCCGCGTCGACGATCTCCCCGGCCACCCGATCCTCGGCGTGTGCGTCGAGAACGTCGCGCGCGGCTACGACCGCCTCTACCGGCCCGGCCCGGACGCGGTGAGTCCGCTGATGCAGATCCCGCGCTCCGCCGACGACCTGCGCCGACACATCCCGCTGTTGCACGAGTCGGGCCTGATGGCGCACGTCACCTACACCTCGATCATGACGCTCACGACGGCGGCCGGCCGCATGCAGGACGCGAGCCCCGTGTACCTCGAGCGGATCGGCGCGTACGTCGACGACGTGCAGCGCCGCGACGTGCGCATCACGCAGTGCATCACGGACGCGAAGGGCGACCGCAGTCGGCCGCCGAAGGCGCAGGACGACCCGGACGCCTACGTGCGCGTCGTGGACCGCTCGCAGGACGGCGTCGTGATCCGCGGCGCGAAGCTCCACATCACCGGCGCCTCGCTCGGCCACGAGCTGATGACGATCCCGACCAAGGCGATGAAGGCCGGCGAGGAGGACTATGCGATTGGCTGCGCGGTGCCCGTCTGCGCGCCCGGCGTGAAGATCGTCAACACGAGCTACGCGCCGCGGCACGCGGACGTGCGCGACTTTCCCGTGTCGGGCCACGCGCACGTTCCCGAGGGCTTCGTGATCTTCGACGACGTCTTCGTGCCGAACGAGCGCATCTTCCTCGACGGCGACACGGCCTACGCCGCCGTCTTCGCCCATTCGCTCGGGCTCTGGGAGCGGCTCGGCGGCCTCTCGTCGATGGCCGACGAGGGCGACGTGCTGGTCGGGCTGGCGCAGCTCGTCGCCGACGCGAACGGGCTCGCGGGCGTATCGCACGTCCGCGAGAAGATTTCCGAGATGATCATCCACGCGACCTTGATCCGCGCGTCGCTCGAGGCCGCGATCTCGCACTGCGCCGAAGGTCCACAGGGCGCCGTCTTCCCCGACGAGCTCTACACCAACGCGGGGAAGTACCACGGCGCGGCTAACTACGGCCTGATGGTGCGACACCTTCACGACATCGCGGGCGGATCGGTGTTGACCGCGCCCGCGGTCGCGGACCTCGAGAATCCCGAAACGGGCGCGCTCGTCGCGAAGTACATGGGCACGATGCGCGACGTGCCGGGCGAGTACCGCACGCGACTCTTCCACGCGATCCGCGACCTGACCGCCGACGCCTTCGGCGGATGGAAGCTCGTGACGAACATCCAGGCGGGCGGCGGACTCTTCGCGCAGCGCATCGTCACGCGCCGCCACTACGACATGGACGGCGCGAAGCGCAAGGCGCTGCGGCTGGCGGGCCTCGCCGAGGGCGACGCGCATTGACTGCTGTAGCTTCGCGCCCGGAGATCCGACCGTGCCCGACGCTTCCGCGCGCAAGCTCGCACGCCACTGGACACTCGACCCCGCGATCACCTATCTGAACCACGGCTCCTTCGGCGCATGCCCGCGACCCGTGCTCGAAGCGCAGCAGGCTCTGCGCGATCAGCTCGAGCGCGAGCCAGCGCGCTTCTTCAACCGCGAGGCGCCCGCGCTGCTCGCCGCCGCGCGCAAGGAGCTGGCGGACTTCGTGAACGCCCCGGCCGCCGGCCTCGCCTTCGTGCGCAACGTGACCGTGGCGATCAACTCCGTGCTCCGCTCGGTGCCGCTCGCGGCGGGCTCCGAGCTGCTCGTGACCGATCACGAGTACAACGCCACGCGCAACATCCTCGAGTACGCCGCCGCGGAGCGAGGGTGCCGCGTCGTGGTGGCGCCGGTGCCGTTCCCGACCGCCGGTCCCGAGGCCGTCGTCGAGGCGGTGCTCTCGCGCGTCACTCCACGCACGCGTCTCGCCGTGATCGACCACGTCACGAGCCAGACCGCGCTGGTGTTCCCGATCGCCGAGCTCGTGCGCGAGCTCCAGGGCCGCGGCGTCGACGTGCTCGTCGACGCCGCGCACGCGCCGGGGATGGTCGACGTCGACATCGGCGCGCTCGCGCCCGCCTACTATGCCGCGAACTGCCACAAGTGGCTGTGTGCGCCGAAGGGCGTGGGCTTCCTGTGGGTGCGCGAGGATCGCCGCCGCGACGTGCGACCGGCCGTGATCAGCCACGGCGCGAACGCGCCCGTGCCCGTCGAGCAACGCTACGGGGTCGAGTTCTTCTGGATGGGAACCGACGACTTCACCCCGGCGCTCGCGCTGCCGACGGCGCTGCGCTTCCTCGCCGAACTCCTGCCGGGCGGAGTCCCTGCGCTGCGCGCGCGCAACCGGGCGCTGGCGCTCGGCGGTCGCCGGCTGGTGGCCGATGCGCTCGGCGTCCCGCTGCCCTGTCCCGACGCGATGATCGGCGCGATGGCATCGCTTCCGGTTCCGGCCCTGCCCGGCCTGCCGGCTGCGGAGGCCGTCTCGGCGCTGGTCCTGGATCCGCTCCACGACGCGCTCTTCCACGACTACGGCATCGAGGTGCCCGTGCTGACCTGCCCCGCGCACGAAGGGCGTCTGTTGCGCATCTCCGCGCAGGCGTACAACGAGATCGACGATTACGAGCGCCTCGCCGAGGCGCTGCGCGCGATCGCGAGCCAATGACCGCGGGTGCCTGTGCGGCGAAGGGTGCGTTCCTTCCTCGACGAGCAACGCCTGCGCGCGTTTGATCAGGGTTGTGTCGGCTCCGTCACTCCGAACCCGGTCGCGGTCGACGGCCGGTTCCACCTTGATCGAGTTGCCGATCGCCGTGGCGGCGCTCGCGATCCTCGCCGCGGTCGTCGTTCCCGCGATCGTGAAGAACGCGCGCGGCGGGCCTCACCGCTCTCGCGCTCGGCGTCGTCCTGACCGGCGTGCTTCGGCTTCGCGCCGCGTCGCGTCGGGAGTCCGAGAGCGGGTAGAATCATCGGGTCCAGCGGAGGACCCGACATGGCCAGCGCACTCGACTCCACGCCCCGGCTCGAGGTGACGCCGCTATCGGGATCGCTCGGCGCGGAGATCCGCGGCATCGATCTCGCGAAGGCGGGGCCGGCCGATGCGGAGGCGATCCTCGCATCGATCGCCGAGCACCTGGTGCTCTTCTTTCCCGACCAGCACCTGACTCCCGACGAGCACATCGCCTTCGGGCGCCTCTTCGGAAGGCTCGAGGGCCACCCGAACCTCTCGATGGAGTCGGAGCGTCCGGAGTTCTTCGAGCTGCGCGCCGAGAGTGGAGCGGGCGCCGTCGCCGACGAGTGGCACAGCGATCTCACCTGTCAGGCGGAGCCCTCGGTGTATGCGATCCTCCACATGAAGAAGTGTCCACCCGTCGGCGGCGACACGCTGTGGGCCAATATGTACAAGGCCTACGAAGGGCTCTCGCAGCCGCTGAAGGACCTGTGCGAGGGGCTCTCCGCGCTGCACGACGCGAGCCCGCACTACCACCCGGAGCGCAGGGCGATCCATCCGGTGGTGCGAGTCCATCCCGTCACGGGCCGCAAGTCGCTCTTCGTGAACGAGCACTTCACGCGCCGCATCGTCGAGCTCTCGGACGAGGAGAGCGACGCGCTGCTGCGCTACCTGACGCGCCACGCGACCCGCGATCGCTTCAGCGTTCGCTACCGCTGGAGCGAGGGCACGATCGCGATGTGGGACAACCGCTGCACGCAGCACCACGTGCTGAACGACTTCGAGGGCGAGCGCGTGATCCAGCGCGTCACGGTCATGGGAGACCGGCCCGAGCCCGCGGCGCCGCCCCGCTACGCGCCCTTCCAGGACAAGTTCACGGCGGGGAGCTGGCGCGATCGGCCGTTGCGGGAGTTCCTGCGCGATCGCTAGGCGCGCTCGATCGAGCCGCGCGTCGCCCATCCGATGCCGATGTCCACACGCTCACTCTGGCTCGGTCGCATCGCGCTCGCGCTCGCGGGCAGCGCCGTGGGCCTCGGTCTCGCGGAGGTCGCCGTGCGCTTCCTGTCGCCTCGGACTGCGGGGTCCCGACTACCCGGCGCGGCCGGGGCTCTCGGTGTTTCGCATCCTGGTCGGCGGCAACTCGATCGCGATGGGCCACAGCGTGCCCGAAGAGGTCGCTATTCGGACCGCCTGGTGCCCCTGCTCGACGCGGCGCGTCCGGGCGAGCGACACGAGGTCGTGAACTACGGGTCGCACGAGATCGTCTACGCCTTCTGCCTGAACGACATCGAGGATCCGGATTACGAGAGGCGGGCGCCGGCCTGAGACGCGCGGAGCGTGTGGGCGGGGTTCCAGGAGTCGCAACGCATCTCGACATCTATACGCTCTGCCCGCGCCGGCCGGACCTCCCCCGATCTGGCCTCGGTGAGCGCGGGCGAGTTGTCAACGCGCGCGAGAGCCTGGAAACTGCGGCGTCGGAATTCCGGCGGAGGGAGCGATGAGCCGAGCAGCGATGGGTCGCGCCGGCCTCGTCGCGGCCCTGCTGTTGTCGTCGACGCATTGCGTGAACCCGGACGCGACGCACGACCGGGTCGACACGGGACTCTCCCACAATTGCCTCGACAGGAATCGCGTCGCGAACCGGGGCACAGTGCCGGATGTCGCGGCGCAGAAGGACGACGGCGTCCCCACGGCGCAAACGAGCGACGCCTTCAACCGGAAGATGGCGATGCGAGGATTCGAGCCTCTCTCGCGGGGAGCTGCTGCCGCAGCGGCCGACCAGATGGAGGCGCAGGCGGACATCGCGCTCGCGCCCGAGTGCGACGGCGCGAGCGGCCGCCATGCCTCGGATCCCGGACTCGAGCAGATCCGCCACCAGCTCGTCGACGAGATGGAGCGCGTACGAGGCGATCGCGCCGAGACCCAGCGGCGCCAGCTGGAGCTCGAGGGCCAGGACTCAAAGAGCGACTCGGCGCAGTGACGCCGCACGCGCCAGGCGCGCGAAGAGAGCTGCCGCGTCCGAAACCCGCCAGACGCCGCATCTCTCCTCTGCTTCCCTCTTCGCGCCGCCCGAAGGAGGAGAAGCGCCATGTCGCTCGTCGTCCGAGGCATTCCGACCGATGCCGTCCTGCGCATCCGACGCGGCGGTCCCGACGCCAACGGGCAGCCGGCGCTGCGCCGCATCGCGGAGGGCGTCGCGAATCCGTGTCGACACTGCCTCGGGCTGATCGCGGAAGGCGACGAAAATCTGTTGGCGGCCGGGCGACCGTTTCCCGCACTCCAGCCCTACGCGGAGACCGGCCTGATCTTCCTCCACGCGCGCGAGTGCGCGCGCTACGAGGGCGATGCGCCGCCCGGTTGGTTCGCGTTCCTGGATCCGGCGCTCGTACGCGGCCACAGCGAGGACGATTGGATCCGCTACGACACGGGCTGCGTCGTCGCGGGCCCCGAGATCGCCGAAACGTGCGCGCGGATCCTCGCCGATCCGACGGTCGCGTACGTGCACGTCCGTTCGAAGTACAACTGCTTCCAGTGTCGGGTCGATCGGGCTGCCCGCGAGGAGCCCGGCGGTCCGTAGCGCCAGGGGCCGCGATTCCAGGCTCGCCGCGGAGCCTGGCGTGGTTCAATCGATCGTTTAAAATGCTTGTTCGTGGAAGCCGCGACCCGCCTGCGCGCCAGGACCCGCCCTCGGAGCCGCGCCTCTGCCGCCGCAGCGAAGAGCTCGGCGAGCGACACGCAGGCTCGCGTGCTCGAGGCGGCGAGCGAGCTGTTCGCCGAGCGCGGCTTCGCGGGCACCACGATCCGAGAAATCGCGCAGCGCGCGAAGGTGAACGTCGCGACCGGCCACTACCACTTCGGCTCGAAGCTCGAGATCTACCTCGAGGCCGTGTCGGCGCAGTTCGCCGCGCTCGACGCGCGGCTCGCGGTCGAGGGCGCGCAGCCGAGCCCGGAGGATCTCGAGCGGCTGTCGCGCGCCGCGATCGAATCCCTGCTCGAGCGCCAGATCCGCACGATGCTCGAGTTCTTGATCGGCCCGCCGCCGGCACCCCACGGCGCGATCATGCAGCGCGAGATGTGCGATCCGAGTGAAGCGCTGCCGATGATGGTGCGCGAGCTCGTCCTGCCGCAGAAGCGCAAGCTGCGCGCGATCGTATCGCGGCTCGCGCCGAGCCTCGGGTCCCGTGAGCTCGATCGCTGCTGCTTCAGCATGGTTGGCCAGGTGTTCTTCTTCCGCCAGATGCTTCCGATCCTGCCGCTGCTCTTCGACCTGCCGGCGCTGCCCGCGAGCTTCGTCGCCGACACCGCCGACCACATCACCGCCTTCGCGCTCGGAGGCATCGCCGCCGCCGAGCGGCGCGCCGCGGCGCGCCGGCGCGCCCGCGCCTGAGTGAGAACCGGATGTCGCGACGCATCGCCGCCATCGCCCTCGCCGTCGTCGCCGTGATTGCCGGCCTCGTGCTCTGGCAGCGGAGCGGCGGGCCGCGGCACTACACCGGCTTCGTCGAGGGCGAGGAGCGCGTGCTGCGCAGCGAGGTCTCGGCCCGCGTGCAGGAGATGCTCTACGGCGAGGGCGACGCGATCCCCGCCAACGCGGTCGTCGCGCGTCTCGATCCGAGCGAGATCCGCGCGCGCATCGCCACGAAGGAGCGCGAGATCGCGATGCTCGAGCGCCAGGAGCAGCAGGCGGCCGATCAGCTCGCGCTCACCGCGAAGACCTGGCAGCAGCAGGTCGCGGCCCAGCGCGCCGAGCTGGAGCGCAACCGCGCAACCAAGCGGCTGGCCGAGCGCACGCTGGAGCGGCAGCAGCGCCTGGCGAAGGAGGGAGTCGCCGCCGAGCAGGCGCTCGACGACACCGTGGCGAAGCGCGACGAGTCGTCGAGCGCGACGGAGGCAGCGCGCAAGGTGCTCGCGCGCACCGAAGCGGAGGAGGGCGAGATCGGCGTCGCCGAGCGCGCCCTCGAGGTGGCGCGCGAGCGCCACGCGCTCGCCGGCGCGCAGCTCGAGGAGCTGCGCGTGGTGGAGGCGCGCCACGAGATCCGCGCGCCGTCCGTCGCCACCGTGATGCAGACGCAGTTGATCTGGCCCGGCGAGCTCGTGCAGCCGGGCACGCCCGTCGCGTCGGTGCTCGACCCGGCGGACAAGTACGTGCAGATCTACGTGCCGGTCTCCGACGTGACCCAGGTCGCGGTCGGCCGGCGGGTGGAGATCGAGCTCGATGGCGCGCAGGGCACGCGCTTCCCTGGCGAGGTCAGCTTCGTCGCCGACCGCGCGACGTTCACGCCGGAGAAGATCGAGACGCGCGCCGACCGCATGGGACAGGTGTATCGCGCGAAGGTGCGCATCCTCGAGGGCGCGGAGCGGATGCCGGCGGGCACCGAGGGCAACGTCTACTTGTTAGGCGACGAGCACGTCGCGGCGCGGGCGACGCCTTGAGCCACGCGCCCGCGATCCGCCTCCAGGGCCTGGTGAAGCGCTTCGGCGCCCGCACTGCGCTGCGCGGCATCGACCTCGTGCTCGAGGGCCCTCAGCTCGTCGGCGTGGTCGGCCCCGACGGCGCCGGCAAGACGACCTTGCTGCGCAGCATCGCGGGCCTGCTCGAGATCGAGGCCCGCGAGGCGAGGGTCCTGGGCTTCGACCTGCACGCCGACGTGGTGCCGCTGAAGGCGCGCGTCGGCTACGTGCCGCAGACCTTCGGGCTGCAGCGCGACCTCTCGGTGCTCGAGAACCTGCGCTTCACAGCGCGGCTGCACCGCATCCCCGAAGCGGAGCTCCGCCGCCGCGCGGACCCGATCCTCGAGAGCACGAAGCTGCTTCCCTTCCTCGACCGACCCGCCGGCGCGCTCTCGGGCGGCATGAAGCAGAAGCTCGCGGTCGCGAACGCGCTGATCTCGGATCCCGAGCTGCTGGTGCTCGACGAGCCCACCGCAGGCGTGGACGTGCTCGCGCGCGACGCGATCCTGTCGCTGCTGTCCGAACGCCGCGACCGCGTGCTGATCCTGATCTCGACCAGCTACCTCGACGAGGCCGCGGTCTGCGACCGCCTCGCCTACCTCGACGACGGGCAGGTGGTCGCCTGTGACACGCCGGAGCGTCTACGCGCGGCCGTGCCCCTCGACCTCTACCGCGCCTGGGGGTCGGACCCGCGTGCGATCGCTCGGGCGGCGCGCGCGCTTCCCTACGTCTCCGCGGCGCGGGCGAGCGGTCGCTTTGCGCGCGTCGAGATCCCGCACGAGCGCAATCCCGGTTCGAGCGAGGTGGATGCCGGCCTGCGCTCGCTCCGCGGCGTCGGCCTGGTCGAGCGCGTGCCGGTCGACACCGAGTCGATGCTGCTGCACCTCGCGCGAGCCGGCGGAGGCGGCTCCTTCGAGGCGGCGGCGTGAGCGCGGCGTCGGCGCCGCGCGGCGGCTCGATCATCTCGGTGCGCGGAGTCACGAAGCGTTTCGGCGACTTCGTCGCGGTGGACGATCTCTCGTTCGAGGTGGCGCCGGGCTCCGTCTTCGCCTTCATCGGCGCGAACGGATCGGGCAAGAGCACCTCGATCCGCATGATGATCGGGATCCTGGCGCCGAGCGCCGGCGAGATCGAGCTCGACGGCGTCGACGTGATCCGCCACCCGCGCCGCGTGCGCGAGCGAATCGGCTACATGGGCCAGAAGGTCAGCCTCTACACCGGTCTCACTTTGCGCGAGAACGTGGAGTTCTACGCCGGCCTCCACGGGCTCGCCGGAGCGGCGCTCGAGGCGCGCTGGAGCGCGCTGCGCGAGCGCTTCACCTTGATCGAGGCGGAGCGCGAGCGGCCCGAGAATCTGCCGGCGGGAATCCGCCAGCGCGCGGGCCTCGCGCTCGCGACCCTGCACCAGCCCCGCGTGCTCTTCCTCGACGAGCCGACCGCCGGTGTCGACGTGCGGAGCCGCGCCCTCTTCTGGGACCTGATCCAGGACGAGTCGGACGCGGGCGTGACGGTGTTCGTGACCACTCACTTCCTCGAAGAGGTCGACTACTGCGACTGGGTCTGCTTCATCGAAGAGGGAAGGCTGATCGCCAACGCCGCGCCCGATGAGCTGCGCGCGCGTTTCGGCGGCGGCTACGAGATCGAGCTCGAGCTGGCGGAGGGCGACCGCGGCGCGGCCCCGGCTCTGCGCGGTGCGCTCGCGCGCGACGGCGTCGCCGTGGCCGGCGACGAGGCCACGATCCGGATCCATGCGGCCGCCCTCGACGACGCAGTGCTCGCGCCGGTCGCTCGCGCGGTCGCGGCGCACCCGGGCTCTCGCGTGCGCGTCGATCCGCCCGAGATGGTCGACGTCTTCCGGCGGATGCTCTCGTGAGCGGCCGACGACTGCGCACCTTGCTCCAGCGCGAGGCGCGCGCGACCTTGCGCGATCCCTTCACCCTGATCGCGCTGGTCGCCGTGCCGCTCGCCGCGTTGCTCGTGTTCGGCTACGTGCTCTCGACCGAGGTGAAGGGGCTCTCGCTCGGCGTCCACGATGCGAGCCACAGCGCGGTGTCGCGCCGGTTCGTCTCCGCGCTCGCGGCCAACGGCACCTTCGCGCTGCGTCCCTATGCGAGCCGCGAGGCGCTCGATCGCGCGCTCGTGGCCGGCGAGGTGAGTGCGGCCGTGGTCGTGCCGCCGGAGTTCGCGCAGGGCATCGCGGCCGAGGCCGCCGCGACGCCCGCGGAGCTCGTCGTGACCTACGACGGCGCCGAAACGGTGCTCGCGGGCAACGCCGAGGGGTTCCTGCGGGCTCTCGTCAGCGACACCGTGGCGCAAGTGACCTCCCGCGAGCGAGAAGCGCAGAGCGCCAGCCGACGCGCGAGGCTCGAGTCTCCGCGAGTGCCGTCGGGCGTCGACGTGCGCGTGCAAGCGCTCTTCAACCCGCGGCTCGACGGCACGCGCTTCATGGTCGCCGGGACCTTCGGCTTCGTGCTCTCGTTCCTGACCACCGTCATCACCGCGATCTCGATCGTGAAGGAGCGGCTCGACGGCACGTTCGAGCAGCTCCAGGTCACGCCGGCCACGAGCTTCGAGATCCTGCTCGGGAAGATCGTGCCCCTCGGCGTCGTCTTCACGCTCGACGTGGTGCTGATGATGCTCGCGGGCGGCTTCGTGCTCGGCGTCTGGCCGCTCGGCAGCGGGCTCTTCTTCGTCGTCGTCTCCGCGTTCTACGTGCTCACCTCGCTCGCGATCGGGATCGTGATCTCCGCGACCTCGACCACGGCCGCCGAGGCCGTGCAGAAGACGGTGATGTTGAGCGTCCCCCTGGTTCAGCTGTCGGGCTTCGCGTTCCCGCTGCGCAACATGCCGCGGCCGGTGCAGTGGCTGGCGGAACTCTTCCCGGCGACCCACTACATCCGCATCAGTCACGCGATCTATCTGCGCGGCGCCGGACCCGCCGAGGTGCTGCCGGAGCTCGCGCTGCTGTTCGTGTTCGCCTCCGCGCTCGTGTTCTTCGCGATGCGCTCGATGGAGCGGCGCGCATGAGCTTCCTCTCGAACGTCCGCGCGGTCGCCTACAAGGAGGCCACGATCGTTCGTCACGATCAGGCGCTGATCGCGATGGTCGTCGCGCAGCCGATCCTCATGCTGCTGCTCATGGGCTACGCGCTCTCGTACGAGCCCGCGAACGTGCCCTGGGCCGTGCTCGATCGCGACGAGAGCCCGCTCTCGCGCCGCTTCGTGCAGGACGTGCAGGCCACGGGCTACTTCCTGCCGTGGCAGCGCGTCGCCTCCTACGACGAGGGCTACGCGAAGCTCGCGAGCGGCGAGGTGCTCGCCTTCCTGGTGGTGCCGGATGACTTCGCTCGGAACGCCCATCGCGGGCGTCCCGACGTGCAGGTGCTGCTGGACGGCGCCGACCCGGTCTCGGCCGCACGCGTGGGCGCGTACCTCGCAGAGATCGGCCAGCACTTCGAGACCGTGCGCGCCGAGCCGCCGCGCGCCGGGCCCGGCGAGGGCCTGGTCGTGCGCCAGGAGTTCCGCTTCAACCGCACGCTCGCGGACAGCCGCTTCTTCCTGGCCGCGCTCGCCGGCATCCTGCTCACGAACCTGTGTATGTCGGCCACGAGCCTCGGCCTGGTGGCCGAGCGCGAGAACGGCACCTACGAACAGATGCTCGCCTCGCCGACGCGTCCGCTCGAGATCGTGATCGGGAAGCTCGTGCCCTACGTCGGGCTCGCCTACCTCGTGCTCGCGATCGCGACCCTCGGCTCCGGCATCGCCTTCGGCGTGTGGCCGAGCGGGAGCGTGCTGGCGCTGCTCGCTGTGACCCTGCCCTTCGTGCTGGGCTCGCTCTCGGTCGGCGTGTTCGTGTCGGCGGTGGCACGCACCTCGGCCCAGGCCGTGTTCATCACCGTCTTCGCGATCCTGCCGTCGATGGTGCTCTCGGGCGTGATGTTCCCCTATCAGCTGATGCCCGACGGCGTGCGCCGGATCGGCGGCGTATTGCCGCTGCGCTGGTACCAGATCGCACTGCGCCGGATCACGCTTCGCGGCGCCGGGATCGAAGAGGTGATCGCGCCGGCTCTGATGCTCTGCGCGATCTTCTTCGTGCTGCTGGTGCTGATCCGCCTGCGAATGAAGCCGCGGCTCGCCTAGCATGCGAGTCCGCGTAGTGCAGTCCAAAGTAGTAGGGCGGTCTGCTGCGAACCCGTTTCGCCGGAAGGCCCCTGCTGAACCGGATCGCGTCTGGCCGCCTTGGTCGGCTTCCGGCGTCGCCTACGCGCGCTGGCGCTGCTCGAGGCGGGGCATCGCGACGACTGGGACGCGATCGCGCGCGGGGCGCAGTTTCTCATCGAGGCGCCAGCGGCCGGACGGAACCTGGCTGCAGCAGGATCCAGGTGGCGCCGCCAGGGAAGCCGTTCGGGCAGGTGTCGGACTCCTCACACAATTTCGCGTGATCTCGCGCTCGGCATTCGGGTACTGTGTGTCGCGTCCGGGGGGTCCGAAGGGAGCAGTCCCATGGCAGCGAAGACGGAGCGCGTCTCGGCGGACGCCACGGCGTACGCGGAGAAGCATCGAATCCTGCAAGCGCTCGAGCAGCTCGTGGCCGAGAACTGGCCGCAGTTCAAGTCGATCCGGAAGGGCTACAAGAAGTTCAAGAATAAGGGGAAGCGGAACCCCGATGATCGATACGATCGGGAGGATCTGCTCCAGGACTGCGAAGACAAGGGCCTCATCGACTCGAGCGAGCGCGACCTCATCGACAAGACCTGGGTCCCCGTCGTCGACTGGATTCTCCCCGGCATGGACGAGGCCCTGCGCAGTATCGACAAGGGCGACAAGCTGAACTGCTGGATCGTCTATGGCGCCGCGGTCGGCCACAGCCATGTCGTCCACCAGAAGACCGACGAGGTGGTCGACCTCGTGATCCTCACGGAGAGGATCCCGCCGAAGATCGGCCCGTATAAAGGACTGGAGGGGAGGGATCCCGGGTTCTTGAGGCGCCTGCAGGCGCATCAAGAACAGATCGGCGGGCTCATCGGTGGAACCCCTCGTCGTGGCAGAGCCAGGCCGAGAAGGAAGGCCTGACCCTACACCGGCAGCGGCAACAGGTAGAGATTCTCGCGCTCCTTGCGGCCGCGGATCTCGGTCTCCGGCGCGGGGCGGAAGAGCACGGCCTCGGGGCCCGCACGGCGCCAGGTGGCCTCGTCGATGATCATGGCGGCGTTGAGATCGCGGGTGAGCGACTGGAGTCGTGACGCCAGGTTCGTGGTGTTGCCGAGCGCCGTCCAGATCAGGCGGTCCACGGCGTGCACGTTGCCGACGAATGCCGGACCCGTCGCGACGCCCACGCCCACCGATAGCGTTTCCACGGCGCCGCTCAGCATCGGCACACGCAGGACGATCTCTCGCCCGGCGATGACCGCCGCGCGCTCCTTGCCCTCCAGCTCTCGGGGCGCGCCGAAGACCGCCATCATGCCGTCGCCGTTGAACTCGACGACCGTCCCGCCGCGCTCATGGATCACCGAGGAGACGAGCTCGGTGTAGTGGTTCACGGAGGAGAAGATTTCGCCAGGCGCGAGGTTCTCCGCATAGCTGCTGTAGCCGCGCAGGTCGACGAAGAGCACCGAGACCTCGGCCTCGCCCACGTCGAGCTGCTGCCCCTCTTCGAGACGATCCGCCAGCGTACCGGGGACGTACCGGCGCAGCCGTTCGTGGCGGGCCTCGCTCTCCTGGAGACGGGCCGCCTGCTCGAGGCGGAGCAGCTCGCTGGAGAACTTGTCGGCGACGAGCGCCACCAGCGCGACCTCTGCCGCGGCGTAGACGTCGCCCGAACGCTTCGGTCCGACGCACAGGAAGGCGAGGAGCTCTCCCTCGTGGCGCATCGGAACCACGAGCGGCGCGTCCAGGGTCTCGATGACGGCACGCTGGAACACGCCGAGTCGACTCTTCCCGTCCCGGCCGTGGTGCTCGAGCACGAGGGGCCCCGCCTGCTGCGCGAGCACCGCGACGAGCGGGCTGCCGGCTGCGAAACGCGGTGGTGACACCTCCCCGTACGCGAAGGCCGGCGCGAAGACCTCGCCGACGCGCGTGTAGACCGCGCAGGACGTGGGGCGGAGCAAGCCGAGGACGCCCTGCCCCGTGCATTCCACCACCTCGGTGGCCGTCGAGCAGCGGGAGAGATCCTGCGCGAGCTGCGTCACGCCGGCGGCGAGACTGCGCCGGTCGGCGAAGACGAAGCGCTCGATCTCCTCGCGCAGCCTTCTGTGCAGCGGGAAGAGGAGAGCGATCAGCGCGGCGATGACGATGACGCGGCTCACGATCTCGTGCAGCCCCGTCGCGGCGGCGAGCTGCGTGGCGAGCGCCGGCACAGCCACGATGACGAGCGCGAGGAGCAGCCCTGCCAGCAGGCTCAGCGCGCCGGTACTACTCATGACGGTGTCGACGTCGAGGAAGTTGTAGCGGGAGATCGCGATGATGAGGCACACCGGCAACACGGCGAGCCCGCTCACCGCGATGGCGAGCAGGTAGCCCCACCCCGGATCGCGCGCAGCCGCCACCTCGGCCAGGACATACGGCACCGCGGCCAGGTAGAAGCCCAGCAGCACCCACTTGAGCTTCCGCCTGCCGAGCGCATCGGCGGTGCGCCAGGCGTGGACCTGCACGAAGACCAGCGCCGCCAGGAAGGCGATGCCGAGAATTCCGTTGCCGAGCGCGCCCGCCTGCCACGAGAACGGGAAGCCGTGGTAGCGGCTCACGTCGAAGGGCCCGAACCCGGCAAAGATCCAGGGGCCGAGGCGTGCCCAGCGCGAGCGCGGAAGGCTCCCGGTCGGCAAGGCCATGAGCCCGAGCAGCGCGAGCGGAGGCGCGAGGCTCAGGCCGACGAGGTGGACGGCGATGCCGAATGAGGTCTCGAGCGGCGCGCCGGCGAAGCTGCACGCCAGCACGGCGGCAGTAGCCAGGTTCGAGTACACGAGCATCTGTCGCAGGCCGGAGGGCCGAACGCGGATCAGGAGGAATGCGACACAGGCCGCGAATGCGAGTGACGCCACCAGTCGCGGCCAGTAGGCGCGGTAGCTGCCCGCGAAGAGCTCGATCCGTCCGGGCACGCCGTCGCGCTCGAATTGGACGTCGAGCGGGACGTGGGAGCCGTGCTTGCGCGTGACGACCTCGACCCAATCGAGCACGCGGGCACCGCGCAGGTCGTGGCCGTCGACGGACACGAGGCGATCGCCCGGCGCGAGTCCCGACCGATCCGCCCCCAGACCCTCCTTGAAGCCGAAGACGCGCGGGTAGTCGTCCGCGCTCTTCGCACCATCGAGCATCAGCGGCGAGTAGGCCGTGCTGCGGATCACGTCGTCGAGGCTCAACGTGAACGCAGCAAACCAAACCGCGAACAGGAGCGCCGTCGCGATGCGGGCGCCTGCGTGGGCTCGGGCCAAGGCTGCCTTCCTCCGCGCCGGAGGTTATCAGCGAGTATCAGCCGGACCTCGGGCGCCGGCTGTGAAGTACTTCACAGGGTCACACCCCCTCACCCGCGGCGGAGCGCAGCAGCGCCTCGAATGCGCGCGGCGCGGCTCCGAGCGCGCGAAACGCCGCGCGCCGCAGGCGCGGGTGTTCCACGCCGAAGCTGAGCAACGCCGCGAAGGCGCGATGTGTGCGCGAGAGCCGGCGCCATGCGCGCTCGTATTCCTCGAGCGGGCGGCGTTCGGCGACCACGCGCGCCAGCGCCGCGGCACAGTGCAGCGCGAGCGTGATGCCTTCGCCCGTGACGGCGTCGGTGTAGCCCGCGGCGTCGCCGACCAGCGCCACGCTGGCGGCGGATCTGCGACGCGCGCTGCCAGAACGGTCCGCTGCCTCGCGGCTCGCTCGACGGCTCAGCGTGCGCGAGCCGTTCGGCGAGAGCGGGGAAGCGCGCGAGCAGCTCACGATAGCCGCCGCCGTCTGCGGACCAGAGCAGCGCCACCCCCACTTCGTCCGCAGCCACCGGAGTCACGTACGCCTCGGCGCTGTCGCACCAGTGAACCTCCACGTACTCGGACCACGGTGCGATGCGAAAGTGGCGGCGCATCCCGAACCGGTAGGGACCATGGGGCAGATCGAGACCCGCCTGCGCCCGCACGCGGCTCGCGAGACCGTCCGCGCCGATCAGGACACGCGCGCGGAGCTCACCCCGCGTCGTGCGCACGTGTACGTCGTCGCCTCGAACCTCCCAGCCCTCGAGCCCGCAGTCGAAGCGCACCGGCGCTCCAGCCTTGGCCGCCGCCTCGAGCAGCGCGTGCGAGAGCTGTGTGCGTCGCACGCCCAGCCCGAAGCCGGTCGCGAAGCGACCCGCGAACGTGCGGTCGCCCTCGACGAATCGCACGCCGTGAAACGGCGCCGCGCGGAGCGCGCCTCGATCGACGCCGAGCGCCGCGAGGGCCCGCACGCCCGCCGGCATGATGCCCTCGCCGCAGGCCTTCTCGAGCGGCGGCACGCGGCGCTCGATCACCAGCGTCTCGACGCCGCGCCGAGCCAGGTGGATCGCGCTGGCGAGGCCGGCCGGACCCGCGCCGACGACGAGCGCCTCAACGTCCGACACGAATCGGCACGAGCCGGGGTCGATCGCCCAGCTTTCGCTCGAACTCGCAGTGCTGTGTCAGCGCGCGCTCCTCTGCACGAATCCGCACGCAGAGGAGCCATGCGTCGAGCGCCGTGAAGGCGATCGCCGTGAGCCATGCGCCGCCGGCGAGCGGCACCGCGAAGCCCTCGATCACGACGGCGAGATAGTTGGGATGGCGGAGCCAGCGATAGGGTCCACCCGTCTCCACCGGCTGCCCCGGCATCACGATCACGCGGACGTTCCAGCGCTCGCCGAGCGTGGCGATCGCCCAGTAGCGCAGGCCCTGCGCGGCGAGTGCGAGCGCGAGCATCGGGATCGCGAGGCGCAGGTCGATCTCGCGCCCCGAGACCAGCACCTCGAGCGCGCAACTCGCGAAGAAGGCGGTGTGCAGCAAGCGCATCCAACGGTAGTGCGCCTGCCCGATCTCGAACGCGCCGCGCTCGAACGCACGCGCGGCGTTGCGACGCGACAACGCCAGCTCGAAGACTCGCTCGGCCGCGAGCAGGCCGAGGAAGACCAGATACGCCGTCACCATTGGAGCAGCACGAGCTCCGAGCAGAAGCCCGGACCCATCGCGAGCAGGAGCCCGAGCGTTCCCGGCTCGGGCTGCTCCGCCAGCGCCTCGGCCAGCACGAATAGCACGGAGGCGCTCGAGAGATTCCCCACCTCGGAGAGGTGGCGCCATGAGCGCACGAGCGCGTCGTCCGGAAGCGAGAGCGTCGACTCGATCGCCTCGAGCACTTTCGGCCCGCCCGGGTGACACACGAACACTTCGATGTCGCCGAGCGTCAGCCCCGACTCGGCGAGGAACTTGTCCACGTCCGGGCGGAGGCCCGAGGCGAGCGCCGGCACGTCGGCCGACAGCACCACCCGGAAGCCGCCGTCGCCGATCTCCAGCCCATCACGCGCTCGGTATCGCGGTAGAAGATCGAGCGCGTGGCGAGCACGCGCGGACCCCGATCCGCGGCGTCGGCGCCGCGCAGCACCGAACAGTCGGCGCCGTCGCCGAAGAGGCCGCTCGCGATCAGGTTCGCGACCGAGGCGTCGGCGCGTTGGAGCGTGAGGCTGCACAGCGCCACCGCGAGCACCAGAGCATTGTGTCGCGGAAAGGCGCGCAGGTAATCGGACGCCCGCGCGATGCCCGCGGCGCCGCCGACTCAGCCGAGGCCGAAGATCGGCGTGCGCTTCACGTCGCTGCGCAAGTCGAGCCGGTTCGCGAGTCGCGCCTCGAGCGTCGGGACCGCGATGCCGGTCACGGAGAGCGTGAAGACGTGGTCGACGTCGCCCACGTCGATGCCGGCGCGCGCGAGCGCCTCGCGGATCGCGCGCTCACCCAGCTCCAGGCCGCAGCGGATGTACGCGTCGTTTGCATCGCCGAAGCCGCGGCAGCGCGCGGTACTCCTCGATCCGGAGCGCGAGGTGCCTGCGCCCAACCAGCACGTTGCGGTGGATCTGCTCGATCCGCCGCGGGTTGCGAACGCGCCCGGCCCAGAGCTCGGCGAGCGCGCGGTGCAGCTCGTCCTGCTCGTAGGTATTCGCGGGCAGCGCGCAGCCGACAGAAGCAATCCGCATGGAGGCCCTCTTGCCGCATCACTCTTCCTTCCCAAGAGGATACGGTTCGGATCGGAGAGAGGATCCTGCTCGACCGGCGATCGGAAGCGAGCTGAGGGCGAATTCCTGGCCGCTCTGGCTCCGAGCATCAAGGGTTCGATCTTCGGTCTCGCGGCTCAGGATCTCCTGAAGCTCGTGACCGAGGGGCAGATCTCCCCGTGCCGAACTCGAAGCGAAACTCGCTCCGGGTGGCGCGGCCTACCTCGACCCGTCGATCCAGGCCGCCGGCAGGTACGACGTGCGGGTCTACGGCCGCCTGCTCGAGCTGTTGAAGCAGGTCGCCGGCGACGGGAAGACCGAGTACCTGAGACAGCGCTGGCGGTTGCGCACTTCGTCTTCATCTCGCGCGCTATGCCGGAAAGGTGAGCGTCGCTCGCGACACGCAGGGTTTCCATTAGCGGACAAGGCGTCTGCATTCGCGTGACATTCTCGAGCGTCGCCTCGAGCAGAGGTCACGGAACGTGGCAAAAGCCTGGCAAGGCCTGCGCCACATGCCGGGATCCGCACGAGAAGCCTCTGCCGCGCGCTCGATCAACGCGGGCCGCGTGAGCGAAGGAAGGCCAGATACCTGAGCAGCTCTTCTTCTTCCTCGGCGGTCAGATCATCGATGGCGAATACGGCCAGCCTCCTGCGGGGTCCGCTCTCTTTGACGGCCGACGGCAGCAGGTAGCCGGCCTTCTCCATCAACGTCTCGTAACGGACGCCGTAGACCTCGGCCAGGCGGTGGAGCACGTTCGGCGACGGCTTCCGGATCTTTCCGTTCTCGAGCTGACTCAGGTAGGCGTTCGAGACCGCGTCGCCCGTCGCCTCCTCCACGTCGCGCAGCGACATGCCCTTGGCCGTGCGCAAATCAGCGAGCAGCGTGCCTAGCTCGAGAGGACGCCCGACGAAGCCGGAGCTCTTCCGCCTGGACCGTCGATTTCCGTTCCGCACGGGTCGAGTATCCGCCGGGCCGCGCGAGCGTTCAAGCGAACGAGCCCGTTGCTTGAAGTATTTAGCAAATTGCCTACAATGAGCGACCGCACCGGATCGGCCGCGGACGAGCGCGAAGGAGGCTCCGTGCAAGGAAACACGCCGCTGGAATCGGGCGGCCGCTCGGGAGTCCGGCGGCTCGCGCGGCAGCGCGCTGCCTGCTTCTGGTGCGGAAGCATGCATCATGCGGAGCACCCGCTCTCGGTCTGTCCGGCGTGTACGGCGAGGTTCCGAATGATGCGGCTGCTCGAGATGCACGGCTCCTATCCGCTCGACGCCTCGTCCATCGACGCGGTGCTGTCGCGCACCTCCCCGGGCAACTATGCCCTTGGCTACATGGATGGCGACGCGTTCGCGGTGTTCTACGTGGGACGCTCGGACGTCGACGTGAGGGGGCGCCTGCACGAGTGGGTGGGCATGCCGACCCCCGGCTCGCGACGCGACGCCTTCGCCAAGGCGGCCTGGTCGGTTCAGCGCCGGCGAGCGTTCCCGTTCGCTGTGCCCGCGCTCGGGCCCGTGGTGCATGGCGACGGCAGCTACACGCGCTTTGCGTTCAGCTACGCAGCTAGCGCGGCTGCGGCCTTCGAACAGGAATCTCGCAACTACGAGAATTTCGGCGGAAGCGACCGGCTCGACAACCACGGGCCGCCCGCGGAACCGCCGCACCGAGCCGTGCGAAGCGCGAGCGCGGGCGGGGCGAGATGATGTCGAATCCGGAATTCGCTGCGATCGGCAGTGACAGGATTCGCGTCTTCGTGAGCTACGACCGGGACTCGGACGGCGATCTCTTCGACCTGCTCGCCGAGAAGGCCTCGAAGCAGAGTTGTCGATTCGAGATCACGGCGCGCTCGAGCGGCCGTCCCGCAGCCGAAACGGAAGGAGCGCTACGTCGCTCGATTCGCGAGGCGGACCAGGTCATCGTCATCTGCGGTGAGCACGCGGAGAGTTCGACAACCATGGCCACCGAGCTTCGCGTTGCTCAGGAAGAGGAGCGCCCCTACGTCCTGCTCTGGGGAAGGCGCGAGCGCATGTGTACCAAGCCGCTGACGGCGAGGCCGGCAGACGCCATCTACAGCTGGACCTGGGAGATCCTTGAATGTCAGCTGCTCACCGTGCTCCGATCCGCCTGGTCGCACGAGCAGCTCGCCGAGCTCAGCCGGGAGCGCATCGCTCGAGCCGCGAAGCTGGCGCCTGCGAACACGCCCCGGAGCACTCGGGGCCACTCTGGCGGTACCGGCCGACTCGGCCCTTGATCGTGCGGGAACTTCTGCATCACGCGTGGTGGCGCCTGCGGCAATGGCTGCGAAAGCGTCGCCAAGAGCGCCGAGTGGCCGCGGTGCGCAGTCGTTTCTGGTCGGAGGTCTCCGAGGGGCGACGCGAGGCGGAGTCCCGGTCGCGTCCGTGAGGACGTGGGTGCCGCGGAGCCGTAGGCGTCAAATCGGTGGAGGAATGACGTTGTTGCAGCAATCAGAGCGGTGCGCGAACGACAATCACAATCGATCGAACGTGACGGTGCGCTGCTGCCCGAACTGCGGACGAATCGTCAACGCGCGAATTCCTGTCGGACGATGCCTCGCGGAGAGACACGCAACGGCTCGGAAGGTGGGGAGCCGCTACTGCGCCCGCTGCGGTGAGCGACTCGCGCGAGAAGGTCCGCTGCCTCGTCTCTGAACGCGCAAGGCGCTGACGCGAGAGTTGGCGCCAGGGCCAACACGAGCGCATGCGCGGGACGAGCGAAGCCCGTCCCGCGCATCGTCTTTGTTCTCGAATAGCCGCTAGAAGCGGCCGCCGCGCCGGTCCTGGGCCTCGTTCACCTTGATGGTGCGGCCTCCGAAGTCGGTACCGTCGAGGGCGCGGATGGCATCCTGGGCAGCATTTCCATCCGCCATCTCCACGAACGCGAAACCGCGCGGGCGGCCGGTCTCGCGGTCCGTGATCACGTTCACGGACTCGACCGAGCCGTGACGTCCGAAGAGCTGTTTGAGATCCTCCTCGGTGTTGGAGAAGGAAAGATTGCCGACGTAAAGCTTCTTGCTCAATGCAGTGTCCTGTTGCTCCGCCTCGCGTTCGCAAGCGGAGCTTCGATCGGGCGATCTCTTCTCGGAAGTTCCGAGCGCGAAACCGCCAGCGATCCCTTGTGAGCTCCGACCCTCATAGGCTGGGAGCAGATCTACTCGAGGACGAAGCAGCTCGGCTCGAAAGTGGAGCGGCGTGGTCGATTCGAGTTGGCCTGACGCTGACTCTAGCACCTCGGCTCGAGGAAGTCGCCGCCGCGACCGCGTTTACCCCGGATCTCCGCCTTCCAAGGAGCCATTCACTCGAGCAGCCCGACATTCGCATGACATTCGCGAGCGTCGCCCTGAAGGCTGAGGCAATGTCTCGATCTCCAGGAAGCGGAACCGCCTCACTCGGCGACGGAGATGACGGACCGCGGCGCTGTGAGCTCCCCATCACCGCCGTCCGCGCTTCCACATCGCGTGGGCCACTGGCCGCAAACCGCCGGAATCGGCGGCGATCCTTCGCGGCGCACCGCGAGTCCTTCGCAGAGACCGGCGGAATCGAGGTCTGCTTGGCGGTGAGTGCAGACTCGAGCGACGTGTCTCTGGCACGAAGTCCCTGTTGAACAGCGAAAGTACAGGGAACTTCTCTCAATGCGAGCGGCCTTCTTGCGTGAGATTTCCCTAGCCCTGTGAACAGGGAATCTCGGCGCGACGAGCAGGAAATTCTCTCCCCGAAGCAGGGAACCAGACGTCAGCGAGTCGCGCGACGCTTCGTACTGAGGAGCTCTTCGGCTTCGTG
>DATKND010000064.1:0-68867 GCA_035541475.1 Myxococcota bacterium | reverse complement strand
CGGATGGAACGGCACGCCCGCGCGCGCCGCGTCCTCGGCGAAGTCGGGCGGCGCGCACAGGAGCGCGTCGTGACCGCGCGCGCGCAGCGCGCTGCCGAGCGCGAGCATCGGGTGCACGTCGCCGCGCGTCCCGTCGACCGTCAGTGCGATGCGCACGCCGTTCTCCCGGAGCCGACGGATCGGCTCGGCGCAGCGCGCGCTTGACGCGGCGCGCGCGCGAGCCGGAGAATCGAGCGGCAACTCGGAGGCAGCACTCATGGATTACACGACGATCCGCTACGAGGTTCGGGACGACGTCGGGCTCATCACCTTGCAGCGGCCGGAGCGCCTGAACGCCTGGACGCCGCGCATGAGCGAGGAGCAGGTCGACGCGATCGAGCGCGCCAACGCCGATCCGTCGGTCGGCGCGATCGTGATGACCGGCGCGGGACGCGGGTTCTGCGCCGGCGCCGACATGCAGGACACCTTCCAGACGCGCCTCGACGGCGTCGATCCGGGGAACGACACCGCGCACGGTCAAGGCGGGTTGCCTGCGGGAGTCGACTGGGTCGCGCTGCTCCGCGAGTCGAAGCCGATGGTGGCCGCGGTGAACGGCGCGGCCGTCGGCGTCGGCATGACCATGATCCTGCCCTTCGACGTGATCGTGGCATCCACGCAGGCGAAGTTCGGGATGTTCTTCATCCGCATGGGCATCGTGCCGGAGCTCGCGAGCACGCACTTCCTGGTGCAGCGCATGGGCTTCGGGCGCGCGAGCGAGATGTGCCTTTCCGGCCGCCTCGTCTCCGGGCAGGAGGCGTTCGACGCGGGCCTCGCCGATCGGCTGGTCGCGCCGGAGGCGCTGCTCGACACGGCGACCACGGTGGCGCGCGGCATGGGCGCGAACCCGGGTCCGCAGCTCCGCATGATCAAGGAGCTGCTGACGCGCAACGCCTGCGAGACGGACCTGCTCGAGGCGCAGCGCCGCGAGACCCGCTACCTGCGCGAGTGCTACAAGACGCCCGAGCACCACGAGGCCGTGCGCGCGTTCCTCAAGAAGCGGCCGCCGAAGTTTCGCTAGGGCGAACTAACAGAGTCCCTTGTCGCGCAGCGCGGTCAGGATCTCGCGCGTCGCCGGCGACTTGTTCAGCGTGTAGAAGTGGATGCCTGGCACGCCGCGAGCGAGCAGCTCCTCGCATTGCATCGTCGCGTGCTGCACCCCGAGCCGGTGCACGGCCGCCTCGTCCGCCGCGACGGCGTCGAGCTCGGCCAGGAAATCGCCGGGGATGCGGTTGCGGTTCTGCGCGGCCATGCGCTTGATCCCCGACACCGAACCGACCGGCATGATGCCCGGCACGATCGGCACGCGGATGCCGGCGCGCCGCGCGCGCTCGACGTAGCGGAAGTAGTCGCCGCAGTCGAAGAAGAGCTGCGTCACCAGGAACTCGCAGCCCGCGTCGACCTTCGCCGCCGCGTGGCGCAGCTCGCCGTCCCAGTCGCGCGACTCGGGGTGGCGCTCCGGGTGCGCGGCGCCGCCGACGCAGAAGCCGACCTCGCGCGCGAGACGCGCGAGCTCCGCCGCGTGCTGGAAGTCGCGCGGCGCGTCGGGCGCCATGCCCGGCAGCAGGTCGCCGCGCAGCGCGAGCACGTTCTCGATCCCGCTCTCGCGCAGCTGACGCAGCACGGCGTCGATCTCGGCGCGCGAGTAGTCGACGGTCACGAGGTGCGCGACCGCCTCGATCCCGAGCTCGGTCTTGATGCGCGCGACGAGCCCGAACGTGAGCGGCCGGCGCGGCTTGTCGAGCGGGCAGGTCACCGACACGAAGTCCGGCGCGAGCGGCGCGAGCTCGGCGAGCGTGCGGAAGAGCGCGTCGACGCCCTTGTCCGTCCTCGGCGGGAAGAACTCGAACGAGAAGACGGGGCGACCGCGATCGTAGAGCTGTGACACGCGCGTCATGACGTCCCGGATGCGACCGCGCAGTATACGGGAGCGCGCGCGAGACCCGGCGGCGCAGACGCCGCGCGCCGCGGTCTGATAGGGTACGCGGCACGCGTCCACGGAGGTCTTATGAACCAGAGCACGAACCGCCAGTGGCGACTCGCACGCCGTCCCGTCGGCATGGTGAAGGAGTCCGACTTCGAGTACCGCGAGGAGCCGCTGCCGCGCCCGTCCGACGGCGAGATCCTCGTGCGCAATCTCTACATCTCGTTCGATCCCGCGATGCGCGGCTGGATGGAGGACCGCAAGAGCTACATCCCGCCCGTCGGCATCGGCGACGTGATGCGCGCGAGCGGCGTCGGGCAGGTGGTCGAGTCGAAGCTCGCGGGCTTCGCCCCGGGCGACTTCGTGCAGGGACTCTTCGGCTGGCAGGAGTGGACGATCGCGGGCAGCGGCCTGCGCGCGCCGCAGAAGATCGCGCCCGGCACGCCGCTCACCTGGCACCTCGGCGTGCTCGGGCTCACCGGGCTCACCGCCTACTTCGGACTGCTCGACCTCGGAAAGCCGAAGGCCGGAGAGACCGTGCTGGTGTCGGGCGCCGCGGGCGCGACCGGCTCGGTCGTCGCGCAGATCGCGAAGCACGTGGTCGGCTGTCGCACCGTCGGCATCGCGGGCGGCCGCGAGAAGTGCGCGTGGCTGACGCGCGAGCTCGGCCTCGACGCCGCGATCGACTACAAGCAGGGCGACGTGCAGCGGCAGGTCGGCGAGCTGTGTCCGCAGGGCGTGCACGTCTACTTCGACAACGTCGGCGGCGAGATCCTCGACGCCGCGCTCTTCCACATCGCGGAGCGCGCGCGCATCGTGCTGTGCGGCGGGATCTCCGGCTACAACGAGAAGGAGCCGCCGCCGGGGCCGCGCAACCTGATGAACCTGGTCACGCGACGCGGCCGCATGGAGGGCTTCATCGTGATCGATTACGCGGCGCGCTTCGGCGAGGCCGCGAAGGATCTCGCGGGCTGGGCCAGAGCCGGGAAGATCCAGCACCGGGATGACCTCCAGCACGGCATCGAGAACGCGCCGCGCACCTTCCTGCGCCTCTTCCGCGGCGAGAACACGGGCAAGCAGCTCCTGCAGGTGGGAGAGCCTCCGATCCGCGTCTGAGCGCGCGCTTGCCGAGGCGAGCTGCGCACGCGTTGCGCATCCGTCATGGGGAGTCTGCGGCGCACGCGACACCCGCGCTTCCATTCCGGTCACGCACGGATGTAGTGTGGTCGTCGACGGAGCGCGGGATGCGGAAGCGGATGCTCGGGGTGCTGTGCGGAGCGATGGCCTGGTCTGTCGCTGGAGCCGCCGATCCGCTCGACCTGCACGACGCGCGGCCACGGCCGATCCGCGTCGCCTTCGAGATCTCGCCGACCGAGCGCCCCGACGCGCAGAACGTCGTCTACTCGGAGGCGTTCACGGCGTGGCTCGAGCCCGGCGCCGCGGCGGGTCAGGTGCGCGTGCGCGTACCGGGGAGCGCGATGGAGCGGCTGCTCGCGAATTTCGACCCCGTGCCCGGAAGCTTCGGCGACTACCTGTGGACCTTCGACGCCGCGAGCGGCGAGGTGGTCTCGGCGGGCTTCGAGGGTCGGCTGTGGCAGAACGTCGACTTCGGCCTCTTCCGCACCTCCGTCGAGACGCGGATCGAGGTGCAGGTCGGCACGGGCGCCGCGATCGGCTTCCGCCAGCCCTACACGGAGCTCGGTCAGGTCGTGGTCGACGTGTGCGAGCCCGGCTCGCCGGGCTGCACGCGCGTCGCGCCCACGCCGCTCGACCCGCGCACGGGGCACGTGAACGCCGTCGGCACGATCCGCGCGAGCGCGATCGGCGGGCTCGGCGTGCTGACCTTCTCGCCGCTCGGCGAGGCCGTCTTCTCCGAGCAGTCCGATCTGCCGGCCGTCAGCCTGGCGGCGGAGTAGTTCTTGCCGGGCCTTCGCGCTCGCTAACCGCTCGCGCTCGGGCTACCGGCCTTCTCTCGGCAAGCCTTTGCGATCTCCGCTCGGCTTCGCCTCGCTGCGCGCCGGACGGCTTGCCTCGCTGCGCGTCGGCCGACTCTGGGAGTCGGCCTCCTTGCCGCGCGGCGCGCGCCGCGGAGGCAGCGGGAAGAAGGCGCTCGTGCGCGCGGCGTAGTCCGCGTAGCCCGGCCGGCGCTTTCGCAGGCTGCGCTCGAGCAACGGGACGCCGGAGACGCGCCGCAAGAGGAAGGTCATCAACAGTGGGCCGGGCAAGGTCCAGACACCGATCGGAGTCGCGAGCGCGATCGCGAAGAGGCCCCACCAGACGAGCGCGTCGCCGAAGTAGTTCGGGTGCCGCGTGTAGCGCCAGAGTCCCTGGTCCATCACGCGCCCGCGGCTCGTCGGGTCCGCCTTGAAGCGCGCGAGCTGCCAGTCTCCGATCGCCTCGAACGAGAAGCCGACTGCGAAGAGCAGCGCGCCCGCGAGGTCGAGCGGTCCGAGCGGTCCGCCGGCGGAGACGTGCACGACCTGCGCCGGCAGCGACACGATCCACGCGAGCACGCCCTGGAGGCCGAAGACCGTGACGAGGCTGATCCGGCCGAAGCGCTCGCCGTGTCGGCGGCGCATCGCCTGGTAGCGGTAGTCCTCGCCCGCGCCGCGATTGCGGAAGTAGAGGTGGAGCCCGAGGCGCAGGCCCCAGAGCGCGACCAGCGCCAGCGAGAGCGCACGTCGCGGCGGGTCGCCTCCATGGCCGACGGCGCACGCGACCGACGCGACGATCAGGAAGCCCGGACCCCAGTAGATGTCGACGATGCTCGCGTCGCGGCGGGCGAGCGAGACCAGCCAGAGGATCGACATGGCGGTCGTCACGGTCGCGGCCGTGGCCAGAAAAACGGACGGCATCGGGCTCGCCACTCCGAGAGCGCGCCAGGGTATCACCGCGGCCCGTCGCGACGTCGCGCTTGTCGCGCGCGTATCCGACGGCCACAATGCCCGCGTGGGCTTCCTCGACGACGCTTCCTCGGGCCGTCCCGCCCCGACGCCCTTCGAGCGCGTCTTCTCCTTGCGGCCGAATCTCTTCGAGGACTACCGCCGCTTCTACGCGCTCTTCTGGGAGAAGCAGCTCGTCGACCCGGTGCTGCTGGAGCTCTGCCGGCTGCGCATCGCGGCGCTCCACGGCTGCGAGTCGGAGCTGCGTGTCCGCTACCAGCCGGCGCTCGATGCGGGTCTCTCCGAGGCGAAGATCGCCGCGATCCCCGACGCGGGCGACTCGCCGCTCTTCTCCGAGGCGGAGCGCGCGTGCATCGCGCTCGCCGAGCTGTTCGCGATCGACCCGCACGCGATCACCGACGCGGACGCCGCGCGCGTGGTCGCGGCGCTCGGCGACGCCGGCACCGTCGCGCTCGTCGAGGCGCTCGCGCTCTTCGACGGCTTCACGCGCTTCCGCCTGATGCTCGGCGTCGAGGCGTCACCGGAGCGCGTCGAGGCGCCCGCGCCCGGCGGCCGAGCCCCGATCTACTAGGAGGTCCGCGTGCCCGAGCCCCGCATCCGCCCGCCCCGCAGCGACAGCCGCGATCCCGTGCAGAGCTCCGCGCTCGCGCACCAGCCCGCGCTGCTCGCCGCCTTCACGCGCCTCTACGGGACCTTGTGGAGCCATGGCGTCCTCGATCTCCCGACCAAGGAGATGACGCGGCTACGCAACGCGCGCATCACCGACTGCAGCTTCTGCCGCAGCGTGCGCTTTGCCGGCGCGCGCGAGGCCGGTCTCAGCGAGGCGCTCGTGGACGAGATCCGAGACGGCTACCCGGAGAGCGAAGCGCTCTCGCAGCGACAGAAGCTCGCGCTGCGCTTCACCGACGCCTTCCTGAGGGATCCCGCCGGCGACCACGCGGCGATCCGAGCGGAGCTGCGCCGGCACTTCACGCCCGAGGAGATCGTCGAGCTCGCGGCCGGCGTCGCGCTCTTCATGGGCTTCTCGAAGATCGCGGTCGCGCTCGGGCAGACGCCGCGCGAGATGCCGGTCACGGTCATGCCGACACCGGACCACGTCGGATGACGGCGCCTCCGATCTCCGGCTCCTGCGACGTCGCCTTCGAGGGCGTGCGCCGCGTCTTCGAGCAGAACTTCCGCGAGCGCGACGAGGTCGGCGCGGGCGTGTCGGTCGTCGTGGACGGCCGCTGCGTCGTCGAGCTGTGGGGCGGCCATGCCGATGCCGCGCGCACGCGGCCGTGGCAGCGCGACACACTGGTCAACGTCTACTCGACGACCAAGGGCATGGCGGCGCTCTGCGCGCAGCGCCTCGTCGACGCCGGCAAGCTCGACCTCGACGCGCCGGTCGCGCGCTACTGGCCGGAGTTCGCGGCGGCCGGCAAGGAGCGGCTGCCGGTGCGCTGGCTCCTCTCGCACCGCGCGGGTCTGGCCGCGATCCGCGCCGATCTGCCGGGCGAGGCGCTCTACGACTGGGACTCCATGTGTCGCGCGCTCGCGGCGGAGGCGCCGTGGTGGACCCCCGGCGAGCGCCACGGCTATCACGCGGTGACGTTCGGCTGGCTGGTCGGCGAGGTCGTGCGACGCATCGACGGCCGCAGCCTCGGTCGCTATTTCCGCGAGGAGGTCGCGCTCCCGCTCGGCGCGGACTTCCACATCGGGCTTCCGGACGCCGAGCACGCGCGCGTGGCGGAGATGGGCGCGATCCCGCCGCCGGAGCCGGGCGGCGAGGGCATGAGCCTCGCGGTGCTGATCGCCAGTGACCCGAAGGGCGTCGCCGCGCGCGCCTTCCTCAATCCGCCGTCGATGCTCCGCGGTCCCAACGTGCCGGAGTGGCGGCGTGCCGAGATCCCCGGCGCCAACGGACACGCCACCGCGCACGGCATCGCGCGCATCTATGGAGCGCTCGCTCGCGGCGGCGAGCAGGACGGCGTGTCGGTGCTCTCGCGCGCCGGCATCGAGCGGTGTCGACAGGAGCAGTCCTTCGGACGCGACCACGTGCTCCAGATCTCCACGCGCGTCGGCCAGGGCTTCATGCTGAGCCAGGACGCGCCGCTCGCCTCCTTCGGCCCGAGCCCGGGCGCCTTCGGGCACCCGGGCGCCGGCGGGTCGGTCGGCTTCGCCGACCCCTCGCGCCGCGTCGGCTTCGGCTACGCGATGAATCGCATGGGGCCGCACGTGCTGCTCGATCCGCGCGCCGACGCGCTGATCGGCGCCGTCTACCGCGCCCTCGGCTAGCCCCCGCGCGAGGCGCCGCCGTCCGGATCTGACCCCCACTCAGGAAACCCCTCGGATCGGCCGATCCGAGCCGCACGGGCGTCGGTCCGACCGGCGGTCGGGAGGGGTGACATGCCGAAGACGAAAGGCGCCTCGATCCTCGACTCGGTGAAGTACCTGCGCCGGCACAAGGACGAGGCGCGCAAGCATCTGCCGCCCGCGCTCCACCATTACCTGTCGGAGCGAGTGCTGGCCGCGAGCTGGTATCCCGAGGAGGACCTCGTCCCGCTCGTGCGCGCGATGGCGCGCATCCAGGGCATTCCCGACGCCGTCTTCTTCGAGCGGGCCGGTCGCCTCGCTGCGCAGGCGCACGTGCAGGGTATCTACAAGCACCTCACGTCCGGCGACCGCGAGTCGCTCACGCGCCGCGCGCTCGTCCTCTGGAGCTCGCAGCACGACACCGGCACGATGGAGATGCAGCCCGAGTCGGCCGGCAAGATCCGCGTCGCGCTGCGCGACTTCGGCATGCCGTCGCGCGAGATGTGCCTGCTGAACGCCGGCTACGTCGCCGCCACGTTCGAGAACGCGGGCTGCGAGGGCGTGCGCGTCGAGCACCAGAGCTGCTGCAGCGACGGCGCGCCGGTCTGCACCTGGCTCGTCAGCTGGCTGAACAAGGTGCGCGTGTGAAGGAGTCGCTCCGATGCCGAAGGTGAAGGGCGCGGCGATCGTCGAGTCGGTGCGGATCCTGCGGTGCCACAAGGAGAGCGCGAGGACGCACCTGCCCGCGGCGCTCCACCACTATCTCGAGGAGCGCGTGCTCGCGGCGAGCTGGTATCCGGCGGAGGATCAGATCCGCTGACGCGCGCCGTCGCGCGCGTGCTCGGAGAGCCGGAGTACGCGCGATGGAGATGCAGATGCCGGATCGCGCGCGCGTCGCGCTGCGCGGCTACGCCAACCCATCGCGTGAGTCGTGCCGGATCGCGGGCGGCTACTCCTTGCCTAACAAGCCGCCGGCAAGCTGTCCGAGGGGACGAGGCAGAGGTCCCCGAGGAGGAACAGATGGCCGCCGCAGGGGACCTCTGCCTCGTCCCCGAAGCACTAAGCCGCACCTTCGCGGTCGCGGATCGCTCGCGAGTCAGCCCGCTTCGTCCTCTCGGACCTCGCCGCCGTCGTCGCCGAGCCGCTCGATCTCGCGGCGCGCGCGCTCGAGGATCCGGCGCACGTCGTCGATGCGGTCGGGGTCGCGGTCGGAGCGCGCCATCGCGCGCAGCACGGCCCGCGCCAGCTGGCGCGCGGGACGCGCGAGCTCCCAGACGTCGGGGCCCGAGAGTCCGCTCCACTCGTCCCAGCGTTCGGCCCGTCGCCAGATGCGCTGGATCGCCTCCGCCTCCTCGCGCACCTCGCTCTCGCCCTCGGGACCGAGCCGGTAGATGCGCTTGCCGTCCACCGCCTCCGAGCGCGCGAGACCCTCGTCCTCGAGCTGCTGGAGCGTCGGATAGACGGAGCCGGCGCTCGCGCGGTAGAGCCCGCCCGAGCGCGACTCGAGCTGTCGCATCAGCTCGTAGCCGTGCTGCGGTCGCTCCGAGAGCAGCGACAGCAGCGCGAGGCGGAGCTCGCCCGCACCGAAGAAGCGACTGGGTGCCCCGCCGCCCCAGAGGCCGAATGCATGGCCGAGTCCGTGGCGCCTCGAGCGGTGCCAGCCATGGCGATGCCGCATGACATCCTCCCTTCGAGGTCTCGAGGGCGCGGCCGAGACGTTCGACAGCACTCTTGATATATCGGTCGACATATCGAAGTCAAGGTGCTTCGCGGGGAGCCGGCCGGAATCCGGCCGGTCTTCGATCGCCGAGAGCCTCTCAGCGCAGCCGGACGTCGAAGGGCTGGAGCAGCCGGAACTCGAACAGGCTGCCGGCCGGGATCCGGTCGGACGCGGGGGCCGGCGCGGCAGGCCCGTTGCCCGCGGCGGCGACCATCTGCTGGGTCCCCGTCACGATCGGCTGCGACGCCTCGCCGATCTGGAGCGAGGTCAGCTCCAGCGTCATCGCGCCCGCCTCGATCTGCGAGATCCGGCCGACGACCTTCGAGCCGGAAGCCACGATGGTCGTGCCGGCCGCCTGGAGCTCCATCTCGAGCATGCCGGCGAAGCCGTCGCCGACGACGTTCTTGTGCGGGTCGAGCGGTTCGGCGAGCCGCACGCGCAAGCGCGTGCCCGCCGCGACGCGCGCCACCGACGGCGCGGGCGCCGCCTGCTGGGCCGTCGGGGCGGGATCGCCGGGCTGACGGCCGAGGAAGCTCACCGAGACCACGTCGCCGAGCGGCACGCCGCGCAAGGTCCCGTCGATCTCGAAGTGGAGCATCTCGGCCGTCCCGCCCCGGTAGACGCCCTGGAGCACGCGCCCGTCCCGCAAGGTCAAGGTGTCCGCGACCGCGGCGAGCGGCAGCGCGAGAGCGAGGGCAAGGGCGAGCGATCTCGGCATGGCGGTCCTCCGGCGCGCTCGTCTCATCGGCGCGCGGACCGCGCGACTCGAGCGCTCGGCCGGCTCGCGCCGATTCGCTACTCCATCGGGCCCGATGTCGGCCGACTCGGAGCCCGCCGCGACGATCGTCGCGGAGCGCCGCGCGCGCGCGCTGCTCGCGCTCGGCGCGCTCGTCGGCCTCGCGACCGCCGCGGCCTCGATCCTCCACGGCGGACCCGCGCTCGAGCGGAAGCTGCCGGAGGGCGCCGTGGCGTCGGTCAACGGCAATGCCGTGCGCCTCGAGGAGTACCAGCGCGCGGTCGCAGCGCTGGCGAGCGACCGTCGGACGCCGATCGACGAGTCCGACAAGCGACACGTGCTCGATCGGCTGATCGAGGAGGAGCTGCTGGTGCAGCGGGGCCTCGAACTCGGGCTCGCGCAGAGCGATCGGCGCGTGCGCGGCGATCTCGTCGGGGCGGTGATCCAGGCGGCGATCTCGGAGAGCGAGACCGAGGAGCCGGACGACGCGGCGCTCGCGACCTTCTACGCGGAGAACCGCGACTACTTCGCGCGCAGCGGGCGCATCGCGGTGCGCCAGATCCTCGTGCGCGCGGAGCCGACCCGCGACGATGCGCAGGCGCGCGCGCGCGCCGAGGAGGCGGCGTCGCGGCTGCGCGCCGGCGAGCCTTTCGCCGAGGTCGAGCAGGCGCTCGGCGATCCGCAGGTGGCGGTGCTGCCAACCGATCCGCTGCCGCTCTCGAAGCTGCGCGAGTACCTCGGGCCGACCGCGACGCACGCCGCCGAGTCGCTCGCACCGGGGGATGTCGCCGCGCCGGTGCGCTCGAACGCCGGCTACCACGTGCTCGTCGGGCTCGCGCGCGAACCGGGCGACGTCCCGCCGATGGACGAGATCCGCGAGCCGCTGCGCGCGGAGATGCGCCGGCGCGCCGGTGACGCGGCGCTGCGCGCGTATCTCGACGACCTGCGCCGCCGCGCCGACGTGCGCACGGTCGACGCACTTCCGTGACGCCCCGCCGCACGCTCGCGGCGTTCTGCGCGGGGCTCGCGCTCGTTGCGGTCGCGCCCGCGAGCGCGCCCGCGCACACGCGCAGCGCTTCGTACTCGAGCTGGAGCTTCGATGCCGACGGCGCGCAGGTGGAGCTGCGCATCCCGCTGCTCGAGCTGACGCGCCTGCCGGTCGACCCGGCGCGCGACCTCGGCAGCGGCGGACCGGTCGCGCTCTACTTCGCGGATCACCTCGTGCTGCTGCAAGGCGCGTCGCGCTGTCTTCCCGAGTCGCCGCCCGTCGCGCAGCAGGCGCCGCGCGGGTGGGTGGCGTACCGCTGGAGGCTTCGCTGTCCCGCCTCGGGTCCGCGAGTCATCGAGAGCCGCGTGCTGCTCGAGGAGGCGCCCTCGCACCTCCACTTCGCGCGCGTCGCGGCGGACGCCGTGCAGGAGCGCGTGCTGACCGAGGCGGATCCGCGCTGGCCGCTCGACACGAGCGACGGCGCGAAGTCGCGTCCGACCCTCGAGGGCACCGGGCTCCTCGGCTACGTGCGGCTCGGCGTGCTCCACATCCTCTCCGGCTACGACCACCTCGCCTTCCTGCTGGCGCTGCTGCTGTTGGCGTCGACCTTGCGCGAGGTCGCCTACCTGGTCACGGCCTTCACGCTCGCGCACAGCATCACGCTCGCGCTCGCCGTGCTCGGCGTGCTGCGGCCGGACGCCGCGGCCGTCGAGTCGCTGATCGGCTTCTCGATCGCGCTCGTCGCCGCCGAGAACGGCTGGCTGCTCTCCGGGCGTGGCGTCGCGGTTCCGGTCGTCGCGACGTCCGCGCTCTGCGCGCTCGCGGCGCTCGCGGCCGCCGGCATCGGCGCGGTCCCGGCCGGCGCGCTGCTCGGGCTCGCGCTCTTCTCGCTCTGCCACTTCGGCCTGCTGGCGCGCGCTTCGCTTCCGGCGCGGCTGCGCGCCGCCGTGGCCTTCGCCTTCGGGCTCGTGCACGGGTTCGGATTCGCGGGCGTGCTAGCCGAGATGGAGCTGCCGCCGCAGCGCGTCGCGCACGCCCTCTTCGGATTCAATGTGGGGGTCGAGCTCGGTCAGCTCGGCGTCGTCGCGCTGATCTGGCCCGCGCTGCGTGGGCTCGAGCGACGCAGCCCGCAGGGGCTCTACCGCAAGGTCGCCGAGATCGGGTCCGCCGCGATCTGCGCGCTCGGCCTCTACTGGTTCCTGGCGCGCGCGCTCGCGACGTCCTGATCTCGCAGGCGCGGCGGCGAACCCGGCCGCCGCCGTGACTTGATCGCGTTCGCGCGCGGATGGAATACTGCACAGCGTGTCGCGCGCCCCGGCGAGTCTCTGGCTGATCGGCCCCGCCGCGGACCTGCTCTTCGGCTGCGGGCTCCTCTACATCTTCGTCTTCGCCGCCTTCATGGGGTTCGGCGAGTCGCTGCGCGCGGCGCAGCCCGCGTACCTCGTGCCGATCCTGCTGACGTTGCTGAGCCTGCCCCACTACGGCGCGACCTTGGTGCGCGTCTACGAGCAGCGCGCCGACCGACACCGCTATGCGCTGTTCGCCGTGTGGGCCACCTTGGCGGTGGTGGCGGTCTTCGTGCTCTCCGTCTACGACCGGCTCGTCGCCTCGCTCTTCCTGACGGTCTACCTGACGTGGAGCCCGTGGCACTACACCGGCCAGAACTACGGCCTCGCGGTGATGTTCCTGCGCCGCGCGGGGATCTCGCTCGAGCCGCCGCTCAAGCGCTGGCTCCATGCCTCCTTCGTGCTCTCGTACGCGCTGGTCTTCCTGTCCTTCCACAAGGAGGCCGGGCCCGGCGTGCCGCAGTTCAACGCCGCGCTCGGCGGAGGCACGGCGATCGCGTTCTGGCCGATCGGCATCCCGACTCGCGTGGCCGACGCCGCCTTCGCGATCGCGCTGTCGCTCTACCTGGTGACGCTCGGACTCTGCGCGGTGTCGCTGCTGCGGCTCGTGCCGGCGCGGCGTCTGCTGCCCGCCGGCCTGCTGGTCTTGACGCAGGCGCTCTGGTTCTCGATCCCGATCGCCTTCCGACTGGCGAGCGCCCACAGCGGCATCACGCCGATCGACTTCTACGGCGGCGTGCTCGACTGGGTCGCGCTCGGGCACGCGACGCAATACCTGTGGGTGACCTCGTACTACGCGCGCGCCTCGCCGACCTGGCACGGCGCGGCCGCATACTTCGGCAAGGTCGCGGTCGCCGGGATCGCGATCTGGACCTTGCCCGTCCTGCTCTTCTCTCCCGATCTCCTCGGCCCCGCGTCGTCCGTGGCCGCCGTCTCGATGCTGGTCGCGACGGCCGTCAACGTGCACCACTTCATCCTCGATGGCGCGATCTGGAAGCTGCGCGACGGCCGCATCGCATCGGTCCTGCTGCGCGCGGTCCCCGCCTCGGCGCGCGCGGCCGAGCCGCGCTCCTGGCTCCGCCGCGGCGTCTGGGCGACGGCTGCGGCCTGGGTGGTGCTCTACCTCTTCGGCTCCGTCGATCTCGCGCTGCGGCGCGGCCGCCACCCCGGCGATCTCGCGGGCATGCGCGACGCCGTCGCGCGTCTGCGCTGGCTCGGCCTCGACGACTCCGCCACGCACGTCGCGCTCGGTGTCGACGCGGGCTCGCGCGGCGATCTCGAGGGCGCACGCCGCGAGTTCCTGCGCAGCCTGGAGCTTCAGGAGAGCTCGCGCGGCTGGGTGGGTCTCGCGCACGCCGAGTTCCACCAGGGACACCGCGAGGCGGCCCACGCCGCGCTGCTCCACGCCGTGAACACCGAGCCGAACGATCCGGAGACCTGGTCGCAGGCGTCGAGCGTCTGGGCGGCGCTCGGAGACGTGTCGCGCGCGCACGCGGCCCTGGTCCGGGCGATCGAGCTCGCCCCCGAGCGCGGCGAGCTCGCGCAGCGTCTGCGCGCGATCGACAGCCAGGCCGCCGCCCAGGTCGAGCTTCCGGCGAACTAGAGGGGCTCCGCTCGGCTACGCCTCGCTGCGCGCGCCTTCGGCGCTTGCGGCGCGCTCCGCGCGCGATGTTCTTCAAAGCTTCGTCCTTCGTCCTCTTAGCATTCGCCTTACGGAGCGCTGGCCTTCTCGACCGTCGCCAGTCGGGCATGCCGTTCCCGGTCGAATGTCGGCTCGGGGTCGGGCCCCGTCGCGGTCACGCTCCGGTCGCGATCCGCCGATGAGTCGGCGGGGGACCATGGCGGTCAGCGACTTCGGCCTGCTGCTCGTGCTCGACAGCGCGAAGTGCTCGCTCGGGGAGGCGGCGCTCGCGCTGGTGCGCCTCGGAGTCGAGGCGCTCTACGCCAACGATGTGGACGAGGCGGCGCTGCTGGCCCGGCAGGAGGGCGCGCGCGTGCGGGGCGCGCTCGCGCCGTCCGCGCTCTCGCCGGACGAGGCGGCGGAGGTCCTCGAGATGCTCGTGCCTCGCACCAGCATCCGGCCCGCCTCGCTGGTGCTCGCGGGTCCTCGACCGGACGACGCGGCGATCGAGGCGCTGCGCGCAGCGGGACTCCGCTGGTGCGTGTGGGATCCCTTCGATCCCGAGGAGCTCCGCTTCCTCGCCACGCTCGCGGTCTGGGAGGGCAGCGACTCCGAGCTGCGGATCGAGCCGCGCGTGCCGACCTCGCTGCGCGCCTCCGTCACCAGCGGAGGTCGCACGCGACCGGTGGTCGTGCGCGATCTGACCACCAGCGGCGCCTTCCTCGAGATGGATTCACCACCGCCTTCCGGGCGCAACGTCGGCCTCGAGATCGCGCTGCCTTCGGGCTCGATCCAGATCGTCGCCAGCGTGCGCTGGGTGCGCGCGACCGCGCAGACGAAGCCCGTCGAGCGGCCGGCCGGCGCGGGCGTCGAGTTCGCGCCGCCGCGACCCGCCGAGGCCGAGGCGCTGCGCGCGCAGATGATCGCCGGCATGTCGCGGTTTCAGCTGCGTTAGCAAGCGCCGGCTCGGACTGCGCTGGCGCGCACACGACCCTCACACCTTCGTCTTCTTCCGCGGCAGGTACAGATCCGTGACGGTGCCCGTCGCCACCTCCGCCGCGAGGCCGATCGTCTCCGAGAGCGTCGGGTGCGCGTGTACGGTCAGCGCGACGTCCTCGACGTCGGCGCCGAGCTCGAGCGCGAGCGTCGCCTCGGCGACGAGCTCGCCGGCTCCGGCGCCGACCATGCCCGCGCCGAGCAACCGACGCGTGTCGGGCGCGTAGAGCAGCTTCGTGAGCCCTTCGGCGCGGTCGATGCCGACCGCTCGCCCCGACACGCTCCACGGGAGCAGGGCCTTCTCGAACGCGATGCCTTCAGCCTTCGCGCGCTCCTCCGTGAGGCCGACCCACGCGACTTCCGGATCGGTGTAGGCCACCGACGGCACCTCCGCGTCGAAGGCCGCGGGCAGCCCCGCGATCACCTCGGCCGCGACCTTTGCCTGGTGGCTCGCGCGGTGCGCGAGGAGCGGCGGTCCGCACACGTCTCCGATGGCGAAGACGTGCGGGACGTTCGTCCGCTGCGAGGCGTCGACGGGGACGAATCCCTTCGCGTCGACGCGCACGCCCGCACGCTCCGCCCCGATCTGCGCGCCGTTCGGCGCGCGCCCGACGGCGACGAGCACGCGGTCGAAGATGGCGGGCGCGGGCGCCTTCTCGCCGGCGAAGTGCGCGCGCAGGCCCTCGGGCTCTGCCTCGATGCGCAGGGCGCGCGTCCCGACGTGGATGCCCGCATAGCGCGACTCGATGCGGCGTCGCAGCGGCCGCACGAGATCGGGGTCGGCGCCGGACATCAGCGCCGGCAGCAGCTCGACGATCGTCACCTCGGATCCGAGCGCGTGGTAGACCGCCGCGAGCTCGAGACCGATGATGCCGCCGCCGATCACGAGCAATCGCCGCGCGGCGCCGTCGACCTCGAGCGCGGAGGTCGAGTCGAGGATGCGCGGGTCGTCCGGCAGGCCGGGCAGGCGCACGGCGTGCGAGCCCGCGGCGATGATCGCGTGCTCGAACTCGAGTGTGCGCTCGCCGCCCTGCGTGGCCACGGTGAGGTGGTTCGCGTCGGCGAAGCGACCCGTTCCGGTGACGACCTCCACGCGGCGCTGCTTCGCCATCTGCGCGAGCCCGCCGGTGAGCTTCCGCACCACCGCGTCCTTGAAGGCGCGGAGCTTCTGGAAGTCGAGCTTCGGCGTGCCGAACTCCACGCCGTGCGGCGCGAGGTCGCCCGCGGCCTCGATCACCTGCGCGACGTGGAGCAGCGCCTTCGACGGGATGCAGCCGACGTTCAGGCAGACGCCTCCGAGCGAGGCGTAGCGCTCGACGAGCACGACGCGCTTGCCGAGGTCTGCCGCGCGGAACGCGGCGGTGTAGCCGCCGGGGCCCGACCCGAGCACCAGCACGTCGGCGCGCGCGGGGGCGTCGTCCATGGTCAGAGGATCAGCCGGCGCAAGTCGGAGAGGATCTGCGAGAGCCGCGTCGCGAAGCGCGCGCCGTCGGCGCCGTCGATCACGCGGTGGTCGTAGGAGAGCGAGAGCGGCAGCAGCAGGCGCGGGATGAAGGCGCCGTCCCGCCAGACGGGCCGCCAGTCCATGCGGCCGACGCCGAGGATCGCGACCTCCGGATGGTTCACGATCGGCGTGAAGAAGGTGCCGCCGATGCCGCCGAGGCTCGAGATGCTGAAGCTGCCGCCCTGCAGGTCGCCGGGCCGGAGCTTGCGCTCGCGCGCGCGCGACGAGATGTCCATCAGCTCGGCCGCGATCTCGTAGAGGCCCTTCTGGTCGGCGTCGCGCACGACCGGCACGACCAGGCCGTTCGGCGTGTCGACCGCGACGCCGACGTTCACGTAGCGCTTCAGGATCAGGTTCTCGCCGAGGTGGTCGAGCGAGGCGTTGAAGTGCGGCAGCTCCTTCAAGAGATGCGCGCAGGCCTTCAGCACGAAGGGCAGGAAGGTCAGCTTGATGCCGCGCGCCTCGGCCTCGGCCTTCATCTCGCGGCGGAAGCCGTCGAGCTCGGTGATGTCGGCCTCCTCGAACTGCGTGACGTGCGGGACCGACACCCAGCTGCGATGCAGGTTCGCGGCCGAGAGCTTGCGGATGCGGTTCAGCGGCTCGACCTCCGTCGGGCCGAACTGCGAGAAGTCGAACTTCAGCGGCGCGGCCACCGCCACGCCCGCGATCGGCACGCCCGCCGACGTGCCCTTCACGATCATGCTCTTGACGTAGCCCTGGACGTCCTCCTTCTGGATGCGCGCCTTGCGGCCGGTGCCGGCGACGAGTCGTAGATCGACGCCGAGCTCGCGCGCGAGGCGGCGCACGGAGGGGCTCGCGTGGGCGCGCAGCTCGGCCGCGGGCACGAGCGCGGCGGGCAGCGGCACGACCTCGACGCCCTCGCGGTCCTCGACGACCGACGAGGTGATCGGCGCGACGGTGCCCTGGTGGTCCTCCATCACCGAAGGTGCGATCGGCGCGGCGGGGGCGCGCCTCGGCGCCGGCGGGGGTGCCGGCGCGGGCGCCGGCTTCGCGACCGGAGGCGCCTCCTCCTTCGCGTCCGGCGCCTTCGCCGGCGCTTCGGACGGTCCGGCTGCCGCGGTCTGCTCCACTTCGATCCGCGCGATCAGCGCGCCCTCGCTCACCTGGTCGCCCACCGAGACCTTCATCTCGACGACGCGGCCCGCGAAGGGCGACGGGATCTCCATGCTGGCCTTGTCGCTCTCGAGCACGATCAGCGACTGCTCGGCCGCGACCACGTCGCCGACTTTGACGAGCACCTCGGCGACGTCGACGTTCTCGAAATCGCCGATGTCCGGCAGCTGGACGTCGCGCGTCGCCACGGTCAGGCCTTCGAGGGGTCGATGCGCTCGGGATCGATGTCGTACTTCTCGATCGCCTGTCTCACGACCTCCGGGCGCAGCGCGCCGTCGTCGGCAAGCGCCTTCAGCGCGGCAACCACGATCGAGTGTCGGTCGACCTCGAAGTGCTGCCGCAGCACCGCGCGCAGATCCGAGCGCCCGTAGCCGTCCGTGCCGAGCGCGACGTAGCGACCCGGCACGAAGGCCCGGATCTGATCGGCGAAGGTCTTCATGTAGTCGCTCGCCGCGACGACCGGTCCGCGACGCGCGCCGAGCTGCGCCGCGACGTAGCTCTGGCGCGGCGTCTCCTCCGGGTGGAGCCGGTTCCAGCGCGAGGTTGCGAGCCCTTCGCGGCGAAGCTCGGTGAAGCTGGTCGCGCTCCACACGTCGCCCGCGACGCCCCAGTCCGAGTGCAGCAGCTCCGCGGCCGCGATCACCTCGCGCAGGATGGTGCCCGAGCCGAGCAGCTGCACGCGCTGACGCGCATCGGCGGGGCCCTGCGAGAGCGGGTAGAGGCCCTTCAGGATGCCGGGGATCGCGTCCTCCGGCAGCGGCGGGTGGTGGTAGTTCTCGTTCATCACGGTGATGTAGTAGAAGACGTCCTCCCGCTCCGAGCACATCCGCCGCAGTCCGTCGTGGACGATCACCGCGAGCTCGTAGGCGAAGGTCGGGTCGTACGCGACGCAGTTCGCGACGGTCGACGCCAGCAGGTGGCTGTGTCCGTCCTGGTGCTGGAGCCCTTCACCCGAGAGTGTCGTGCGGCCGGAGGTGCCGCCGAGCAGGAAGCCGCGCGTGCGCGAGTCGCCCGCGGCCCAGATCAGGTCGCCGACGCGCTGGAAGCCGAACATCGAGTAGAAGATGAAGAAGGGGATCATCTGGATGCCGTGGTTCGCGTACGAAGTGCCGGCGGCGATGAACGACGAGAGCCCGCCGGCCTCGTTGATCCCCTCCTGCAGGATCTGCCCCTTGCGGTCCTCGCGGTAGTACATGACCTGGTCGTGGTCGACCGGCTCGTAGAGCTGACCCTCGGCGGCGTAGATGCCGAGCTGGCGGAAGAGGCCCTCCATGCCGAACGTGCGCGCCTCGTCCGGAACGATCGGCACCACGCGCGGGCCGAGGTTCTTGTCGCGACACAGGGCGGTCAGCAGGCGCACGAAGGCCATGGTCGTGGAGATGTCTCGCTTGCCGGAGCCCTCGGTCAGCGTCTTGAAGGCGTCGAGCGGCGGGATCTCGAGCGAGGTCGCGACCGGCGCGCGCGTCGGCAGGTAGCCGCCGAGCGCCTTGCGACGCTCGTGCATGTAGCGGATCTCCGGGCTGTCGGGGGAGGGCGTGTAGAAGGGCGCGTCCGCGAGCTGCTCGTCCGGGATCGGGATGCGGTAGCGGTCGCGGAAGACCCGCAGCGACTCCTCGCCCATCTTCTTCTGCTGGTGGGTGATGTTCTGGCCCTCGCCGGCCTCGCCCATGCCGTAGCCCTTGACCGTCTTGGCGAGGATCACGGTCGGCTGGCCCTCGTGGCGCGTCGCGGCGGCGTAGGCGGCGTAGATCTTTTGCGGGTCGTGGCCGCCGCGGTTCAGCTGCCAGATGTCGTCGTCGGTCATGTTGGCGACCATCTCGAGCAGCTCGGGGTACTTCCCGAAGAAGTGCTCCCGCGTGTAGGCCCCGCCACGCACCTTGTAGTTCTGGTAGTCGCCGTCGACCGCCTCCTCCATGCGGCGCAGCAGCAGGCCCTTCTTGTCCTTGGCCAGCAGCGGATCCCAGCGGTCGCCCCAGATCACCTTGATCACGTTCCAGCCGGCGCCGCGGAACGTCCCCTCGAGCTCCTGGATGATCTTGCCGTTGCCGCGCACGGGCCCGTCGAGGCGCTGGAGGTTGCAGTTCACGACGAAGATCAGGTTGTCGAGCTTCTCGCGCGCGGCGAGCCCGATCGCGCCGAGCGACTCCGGCTCGTCCATCTCGCCGTCGCCGACGAACGCCCACACGTGTCGGTCGGTCGCGTCGATCAGGCCGCGGTTGTGCAGGTATTGCATGAAGCGCGCCTGGTAGATCGCGAGGATCGGGCCGAGTCCCATCGACACCGTCGGGAACTGCCAGAAGTCGGGCATCAGCCAGGGGTGCGGATACGACGAGAGACCGCCGCCGCCGACCTCGCGCCGGAAGCGGCGCAGCCGCGCCTCGTCGAGACGGCCCTCGAGGAAGGCGCGCGCGTAGATGCCCGGCGAGGAGTGGCCCTGGATGTAGACGAGGTCGCCGCCGAAGTCCTCCGTCGGCGCGTGGAAGAAGTGGTTGAAGCCGACGTCGTAGAGTGTCGCGGCGCTGGCGAAGCTCGCGATGTGGCCGCCGAGCTCGGAGCTCCTCGCGTTGGCCTGCACCACCATCGCGAGCGCGTTCCAGCGGATGATCGAGCGGATGCGGTACTCGAGGCCGGGCTCGCCGGGCGCCTTCTCCTCGTCGGTCGGGTGGATCGTGTTGAGGTAGGCGGTGGTCGCGCGGTGCGGCAGGTGCACGCCCTTGCGCCGCGCCTTGTCGATCAGCGCCTCGATCAGGAAGTGCGCGCGCTCGGCGCCTTCCTGCTCGAGCACGGACTCGAGCGCATCGAGCCACTCGCGCGTCTCGTCGGGGTCGACGTCGTCGATCTCGTCGCTCATGTCGGACTCGCGGCCTCCGCCGGCGGCGCATCGAGGCGGGCGCGCGCGCTCCGCAGGCGTTGGAAATCCCTATCGGCGTGGTACGAGGAGCGCGTGAGCGGAGAGGAGGCCACGAGCAGGAAGCCCCGTGCGCGCGCCTCGGACGCCAACGCTTCGAACTCGTCCGGAGTCACGTAGCGCACGACCTCCGCGTGGCGCGGAGTCGGGCGGAGATACTGGCCGATGGTCAGGAAGTCGACGTCGGCCTCGCGCAGCGCGTCCATCACGCGCAGCACCTCGTCCGGCTCCTCGCCGAGCCCGACCATGAGTCCCGACTTCGTGAAGCTCCGCGGCGCGAGCTCCTTCACGCGCGCGAGAAGCTGAACCGAGTGTTCGAAGCTCGCGCCCGGCCGGATGCGGCGGTACAGGCGCGGAACCGTCTCGATGTTGTGGTTGTAGACGTCGGGCCCGGCGGCGACGACCGTCTCGATCGCGCCCGGCTTGTGGCGGAAGTCCGGCGTCAGCACCTCGATCGTGGCGCGCGGCGCGGCCGTGCGGATCGCCTCGATGCAGGCCGCGAAATGCGAGGCGCCGCCGTCGGCGAGGTCGTCGCGGTCGACCGAGGTGACGACCACGTGGCGCAGGCCGAGTGCGGCGACCGCGTCGGCGAGCCGCGCGGGCTCTCCTGCATCGACCGCCTGCGGTCGCCCGGTCGCGACGTTGCAGAATGCGCAGGCGCGCGTGCACACGGAGCCGAGCACCATCACCGTCGCGTGGCGCTGCGACCAGCACTCGTGGAGGTTCGGGCACGCGGCCTCCTCGCACACCGTCGCGAGGCGGAGGCGCCGCATCAGCGCGCGCGTCTGCTGCAGCTCCGGCGTCTCGGCGAAGCGGACGCGCAGCCAATCGGGCTTGCGTGCGGGCGCCGACGCCCTGTCGTCGCGTGCCATGACTTCCGCGAGTCTTCCCGCGCCTCGCGGGCGCGTCAACCAGCGCCCTCGCGCGCGCCGAGGAGTCCCGAGGCTCGCACGGCCTCGGCGATCGCCTCGTTGCCTGCGGCGTCGGGATGCCCGTTCCAGTCGCCGAGGTAGGGATTGCGTCCGGCGGCAAGCTCGGCGCGCAGTCGCGGCAAGGTGTCGACCAGCGGAATTCGGTCGCTCTCGAGCGCGCGGCGCACGCGCTCCCACAGCAGGTTCTCGCGCAAGGTGAGCTCCGCGAACGCGCGCGGCAGCGCCGCGCCGCTCGCGTGGAGGAAGGCGGCGAAGACGCGCTCCTTGGTCGGGATCGCCACGACCGCCAGGCGGCAACGTCCCGCGCACTGCTCCGCCATGCGCCGGATCTCCTGCAGCGCGATGCGCACGCCCTCCTCGATGCGCGCGTCGCTCGTGTCGACCAGCGCGAGGCGCGCGGCGGGCGTGAACACGGTCGAGAGATCGCCGCGCGCGAAGGGCAGCAGCCAGTGCGCGCCGGCCGCCTCGGCGCGCGCGCGCAAGGTGTCGAAGTCGACGCGTTCCGGTGCTTGCTGCGGCTCTCTCGCGAAGAGCGCGCTTCCTGCGGCGCCGAAGAGCGCGACGAGGCGCGAGCGCTCTCCGATCGGCTCGAGCCAGCGCGAGAGAAGCGGGAAGCGCCGCGCCTTCACCAGATCCTGCGTGTGCTCCCACGCGTCCTTCAGCTCGCCGCGCCGCTCGAGCGCGTCGCAGCGCGCGACGACCGCGGCGTCCTCGCTGCGAAGCTCCGGCGCGAGCGCGCGCGGATAGGCGCTCAGATACGCATCGGCGAAGTCGTTCCCCGCGTAGAGCCCGACGAGCACGAGCTGCGGCGAGAGCGCGAGCGCCTCGGGCATCAGGCGCTCGTACTCGACGGGCCCGTAGCCGCCGAGCGCCATGCTGTAGACGCTGCGGCCGGTGAGCGCGGCCAGGCGTTGCGGCCACGCCTCGTCGCGCGCGACTTCGTCGCCGTACGTCTGCGAGTCGCCGATTGCGACGGTGAAGACCTGCGCCGGTCGCGCGGCGTTGCGCCAGCCCGCGGCGTCGGCGTCGGGGAGCGCGGGGTTCGGCCGCGAGCCGAGCCGCGCGTCGGGCAGCGCCCGCGACGTGCCGTGCAACAGCGCGGCGACGCGACCGCTCGCGCGCTCCGCGGCGAAGAGCAGCAGCTCGATGGAGACGAGCGTGGCGACCGCGGTGGCGAGGGCCGCGAGCGCGCGGCGCGCCGCCATCAGGCGCGGCGCGCGAGCGGCACCGAGTGCTCCCAGTCCGCGAACAGCGTGCGCAGCCCGGTCACGAGCAGCAGCGGCTGGTCCAGCATCATGTGATGCCAGGCCTCGGGGATCTCGATCACGGGCGCGTTGCGCCCGAGCAGCTCGTACATGAATTCACCGATGTCGGGCGTGACGAGCCCGTGCTCGCTGCGGAAGAGTGCGACGCGGCAGCGCACCTGCGGCAGCAACTCGTGCGAGGCGCGCGGGGTCTCGCGCCGGAAGATCAGCGGATCGAACTTCCAGGTGAAGCCGCCCGGCACGCGCATCAGCGAGCGGCGCGCGACGTAGTCGAGGATGAACGGCAGCGACGACGGCTGATCCGGCACGGTGCGGAAGTGCTTCAGCGCGGTGTCGACGTCCGGGTAGATCTTCGGGTTGCGGAACGACTTTCCGTGCGCTCCCTCGACGGCCTCGGGGTCGGGGCGACGCACGGGCGAGTCGAGGATCACGGCGCCCGCGAGCTGCTCGCCGAAGGCGGCCGCCGCGGTGATCGCGACGAAGCCTCCCATGCTGTGGCCGACCACGATGGGCGGCCCGTCGAAGCCGGCGTCGGTCGCGACGGCGCGCACCTCGCGGGCCCACGTCTCGCGCGGGTAGCCGCCCTCGCGCCGGCCGCTGTCGCCGTGTCCCGAGAGGTCGAGCGCCGCGACACGGTACTCCGACAGGAAGAGCGGTGCGACGAAGCTCCACCAGTGGGCGTGGGCGGCGCCGCCGTGGACGAAGACGAGCCCCGGGCGGCCGCTCGCGCCCCAGGCGAGGTAGTGGATCCGGCAGCCCTCGACCTCGATCTCGCGATCTTCGGCCGGAACCGCGATCGCGTCGCGGAACCAACGCGGCACGGTGTCGACGCGGTCGCTCACGCGCTCCTCTCCTCGAGCAAGCGCGGCGACTTCTAGCGCAAGCCGCCTCCGGCGGCTGCGGAGTGACTGCGGTCGAGGCAGAGGCGCCTGCGGCGGCCATCTGTTCCTCCTCGGCGCCTCTGCCTCGCCCGCGTCCTCACCGCATTTGCTAGCGAGCTCGGAGCTCCGCGAGCAGGAAGCCCGGGGCCTCGGCGCCGTCGGCCGCGCCGAGTCCGGCGACGGACTCGCGCAGCTTCGCGAGCGCGGCCTCCGTATCGGGCGCGAGCTCCGTGAAGGCGAGGAACCAGTGCGTGCCTCCGCCGCCGATGCGCACCGACGCGAGCAGGCTGACGGGCGGGGCGTCGCCGCCGCCGTGCAAGGTGACCGTCACCTCGTCGCCCTCGCGCAGCAGGGGATCGCGCTCGACCCGCAGACCGCGAGCCGAGAGATCGCGCGCGATCACGACGCGCGATCCGCTGGCCGCCGAGCCGAGTCGGCGCCGCCGCGGGGGCCGGCCGGTCGGACCGGCCTCGTCGGGACCGGCGTCGCCGCGCGGGCGGAAGTCGACCGGCTGCCCCGCCATCAGCGCTCGCAAGGTCACGCGGTCGGGAAGCGCCAGCGGATCGAACCCGATCGAGACGTCCCACGTCTCGCCATCCGCGGTCGTCGTGCGGCGCGCGCCGAGCACGCGGCCGCGCAAGGTCAGCCGGCGCGGAGAGGTCAGCTCGGACGGCACGCGGATCGCGATGCGCGATCCCGGCTCGAGCGGTGCTCCGGCGACGAGTCCGCAGCCGCTGGCCGAGACCTGCGCGAGGATCGCGTCGCGGGTCTCGTCGCCGATCCCGACCTCGACCGCCGAGCCGATCGCGACGCGCAAGGTGCGCCGTCGCTCGGGCCCTTCGTAGCTCGCGCGCTCGGCGAGCAGCCGCAGCACCGCCGGGGCGACGGGGCGCTGCACCGCGAAGTCGCAGGGCACGCCGACGAGCGGGCCGTCCTGCGGGTCGGTCACGACCAGGTGGAGATGGTGTCGCGGCGCCGGGCCCGTCTCGACCAGCGCCTTCGCGCGCGCGGCGGTGGTGACGAGGAGCGGCACCTCTCGGGCGGAGTCTGCCACGTCGGACCAGCGCACGCCGATCGCGGCCAGGGTGTCGCGCACGTCGCCGAGCTCGCCGTCGTCGAGCACGAGCGCGTGCGGCAGGTCGGCGGCCAACGGCGACTCCTTTGCCGGGAGGACGCCGTCTCATCGGACGTTCGCGAGTGGCGCTGAACCCGCTATCGCCGGGGCGAGACGCCGAGCTTCTCCTGCAGCTCGCCCGACGCGTACATATCGCGCACGATGTCGCAGCCGCCCTGGAACTCGCCGTCGATGTAGAGCTGCGGGATGGTCGGCCACTGCGAGTAGGCCTTGATGCCGTCGCGGATGGCCGGGTCGCGCAGCACGTCCACCGTCCGGTAGTCCGGGATCAGGCTGTCGAGGATCTGCACGACGGTGGCCGAGAAGCCGCACTGCGGATACCCGCGCTCGCCCTTCATGAAGAGCAGCACGCGGTTCTTCTTGACCAGCTCGTCGATGCGCTGGCGGGTCGCGGGATCGAGGTTCATGAGGTCTCCTTCATCTCGAGCGCCGCGAGCGTGCAGGGGTCGAGCCAGCGGCTCATCGCCCCTTCGTCGCGGCGCAGGTCTTCGAGGCTGATCCGCTCGAGCGTCTCGCGCAGGGCGGTCTGTACGGCGCGCCACAGCGCCCGGAGCGAGCAGTCGCTGCTGCGCACGCAGCGCGAGCGCTGCCCGGGGTGGCAGTCGCAGAAGTGCTCGGAGAAGAAGTCGCCGCCGAGCACCTGAAGCGCGCTCCACACGCTGATCTCGGCCGCGGTGCGGGCCAGGCAGTAGCCGCCGTCGGCTCCGCGCACGCTGCGCACGAGATCGCCGAGGCGGAGCTCGCGCATCAGCTTGGCCGTGTACTCGGGCGAGAGGCCTTCGGCCTCCGCGATCTCCGAGATGGAGACGGGACGCTCGGTCTCCGCGCTCGCGACCCGCAGCAGGCAGCGCAGTCCGTACTCTTCGCTGGCGAGAAGCTGCATCGGCGGCGGAGCGTACGATAGTGTACGAACGAGTCAACATTCCCCGTGCGCCGCTCGGAGCCCCGCGTGTCGCTGCCCCTCGATCGCCTCGGTCGCCGCCTGCACGACCTCCGCATCTCGGTCACCGACCGCTGCAACTTCCGCTGCCCGTACTGCATGCCGGCCGAGATCTACGGGGCCCGCTACCGCTTCCTGCCGCGGCCGGAGCTGCTGCGCTTCGAGGAGATCGAGCGGCTGGCGCGACTCTTCGTCGCGCACGGGGTCGAGAAGATCCGGATCACGGGCGGCGAGCCGTTGCTGCGCCACGACCTTCCGACCCTGGTCGCTCACCTCGCCGCCATTCCCGGCTTGCGCGACCTGACCTTGACGACGAACGGGGTGCTGCTCGCGGCGCAGGCGCGCGCGCTGGCCGACGCGGGACTCCAGCGCGTGACCGTGTCGCTCGACAGCCACGACGAGAAGGTTTTCCGGCGCATGAGCGGCCGCGACGTCGGGCCCGCGGTGGTGCTCGAGGGCATCGAGGCCGCCGCGCGCGCGGGACTCCGGCCGATCAAGATCAACTGTGTTGTGCAGCGCGGTGTCAACGACCACACCCTGGTCGAGCTGGCGCGCCGCTTCCACGGCAGCGGCCACATCCTGCGCTTCATCGAGTTCATGGACGTCGGCACCTTGAACCACTGGGATCTCTCGCAGGTCGTGCCGGCGCGCGAGATCATCGAGCGGATCGACGCGGCGCTGCCGCTCGTGCCGCGGGAGGCCAACTATCCGGGCGAGGTGGCGCGCCGCTACGCGTATCGCGACGGCGGCGGCGAGATCGGGGTGATCGCGTCCGTGAGCCAGCCCTTCTGCGGCGGCTGCACACGCGCGCGGCTCACGATCGAGGGTCGCCTGGTCACGTGCCTCTTCGCCGCCGGCGGCGTCGACCTGCGCGGTCCGCTGCGGAGCGGCGCCAGCGACGAAGCGCTCTCGATGCTGATCGAGACGACCTGGCGCGATCGCCGCGACCGCTACTCGGAGGAGCGCGCGGACCTCACGGATGCGACGGGCCACGTCGCGGCCCGCGACAAGATCGAGATGTACCAGGTGGGCGGGTGAGGCAAGGCCGGCTCGTCCGGTCCTAGACTGCGGCCCCGTGTCGGGCAGGCGCCTCTTCCTCGCGGTGGTCGCAGCGTGCGTCGCGCTGACCGCGCTCTACGCATTCGTGCGGCGCCCCCAGCACGCATTCCTGATCGGTCGCGACGGCGCCGAGTGGATCCGCGCGGCGCGGCCCTTCGATCTCGTCGCGCGCCCGCCGTCGCTCGAGAGCGTGCCCTTCCGGCGCCGCTTCACGAACCCGCTGCCGGCGGGCGCGCCGGCCGCGCTCGAGGTCGAGGCGCTGCGCGCGTTCCGGCTGAGCCTGAACGGCCGTGTGCTCGGCGAGGTGGGTCCGCAGGAGGCGAGCTGGCGCTACGCGCGACGCTTCGACCTGTCGCCGGCGCTCGTGCCGGGCGAGAACGAGCTGCGGATCGACGTGGAGAACGACACCGGCTGGCCGCTCGTGCTGGTATCCAGTCGCGAGCTCTCGCTGGCGACGGGGCCCGACTGGGAGGCGCCCGGGCCCGGCGGCGCCTGGCAGTCGGCCCTCTCGGCCGACGACGGGCGTCATCACGCGATCTCGGACGACTTCCCGGACGCCTGGCAGGGGCTGCGCGCGTCGTCCGCGACCTTCGTCGTCGCGTTCGCGCTCGGCGCCGTCGCGAGCCTCGCCACCGCGCGCGGGCCGCGATTGCGCGCGAGCCAAGTACGCTGGGTGGTGCTCTGTGCGCTCGCCGCGATCGGCCTGCACAACCTGCGCCTGGTGGACATCACGCTCGGCTTCGATGCGGAGTTCCACTTCGACTACATCCGGAAGGTCGCATTCGAGCACCGGCTGCCGCTCGCGAACGAGGGCTGGCAGGCCTTCCAGGCGCCGCTCTTCTATCTGGCGGCCGCGCCTGTGTACGCCGCGGTCTCGCGAGTCGGCTCGGAGGCGCTCGCGATGCTCGCGATGCGCGGGCTCGTGCTGCTCGTCTCGCTAGGCCTCGTCGAGATGGTGTACCGCGGCGCGCGCGCGGCCTTTCCGGGGCGCGATGACCTCCAGATCCTCGCCACGGCGGTCGGCGGCTTCCTCCCCGTCACGGTCTACATGTCCCACTACGTGAGCAACGAGCCGCTCGCGGCGCTCTTGACCGCGGCGCTCGTGGTCGCGTGCCTGCGGATGCTCGCGGACCCCGGCTCGAGGCTCGAGCGCGAGAGCCTCGTGCTGGGCGCGCTCTTCGGCCTCGCGGTTCTCGCGAAGGTCACGGCCGTGCTGCTGCTGCCGCTGGTCGTGGCGGTGCTGGCGCGCGCGGCGCGACGGCGCGGGGTGACCGTCGGAGCTCTCGTCGGACTCCTGGCTCGCGTCGCCGGCGTGAGCGGCGCGATCGCAGGCTGGTACTTCGTGCGCAACCAGATCGTGCTCGGCGCGCCCTACGTCGGCGGCTGGGATCCGTCGCGCGGCGGCGCGTGGATCCAGGACCCGGGCTATCGCACGCCGTCGGACCTCTTCCACTTCGGCGCCGCGCTCGACCGCCCCATCTACGACGTCTTCACGGGGCTATGGGACGCGCTCTACGCGTCGTTCTGGCTCGACGGACTCCTCGGCTCGAGCGCCTTCGCCCCGGCCGCGCCTCCCTGGCACTACGGCTACGCAGTTTCGTGTGCGCTGCTCGCGCTGCCTCTGACGGTCGCGATGCTCGCCGGCTTCGTGCGGTCGCTGCGCAGGCCGCGCACGGGCGAGCAGGAGGCGCTGCTCTTCGCGAGCGCGACCGTGGTCCTCTACGTCGGCGCGATCCTCGCCCTGTATCTGCGCCTTCCCGTCTTCAGCACGGCGAAGAGCAGCTACACCTTGGGGCTCGCGCCGTGCTACGGCCTGCTCTTCGCCTGGGGCATCGACCTGCTGCCGCGGCGCCCCGCCGTGCGCGCGCTGCTCGCCGGCTATCTCGCGGCGTGGCTCGCGTTCGTGTTCCGCGCCTACTTCAGCTAGGAGGCCGACTCGAGAGTGGAGCGCTCTCTCGACGCGCTGGAGCTCGTGCTCTTGGGCGGCGGCCATGCGCACGTGCAGGTGCTGCGGCGCCTCGCGATGGCGCCGCTGCCGGGGACGCGCGTCACCGTCGTGCTCGACCGTTCCGACGCGATCTACTCCGGCATGGTGCCAGGGTTCGCGGCGGGTCAGTACCTCGCGCCGGATCTCGAGATCGACGTCGTGCCGCTGGCGCGACGCGCCGGCGCGGCGGTCGTGCTCGCGGCCGCGGCCCGCGTCGACGCCATTGCGCGTCGCATCGAGCTCACGGGCCGGCCGCCGCTCCGCTACGACGTCGCGAGCCTCGACGTCGGCGCATCGCTGCGCGGGCTCGAGCTCCCCGGCGTGCGCGAGCACGCGGTCGCGACGCGACCGATCCGCGACTTCGTCGACCGGCTGGACACGAGCCTCGATGTGCGCTCGCGCGCGGGCGAGATCGCGCGCGTGGTCGTGGTCGGCGGCGGGGCAGCCGGCGTCGAGCTGGCTTTCTGCCTCGATGCGCGCCTGCGGAGCCTCGGTCGCGGCGCCAAGCTCACCGTGGTCGAGGCGGCGGACGAGCTGCTGGCGGGTCGGTCGGGCGCGCTGCGGCGCCGCGTGCGCGAAGAGTCGCGCCGCCGTGGCGTCTCCATCCTGTGTGGGAAGGAAGCAACGCGCGTGGAAGAGCGCGCCCTCTGGATCGGCAGCGAACGACTCGATGCCGACCTCGTCGTGTGGGCGACCGGCGCGGCTCCGCACGCCTGGCTCGCCGATTCCCCACTGCCGCTGGACGCGCAGGGCTTCGTGAGCGTGCGCCGGACCTTGCAGGTGGTCGGTCACGACGATCTCTTCGCGGTCGGCGACTGCGCATCGATCGCCGACGCGCCCTGGGTCACGAAGGCCGGCGTCTACGCCGTGCGCGAAGGGCCGCTGCTCGATCGGAACGTGCGCGCGCGGATCGCGGGCGCTCCGCTGCGGCGCTACCGGCCGCAGCGCGACGTCCTCGCCTTGCTGAACCTCGGCGACGGCCGCGCGCTCGGCGCGAAGTGGGGCTTCGCCGCGAGCGGACGCGCGCTCTTCCGGCTGAAGGACCGCATCGACGGCCGCTTCGTGCGGCGCTTCCGCGTGCTCGCGTCGGACGGCGTGCCGGCGGCGGAGTTCGCCCGACCTGCGATGGACGGCAAGCCGATGGAGTGCGGCGGCTGCGCCGCGAAGCTCGGGGCGACGGCGCTCGGAGACGCGCTCGCGCGTCTCTCGCCCGCGTCCCGCGACGACTCCGTGCTGCTCGGGCTGACGGAGCGGAGCGACGCCGCGGCGTGGCGGACCCCGCGCGGTGACGTGGTGCTCGCGAGCGTCGACGCCTTCCGCGCCTTCGCCGACGACCCGTGGCTCGTCGGGCGCGTCGCCGCGGTCAACGCGGTGAGCGACCTCTTCGCCCAGGGCGGGCGGCCCCGACACGCGCTCGCGTTCGTGTGCGTACCCGACGCAGGGGCCTCGCGCGGCGAGGAGCGGCTCTTCCAGGTGCTCGCCGGCGTCCGCGCGGCGCTCGATCCGCTCGGCGTGTCGCTGGTCGGCGGGCACACGATGCGCGGAGAGGAGCTGCTCGTCGGGCTCTCGATCACCGGCGAGCTGTGCGAGGAGCCGCTGCTGCGCGATCGGCTCGCGCCGGGCGACCGCCTGATCCTCAGCAAGCCGCTCGGCACCGGCGTCGTGCTCGCGGCGAATGGGCAGGGGCTCGTGAGCGGCCGCTCGCTCGAGCTCGCGATCGCCGCGATGCTGCGCGACAACGCCGCCGCCTCGCGCGTCGCGCACGAGGCGGGCGCGCATGCCTGCACCGACGTCAGCGGCTTCGGCCTGCTCGGCCATCTCGTGCCGCTGCTGTTTGCCAGCGGCGTGTCGGCGCGGATCGACCTCGATGCGCTGCCCGCGCTGCCGGGCGCGCGCGCGCTGCTCGAGCGCGGCGTGCGCAGCACCTTCCATGCGCAGAACGAGCGCGATGCCGGCGGCGCGATCGCGCGCGACCGAGCGCGTCGCGACTCTGCGGCGCGCGCGCTGCTCTTCGATCCGCAGACCTCGGGGGGACTTCTGTTCGCAGTCCCGGCGGACCGCGCGGCGGACTCCGTCGCCGCGCTTCGCGCGCGAGGCGACGCGGATGCGGCTTGCATCGGAGAGATTTGCGCGCCGCGCGACGGCTCGGCGTGCGTCGATCTCGTCGAGGGCCCCGCGAGCGACGAGTGACGGCGGGACGACCCGCCCGGCGAACCATGCTTGACAATCCGATGCGTTCTGACTACGAAACTCGAAAGAGCCCAGGGGGGAAGCGGGGTGTCGTGATTCTGCCCCGCTCGCGTTGGACGAGTACCGCGGCGTCGCGAGGCGCCGCGATCGATGCGGACAGACTGCAGACGCAGGGCACGAGCCAAGCCGGAGCCTCGGAGGGTCGAACCTCTTGATTCGAATCGCGATCGTCGGCGTGGGCAACTGCGCGAGCTCGCTCGTCCAGGGACTCACCTACTACGCGGACAAGCGGCCCGAGGACGCGGTCGGGCTCATGCACTGGGAGATCGGCGGCTACCGGCCTCACGACATCGAGGTCGCCTGCGCGTTCGACATCGACCTGCGCAAGGTCGGCAAGGACGTCGCCGAGGCGATCTTCGAGAAGCCGAACTGCACGGCCCACTTCGGTGGCAGGATCCCGAAGACCGGCGTGCTCGTGCGCATGGGCCGCATCCTCGACGGCGTCTCCGAGCACATGCAGGACTTCCCCGACGATCGGCGCTTCGTGCCCTCCGACCAGCAGCAGCCGACGCGCGCGGACGTGGTCGCGGCGCTGCGCGACTCTCGCGCCGAAGTGCTCGTGAACTACCTACCCGTCGGCTCCGAGCAGGCCACGCGCTTCTACGCCGACTGCGCGCTCGAGGCGGGCGTCGCGATGGTCAACTGCATGCCGGTCTTCATCGCGAGCGATCCGGTGTACGCCGCCCGCTTCGCGGAGCGCGGCATCCCGATCGTCGGCGACGACATCAAGGCGCAGCTCGGCGCCACCATCACGCATCGCACCTTGACCGATCTCTTCCGCAAGCGTGGTGTCAAGCTCGAGCGCACCTATCAGCTCAACACCGGCGGCAACACCGACTTCCTCAACATGCTGAACCGCAGCCGCCTCACCTCGAAGAAGCTCTCGAAGACCGAAGCGGTGCAGTCGGTCGCGGCGGAGCGCATCGCGGACGAGAACATCCACGTGGGTCCCTCGGACTACGTCGCGTGGCAGAACGACAACAAGGTCTGCTTCCTGCGCATGGAAGGCCGACTGTTCGGCGATGTGCCGATGCACATCGAGCTGCGGCTCTCGGTCGAGGACTCGCCGAACTCGGCGGGCGTCGCGATCGACGCGATCCGCTGCGCGAAGCTCGCGCTCGAGCGCGGGCAGGGCGGACCGCTGCTCGGTCCCTCGTCCTACTTCATGAAGCACCCGCCCGAGCAGGTGAACGACGACGAGGCCTGGCAGCGGGTCGAGGCGTTCATCCGCGGTGAGGAGTAACCCCGGGCGAGTCGCCGAGAAGTCCGGCGAGCTTCGGGTCGAGATGGCCGGCCGCCACCATCCACCGGATCGCGTCGCCGAAGGTCTCGTGCGAGTGGCGGAAGCGTACGCCGAGCCGCGTCACCTCCGGTGAGGTGACCGCGCCCGGCCACTGGCTCGCGAAGTCCATCGCCTCGGCCGTCAGCGGGAAGTCGAACGGGCGCACGCGCTTGACCCAGTCGCCGGCGCGCCCGAGCGCGCGCAGCACCGCGCCCGGGATGCGCACGCGCCGCACGCGGCGTCCGGTCAGCGTGTCCATCGCGGCGACGACATCGGCCCAGGCGAGATAGTGGCCGCCGATCACGAAACGCCCGGCGCGGTGCGACGGCTCGACGAGCGCGGCGACGACTTGCGCGAGGTCGCGCACGTCGACCACCGAGAAGCCGCTCGACGTGATCACCATCAGGTCGCGCAGGAAGACGCGCACCGTGTGGTTGCCCTCGGAGAGCCCCGGGTCGTCGGGGCCGATGACCGCGCACGGATAGACCGTGCGGATCGGTGCGCCCCGCGACTGGAGCTCGCGCACGAGCTGCTCGCTGTCCGCCTTCGAGCGCGCGTAGGCGCTGCGCGCGGTCGCAAGCGGAGAGCTCGCGTCGATCGGCGGGCCGCCCGGCGTCCACAGCGCGCCGAGGCTCGACACGTAGACGATCGAGTCGATCCCGCGCGCGTGCGCGCCACCGACCACGAGCTCGACGCCGCGCCGGTTCGTGCCGAGCACCTCGTCGGAACGGCTCGCCTCGAGCGCGACCACGGCGGCCGTGTGCACGACGGCGTCGCAGCCCTCGAGCGCGCGCGCGACCGCCTCGGCGTCGGTCACGTCTCCCTGGACGGCCTCCTTCTCGAGGCCGCGCAGCGATGCGACGCGCGACAGCTTCTCGGGACTTCGCACCAGGCAGCGCACACGATGTCCTTGCGCGCGCAGCGCCGCGGCGGCGTGCGACCCGACGAAGCCCGTCGCTCCGGTGACAAGGACGCGCATGGGCGGCGGATTCTAACCGCGCCCGTGTCGAAATCGTCCGCGCGCCGCGCGGACCTGTGTACTCTGACGCGGAGTCCGTTGGAGGCGGCAGCAGATGGGTCAGCTCGGCTGGTCGATCGGATCCGCGCGCGTCACGCGCTTCGTGGAGATCGAAGTCCCGCTCGACGCGCAGGGTTTCTTCCCGAGCTCGTCGCCCGAGGCCCTGGCGCGCCACCGCGCGTGGCTCGAGCCCGACTTCATGGATCGCAACGGCCAGCTGCTGCTCTCGATCCACGCGCTGCTCGTCGAGATCGGCGGCATCCGAATCCTGGTCGACACCTGCCTCGGCGAGCACTCGGTGCCGGGTATGGAGGTCCTCGCCGGCCGCGGGCGCGCATTCCTCGAGGAGATGGCGCAGGCGGGCGCGCCGCGCGAGTCGATCGACGTCGTGCTCTGCACGCACATGCACTTCGACCACGTCGGCTGGAACACGATGCGCGAGGGCACGCGCTGGGTGCCGACCTTCCCGAACGCCCGTTATCTCTTCGCGAAGGGCGAGTGGGAGCACTGGAGCACGGCGCCGCCCGATCCGACGAGCACCGTGAAGGACGCGGTGAAGCCGGTGCTCGACGTGGGGCTCGGCGATCTCGTCGCCGTCGATCACCGCGTCTGCGACGGCGTCCGGCTGGTGCCGACGCCCGGACACACACCGGGACACGTCTCGGTGAGGATCACCTCGGACGGCGCGGAGGCGCTCGTCACCGGCGACGCCACGCACCACCCGGTGCAGCTCGCGGAGCCCGACTGGGGCATGTCCGCCGACGTCGACTCGAAGCTCGCGGCGGCCACGCGCCGGCGCATGATCGCCGAGCTCGCCGACTCCGATACGCTGGTGATCGGCACGCACTATGCGGGGCCGACCGCGGGCCACGTCGTTCGCGGCGAGACCGGCGCATGGTTCAGGGCGCGTCGTTAGGCGCGAGAGGGAGGCTTGGTGGCATCGTTCATGAAACCGTACGAGCAGCACACCTACGCGCTGATGCGCATCGTGCTCGGAGCCGTCTTCCTGTGGCACGGGTCGCAGAAGCTCTTCGGCTACCCGCCGCTGCCGCCGGGGATCGAGCTCCCCGGCTTCGTCACCTGGGTCGGCGGTCCGGTCGAGCTCTTCGGCGGCATCCTGATCATGCTCGGGCTCTTCACGCGCTGGGCCGCGTTCATCTGCAGCGGCCAGATGGCCGTGGCCTACTGGTTGGCGCACGGCACCAAGCATCTGCTCCCGCAGATCAACGGCGGCGAGCTCGCGGTCGTCTACTGCTTCGTCTTCCTCTACGTCGCGGCCCGCGGCCCCGGGATCTGGAGCGTCGACGCCGCGCGCGGCGCCTGACCCGCTCGCGCCGCCTGCCCTAAACTGCGACGCCTTCGGGGGCCGCGTGGCGAGCGAAGACAGCGTCGGGACCGATTTCATCCGCGCGATCGTGGAGCGCGACGTCGCCGCCGGGAAGAACGGCGGCCGCGTCGTCACGCGCTTCCCGCCCGAGCCCAACGGCTACCTCCACATCGGCCACGCCAAGGCGATCTGCCTCGACTTCGGCGTCGCGGCCGAGCACGACGGCACCTGCCACCTCCGCTTCGACGACACGAACCCGACCGCGGAGGAAGTGGAGTACGTCGACGCGATCCGCGCGGACGTGCGCTGGCTCGGCTTCGAGTGGGGCGAGCACGAGTACTACGCCTCCGACTATTTCGATCAGCTCTACGCCTTTGCGGTCGAGCTGATCCGGCGCGGCAAGGCCTACGTCTGCGACCTCTCCTCCGAGGAGATCGCCGCCTACCGCGGCACCTTGACCGAGCCCGGCCGCAACAGCCCCTACCGCGATCGCAAGGTCGCCGAGAACCTCGACCTCTTCGAGCGCATGCGCGCGGGTGAGTTCGAGAACGGCGTGCGCGTGCTGCGCGCGAAGATCGACATGGCGTCGCCGAACCTGGTGATGCGCGATCCCATCCTCTATCGCGTGCACAAGGTCCCGCACCACCGCACCGGCAAGACCTGGTGCGTCTACCCGATGTACGACTTCGCGCACTGCCTGTCGGACTCGATCGAGTCGATCACGCACTCGCTCTGCACCCTCGAGTTCGTCGACCACCGCGCGCTCTACGACTGGATCCTCGACGCGCTCGAGGTGGACTGCCATCCGCAGCAGATCGAGTTCGCGCGCGGGAACCTCTCGCATACGGTCATGAGCAAGCGCGTGCTGCGCGAGCTCGTGGAAGGGGGTCACGTGCGCGGCTGGGACGATCCGCGCATGCCGACGCTCTCCGGCATGCGGCGGCGCGGCTACCCGCCGGACGCGATCCGCCGTTTCTGGCAGGAGATCGGCGTCGCGAAGCGCGACAACATCATCCAGCTCGCGCGCCTCGAGCACGCGATCCGCGAGGAGCTGAACCGCACGGCGCAGCGCGCGATGGCGGTGATCCGGCCGCTGAGGGTCGTGATCGAGAACTACCCGGAGGAGCGCAGCGAGGAGCTCGACGCGGTCAACAATCCCGAGGACGCGTCGATGGGCTCTCGCAAGGTGCCCTTCGCGCGCGAGCTGTGGATCGAGCGCGACGACTTCGCCGTCACGCCGCCGAAGGGCTTCCATCGCCTGTCGCCCGGCAAGGAGGTGCGCCTTCGCTATGCGTACCTCGTCACGTGCACGGGCTACGAGCAGGACGCCGAGGGCAACGTGACGCTGGTGCGCTGCCGCTACGATCTGGCGACACGCGGTGGCGACGCCCCGGACGGCCGCAAGGTGCGCGGCACCTTGCACTGGGTATCGGCGCGCCACGCGCTGCCGGCGGAGGTGCGCCTCTACGACGTGCTCTTTTCCGTCGAGGATCCGCTCGGCGAGGCCGGCGACCGCGACTTCAAAGCGACCCTCAACCCCGATTCGCTGACGGCGCTGCGCGAGTGCTGGCTCGAGCCGTCGCTCGCGGACGCGGAGGTCGGCGCGCGCGTGCAGTTCGAGCGGCTCGGCTACTTCTGCCTCGATCCCGACTCGCGACCCGGCGCGCCGGTCTGGAACCGCGCAGTGACCTTGCGCGACACCTGGGCCAAGGTCGCCGCGAAGGGCGCGCTCTAGGTAGAGTGGACCTCCGCCGAAGGAGGAGCCCATGCCGAGCCCGCAGCACGACGCCGTCGTCCAGATGCTGCTGTCGCGGCCGCGTCCCGCGACCGCGCCGACGGTCCAGGAGATGCGCGCCGGCTTCGATCTCATGACGTCGCTCTTCCGCGTCCCCGACGGCATCCGCAGCGAGAAGCTCTGCGCGGACGGCGTGCCGGGCGAGTGGATCGAGATGCCCGGCGCGGTGGCCGGCCGCTCCATCCTGTACCTGCACGGCGGCGCCTACCTGCTCGGCTCGGTGAACACGCATCGCTCGCTGGTCGCGCGCATCGCGGCGGCGACGAAGGCGCGCTGCCTGGCGATCGACTACCGGCTCGCGCCGGAGCATCCCTTTCCCGCGGCCGTGGAGGACGCGACGAAGGCGTACCGCTGGCTGCTGGCACGCGGTCAGGATCCGTCGCGCCTCGCCATCGTCGGCGACTCGGCCGGCGGCGGCCTCACGCTCGCCACCTTGCTCGCGCTGCGCGATGCGCGCACGCCGCGGCCTGCTGCAGCCGTGTGTCTCTCGCCGTGGACCGATCTCGAGGGCACCGGCGCGTCGGCGATGGACCCGGAGATCGGCGATCCGATGATCACGGTCGAAGGGCTGCGCCAGTCCGGGCGCGACTACCTCGGCCCCCACGGCGATCCGAGGAATCCGCTGGCGGCGCCGCTGCACGGCGACTATCGCGGCCTGCCGCCGCTGCTGATCCAGGTGGGTACGCGCGAGATCCTCCTCGATGACTCGACCCGCGTGGCCGCGAAGGCGAAGGCCGCCGGTGTGGACATCACCTTGGAGCGCGGCGAGGGCCTGATCCACGTCTGGCACTTCTTCGGCGTGGACGTGCCGGAGTCGATCGCGGCGATCGCGCGGATCGGAGAGTTCGTCTCGAAGCACGCGAGTTGAGGGCGGAGGTCGCCATGGCCGCGGGCGGCGCGCGCGTCACGATCGAGTACTGCACGCAATGCCGCTGGCTCCTGCGCGCGGCGTGGCTCGCGCAGGAGCTCCTCACCACGTTCGAGACGGAGCTCGGCGAGGTGGCGCTCGTGCCCGGAACCGGCGGCGTCCTCGACGTGCGGCTCGACGGCGAGCTGATCTTCTCGCGCAAGCAGGAGGGGCGCTTCCCGGAGAGCAAAGAGCTCAAGCAGTCGATCCGCGATCGCGTTGCGCCGGGCCGCTCGCTCGGCCACTCCGACAACCATTAGACTGGGCCTTCAGGAGGACCCCCATGGACTTCGTGAAGCAGCTCGAGGAGATCGAGGCGATCAAGCGCCTCAAGTACCGCTACATGCGCTGCATCGATCAGAAGCTCTGGAAGGAGATGGAGACCTGCTTCACGCCGGATGCGACGAGCGCCTACAGCGGCGGGAAGTACGCCTTCCAGGGACGCGACGCGATCATGAAGTTCCTGACCGAGTCGATGTCGCGCCCGACCTTCCTTTCGAGCCATCGCGTGCACCAGCCGGAGATCGAGCTGACGAGCCCCACCACCGCGACCGGGAGCTGGGCGCTCGAGGACTGGGTGATCGACGAGCAGCACGGCATCACGATCCACGGAGCGGCCTTCTATCGCGACGAGTACGTGAAGGTCGGCGGCGAGTGGAAGATCCGGCACACCGGCTACGAGCGGACCTTCGAGGAGATGGCGCCGCGCAAGGAGCAGGGGTGGCGCATCACGCAGCGCAAGGCCGACTGAGGGGAGGCCGCGCAGCGAGGCGCAGCCGAGCGAAGATCGCACGCAACGGGGTTCGCAAAGTAGGCAGTCGCCGAGCCAATCTCGCATGCGCAACTGACGGGCTCACGTCGACGCTGCCGGGAGCCGATAGGATCGCGTGGCCCCCTGGCCGCGATGGGAGAGCGCACCATGCGGACGCGACGGGTTCTCGGTCTCGCGATCGTTCTTCTCGCATTCGTTCCGGGCGCCGTCGCTGCCGGCGATCTGTGCGCCTGCCACGACGGTCACGTCGTGCAGGTGATGGAAGACGGCGTGAACCTCTGCCAGCAGGCCTGCGCCGACATGGGCGGCGGCGAGTCGATGCAGCAGACGAATCCGAACGCGGGAACCAAAGAAGACGAGGAGCGCGCCGTGCGCGAGGCGTCGCAGAAGCCGATCACGGTGCCGATCCAGACACCCGGCCCGAACCGAAAGCCCTAGCTCTCTTCGAGTACTCGCAGCAGCTCGCGCAGGAATTGCGCCTGGCGGGCGATCGCCTCGGGCGAGAAGGGGTCGATGCCGAGCAGCTCGCGGTGCAGCGGCGCGAGCGTCGCGTAGCCGAGCACGAGCCCGTGCATCCCCGTCACGAGCCACGGCAGCAGCGCGGGGTCGGCCTTGACGATCGCGTTCTGCTCCGGCGCGAGCAGTAGCGCGCGCTGGAAGAAGGGCTGGTACCAGCGCTCGATCAGCAGCGCGAGCTGCGGACCTCCCGCGAGCGCCGCGTGCTGCACGAGACGCGCGAGATTCGGATTCGCGGCGTGGAAGGCGATCTCGGCAGCGAGGCTCTCCGCGCCGCGCGCGGCCGAGGGCGGATTCGCGAGCGCTCCGTCGAGGAAGCGCAGGAAGGGATCGAGCAGGCGCTCGAGCACCGACTCGTAGAGCTGCCACTTGCTCTCGAAGTGGTTGTAGATGGCCTGCGGCCGGATCCCGACACGATCTGCGATCTCGCCGAGCGAGGTCGCCTCGTAGCCGCGCTCGGCGAAGAGCTGCTCGGCGGCGGCGAGGATTCGTTCGGCGGTCCTCGGCAGCACGCTCTCCTCTTGACCTTACGGGACGATCCGTGCACCTTAGCCGATTGATGGTTGACAATCATTCACAGAGCGCTCGCAAGCCCGCGACCGAACGGATCTCTCGCGCGCTGTCCGACGCGGAGGTGTCCGGCTGGGACGCCGAGGCCGACGTGCTCGTGGTCGGCGTCGGCGCCGCCGGTGTGTGCGCCGCCATCGAGGCCGCGAGCACCGGCGCGAGCGTGCTGTGTCTCGAGCGGGCGGGAGGTCCCGGCGGCACCACCGCGGTCTCGGACGGGATGATCTACCTCGGCGGCGGGACGGCGCTCCAGCGCGCGTGCGGCTTCGAGGACTCCATCGAGGAGATGCAGAAGTACCTGCTGGCGTCCTGCGGACCGGAGCCCGACGCCGAGCGCATCCGCGTCTACTGCGAGGAGAGCCCGGGCCACTTCGACTGGCTGGTCGCGCAGGGCGTTCCCTTCAAGGCCGAGTTCTATCCCGAGCGCATGATGGCCCCGGGCGAGCAGGGGCTCACCTACTCGGGAAACGAATTGGTGTATCCCTTTCGCGAGCTCGCAAAGCCGGCGCCGCGTGCGCACATGGCGCAGAAGGAGGGCTCGACCGGCGCCTTCCTGATGCAGCGGCTCGAAGCGGCGGCGCGTCGCGCCGGCGCGCAGATCCGCAGCGGCGTGCTGTGCGAGCGGCTCGTCGTCGACGCCGCCGGCCGCGTGGTCGGCGTGATCGCGACGCAGGAGGGGCGGCCCTGCGCGTTCCGCGCGCGTCGCGGCGTCGTGCTGTGCGCGGGAGGCTTCGTCAACAACCGCGAGATGGTGCGCCGCCACGCGCCGGAGCTGCGGCGCGCGCGCTTCCGCGCGGCGAGCGAAGGCGACGACGGACGCGGGATCCTGATGGGGCAGGGCGCCGGCGGCGCGGTCTCCCGCATGCAGATGGGCTCGGTGACCTTGCCCTTCTACCCGCCGAAGTCGCTGATGAAAGGGATCTTCGTCAACCGCGCCGCGCAGCGCTTCATGCCCGAGGACGTCTACCAGGGCCGCGCGGGGGAGATCGCGCTGCTCCATCAGGACGGGCGCGTCTGGCTCGTACTCGACGACGAGACCTTCGCGCGGCCCGTCTTCGCGGGCGGCGAGATCGTCGCGGGCGAGAGCCTCGCCGAGCTCGAGCGCGAGATCGGCTTCCCGGACGGCGCGCTCCAGGCGACCGTCGCGCTCTACAACCGCTTCGCGGAGCGCGGCGAGGATCCGCTGTTCCACAAGGCGGCCGAGTACGTGAAGCCGCTCGTGAAGCCTCCGTTCGGCGCGATCGACCTCTCCTGGGACAAGGCCATCTACGCCGCCTTCACGCTCGGCGGGCTCGCCACCGACGTGCGCGCGCGCGTGCTGACGCCGGATGGTGTGGCGGTGCCGGGGCTCTACGCGGCGGGCCGCACGGCGGCGTCGATCTCGTCGCCCGGCTACAGCAGCGGCACCTCGATCGGCGAGGCGATGATCTTCGGCCGCATCGCGGGTCGCGAGGCCGCCAGGGCCTGAGCGCGCACCGCTCGAGAGGAAGCGATGGTCGAGTACCACCCCTACGCAGAAGAGATCTTCGTCGACCCCTATCCGGTCTACCGGCGCCTGCGCGCCGAGCAGCCGGCGTACTTCGTCGAGGAGTACGACGCCTGGTTCCTCTCGCGCTTCGAGGACATCTGGAAGGTCGGCCCCGATTTCCAGCACTTCTCCGCCTTGCAGGGCACGACGCCGAACCACCTGCTCACCAAGGACACGCCGCTGAACCTCTCGTTCGCGAGCATGGACCCGCCGCAGCACTCGAAGTACCGCGCGCAGGTGAGCGAGCACTTCAAGCCGGGCGCCGTGGCGAAGGTGGAGGAGAAGCTCGCGGGCATCGTGAAGGGCCTGGTCGACGACTTCATCGAGCGCGGCGAGTGCGACCTCGTGCAGGACCTCGCCGCCCGCGTGTCGGTGCGCGGCGCGCTGCTGACGGGCGGCCTGCCGCTCTCGATCGCGGACACCGCGTCGGGCTGGGTGAACGGAATCTTCCATCGGCGAGATGGGCATCGCGGCGCCACCGAAGTGGGTCAGAAGGCGATGCGCGAGATGTTCTTCGCCCTGCTCGAGCACGTGAAGGAGGCGCGCAAGAACCCGGAGAAGGCGGAGGGCGTGCTGCGAACCCTGCTCACGACCGACGTGGCCGGCGATCGCATGGACGACTTCCGCATCGCGTCGCTCCTGTCCGTCGTGCTGATCGGCGGCACCGACACCTTGCCGAAGGCGCTGGCCGCGACCTTCTACCGACTCTGGAAGAACCCTGATCAGCGGCGCGAGCTCGCCCGCGACCGCGGCCTCGTGCAGGACGCCTTCCTCGAGGGGCTGCGCATCGACACGCCGACGCAGCATCTCGGCCGCACCGTCACGAAGGAGATCGAGTTCCACGGCCACACCTTGCGGCCCGGCCAGCGCGTGATGCTGATGTGGGCGTCGGCGAACCGCGACGAGCGCGAGTTCCCGGAGCCCGACCGCTACGACCTGAAGCGGCGCCCGCCCCGAATGCTCGCGTTCGGCCACGGCGTCCACATGTGCCTCGGCAAGCACGTGGCGCTGATGGAGGCTCGCCTCACCCTCGACGAGGTGATGCGGCGGCTGCCCGAGTACGAGATCGACCTCGCGCGCGCGGAGCGGACGCGCACGGAGTTCGTGCAGGGCTGGGTGAAGCTGCCCGCGACGTTCTCTCCTGCGAGCTGAGTCGCTATGCTGCGCCTCCGTGCGCCGTCGCTGCGGCGCCGCGGAGGACGGCCATGGGCGTTCGCGTCGCGCTGACCCTCTTCTCTCTGCTCGCCGTCCCGGCGCTCGCGCGAGCCCACCCGGGCCACGGCATCGACCCGAGCGGCACCTCGCTCGCGCACTACTTCGGCGAGCCGGAGCACGCCCTGCCTCTCCTCGGTGTCATCGGCCTCGCCGCGGTGCTGTGGGGACTCGCGGCGCTGGCGCGGCGCACCGGCTGAGCGCGCTCCGACCCGCCGGTTCGTCTCTCGCTATTCCGTCAGCAGCTTGAACAGCACCAGGTTCTCCAGGAACGCGACCACTTCCTGCTGCTGCGCGGGTGTGAGGGCCTGGAATTTCCCGCGCGACCCGGCGGCTTCGCCGCCGTGAAGCGCGATCGCTCCGGCCAGGGTGGTGGCGCGGCCGTCGTGCATCCATGGCCCGGTCGTGCCCACGCCCCAGAGGTTCTCGGTCAGGAAGACGGAGGGCCCCGTGCCCTTCTCGTCGATCTGCTCGGCCATGTCCGGGCCGATGTCGTGGCGCTTCAGGTCGCCGTAGAGCTGGACCTGCGCGACGCCGCGCGAGTCGCGCGCGATCGAGCCGAGGCGGAAGACCACGTTGCCCGACGAATCCTTGATCTGGTTGTCGGGCTGGTCCTTCGTCAGGTCGAAACGCACGGGCAGCGCGGGATCCACCTCGAGCGCGACCGGGTTGTCGCCGCTCGGGAAGACCGCGTCGCGATACGCGGGATTCGCGCTCGGCTCCCTGAAGACCGGATCTTCGAGTCGCATGCTCGGCGTGTGGCAGTCTGCGCAGCCGACCGAAGCGAAGCTCGACCGGCCGTTGCGGATCGCCGTGGTCTCCGCGCTCGTGAGCGGCGGGATCAACCCGAGGCTCGCGAGCTCGACGCGCGTCGTCGGCCGCGGCTGCGACGCGACGTAGACGGCGAGCGCCGTCTGGTCGCCGACCGTCATCTCGTCCACGACGTGATCACCGTCGCCGTCGACTCCTTTGCCGACCAGCTCCACCGCCTGCATGCCGATCTCGTTGTTCGAGGCGTCGCGGTTGAAGTTGCGGATGAACGCGACGACGCCCTTCCACTGGAACGGGCGCACCACGAGATCCGTGCTCACGCCGGCGACTTTCGACGTGTCGAAGCTCGGCTTGCAGGGCGAGCCGGTGGGACGCGCCGTGATCGAGCCGAACGACACGCCCTTCGCGAGCAGCGGCAACGAGACCGTGCGCCCGGTCGCGCAGGCGGCGCGTCCCGCGCCGTCGCGGATGCGCTGCATCACCACGGTCATCTCCTCGGCCAGGCGCTGCACGGCGCCGGCGCCGAAGAGATGCGGTGTGTTGCGCTGGATGAAGTGACTGATGTCGGCCGAGTGCTGCGGGTCGCGATGCACGTTCTCCGAGTTGCTCCCCGAGCCGTCGTCGCCGGGATTGTTGTGGCAGGCATTGCAGCTCGAGGCATTGGGCCCCGTCTCGCGCGCGGGAACGTGGTTCGCCCACTCGCCGGGGCCATGAAGATCGGCGCGTGGCGTGCGCGTGAAGCGCTCGCCGTGCCCGACGTTCGCCCCGACGCCGTCGAGCGCGTTGAAGACGGTCTCGAAGAGGAGGTCGCCGCCTTCGAAGGCCATCTCGAAGGCCTCGGCCGGGTTCCCCGACCGCAGCAAGGTCACGATGGCATGTTGATCGACGTGCTCGGCCGCGGGCTCGTCGACGTTCTTCGAGGCATCCACCTCGTCCGCGTGGGCCGCCGGTACGAGCAGGCTGAGGCACAGGGGCGCGAGGCGGACGAATCCGCGGCGCATTTTCGTCTGGGACATGACGGTGTCTCCCGCCGAGATCGGCTCCCGGCAAGAAGCCCGGTCCCGTCCGCATCCGGGATCGAGCGGACGTTAGGCGCGCGCGTCTCGTCGTCGCGGTGATGCATCTCACCGAAGTGGAGGGAGCGCGGCAGTATCGAAGCAGTGCGACGGCAGCTCACCGTCGGAAGGCGCGCGGGCGCTTCGCGCCCGACTGGCATAGCCTGCCGGCTTTCCGAGGTGAGCATGGAGAAGATCTGCACGGTGCTCTGGAAGCCGGACGGCGTCTCCGACGACGCCTTCCGCGACGCGCTCTTGTCGGAGGCGCCGGAGCTCGCGCGCGCCGGCGCGAGATTCCTGCGAATCGACGTCGTCGACTCACACGTCGCCGCCGGCGCGAAGGTGCGCGTGGGTCGGATGGACCCGCCGAAGTCGGCCTGCGTCCACTACTGGGTGCACGAGGCCGAGACGCGCGGGCCGATCGAGGCGCGGCTCGCGCGGCGCGCGTCGAAGCTGGCGGCGTTCCTGGTGGTCGAGTCCGAGCCGATCCGCAACACGACGCACGTCGCTCCACTCGGCCAGCGCACGCCCGGCTTCGATCTCGTCACCTGCATCGAGCCGAAGGACGGCCTGTCCTACGACGAGTTCATCGAGCTGTGGCACGAGGAGCACCGGGCCGTCGCTCTCGAGACGCAGAGCACCTTCGGCTACGTGCGCAACGAGATCGTGCGGGCGCTGACCCCCGGCGCACCCGGCTGGGCCGCGATCGTCGAGGAGCACTTCCCGATCGAGGCGTTGACCGATCCGCTCGTCTGGTACGCGGCCGGAGGCTCGAAGGAGCGCTATCGGCGCCACCTCGAGCGCATGATGCAGAGCTGCATGGCCTTCCTCGCCATCGATCGCGTCGAGGCGCACCCGATGAGCGAGTACGTCTTCGAACGTTGAAAGGACTACGACGATGAAGCTCTACGACTCCGTCGGACCGAATCCCCGACTGGTCCGCATGTTCCTCGCCGAGAAGGGACTGACGCTTCTCAGTGTGCAGGTCGACCTCATGGCGGGGGAGAATCGCGGCGAGGCGTATCGCAAGAAGAATCCGTTCGGGCAGCTGCCCGCGCTCGAGCAGGACGACGGCCGCGTGATCGCCGAGACCGTCGTGATCTGCGAGTACCTCGAGGAGAAGCACCCGCAGCCCGTGCTGATCGGCGCGACGCCGGAGGAGCGCGCTGAGACGCGCATGTGGACGCGCCGCGCGGTGCTCCACGTGATCGAGCCGATGTCGAACGGCTTCCGCTACAAGGAAGCGCTGGCGATGTTCAAGGACCGCATGCGCACGATCCCGCAGGCCGCCGACGACCTGAAGGCGCTCGCGCAGGACGGACTCAAGGTCTTCGACCAGGGCCTCACGGGCCGCACCTGGATCGCCGGCTCGCGCTTCACCCTGGCCGACATCGCGCTCTACGCGATGCTCGACTTCTTCTCCGGAGTGGGGCAGCCGCTCGACCCGGCGCTCGCGAACCTCGGCGCCTGGTTCAAACGCGTCGGCGCGCGGCCCTCGGCGGACGCGAGCATCCACCCGAATGCCAAGGCCGCCAAGATGCGCGCGTGAGACGTCACCAGCTCTCGCGATAGGGACGCACGTCCAACTCGAAGGTCCACGCATCGCGCGGCTGCTGGTGAAGCATCCAGTAGGCCTCGCCGACGGAGGCGGGGTTCATCAAGGTGCCTTCCGGCAGCGACGCCGGATCGCGGCCCGCTTCGCGCAGCCGCTCGCGAACCCACGCCGTGTCGACGCCCGCGTCGATCACGAGGTGCGCGACGTGCAGGTTCTCCGGACCGAGCTCGCGGGCCATGCTCTGCGCGAGCGCGCGGAGCCCGCTCTTGGCCGACGAGAACGCCGCGAAGCCCTTGCCGCCGCGCAGGCTCGCGGTCGCGCCCGTGAAGAAGATCGAGCCGCGACCTCGCGGCCGCATGTGCTTCGCCGCCTCGCGGCCGCACAGGAAGCCTGCGAAGCAGGCCATCTCCCAGACCTTCCGAAACACGCGGCTCGTGGTCTCGAGGATCGGGAAGGAGACGTTGGCGCCGACGTTGAAGACGACGACCTCGAGCGGACCGAGCTCGCGCTCGATCTGCTCGAAGATCGCGACCACGTTGTCCTCGTCGCGCGCGTCGAGCGCGAAGGCGCGCGCGCGTTCGCCCGACGCCTCGATCTCCGCGACGAGCGGCGCGAGCTTCTCCGCGTGCCGCCGCCCGAGCGCCGCGGTGTAGCCGCCCGCGGCGAAGCGCCGCGCGATCGCGGCGCCGATGAAATCGCCCGCCCCGACGACGAGGGCGACCGGCGCCTCGCTCACAGCGCCTCGACGCGCGCCGGCGTGTGCTTGTGCCACGGCGTGCCGGCCAGCCAGTCGCGGTCCTCGCCGCGCGTCAGCTCGTTCGGCGCGACACCGGTCGGGGCGGTGGCGCCCATCGGATCGGGGAAGTCGACGCCGAGGCCGTTCGGCAAGGAGATGTGGCCCGGCTGCATGCGGTCGGAGAGGTCCACCTCGACGACCGCGCTGCCGCGGCGGGTCGAGATACGCACGCGCCCGCCGTCGGAGACGCCGAGTCGCTTGGCGTCCTCCGGATTCATCCGCAGCGCGCCGGCGCGATCCTTCCGGCGCCACTCCGGGTTGCGGATGATCGTGTTGGCGGTGAAGGAGCGGCGCTCGCCCGCGGACAGCACGAACGGGAACTCCTTCGACGTGCCGGGCGCCGGCTCGGTCGCGAGCGCGTCGAGCTCGTCGAAGAGCTCGGGGATCGCGAGCTGGATGCGTCCGTTCGGCGTGTAGACACGCGCGAAGCTCTCCTCCCAGTCATCGATCGAGAAGACGACCGCGCTCTTGCTCGTGAGCAGCGCGTCGAAGAGGGCGTCGGCGGCTTCGCCGGGATCGCCGCCGAAGCCAGCGCGCGCCATCGGCTCGCGCTGTCGCTGCGCGGCGATCTGGCAGAGGCCCCACACGGCGGCGCCTTCGGCGAAACCTTCCGGCAGGAGGTCGCCGATCGCGCGGAAGAGAAGAACCGGAGCCAGGCCCAGCAGGCTGGGCCTGGCTCCGACGAGCTCGAAGAACTTCGCGCGGAACGGGTCGCGCCCCCGCGGCCACGCGGCCCGCAGCGCGGAGATCGCGTCGGCGGGCAGGGTCCCGAGCGCCTCGCACAGGCGCGCGTGCAGCTCCGCCTCCGAGAAGAGGCCCGGCAGCGGCGGCATCAGCGCGCGCCGCAGGTGGAAGTAGTTCCGCGGGAACTCGAAGTTGAAGAAGGTCGCCTCGGCCTTCTCGAACTGGCTCGCGACCGGCAGCACGTAGTGCGCGAGGCGCGCCGTCTCGGTGAAGGCCACGTCGATCACGACGACGAGCTCGAGCGCCGCGATCGCGTCGCGCATGCGCGTGCTGTCGGCCAGCGAATGCGCCGGGTTGCCGCTCTCGACCAGCAGCGCCCGGAAGCGCTTCGGGTGATCGGTGAGGATCTCCTCGGGAATCGAGTTGCAGGGGACGAGGCCGCCGATGATGCGCGCGCCCGTCACTGGACTGCGACGCGCGTCGGCGTCGGCGCGCTCGAGGCCCGCGACGAGCGGGACGAAGGAAGTCGGGCGGTAGGCGGTGCCCTTCCTGCCGAAGTTCCCAGTCAGCAACACCAGCAGGTGATGGAGGTAGGAGACGAGCGTCGAGTGCAGGTTCATCTGCACGCCGAGGTCCTCGAAGAGCGCGACGCTCGACGCGGTCGCGATCCGCCGCGCGGTGCTGCGCACGAGCGACTCGGGCACGCTGCACTTCACGGTGTACGCGGCGACGTCGAGCGACTCGAAGTGCGGCAGCACGTCCGCGAGCCCATCCGCGTGCGCCGCGATCCAGTCGCGCGCGACGAGGCCCTCCTGCACGATCACGGCGCAGAGCGCCGCGATCAGGAAGGCGTCGCTCCCCGGCTTCACCTGGAGATGGATGTCCGCGATCTCCGCGGTCTCCGTGCGCCGCGGGTCGACGACGATCAAGGTGCGCGCCGGGTCGTTCGCGATCTCGCGCAGGGTCACGCGCGCGCGCGGGATGCTGTGCGAGAACCACGGATTCTTGCCGAGGAAGATCGCGACCTCGCAGTGCTCGAAGTCGCTGCGCGAGAAGCCGCCGATCATCTTGCCGGCAACCCAGAACTCGCCCGTCTTCTCCTGCGCGAGCGCGCTCGACTGGTAGCGCATGCCGAGCGCGCTCTTCGTGGCGCGTCCGTAGGCGCCGGGCAGGTGGTTTCCCTGGCCGCCGCCGCCGTAGTAGAAGATCGACTCGCCACCGTGCGCGTCGCGCACCGCGGCGAAGCGCTCCGCCACCTCGCGGATCGCCGTGTCCCAGTCGATCTCCTCGAAGCTCCCGTCGGCGCGGCGCCGCAGCGGCTTCGTCAGCCGGTGCGGGCCGTTCTGGTAATAGTCGAGCCGCGACGGCTTCTCGCACGCGTAGCCCTGCGAGATCGGGTGCGCATCGTCGCCGCGCACGCGCACGAGCCGGCGCCCGTCCGGACCGCCGAGCTGCACCTCGATGCCGCAGTTGCACTCGCACAGGATGCAGGCGGTGGACTTCCACTCGGAGGCGGGAGCGGATGCATTCGCGGTCATGGGGTCGCGCATGCGGGAGGGGTAGGCGATCTGGTTGCATCATGCAACCGTTTGCGCGAGGCTCCATGCATGGCGCGCACGCGCTTCGCCGGCATGAACTGCGGGATCGCCCAGGCGCTCGAGGCGATCGGCGACTGGTGGACTCTGCTGATCGTGCGCGACGCCTTCTTCGGCGCGCGTCGCTTCGGCGACTTCGAGAAGAGCCTCGGCGTCGCCCGCAACATCCTGTCGAGCCGCCTCTCGCATCTCGTGGATCACGGGATCTTCGAGCGCGTCGACGTCGGCACCGAGGGCCAGCGCTTCGAGTACCGGCTGACCGACAAGGGCGAGGCGCTGCTGCCCGTGCTGACCGCGATGCGCGAGTGGTCCGACGAGTGGGTCTTCGGTCGCGGCCACGAGCCGGTCGTCGTGAAGGACCGCCGCAGCGGGCGCCGCGTCCCGAAGCTACGCGTGGCCGACGCCGACGGCCGCGAGCTCACGCGCCGCGATCTGCGCACGGAGCCGGGCCCGGGTGCCACGCGCGAAACGAAGCGCTTCCTCGAGCGCCGCCGCTCGGCGCGTCAGCCGGCCTGATTCACGTAGATCGGCGACGACCACGCGCGCTCCTGCACCGGAGCGAGGCAGTCGTCGTCGTCGCGCGTGCGCCAGCCGGCGTAGCAGGGATCGACCGAGATCGCGTTGCCGTCCGAGTCGTAGCGCGCGCGCAGGTTCGCGCCGTTGATCGCCGGAGTCGGCTCCTGGAGCGCGCGCACGTAGTAGGCCGCATCGCGACCCGAGGCGAGGAACTCAGGATCCTCGAAGCGCGCGGTGCAGCCGTCCTCGTCGGGCGGGCACTCGAAGCGCAGCCACGGATCCTCGATGAGCGGCGCGAGCGGCTCCCCCCGCGTCTGCTGCGCGCGGACGCGCACCACCTCGATCGCCGCGATCCGGTGTCGCTCGTCTCCCGGGTTGTGACACTCGTCCATGCATAGTTTCGCGAGCCGCTCCGGGGAGAGCGCGCGCCGGCTCTCCTGCGGGCAGCCGGGTAGCTCGATGCGGCTCCCGACCGCGCGCACCTCGAAGCGCGGCGTCGCGGCGAGCGCGACCTCGCTGCCCATCGGCGCACGGCCCTGTGGCAGGCCGACCAGGTCGAACCAGAGCAGGATGCGTGGGCCGCTCGTGCCGTAGACCTCGCGGCGCATCAGCGCGTCCCAGATCGCGTCGCGGCTGCGGCCGCTCGCATGCACGGCCGCGAGACCTCCGGGGTAGAAGAAGGAGGCGCCGCGCTCCACGTCGAAGAGGTTGCGGAAGCCCGCCGGCGCCGGCGGCGACGGCACGCCGCGCGCGGGGTCCTCGGGCGCGGGGCCGAAGAAGGGCTGGAGCCGCGAGGCGAGGCCCTCGGATACGAGGCCGCGCGCGTCGGTCATGCCCTTGCGACGCACCTGCTTGTAGCCGCTGCCGGCGCGCGCCGAGTGATTGTCGCTCGACGAGATGAAGCCCCAGCGGAAGCGCGCGGGGCGTCCATCGGCGCCGAGCTCGTCGAAGTCGCGCAGCGCGAGCGCGGCCTGCGCGCTCTCGTGCGGTCGCGGCGTCAGCACTGGCTTGAAGGCGCCGCCGCGCGGCTGGTCGCAGTCGAGCCACTCCGCGACGGCCGCGTCCGGCAGCACCCATTGGGGCTGCTTGCCGGCCTCGAGCGCGAGCCGACGCACTTCCGAGACACGGCTCTCGCACTCCGCCGCGGGCAGATTGCCGCAGCGCTTGCGCAGGATCTCGCCCGCCTGCCAGCAGCAGGGCAGGAACTCCGGGGTCGGCGCGGGGCACACGCCCGCGAGTTCCTGTCGCTCGGCCGTGTCGGCGGCGCGCTCGAAGACCTCGGAGCTTCCGTGGCCGGAGTACACCTCGACGAGTCGCTGCATTTCCGGCGCGCGGCGCGCCGCGGTGAGCTGCACGTCGAGGCTCGCGCCGGGCGGCGCGTGGATGCCCCAGGCGAGCCCGTGCGGGATCACGAGCGCCTCGCCGCCCCACTGCGCCAGCTTCTCGAACAGCCGCTCCGGCGTCGGCGCCTGCTCGTGGCAATCGCGCGGCAGCGCGCGGGTGTCGACGTCGCGTTCGCAGAAGGGCACCGCGGCGAGCCGGCGGATCCACCAGAGGAAATCCGCGTAGGGCTCGGTCGGCGGCAGCGCCAGCGCGGCCTCCGCCATGCGCGCGGCCCACAACATGTTCGCGCGACTCATCGCGTCGTCGGCGAGGGCCGAGATCGGCCGGGGCGGGATCTGGTCGTCCGCGAGGCCTCGCACGATCACGTTCTTGTGTCCGAAGTGGGTCTCGGGCGTCTCGCCCATCTGCGTCCACTCCCAGCCGACGAAGGCGACGAGGTCTGGGTTCGCGCCGCCGCTGCGCTCGTCGCACGCGCGCACGCTCTCGATCTCGCGCTGCCAGCGCTCGGGGGTCAGGCCCTCGGCGTGGTCGTTCAGCGAGAAGAAGTCGAGCCCGGCGCAGTGGCGCGCGAAGTCGCAGGCGTCGGCCGGCGGGTGCGCGCCCTCGCCGCCGAACAGCGGAAGCGCGTAGAGGAAGGCGTCGATCGACCAGGTCGTATGGACGTGGAGGTCGCCGAAGAGGATCTGATCGTCGGGCTGCGCGGGCGCCGCGCGGGACGCGCGTCGCGCACCCTCGATCTTCCCGTCGTGCGCGTCCTCGCCGCTGCACGCGAGTCCGAAGCAGAGCCCGAGCACCGCGACGGCGAGCGCGCGCTCACTCGCGGCGAGCGACACCGAGCTCCTCGTCGCGGTAGAGGCGCCGCACGTAGAGCGAATCGAAGTACTCGTGCACCTCGGCGATGCGCCCGCCGACGAGTCGGTAGAGCACGTGGTAATCGGTCTCGTAGGGACGCCCGTCGCGCGTGCGGCCGCGGTGGCGCATCTCGACCGCCACGCGGTCGTCCTCTGCGACGGCGCTCGTGATCTCGAAGTCGTAGCGGCGCGCGCCCGTCTCGAAGAGCTTCTCGTCGACGCCGAAGTAGATGTCGAAGATCGCGTCGCGGCCGCGGTGGACGCCGGGTCCGCCGAGCGACGCCGGATAGCGCCAGCAGGCGTCCTCGCGAAAGGCCTCGCGCGCGGAGGTGCGGTCGCCGCGCGCGAGCGCCTCGAGGAACCCCCGCACCACGGCCTTGTTCTGCTGTGCGCTCACGTCCCCGTCCTCGCGAAGGCCCGCAGTATAATCGCGCGACTCGCGCCGCCCGGGAGGAGACATATGCGAATCGGAACCATGGCGGGAGCCGGCGACGGCTCGAGCCTCGACCAGCTCGTCGCCCAGGCGCAGCGCGCCGAGAGCGCCGGCTTCGCCAGCTTCTGGATGGCGAACATCTTCGCCTACGACGCGATCACGGCGCTGGCGCTGATCGGCCGCGTCACCCGGCGCATCGAGCTCGGCACGGCGGTCGTGCCGACCTACCCGCGCCACCCGATGGCGATGGCGCAGGAGGCGCTGACCGCGAACGCCGCGAGCGGCGGCCGCTTCACCCTCGGTATCGGCCTTTCGCACAAGATCGTGATCGAGGACATGTTCGGCCTCTCCTATGCCCACCCGGCGCGTCACATGTCGGAGTACCTCGCCGCGCTGACGCCGCTGCTGCGCGGCGAAGCGGTGGACTGGAAGGGCAAGGAGTACCGCGTGCGCGGGCAGCTCGCGGCTCCCGGCGGCGCGCCGGTGAAGCTGCTGGTCGCGGCGCTCGGACCCGCGCTGCTGCGACTCACGGGCCGCTACGCCGACGGCACCATCACCTGGATGACCGGTGTGAAGACCTTGGCGAGCCACACCGTTCCGGCGCTCCGCCGCGCCGCGGAAGAGGCGGGTCGACCGGCTCCGCGCATCGTGGCGGGACTGCCGATCGCTCTCGTGCGCGACGCGGCTGCCGCGCGCGAGAACGCGTCGAAGCAGTTCTCGATCTACGGACAGCTCCCCTCGTATCGCGCGATGCTCGACCGCGAGGGCGCCGCGACACCGGGAGAGGTCGCGATTGTCGGCGACGAGAGGGCGCTGCGCGCCGGGCTCGCTCGGCTGCGCGAGGCGGGCGTCACCGACTTCTGCGCGGCGGTGTCGCCGCTCGAGCCGGGCGCCGGGGAGCGCACCCTCGAGTTCCTCGCGTCCGAGCTCTGAGGGGCGGGCGAGCGAAGACCCGAGCCGTGGAGAGCCTGCGCGTCACCTACCGGCTGGCGGTCGATCGCCGCGCGGCGGAGTCGCGCGCCGAGGAGATCGCGCGCGAGCAGACGGTCGAGGTGCCGCGCGCGGCGCTGCGCGACGAGTCTCTGCGCGAGCGGATCGTCGGGCGCGTGGAGGCGATCGACGAAGATGGCTCCGACTCGCGCGTCACGATCGCCTACCCGATCGAGACCACCGCGCACGATCCCGCGCAGCTGCTCAACGTCGCCTTCGGCATGACCTCGCTGCAGCCGGACGCCGAGTGCGTCGCGATCGATCCGCCGGCGTCGCTCTGCCGGGCGCTCGGCGGACCGCGCTTCGGCATCGAGGGGCTGCGCAAGGCAACCTGTGTCGAGGCGCGCGCGCTGACGTGCACGGCGGTCAAGCCGATGGGCCTCACGCCGGACGCGCTCGCGGAGCGACTGCGCATCTTCGCGCGCGCCGGGCTCGACGTCGTGAAGGACGATCAGGGTCTCGCGGACCACGCCTTCTGCCCGTTCGAGGCGCGCGTGCGCGCGTGTCTGGAGGCGGTCGACGAGGTCGCGCAGGAGACGGGCCGGCGCACGCTCTACGCGCCGAACCTGATCGGCGCGCCCGACACCTTGCTGCGGCAGCTCCGCCTTGCGGAGGACCTCGGCGCGCACGCCGTGATGGCGTCGCCGATGCTGCTCGGACTCCCGGCCTTCGCAGAGCTGTGTCGGCGCTCGAGCGTGCCCGTGCTGGCGCACCCGTCGTTCGGCGGCGCGCTGCGCTTCGCGCCCGAGGCGCTCTTCGGGACGCTCTTCCGCCTCTTCGGTGCCGACGCCGTCATCTTCGTCGGCTACGCGGGGCGTTACGGGACACCGCGCGCCGCGTGCCGCGCGCTCGCGGACCGCCTGCGCGAGCCGCTCCACGGCCTCCGGCCGTCCTTTCCGGTGCCGGGCGGCGGCATCGCGCTCGCGGAGATCCCCGAGATCGTCTCGTTCTACGGGCGCGACTCGATGCTGCTGATCGGCGGCGCCCTGCTGACGGCGCAGGACGACGCCGAGCTCGCCGCGCGCTGTCGCGAGTTCGCGCATCGAGTCGCGGACGGCAGCAAGGAGGCCGACGGACGTCGGCCGACGCGCAGCGAGGCGGAGCCGAGCGAAGGCCGGTAGCCCGAGCGCGAGCGATTAGCGAGCGCGAAGGCCCGGCGGCTAGATTGGCGACATGTCGCTGCTCGATCTCGAGGCCTTCGATCGCACGCCGCTCCAGCACGACCCGTGCGATCACGTGATCGTGGAGCACTTCGTGCGGCCCGAGGCGCTCGCGGCCATCAACCGCGACTACCCGCAGATCGCGGATCCGGGGAACTTCCCGCCCGAGGTCCTCTCCTTCGGGCCGGCCTGCGAGATGCTGGTGAAGGAGCTCCACTCTCCCGAGCTGCGTGCGCACGTCGCCGCGAAGTTCGGCGTCGACCTCGACCCGCTGCGCCTCGAGATGACCTTCCGCCGCCTCTCCGAGGAATCCGACGGCGCCGTGCACAACGACTCGCGCGTGAAGGTCGTGACCGCGCTGATCTACTTCAACGAGACCTGGCCGCATGCGGCGGGCCGCCTGCGGCTGCTGCGCGGCAAGCACGACGTGCGCGACTACGCGGCCGAGATCACGCCCGCCGCCGGCAATCTGATCGTCTTCCGCCGCTCGGAGACCTCGTATCACGGCTTCGAGCCGTTCGTCGGGGAGCGCCGCTCGCTGCAGATGTACTGGGTGCGTCCGAAGGACAAGAAGCGCGGAGAGAACAAGTACGGGAGCTGGCGGCGGCACCTGAAGCGGCTGCTCAAGCGGGGCTGATCAGCGCGCGCACGCGCGCCGCGGCGACGGCGAGGTCGTCGGGCACGTCGCCCGCCGGCGCGCGGAAGGGCTCGCCCGCGAAGACCGCGAGCCCGCGCGACACCAGCGTGCGATGGAAGGCCGGGAAGTCGCGCGTCTGCGACAGGATGCGCGTGCGGAAGAGCGCGTGTCCGAGCGCCCGGCGCAGACCGCTCGCCGCGCCGTCGCCCGGCGAGAAGAGCCAGCGCGCGAGCGCGCGGCGGCGCGCGTCGAGCGCCCCGAGCGGGCCCGTCGGCATCGGCAGGATCGCGAGCGGCCGCCGCAGCCGGATCACCTCGACCATCATCGAGATGCTGTCGCCCGTCACCAGGAAGGCGTCGGCGAGGCCGAGCAGCGCGCGGTACGGATTCTCGACGGCGTCCGGCGCGAAGCGGAAGAGCGGCGCGCCATCCGGCAGCGCGCGCGCGAGCGACTCGACGAACGCGGGCGGCGTGCGGCGGCTGGTGGTGAAGTAGGGCGTGCCGCCCTTCGCGACGACCTCGCGCGCGAGCGCGTCGAGGCGTCGCACGACGCGCTCGTCGTAGACGAAGGGCCGCGTCGGCCCGCCGACCAGGAACGCGACCAGCGGCCGTGGCAGCGAGGCGAAGCGAGCGCGCCAGGCCTCTGCCGCTTCGGCGACCTCGCGCTCGGCGACGCGCATCAGCGGGAAGCTCATCTTGAAGACGCGCGGCAGCGGCGGGATCTGGGCCTCCGCGCTCGCGATCACGAGGTCGAAGAGATCGAGGCGTCCGGCGGGCTTGCCGACCAGCACCACGCGCGAGTGTCCCCGGCTCTGCACCTTCACCCAGAGCGCAGCCATCGAGGGGCGCCGCCCGATCGTCAGGATCAGGTCGGGCCACGGCGGCTCGAGGGGATCGGAGCGGCTCGCGTCAAGGTGGTGCAGCGAGGGCTCGACGCGCGGCTTGCCGAAGACCCACTGCTCCTTCAGCGCGATGTGGCGGCGCTCGAACGGCCAGCCGAGCGCGTCCGCGAGCACCTCGACCTGCGCGTTGTCGCCGCGCTTGTCGCCGAGCACGAGCCAGACGCGAGGCGTCAGCCGAGGCTCCGAACCGCGGCCTCGCCCGACTCGACGCGCACCGCGATGCCCTTCTCGATGCGGAAGGCGCGGTCGACGCTGCGGACGAGCACCGGCCGGTGGGTGATCGCGACGACCGTGATCTTCCCGTGCAGGCTCATCAGGATCCGCCAGACCTCTTCCTCGGTCTGCGGGTCGAGCGAGCTGGTGGCCTCGTCGAGGATCAGGAGCTTCGGCTCGAGCGCGAGCGCGCGCGCGATCACGATCCGCTGGCGCTGTCCGCCCGAGAGCCGCGTGCCGCGCTCGCCGACGGAGGCGTGGATGCCTTCGGGCAGCGCGGACACGAAGTCCCACGCGCCCGCCTTGCGCAGCGCGCGCTCGGCGCACGCCGCGTCGATGCTCGGATCGCCGAGGCTCACGTTGTGGAGCACGCTGTCGTGGAGCAGCAGCGCGTCCTGCGGCACGTAGCCGATCATGCGCCGCCAGGCGTTGAGGTCGAGCTCCTGCAGCGGCACGCCGTCCACCGTCACCGAGCCGTGTTGCGGGCGCAGCAGGCCAATGATCAGGTCGACGATGGTCGTCTTGCCGACGCCGGAGAGCCCGAGCAGCGCGGTCGACGTGCCGGCCGGGATCTCGAGCGTGAGGCCGCGCAGCACGGGCTCCTTGCCCTCGTAGGCGAAGAACACGTCGTCGAGCCGGAGGCCGCGCTCGAGCGACGGCGAGCGCGTGCCGGACGAATGCTCCTCCTGCGCCTGCGCGCCGTGGATCATGCCCAGGAGCGCGGAGTAGGCGCTCTCGCCGACGGCCGCCGTCTGGTGCATCTCCTGGAGGTTTCCGACCGTCACCAGCACGCGCACGAACAGAAAGATCAGCACCATCGCCTCGGACTTCGGCAGCTGCCAGGACGCGACCAGGTACCAGTAGCCGGTGCCGACGAGCAGGGCGAAGATCGCGAGCTGCGCGGACTTGAGGCCTTGCTTCGCAATCACCTCGAGGCGCAGCGCGCGGTCGAGCGCGGTGGTCTGCCCCGCGAGCACCTTGTCGGCGAGCTTCTCCCGGCCCATCGCCTTCAGCGACTTGACCGACAGCACGCTGTCGTTGAGCTGCGCGGCGATCGAGCGCAGGATCTTGGTCTGGCGCTTGCCCGAACGACGCGCGACGCGCACGAGGCGATGCAGCCCTACCGCGATCGCGCCCGCGCTCGCCAGGTAGCAGAGCGTGGCCTTCCACGAGACGAAGAGCGCGACGATCGCGTAGACGGCGAGCTGCACCGCGATCGCGACGAACTTCGCGCCCTGGAAGTAGGTCTTGGAGGCGCGGTCCGCCTCGCTCGACATCGCGTTGACGAAGCGCCCGACCGGCTGCGAGTGGAAGTACTCCCAGCGCACCGCGAGCAGCGCGCGCACCAGCGCGAGGCGCAGGTCGGTCGCGATGTTCGCGATCGTGTAGCCGACGAAGCGGTACGCGACGAAGTCGAGCCCGGCGCGCAGCGTCATGAACACCGCGACGACGGCGATCAGAGGGCCGAGATCGGGCGCAATGCCGAGGTGATGCATCGCGTCGATCACGCTGCGCGAGAGGCTGTTCGTCTTGTCGTTCGCGCCGGGCTCGGAGAGCGCGAAGAGCGGGACCAGCGCACCGAGGCTCACGCCTTCGGCCGCGCCGGACGCGAGCAGCAGCAGCAATGTGACGGCGCTGCGCCACGGATAGCGTCGTGCGTAATCGAAGAGCACGCGCATTGGCGGGCCCGGCGGCGGCCTAGGCGGCCGCGTGCGGCGTGCGGTCGAGCAGCTCGAGTGCGTCGTGGCGGAGATGGTTCTGGCGCATCTCCTCGCGCAGCAGCTTCTCGTCCACGACACCGGCGTCCACGCACTCGCGCAGGAGGCCGAAGAAGAAGCGCTCCTGCTCGCGATCCGGGTGCGGCTGGTAGACGCCGCTCTCGTGCGGATCGCCGAAGAGGCGTCGCCGCACCGGGCCGAGCCAGGTGGCCGGCTTCGCGACCAGCACGCGCTTGCGCGCCGGCCGGAAGTCCATCGGCAGGCCCGTCTTCCACGGCTGGGTGCGCCGGCGCGTGTTGTGGAGCAGGCGCGTTTGCGGAGTCAGGTGGTCGAAGTCGTTCCACTCGGGCTCGAGCAGCCCGATCGTGTCGCGCCGCTCGTAGCGCAGCCCGATCCAGTCGATGTAGTCGCGCCGACCGTCGAAGAGCGCCGCGAAGTCCTCTTCGGTGCGCCAGTGCGCGAGCTTCGCGTTGTCGAGCAGCATGACGCTGCTCGCCATGTGCTCGCCGCGGCCGGGCTTCCCCCGGGTGCGACACCAGATCGCCTTGCCCTGCATGTCGCGCGAGAGCAGCTCCCACACGTCGCCCACCGCGAAGATGTCGGGATCGATCACGAGCGCGCGGCCCTGGTAGCCCATCTCGCCGGGAGGCGCGAAGCGCAGCGGCGTGAAGGACTGGAGGTCCTCCATCTCCCAGCGGACGCGCACGCCGTCCCGCAGGAACTCCTGTCCCTCGCGCGCCCGCAGGAACGGAAAATCCTGCGTGTGCAGGATGCGCACGTCGAAGCGGTCCGCGTGCGCGGAGTTCCGCCGCAGGGAGTGCTGCGAGACGAGGGCTCCCAGGTACTGGCGATGATTGGTGTGGACGAAGACGCAGGGCCGGTCCGCGCCGTTCAAGCAGCGTCCTCCCGGCAGGGGGGTGGGCGGATCGAGGCTAACACCGCGCGCGGGCCCTCGAAAGACGTCCGCGCGGTCACGCCGGACGGCGTTTGTTATGGTGCGAACACCCTCCCCGGGAAGAGGCGATGCTCCGCAACCTGCTCGAAAAGACACCGCGCTACGCGCTGCTCGTCCTGGGCTTCTGGCTCCCGCGCGACCGCAAGCGCCGCGCCGAGCGCTGGCTCCGCGGCTACGAGCAGTGCTCGAAGCTCCGGCGCGCCGACGCGGTGATCGTGTCGTACGGCAAGAGCGGGCGGACCTGGGTCCGCGTGCTGATCTCCCGCTTCTACCAGCTCCACTGCGGGCTCCGCTCGGAGCGGCTCCTCGGCTTCGACAACCTGCATCGCAAGGACCGCCGCATCCCGCGCATCTTCCTGACACACGACAACTACATCCAGGACTACAGCGGCAACCGCGACAGCAAGCGCGACTTCTACGACAAGCGCGTGATCCTGCTGGTGCGGAGTCCCCAGGACGTCGCGGTCTCGCAGTACTTCCAGTGGAAGTTCCGCATGCGCGCGCGCAAGAAGGCGCTGAACGAGTACCCGGACCACGGCGCCGACATCTCGCTCTACGACTTCGCGACGAGCCCGGCGGGGCTGCCGAAGATCATCGACTTCATGAACCTCTGGGCCGACGAGCGGGAGCGGATCCGCGATCTGCTGATCGTCCGCTACGAGGACCTGCGCGCCGACACCGCGGGCGTGTTCGCGAAGATCGTGCGCTTCCTCGGCGCGCCCGAGGACACCGCCGCGATCCGCGGCGCGGTGGAGTACGCGTCCGTCGAGAACATGCGCAAACTCGAGGAGAAGCGCGTGTTCTGGCTGGCGGGCGGCCGCATGACGGCGCGCGACAGCTCCAATCCGGACTCCTACAAGGTCCGGCGCGCGAAGGTCGGGGGCTACCGCGACTACTTCGAGGACGAAGAGGTCGCGCGCATCGACGCAATGGTGCGCGCGAAGCTCTCGCCGGTCTACGGCTACGGCGAGCCGAAGGCGAGCGAGCCGTACGAGCCGGCGGGACGATCCGGGGGGACGCCGTGAAGCCTTGTGTCTTCATCCACACCAACGACAAGCAGATGGTCGGGGCGCTCGTCGCCGAGTACGCGCTGCGCCGCAACTCGAAGCGCCCCGACGCTTTCGATGTCCGCATCATCCAGCAGGAGCATTGCGCCTTCTTCCGCGAGTACGAGGGTCGCCGCTACCTGCGCGACGGCGCCTGGCGCCTCTGGCACAACGACGACCTCCAGTCCTTCACGCCGCTGCGCTTCATGCCGCCCGAGCTGATGGGTTTCCAGGGCCGCGCGCTCGTGATCGATCCCGACATCTTCGCGGTGGGCGACGTGTGGGAGCTGCTCTCGCGCGACATGCAGGGCAAGGCGGTCCTGGCGCGTCGCCGCGCCGGCTGGAAGAAGAAGACCTGCTGGGCCTCCAGCGTGATGCTGCTCGACTGCGCGCAGCTCTCGCACTGGCGCTGCCAGGCCGACTTCGCCTCGCTATTCGAGGGGAAGCACGACTACTCCGACTGGATCTGCCTGCGCTGCGAGCGCGAGGAGACGCTCGGTCTGCTCGAGGCCGAGTGGAACGACTTCGACCACCTGACCTCGCGCACGCGGCTGCTCCACAACACCCGCCGCTGGACGCAGCCCTGGAAGACGGGGCTGCCGGTCGACTTCGTGCCCGGCGACCGGGTCCTCGGGCTTCCCTTCCTCGACAGGCTGATGCGGCTACGCCGGGAATGGTTCGGCGACCACGCCTTGCTCGGCCGTTACGTGCGACATCCGGACCGCAAGCAGGAGCAGTTCTTCTTCGGCCTGCTGCGTGAGTGCGTCACGCGCGGCGTCGTCAGCGAGGCGATGCTGCGCGAGGAGATCGCGCGCAACCACGTCCGTCACGACGCCTTCGAGGTGCTCGACCGCACGCCGCCGCTGCCGGCCTGAGGCGCAGGGGCCGGGCGGCTCTCCTCCGCGCACAGCGCCTTCGCGAGCTCCTCGCCCGCGGCGCGGTGTCCGAGCTGGTTCCAGTGGCCGCCGCACGGGATCGCGTTCTCGAAGCCGTGCAGGCACTGCCCGGTCGCCTCGGCGCGGGCGCGCAGCGGCAGCACCAGCGAGAGCTCGTCGATGTCCTCGTGCGCGGCGAAGTCGAGCAGTCGGCGGTCGGGATAGAGCAGGTCGGGGTCCGCGCCGAGCTTCTCCGCGAAGCGCGCGCGCACGGCCGGATCCGGATGGACCTGGATGCCGGTCGTGAGCACGAGCAGCAGGAAGCGGGCTCCATGCGCGTGCACCTCGTCTCGCATCATTCGCAGCAGGTCCTCGGTGGTACGCCAGGCGAGCTGCCAGTCGGGATCGCGCGGCTCGCGATAGACCTGATTGTCGAGTCCCGGCTCGTCGCCGGTCTCGAGCGTCGCCGTGCGCTTCTCCTCCTCGAAGCGCGCGAGCTGCTCGTCGCGGCGGCGAAGCTCCGAGGCCTCCATCAGCAGCTGCAGGACTCGCACGTGCGGCAGCAGCGCGTAGAAGCGCTGGCCCAGCGGACCGGTGCGAAGGCGCTGCCCGAAGGAGTCGTTGAAGCTCGTGTCGAGGACGAGCCGATCGCCGTGGTAGAGGAAGTAGGGCCGGCCGCCCTTCTGGAGCGGCTGCGTGTTGTTGCGGAGATCGTTTCCGACGAAGAACGCGAGCACGACCTCCTCCGGATGCCAGCCCCACACGCGCTCGCGCAGCAGCAGCAGCTCCTGCACGGTGCCGTAGCCGGAGACGCCGAAGTTCAGCAGCTCGACGGGCCGACCCGCGAGCGCCGAGCAGCCGGCGAGCTCGCGCTCCGCGACTGCGGCGAATGTCTCCTCTAGCGCCACGTGGCGCGCCTCCGTGAAGGAGTCGCCGAGGACCGCGATGCGCAAGCCGCCCGGCGGCGGCGCGAGGTCTCGCTCGCGGTCGCGGAAGCCCGCGGCGTTGATCGCGACGAAGGCGTGCCCCTCCTGCGTGTACCAGCCGGAGGCGCCGGGGATCAGAGAGTCGCCGAGCTGCGCGTCGGGACGGTCGAAGCGCGGGAACGAGATCCCGAGCGCGCGCATGCAAATTTCACAAAGTGTGAGCGCGATCACTACGGATCCGAGCGCCAGCGCGATGTTCCCGCGCAAGGCTCGTGTGGAAGCGGCGTCCAGCCGAGACTTCGACACGGTCCCCCCCTGTCTTGGGGGCGCATCATCGCAGACCTGTGCGTTATACACTCGGTCTGGTTCGAGGTCGGATGTTCGAAGGGGCGCACGGACACTGGATCCTGCTTCACGTCGGTCTTCCGAAGACCGCGACGACGGCTCTGCAGGACCACGTCTTCGCGCAGCTCCCCGGCGCGCGCTCGGTCGGCAAGCCGGAGCCGCCGAAGCCGCTGAAGAAGGCGCTCCGACGGCTGATCGGCGAGAGCGACGGAGATCCCACCCGGTCCGATCTCGAGTCCATCCGCGCCGCGCTGCACCCGCCGCGCTCGGACGACAGCACGACCATCCTCTCGCACGAGGGACTGACCGCGACACGCCACGAGCTGCGCGACGGCGATCGCTTCCTGCGCGAGAAGGGTTTCCGCGTCCAGCGCGTCCGGGTCGCGCGGCGCCTGCGCGAGGCCTGCGACGCCGCGGCGCAGGTGCTCTTCACGGTGCGCGAGCAGTGCAGCTGGCTGCTCTCGCTCTACAGCGATCTGGTCCTGCGCGAGGGGCTCAGCACGAGCTTCGATTCATGGGTCGAGGCCGGTCTCGACGACCTCGATCACTTCTCCGGCGATCCCGACTTCCACTGGCTGGTCGACGTCTACGCCACCGAGTTCGGCGCCGAGAACGTCCACGTGCTCCCCTTCGAGGACCTGCGCGCCAACGGGCGCCGCTTCGCCGCCCACGTCGCGGCGGCAGGAGGTCTCGACGAGGGCGAGCTGCTGCGGCGGATCGCGACTCTCCCGCGCGTGAAGACCACCGACGAGCTGCGCCAGGGCGCCTTCCACGTTCCCTCGCGGCACACCAAGGACCGCCGGGCGCCGGGGCACGTGCTTCCCGAGATTCCGGCCGAGTTCCCGAGCGCGCTTCGGGAGAAGGTTCGCGATCTCTGCCGCGCAGGGAACAGACGGCTCGTCGAGCGCTTCGGCGCCGCGCTCGAAGAGCACGACTACGCGCTCTGACGCGGGAGCCGCGCCGGCTCAGTGCTCGAAGAGCCCGCGCACTCGCGCCACCGCGCGGTCCAGGTCGCGCAGCGGAGGCGGTGAGCCCTCCGGCGGCTCGTCGCCGAGCCAGCTCGCGCGCCCCGACTCGACCAGTCGCTGCTGCACGATGCGGATGTCGCGCGTCAGTCGCTTCGGGCCGTGGCGCATGGTCTGGTAGTAGACGAAGGCCCGGCGGTGGTTGCGATCGAAGAGCTGCCACCCCGACCCCGGACCGTGTGGGCCGTTCTCGCGCATCGACGTGATGCCTTCGCCGGTGTCGTAGAGATGGACCGGGCGCCCCGTGGCGCACGCCTCGGCCATCATCGAGACGCTGTCCGCCGTCACGATGATGCGATCCGCGTTCGCGAGGATTCCGAAGTAGGGATTCTCGGGGTCGTCGGGCGCCCAGCGGTACAGGAAGTGCGGGACGTCGATCGCGGCGACGAGCGCTTCGACGGTCTCCGGCAAGGTGCGCGCGCTCGTCGTGACGAGCAGCGATCCGCCGAGCTCGCGCGCGAGCGCGCTCGCCCGGCGGCCGAGGCGCCAGCCTGAGCGCGCGTCGAACGGGTAGGGGCCGCTGTTGCCGCCGGCCAGCACGGCGACGAGCGGCCGCGGCAGCGACGCGAAGCGCGGCGCCCAGGTGGCGGCCTCCTTCGCCAGGCGCTCGGCGGTGACGCGGTGCAGTGGCGCCTCGTTCTGGAGCACGTTCGGAGCGTCGGGCACGCGGTACTGCGGCGTCGTGACCACGAGGTCCCAGCGCGACGGCCGCGCCCACGGCCTTCCCACGTGGACGAGCCGCACGCGCCGGTCCGCGCTGCGGCGGATCCAGCGCGCGATCGGCTCGTTGCGGCGCCCGGCCGTGATCACGAGGTCGGGCCACGGCGGTCCGAGCGGGCTCGAGCGCGAGAGATCCACGCCGGCCAGCGTGCTCGAGAAGGGCCAGTTCACCAGCACCTCCCAGCGCACGTACACGAAGCGCTTGACCTCGACGGGCCAGCCGAGCGCCTCGCCGAGCGCGAGCACCTGCGTGTTGTCGCCCGCGCGGTAGGCCGTCAGCAGCCAGACACGCGGCGGCGTCGCCGGACCGGGCGCGTGCGCGCTGCGCTCCGACATCGCTAGTGGCCCCGCAACGAGGCGCGCGCGCGCCAGCCTGCGATCAGCGCGCCGCAGGCGCCGACGAGCGCGATCGGGCCCCAGCCGGCGACCTCGGGTGGGAGCACCTTGCCGTTGCCGAGCGACGCGCCGACCGCGGTGAGCAGCCCGTGCGCCAGCGCGAGCGCGAAGCTCACCAGGATCATCTGGCCGAGCGTGGCGAAGGGCGGGCCGATTGCCGCGAACGCGAGGGCGAGCGTCGGCAGCACCACGCAGGCGAGCGGCGCAGCGCGGCGCAGCTGCGCCTCGACCTGCATGGCCGTCGGGTCGTAGCCGTCGGCGATCGCGTCGCGGATCGACTTCTCCAGCTCGCGCAGCGGCAGGTCGCCGGTGTCGACCTCGGCGGGCAGGTCGTCGCCGAGCTTCGCGTAGGTCTGCGCGCGCGTCTGCGAGATCGAGGTCGGCTCGATGTCGGTGCGGAGCGCGTCGCCGAGCTGCCAGACGCCGTTGCCGATGTGGCGCGCTCGCTCCGCGTCGGTGCGGCTCTTCGGGATGCCGTCCTCGAGCTCGTAGAGCGTCAGGTTCTCGGCCTGCCCGGCCAGTGGATCGAGCCAGCCGATCTCGTAGAGCGAGGTGTTGGTCTGGCGCCAGATGCTGTGGCGCGTCTGGTCGCGGTTCTTGATCTCGACGTTCTTGATGTGGCGCGCGAGCGCGCTGGCGTGCGGAGTCCATTCGTTCGCGAGGACGTGGTAGAAGCCGGCGAGCAGCACGCAGCCCGCGATGATCGGGATCACCATGCGCGCGGCCGAGACGCCGCAGGCGCGCATACCGAGCAGCTCGCCGCTCGCGACGAAGAGGCTCGTCGTCAGCGCGGCCGCCGCGATCAGCGCGAGCGGCAGGACCCGCGAGACGAGCAGCGGCAGGCGCGCGGCGTAGTAGCGCAGCACCTGGCTCGGCGTGGATCCGTAGCGGGTGAACCACTTGAGATTGTCCATCGCGTCCATCAGCAGATAGGCGATCAGCAGCACCGCGAAGCAGAGCGCGGTCAGCTCGACGAAGCGCGAGAACACGTACCGATCGAGGATCCAGCGGTGCGCGCGCGGGGCGCGTGTCAGGCCCTCGCGCGCGCGGCGCCCCGCGAGCCGCGTCCGCAGCGTCTCGCGCAGCCGCGCTCGCCCGAGTCGCGCGCTGAGCCAGACCGCGCACAGCGCCAGCAACACGTTGGGGAGCCACACCGCCGCGGCGACCGGCACGCTCTGGCTGCGGGCGAGGCCGTGGCCGACCTGCGTCAGGCCGTAGTAGGCCGCGGTCGCGGAGAAGCCGAGGATCGCGCCGCTCGCGCGCGACGGCGTCGATCCGGTGAGCAGCAGCGGGATCGCGAGCCATCCGAAGAGCGCGCCTGCGACCGGCAGCGCGACGCGCGCGTGCAGCTCGGTCAGCGCGCCTCGCCGAGCGCGCTCGTCGGGCTCGCTGCGCGACATCTCGAGCAGCGACGCGGCGCTCGCGGCCGAGAGCGGGTCGACCACGTGCACCGAGTCCGGCGAGATGTCGAGCAGCTGATCGAGCTGCTCGAAGCGGACCTCCGAGAGCTGTCCCTCGACCGGCATCAAGAAGAGCCCGTCCTCGAGCACGATGCGCGCGGTCTGGTCCGACTGGCGCTCGAAGCGGCCGGTGCGCGCGAAGATCGTCTCGCCGATCGGCGGCGCGTAGGCCGCGACGCCGCGCAGCTGCTCGCCGTTGCTCGAGACCTCGCGCGCCTCGATCTGCCAGTCGCCGAAGCTGGCCGCGGCCCCGGCCTTCAGTGAGCCCCCCGGGTTGCGACCCGCCGCCTGCGCGATCTCGTCGTTCAGCGCGCGGTTCATGCGCGGCCCGACGTCCCACGAGATCACCAGCGCGACGGCCGTCGCGACGAGCGAGAAGGCGAAGACCGGCCGCACGAGGCGGAGCGGCGACACGCCGCTCGATTCGAGCGCGAGCAGCGCGCGGTCGGCGCCCATGCGCCCGACCGCCGTCAGCGCGGCCACGAGCAACGCGAAGGGCAGCGTCTCCGCGATCACCGGGACCATCCGGTAGACGATGATGGTCGCGACCTCGCGCACGCCGAAGCCGCGATTGATGACGAGATCCGAGTAGTCGACGAGCTCCGCAGCGAGCACCGCGAAGGCGAAGACTCCGATCAGGAGGAAGAGCGCGCCGGCGAGCTGGCGGACCGCGTAGCGCCGCACCGTGGGCCCGAGCGGACGCGTGGACGCGTAGGCCGGATTGACGATCCGCGCGGGGGCCGCGGGCAACGTGTGTTCGCGTCGCGGTGTGGCGCCGGCCTGGGCCACGTCAGGCACCCCCGGCGGCCGGCGCCGCCTGCGACGTGCTGGCGATCGGATTCGTGTAGTCCACCTTCACGACGGCGCCGAGCGTCCGCGGCGTGCTGCCCGCCTCCGCATCTAGCGAGAAGCTCGCGCGCGCGAGCAGCAGTCGGGGCCGCGTCCGCGTCGCGAGCACGCTGCGGAGCGGCATCGAGACGCGGTCGAGCAGGTCGAAGCGGAAGAACGGCTCGCTGGCCTCGCCGTGCAGGCGCAGCCCCTTCACCGCGAGCTCGAGCCCCGCGAGGCTCGGGTAGCCGTCGGCGCCCTTCCAGCGGAGCGCGGCGTGCTCCGGCGCGCCCTGGTAGACGACGCGCCCGTCCCGCCGCACGGCGACCCACTGATGTGTCTTGCCGTCCACCGTCGCGATCTCGGTGAAGTAGATGCCGAGGTCGGACTCGAGCACGAAGACCTCCGCGCGCCGCACGAGGCAGGCGACCTCGAGGTCCGCGGTCCAGCGGTGGGTCAGCGCGACGTGTCCGCGCTCGAGCGGCGTCGGGCCCGGCATGCCGAGCGACCAGAGGCTCCCGCTCGCGTCGCTGCTGATCTCGTGCACCTCGATCGGACAGTGCTGCGGGAGCGACGCCGGCCACACGGGCTCCCCCGACGGCTTCCATTGGACGCCGAGCTCGAACTCGTCCTTTCCGACATCGAGCCGATGCATGGCCTGTCCGCGATCGAAGACGATCGAACGTAGATCCATTCGGAGACCGTCGCGCGAGAGCTTCCAGTCTCCCTCTTCCTCGCTGCGCCGGAACACCTGCACCTTCTCGTCGGGCGTGACGACGAGGCCGACGACGGCGGCCTTGTGGTCGCCCCAGCCGAGATTCGTGACGACGGCCTGCGAGAACACCAGGTGTCCGGACTCGAAGCGCGCGATCAGGTCCCAGGCGTCGCTTGCGAACTCTCCCTCCGGGAGTCGCACCGCGGGGCCGCCCGGCGATGGGCCCGCACCGGCCAGGGCCACGAGCAACAACATCAGGGCGGCACGGAGCGCGACGCGGCGCAAGCGAGCGCGGCGCCACCGCGGAGCCAGCGGGGCAGGACCCTCCATCGGCGCCGGAGTGTCGCCGAGATCCCCGGTCGACGCCCGACCGCGGGCGGCTCAGAGCAGGGACATCTGCCTCGGGGCGCCGAGCGCCTCGTCGAAGCTCCGGCCGAGCGGCTCGAGGATCTGGTCCGCGATCGGCCGCAGCACCCGCTCGACGTAGTGGCCGTGGTCGATCGGTCCCGGAAGGGGCCGGCCCGGGCGGACGGGCTCGGGTCCCGCGGGCGTGATCACGTAGCGGATCAGCGAGCCGGCGGACGCGCCCGCCTTGCGCGCGGCCTGGACGTGAGGCGGTGTGATCTCGGTGTAGGACTCGAGCGTCGCCTTGCGCACGCGCCGCGCGTAGACGAGCTCGGCGTCGAGCGAGCCGTCGCGCACGCGCTGCGCGATGTCGCGCGCGAACGGCAGCGGATCGTCGTCCGCGAACACGCGCTCGAGCAATCCGAGCTGGAGCCGGCGCGCGACGGCCGGCCAGTCGCGGCGCACGGCCTCGAGCCCGATCAGCTCGAGCGTCCCCTCGCGCAGGCCCGCATAGCGTTTCTTCGAGCCGCCGGGGCCCCCGCGCACGCGCGGCATGAAGAAGCGCGCGTACACGCACTCGAGTTCGAGATGGAGCCGCGGCTCGACGCGATAGGCCTCGCGCAGCCGCGCCGCGACGCGCGCCTCGACGCGCGCGCGCAGCGCCTCGGCCTCGCGCCGCGCTGCCTCGCCGCCCGCGCGCAGCTGCACGAACACCGAATCGGTGTCGCCGTAGAGCACCTCGACGCCCTCGGCCTCGAAGGCCTCACGCGTCCAGAAGAGGGTCTGCTGGCCGAAGCTCGTGATCGCGTTCGCGATCTCGGGGTCGAAGAAGCGGCAGCCCGCCGCGCCGAGCACGCCGAAGAGCGCGTTCATCATGATCTTGATCGCCTGGTCGGCGTGGCGGTCGCCGCGCTGCTTGGCGGCGCCGCGCCGGGCGATGAAGCGCTCGAGGATCTCGGGCAGGATCGCGCCCTCGCGAGCGAAGCGCGCGCCGTTCGGCGCGACGATCGCGTCGTCGCCGGCCCGGGCGTGCGCCAGCGGGTCGAGCGCGAAGGTGCGGATCAGGCTCGGGTAGAGGCTCTGAAAGTCGAAGAGCGCGACGTCGGTGAAGAGCCCGGGCTTCGAGTCGAGCACCGCGCCGCCGTGGACCAGAGCGTCCTTGCGCCCGGCGTCGACGCAGGGCGCGACATAGCCGCGCCGGCGCAGCTCGGGCAGGTAGAGCAGGTCGAAGCTCGCGACCGACGCGCCGACGCGATCGAGCTGCATGCCCGACAGGAGACTCCGCTCGCGCGTCAGCTCCAGCAGACCCTCGCGCTCGAGGATCTCGAGCGCGAGCCGCGCGTCCTCGCGGTTGTAGGCGACGAGCGCGGGCTTGTCCTCGTGGAACATGCGCGCGATCTCGGCGCCGGGATCCGCCGCATTCGGATCGATGCGCTTCCCGCGTCCGAGCACCGCCTGCGCGACGGTCTCGAGCCGGTAGTCCTCGAGCCGCAGCGCGGAGCGCACGAGGTCGATGCCGTCGAGCACCATGCGGCCCGGCACCACCGCGCGCGTCTGGCGGGTGAAGCCGGGATCCTGCTGGAAGAGCACGCTGCCCTCGCCGCGGCCGAGGCCGTGCGGCAGGCGCAGCGCCTCGCAGCGGCGCGTGAACACGCGCAGGTCGAAGTCGACGACGTTCCAGCCGAGCAGCACGTCGGGATCGACGTCGTGGAGGCGCTGCGAGACGGCGGTCAGCAGGCTCCGCTCGTCCGGATGCGCAATCGCGCCCGGCACGTCGCCGCGCGCGAGGAGATGCACCTCGTCGATGCCTTCGCCGACGAGGGCGGCGGACCAGATGGCGCTCGCGTCGAGCGGCGTCTCGAGGTCGAGCGACACCACGCGCGGACGCGCCTTGGTGTCGGCCGGCGCGAGCCCGGGGTTCCGGAACACGAGCAGCCCGCCCGATCCCGAGCTCGGCTCGCCCTCGATGGCGACGCCGGCGCGGAGGCCGCTGTCGATCAGGTAGCGATACGCGAAGCGCAGGTCGGCTTCCTGCGCGCGCAGCCCCGCCTCGGACAGGCGATCGCGCAGGCGCGGCACGTCGCCCGGCAGCAGGGCCTCGACGCGCAGCACCGGCGCCCCGGCCAGCGTGCGGAGCGCCGTCTCCACAGTCCGCACGCGCGCCTCGCCGGCGAGCAGTCCACGCGCCTGGAGCGGCGCAAAGAAGTAGGGGCGGAAGCGATCGTCCTCGACCAGGAATGCCGGGCCGTCGTCGAGGCGGCCGTAGAGCAGCACGACGGGAATGCCGTCGCGGATCCGGTAGGTCGGGTGGACGATCAGGCCGACGTGCGCGGGGGGCATCGGAGGCGAGAGTAGCCGGCGACCTGGGCGCGACGTCGCGAACGGCGCCGGACGACTGCGCACGCCGGCGTGACGTGAAGCGGTGACGCGCGCGGCGTGGCTCGGCATTCGCGGCCGCGCGAGCGCCGAGGAGCCGCGCACGGCCGCGCGGCGCGGACGGACCGATCCGCGCGCGGCACGGCGTTTGCTCT
>DATKND010000063.1:0-37846 GCA_035541475.1 Myxococcota bacterium | reverse complement strand
CACAACGTCCCGGATTGGTGAATGAGGCCGTTCTCGTCAAGGCTTCGCAGGGTTCGGAGAATGTTCGCCCGCATCTTCGGCTTCGCCCATTCGCGCAGCTGATCGACGGTCGCACCGTCGTCGCCTCGGTGATACAGGAGCACGACGAAGTGGTCGCTCGCGGAAAGCCCCTTCAAAACCTTCAGGAAGCCATCGAAGTCCTCTACCACGGGTACGCCGCGGGTGACCAGCTCCTCGACAATCGCTTGCGCCTCATCCGCGTCGACGTCGTGATAGAGACGGACAAACTCTGCCATCACCCAGTCGAGAACCGAGATGACGAGCGTCGCGTCCTGCAGATTCGGATCAATGTCGTCCGCCAGGTGAGCGGCGTCTCGCTTGTTGCGGATGTCGTACACGACTCGCAGTGCCCGAGGGATATGAAGCCGAATCGAGTCAACTGCCGCCGATGCAGGTGCGCTCTCGAGCCTTCGGATCAACCCTTGCGTGTCGATCTGCTTACCAACCTTGTCGTACGTCCCGAAGGCCGCCTGCTGAAGCAAACGAAAGGCCGCCTCACAGAAGCGCCCGCCTTCCACGGCGTTCGGTCGGTGGTCACCCAGGTAGTAGTTGCGCTTGGACGCCTCGTACGCCTCCAGCAGCTCGTCCACCAGCCGCTCGTCTAGAGAAGCAATGAGTCCGGCTCGGATCACATCGCGCATTAGGTTCGATCACCCTCAAGGCCGCGTCTTCACCGCAGCTTTGCCTCGCGCCACCTTCTTCAAGGTGGTGCGCCGACGACCTCCTCGACGCGTTTCGGCATACGCGTCTCGTAGTCGCTTGACCTCGTCCCGGTTCGGAAGCGCATCTACGACATCTGATCCAAGCTGGATAAGTTGCTTCATACCCTGGCGACCGATCGGCGCCAGGAAGTGGGCCTTCGTTGCGTTGTCCACTGCCATCGACGGGTTTTGGATCGATGCCTGTCTCGCTTCTGTGTTGAGGCTGGTCAGATCCTTTGTCTTGAAGGCATTCACGCCGCGGGCATCGGCCAGATACTTCGCCAGACAGGCGATGCGCTCGATATCCGACAAAGGTCTCTTCCGCGCGATGTACTGCGCCGGAGTGCCCAGCTCTCCGTTGTCACGCCCATCAGTGTCGACCGATTGACCGCCTGATGCCGTGCCGCCCTTGAGGCCTAGACCTTGCAGTCCGATCGCAGCCGCGATGGATTCCACCACCCAGCGCTTTCGACCCTCGTCGTCGAACGATTCGAGTGTCTCGACCGCAATCTTGATCAAGGCGGTGCCTTTGCTCAGGTCGCTCTTCTTCGCGGCCACAGGTGCTCCTCAATGCTGCTGATCCGCGGCGAAGGTTAGTGTCGGGCGAAGATCATCGCAATGATGGAATTACGGGTCGGATTAGTTTTGGATCACGTCGAACGATAAAACGGAGAATGGATTGGGTCGCGGACACGGCGTTGCCGTCCTCGCAACCATGCGGATGCCGCTCCAGAGGCCTCGTCCGCCCCCCGGGGCGCTCCTCCTGGTACACGCAGCGGTTCCCCCGTCCTCGCATCGCTCGAACGCTGGTTTGTCGTCGACGCGCTGAGCCCGTACGGTCCTCTGCCGATGTCTCCGAAAGGCGGAATCGTGACGGACCCCGAGAGGCACGTGAGCGATGCGCTCGCGGCGAAGAACCTCCGAGCTGTGCGCTTCACCAAGGAGGAGATGCGGGACAGGAAGACGCCGGACTTCCGCGTCTTCCGGGATTCCGAGTTCGCCTTCTACTGCGAGGTGAAGGAGGTGGCCCAGGACGACTGGGCCGAGGGCGGGCGACCCGACCCGATCTTCAACCGGCTGGTCGCCGACATACACACCTCCGTCAAGCAGTTCAAGTCCGCGAACTCGGACCGCCGCGACCCGAACGTGCTCGCGTTCGTCAACAACGACAACCGCTGCGACTACCTCGACCTCTTGGCGGTGACCACGGGACAGTTCTTCGCGGCCGATGGCTCGAACGACCCCATCTACAGACAGTTCTCGGAGGGACGGATCCGCGACGAGAAGTTCCAGGTCGACCTCTATCTATGGTTCGACTCCTTCAAGGCCGACCAGTTCCTCTTCAACGTCTTCGACGCGCGGCACCTCGATCGGCTGTGTGGGTATCTCAGCGTCGACCCGCTGTCGCTCGAAATCCTTGGGGATCGCCCGTAGCAGCCCAAAACGAAAAACGGCCCGCCCGGGCAATACACCCGGGACGGGCCGCGATCGTGCAGCAGCCGCGAACCTACGCGGTCGGCTTCTGGCGCCTGCACGTTGAGATCGGGATCAGCTCCCCCCACACGACCTCGCCAGTGCGCGGGTCGACGACGCACCAACCGGGCGCCTCGCGCGTGGCGCGGCGTCCGGGTCGGCGCTCGCCGGGGGTGAGCTCAACCCGCAGCCCGCAGATCTCGAACGCGCGGCCTGCGATCTCGTCGTTGAGCAGCGTCTCCCGGCCGTCGTCGTCCACGAACCAGTAGCTGCGCCACTCGCTCGCGAGACCGCCGGGGGAGCTGGCGCCTGCGCTCCACCGGAGCTCGAGCCCGCGCTCGCGCGCGATCTGGTCGAGCGCCAGCTCGAACGTGTCTGTGTCGATCATCGTGTTGAACCTCGTGCGCGCTCGCCGTCGACGGCGCGCATCGCTAAATGTTCTCTTGGAACGAACGCGGCCGCCTCGGATGACACCCGAGACGGCCGCGCCGGGACCGTCGCCAGTCCCGATCGCTCCCTAGCCGACGATCACCTCCTTGCGATTCTGGATCTCCTCGACGACCCCCTTGAGGACTCCGTCGAGTTCCTTCATCCGCTCGCGCTCGCTGTGGCGGGCCGCCGCCTCCAGCGTCTTCGCGAGCTCGCCGGCGTCGAGGTCATGCGCATAGACCTCGGCGTCGTCCAGGTAGCGGACGTCGTATCGCACGGTCTTCGTGATGAAGAATCCGTGCAGACGGGCCAGCTCCCTGAATCGGATGTGGGCGTCGTCGGCGCCCTCGGAAGTGGGATTGCTCCCCTGCATTTTCGATCACCTTCGCGAGCGCACGGGTGTTCCGAGCGCGCGCATTCGTCACCTCAGGTCCCGAGCGCGACGTGCGCGCGGTCCCCGTCGGCGAACGCAGGGCAGGATCGCCGAGGGCGAAAAGCCCCTCGCGCCGTTACCCCAGGCGTTACCCCGGAGCGATCGCGGACGCGCAGCTTGGCGCGCTAACCCTTGGTGCCCCCGGCAGGACTCGAACCTGCGACGCACGGTTTAGGAAACCGACGCTCTATCCTCTGAGCTACGGGGGCAGCGGAGGGCAACCTAGCGTGCCGTGCGAGCGAGCGCGCCGCGCGGCGACGATCACGCGCGAGACGCGCGGGCTAGCCGGCGTCGGGCGGCGGAGGCGGCGGCGGTCCCACCGGCGGTGACGGCGGGATATCGCGCGAGCTGGGCGGCGGAGGCGGTCGGTAGGCGTGCGGCCTCGGCATCGGAGCCGGCTGCGGCAGCGAGCTGCGCGCCATCGGGATCTGGTTGCCCTTGGCGTACATGCACTGCATGTAGGCATTGTCGTAGCGCTGCTGCAGCGCAGAGCCCGCCGCGTCGGCGCGACCCACTCCGGCGGCGCCACCGAAAAGGAGCCCGCTGCCCGCGCCGATCGCGGCGCCCGTCGCCGGCGCGCCGGCGGCCGCGCCGATCGCGGCGCCCGCGGCGGCGCCGACGGCGGTCCCGATCACGGCAGAGCCGACGCCGCTCTCCTGCGCCGCCTTCTGCGCCGACGTTCCACTCGACGCCGTCGCGAAGCCGCGGCACACGGCGTCGTCTTGCTGGAACTGCTCGAAGCTCGTCTGACTGCCCGGCAGCACCATCACGCTCGGGCCCGGCGGCAGCGAGCTGCACCCGCCTAGCAACACGACGGCGGCGCCGAGCGCGAGGGTTCGCGGGAGAGTGATCGTTCCCATGTCGGATCCCTCACTCCGGTCGCGGCGCGACCTTGCGCCAAGGCTCCGGACAGCTCTGCACGTCCGGGTAGTAGGCGCCGGCGCTCTCGCAGTAGTACCACCAGGATTGCGGCGCGGACTGCGCGGGCGGTGCCGTGGCGTCCTGCGGAGCGGGACTGGGCGGAGCCGGGCTCCGCTCGACGTAGACCGGCGGCTCCTGCGGCGCGGGCTGCGGCGCGTACACCGGCGCGGGATACGCCGGATACGGATAGGGATACGGATAGGGGTAGTACGGATACGGGTATCCGTATGCGTAGTAGGGGGCGCCGTAGTAGTAGCCGGGCCAGCCCCAGTACGGTCCGAACCCGAACACGAAGCTCGTGTTGCCGTGGTTGTGGTTGTCGTGGTGATCGCCGTGCCAGCCGCCGCCGCCGTGGTAGCCGCCCCCTCCTCCGCCGTGGTATGCGCCACCACCGTGCGCGCCACCGCCGCCACCCCACGCGCCTCCTGCCGCGAATCCGGCGCCGGGCAGGGCGAGCGTGAGCCCGACAGCCGCTGCGAACGCCATGAAACTGCTGCGGGTCTTCATCGAAACCTCCGCCCTCTCACACCTGCAGGTTGAGACGCGCGAGCCGGCCCGGCGATTCAACGACCGCGCTTCTCCGCGTCCGAGCAGCGGAAACGGATCCCGAGCGCTACGGCAGGTATCCGAGCGGATCCTGCGGGGTGCGGTCGCGGCGCACCTCGAAATGGACGTGCGGCCCGCTCGCGTTGCCGGTCGCGCCGACCTCGGCCAGCACGTCGCCGCGTTCGACGAAGTCGCCCTCGCCGACCAGGTTGCGCTGGTTGTGCGCGTACACGGTCGACCACGGGCCGACGTGCTTCACGATCACGATGCGGCCGTAGCTGCCGAGCCATCCGCTGTAGATGACGCGACCCGCCTCGGCCGCGTGCACCGGCGTGCCGCGACGTGCCGAAATGTCGATGCCGTCGTGATGCGACAGCCCGCGCCAGCCGAAGCGGGAGCTGAGCGTCCCGTGCAACGGCCAGGCGAAATCGAGACCCGCGGCGCGCGCGTCGTATACACGCGGCGCCGACGGCTCGTACGCGGCGAGCGACGTCGAGGGTGCGGCTGCCCTTCCGGCCTGCGGGATCACGAGCCGCGTGCCGACGGGGATCCCGGTCACGTCCGCGATGTGGTTGGCCGCGCGGATGTCCTCGACCGACACGCCGTAGTAACGGGAGAGCCGGTAGAGATTCTCGCCGGGCTGGAGCACGTGCACGACGCTCGTCTCGGGCGGCGTGTTCGCGCACGCCGCGAGCCAGAGCGCGAGGAGCGTCGCGAGCGCGCCGCCGCGCCGATTCATCCGCTCCACCCATGGCTGCCGACGAGATCGACGAAGCGACAGCTCCCGAGCCGCTCCTCCGACCACGCATGCGGCCCGTCGCGGCGGACGCGCAGCAGGCTCTGCTCCGCGCGGCTGCCGAAGGGTCCGACCAGGCAGCCGCCGACCGCGAGTTGCTCGAGCAGCGGTGTCGGCACCTGCGGCCCTCCCGCCGTCACGACGATGCGGTCGAAGGGCGCGTCGCTCGGACGCCCACGCGTGCCGTCGCCCCAGTAGACCAGCACGTTGTCGATACCGAGGCGATCGAGCGCGCGTCGCGCGGCGGCCGCGAGGCGCTGCACGCGCTCGACCGACACCACGCGCGCTGCGAGTTGCGAGAGGATCGCGGCCTGGTAGCCCGAGCCAGTGCCGATCTCGAGCACGCTCTCGTCGCCCCGCAGTTCGAGCGCCTCCGACATCGCGGCCACCGTTCCGGGCGCCGAGATCGTCTGGCCATCGCCGATCGGGAGCGCGGCGTCCCGGTAGGCCTGAGACTGGAGCGCCTCCGGCACCATGCGATGTCGCGGCACGGCCGCCAGCGCCGCGAGCACACGCCGATCGCGAATGCCGCCGGCCGCCAGACGCTCGACCATGCGCCGCCGCGGCACCGTCCACTCGGCGCGCCCGGGGGATCGGCGCGCGCCTCGGACGCCGTCGTCCATCTCACCCCCGTTGACGCGAGACCTTAGGCGTGAACCCCGGCGAATCGCAAGCGATCAGCGGGGCGCCTCGCGAGCGACCGCCTCCCGGACCTCCGGCTCGCGGACCAGCTCGAGAACCGTGAGCGCGAGCGCGCGCGCGGCCTCCAGCATGCCGGCCTCGCCGCTCGGACGTGTCGTCGCCTGCGCGAATTCGCGCGTGTGGAGCTTGAGGTCCGCTCCGATCGGAAAGTTCGGATGGATGGTCGGCACGACGCGCGAGACGTGCGTGATGTCGCTCGAGCCGATCGACTCGTCCGGCGCGTGCGGGGTCTCCTCGAGGCCGAGTCGGACGAGCTGACGGCGATAGCAGTCGGCGAGAGGGAGGTTCGGGCGCATGGATGGCGACGATCCCTCCTCGACCCGCGACTCGAGGCGCGTTCCGCTCGCCGCGGCTGCGCCTTCCGCGCACGCCAGCACGCGTGCGCAGGCGTCCTCGAGCACCGGCTCCTCGAGCGCGCGCACCCAGACCCGCGCGGCCGCGCGCTCGGGGATGATGTTCGGCGCCTTGCCGCCGTCGCTGACGATGCCGTGCACGCGCACGCCGGACGGGAGCTGTTGCCGCAGCAATCCGATGCCGACGAAGAGCGCGATCACGCCGTCGAGCGCGTTCCGGCCGTGCTCCGGTGCGACGGCCGCATGCGCGGCGCGCCCGTGATAGACCAGCTCGAGCTTCCGGTTGCCGAGGAAGAGCCGGTGCGCGCGCCGCATGTCCGACGCGTGCGCCATCATCGCTGCATCCACGCGCTCGAACACGCCCTGCTCGACCAGGCGGCGCTTGCCGGCGCCGATCTCCTCGGCCGGACATCCAACGACGAGCAGGGAGAGATCCGAGTCGGACAGCACGGCGCGCAGCGCATGCGCCGCGAGCAGACTCGCGGGTCCCGACAGGTTATGGCCACACGCATGCCCGATCTCCGGCAGCGCATCCATCTCCGCCAGCAGCGCCACGCAGAGCGGCGCCGACGCCGACCCCGCGCGCGCGACGAAGGCGGTTTCGAGGCCGGCCGCGCCGCGCAGGACCTCGAAGTGACGCGCATCGAGGTAGGCCGTGTAGCGGGCCGACGTCTCGCGCTCCTCGAGCGAGAGCTCCGGATGCAGGGACATCCAGCGCGCCAGCGAGAGCGCCTCCGCCGCGCCAGCATCGATCGCGCGCAGCAGCGCCTCGCGCTCTCGCGAGGCGTCGCGAGTCACGGCGTCTGGAGGCGCGCGATCTCGACCGGAGCGCGCGGCGGGCCGTTGCCGAGCAGGCCGACGAGATCCGCGGCGGTCGCGCTGGCGGCACCGACGAGGGCGCGCTCGAGCGCAGCGTCGAGCTCACGCCGGAGCCACGCGCCGGCGGGGCTCTCGAGGAACGCGAGTGCGTGCTCGAGCGACTCCGAGGAAATGCCCGCATAGCGCTGTCGCAGCTCCACGGGATCGATGGGCCCCGAAGCGAAGCGGGCGCGGAGCGCGCGCGCCAACCCGTCCATCTCCGCATCGCTGTAGCGCTGGAGCGGTGGAAGCAGCGGATTCGCGGCGCGCAACATCGCGGCGAAGACGAGCCCCGCGTGCCGCTCGGCGCGCGCGCTGTGTCCGCTCTCGCGCTCGAAGCGAAGCAGCAGGGCGTCGCGCGCGACGGTGTCGACCTCGTGGTCGGAAGTCGCGCCGGACGCCGGCCCGCCGCGACCTCCCGCCTCCGGACCGGCGACGCGCTGGAGCAGGCTCTGTGTCTCCGGACGCTCGAGCCAGGCGAGCGCAGCGGGCGCGTAGACGGGGTCGAGATGTGCTGCGAAGGTGTCGATCGCGAGCGAATCGAGTCGCTGGGGATCGAAGCAGGTCGCGACGGCGGTTCGGAGCAGGAAGGCATCCGCGGGCGGAAGCTGACTGGCCGGCTCCGCGACGCTGGTCGACGCCTCGGCCGCGATCTCCTCGAGCTCGCGACCGACGCGGAGTGCCTCGAAGATCGCGCGCGCGGGGGCTCGCGCCGGGTCCGCGACGACGATCTGCGGGGCGAGTCCGAGCGCGCCGAGAGAAGCCCACGCGAGCGCGAGCCCGATTCGCCTTCGCCCCTGCCCCGCCACGCGACGCAGCCTAGCGCCCACGTTCCGGCGCGGCGACCGCGGAGACTACGCGAGCGCGCCGCACGGCGTCGGCGCTTCGGCGTATGCTACGCGTGCGCGTCGCCGCCACGGAGGCTTCATGATCGACCTGCACTACTGGCCCACGCCGAATGGCAAGAAGGTGACCATCCAGCTCGAGGAGTGCGGCCTTCCCTACCGCGTCGTGCCTTGCCGCATCGGCCAGGGCGACCAGTTCACCGACAGCTTCCTCCAGATCAGCCCCAACAACCGCATGCCGGCGATGGTCGACCATGCGCCGGCCGACGGCGGCAAGCCGATCGCAATCTTCGAGTCGGGCGCGATCATGCTCTATCTCGGCGAGAAGACCGGGAAGTTCTATCCGAGGGAGCTGCGAAAGCGCCACGAGGTGAACCAGTGGGTCATCTGGCAGATGGCGAACCAGGGGCCGAAGACCGGGGAGTGCGGCCACTTCCGCCGGCTGAAGGACTCGCAGGGCGATCAGTCGTACGCCGTGCGCCGCTTTACCGACGAAGTGAATCGACTCTACGGTGTGTTGAACAACCGGCTCTACGACCGCCGCTACATCGCCGGCGACGAGTACACGATCGCCGACATGATCTGTTATCCGTGGAGCGTCGGATGGGAGAGCCAGGGTCAGAACCTCGACGAGTTCCCCTACTTCAAGCGCTGGTTCCAGGAGCTCGGCGCGCGCCCCGGCGTGCAGCGCGGCATGGCGGTCGGCTCGGACCTCGTGCAGGACTTCACGCAGCTCAAGCCCGAGGAGATGGAGCGCGTGCGCAAGCTGCTCTACAACCAGCGCGCGCGCCCGGCACCGGCCGGCGGACTGCTCTAGCGCAGGGAGCGCGCGAGCAGCGGGCTCGCCGCGAGAGCGAGCGAAAGTGCCAGCGCGCCGAGCGCGAAGGGTCCGAGCGCGGGGACCGCCGTGTTCGCGAGCTCGACGTGATACTCGCCGGTCGACGCGAGCGTGATGAAGTTGTTGGCGAAGAAGAACGGAGAGGCACTGCCCGACGTCGAGGCCTCCAGCACGTAGGAGCCCGGCGCGAGCACGCTCGTGTAGTCGAGCGGGATCGGTCCCACGACGGCACAGCTGTTGTCCATGCAGTTCGGATCGGTCGAGGCGACCACCTCCGCGATCGTCGTGCCGCCCGCCGTGCGCAGCCGGATCTGCGCGTTCGAGTTGGCGCTGAGCCCGCCGTTCGCGCTGACCTTGCCCGTCAGGTGGATCGACGTCGGCGTGGCGACGTCGAAGCTCGCCTCGAAGTGGCTGTCCGAGGATCCGTCCGAGGTCGTGTAGATGTTCGGCGGCGCGCTGAAGCCGCCGCTGCCGGTGTGGAGCCCGCTTCCGTGCGCCTGGAGCGAACCCGGAGACAGGCTCGAGGTCTGGCTTGCCGAGTACCCGTTGATGGACGGCACGCTCGCCGTCGCGCTGAAGGCGGAGAAGTCGGGCGCACCGAGGCTGTCGGCGTAGTGCGTGGGGCTCCCGACGGGAGTGCAACCCGTCGGCGGCGGGAAGCACTGAAGCGTGGTGCCGGTGATCGCGACGTCGACCTGGCGATCCTGCGCGGTGAGCTCGAAGCTGGCCGCGCGCGCCGTCGACGCACTCGTCGCGAGCGCGAGCGCCAGCCCGAGAGATCGACGCGCCCGACAAGGTCGCATCGGCCCAGCGTCTCGCGGCCGCGCGCTCGCTGTCAAGCGCCGCGCAAACGTGAGGCGGACTGGTCGGGCCGGAGAGATTCGAACTCTCGACCTCCAGACCCCCAGTCTGGCGCGCTAACCAGGCTGCGCTACGGCCCGAACCGCGCAGAGGGGTAGCAGCCGGACCCGGGCGGGTCGAGCAGCAGCGACCTCATCGAGGTGCACGCCTACTCGAAGACCAGTGCGCGGTGCGACGCGTCGATTTCGACGCTGCGCTCGACGACCCGGCCGTTCGGGAAGCGCGCCACGAAGTGATGCGTGCCTCGATCGAGCGCGATGCCCCCGAGCGGTGTCTCGCCGAGCTCCCGCCCGTCGACTTCGATCACGGCCCACGGCGTCGCATTGATCGAGACATCGATGCGCTGCGTGGAACGAGCGGCTGGCTTCGGCGCGGTCGCTGGACGTTCCGCTTGCGGCGCGGGAACGGGCGTCGTGGGCGCTGGAGCGGGCGTCGCCGCGGGAGACGGAGTCGGCGCGACCGGATTCGCGGTCGCCTGCGTCTCGGGCTCGGGCGCAGCGGGCGGAGGGCTCGGCGGCTCCTCGATGGGACGGGCCGCGGGAGGCGGGAGCGGCGCCGCCGGCTGCGGCGCAACGCGCGTTGCCTCGCTCGGGGCCGGGCGCGCGGGCGCGTCCGGGCCGGTCAGGCGTTCGAAGCGCGACGCGAGCGCGAAGCCGATCAGCGCCGAGACGATCGCGACGCCGACGACCAGCGGGTACGGCAGCGCCCGCTCGGTCGTCCGCGATTGCGGCACGGGCTTCTTCGGGCGCGCGCGAGCCGGCATCTCCCAGGGCGGTCGCGACTGCGGGGGAATCGGCTCCGAAGGCTCGGCCTTCGGAGCGGCGATCGCCTCGCTCCGCCGCGACGACGGAATCGGCGTCGGCGCCGGCTCGCGCGAGGTCGCCGTCGAGCTCTCGCGTCGGGGTGTCTCGATCTCGTGTCGCGCGGGCGGCGCCGCGACGGGGCGAAGCGGCGGAGGGGTCGGAGCCGGAGGCGGCGGCTCTGCGGGCGGCCGTCGGCGCACGATCCGGTACTCCCCGATCGGCTCTTCGACGCGAGGCGTGGGCGGCGGAGGTGACGGCGAAGACAGCGCCTCGCTCCGCGCAGCGGGAACCCGGTGCACGGGCTCCACGGGTCGAGGCGGCGCGGGCTCCGGGCGGATCGCCGACGGTTCGACGGGCGGCGGAGTCGGAGCGACGTCGAGCGAATGTGCAGGCAGGAGCGGAGGGGGCGGATTCGGCGGCAGAGCGGCTTGCGCGATCGGCGGCACCTCGACCGGCGGCGGAGGAGGAGTCGGCTCGATCCGCGGCGGAGGTTGAATCGGCTCGATGGACGGCCGCGACGGCTCGGTCTCGACGAGAGCCGGCGGCGGGCTTCCGGAAGGCGGCCTCCCCTCCGCGCGGCGGAGGATCGTCTGCGCCGCGAGATGGAGTCGGCGCGGATTTCCCGAAGCTTCGCGCGCGAGCGCGTCGAGCACATCGTCGTCGAACGCCGCGCGCAGCTTCGCCGAGACGTTCGCGTGATCGAGCTGCGCCACCACGTAGTCGCGCAAGCCGGCCTGCGGGATTCCCTCGTCGAGCGCGACGCGCAGCAGTGTGTCGCCGAAGGGCGCCATCGCATCGAGCAGCGCGCCTCCCCCGATGCCCGCGAATCCGAGGTGCAGCGTGCCCCGCGACTGCGCGCGCAGCGCCGCGAGCCCGCGCGCCGAATCGGGGGGCAGCGAGCTGGCATCGTCGATCAGCAGCAGCAGCGCACGACCGTGCGCCGCTCGTTCGGAGGCGAGCTGCAGCAGCGCCGTCTCCGGGTCCCCGCTGTAGCTTCGCTCGAGCAGACCGAGCGCGAACTGACACAGCTCTGCGCTGGAGAGCATCGGATACGGCATGTAGACGGGCTCGAAGCGGTCCGAGAGCCGCTGCGCCAGGAGCTGGAGCAGCAGCGTCTTGCCGATTCCGGTGGGCCCCTCGAGACACGAAATCGCGCCGGACTCCAGCGCGGCGGTCATCTGCTCGAGCGCGCGCTCGCGATCCGCGCTCGGGACGTAGGCCGCCGGATCCGAGGTGAGCGCGAAGGCTTCCGTGGTGGCGGGCCGCCCGTTGCTCATCGCTTCGCTCCGGGCGGGAGCGTTCCCTCCATCGCGCGCCATCGCCACTGCCGTTCGCCGTCGCCGAGCGCCGGGAAGTCGATCACCTCGAGCACCCAGCGCGTCTCGGGCGGAAAGCTGCGCTCGACCACCAGCGGCGGATCGAGTCTCACGACGACCCGCGCGGCGTTGAAGGGCGTCGCGATCGGCGCTCCGCCCGTCTCGCTGCAGCCCCACACGGCCGAGTCTGCGCCCGCGCGCTCGGCGCAGAAGCCGACCGGTGGCCGCGCCGGCGGCGGCGTGAACGGCAGAGTCGGAAGCTCGACCTTCGCCAGGCAGTCGGGCGCCGGCGCCGGACCGAGCACCACGAGATCGAGTCGCATGCCCCGGCGCGCGAGCGCGTCCGCGGCGCCGCAGAGCGATGCCTCGCAGCCGTCGTCGAGCGCGGTCCACGCGACGACACGAGTCGGAGTCGACACCGGGGCGCCCTGCGCCTCCGCGAAGTCGCTGAGCGCGGCGGCCAGCGACCCCTGCCCCAGCGGCGCCAGCCCATCGAGCGCGACCCGCGCGGCCGCGTCGGACCCGGCACCGGGACGCGCCAGCGGACGCGCGGAGCTGCCGCAGCTCGCGCCGCGCTCGCCACCGACGGCGCGCAGCTCGACCGACGCGCCGTCGGGCAGGTCTGCGAGCCAGCGGCGCGCCGACGCGCGCGCCGCATCGAGGTAGACGATGCCGCTCGGGTCGCGCCGCGACATCGACTGCGTCGCGTCGACGAACGCCACGGCGCGCAGCGACTCGACGCGCGCGGGCGGCGCCGCGAAGCCGCGCAGCACGTCGAGCGCGACGAGCGCGGGCTGGCCGGGAGTCTCCGGCGGAGGCGGCGCGCACGCGAGCGCGGCACACGCCAGGAAAGCGAGTCCGAGCCGCCTCATCGTCCCCCCTCCTGGCGCACCGCCTCGAGCGCGCGCCGGACCTTCGGTGAGGTGTCGGGATCGAGCTTCAGGGACGGATCGGCGTCGAGCGCACGCCGCAGACTCGCGTGGGCCGCGTCGTCCCGGCCGAGCGCGAGCTCCGCCGTCGCGGCCAGGACCTCGAGCTGCGCGGTACGCGGTGCTCGCTTCTTCTGCGGAAGGGTCGTCAGCTCGCGGCGCGCGCGCTCCGCGCTCGAGAGCGCCGCGTCGAAGCGGGCGGCGCGGACGTTCGCGGCGGTCTCGGCGACCAGCGCGTCGGCGGCGGCAGTCGACGGCGGGGGCGGCGCGGCAGGTGGGCGCGCGGCGCGAGCCGGCGGCTGCGGCACCGACACTGCGACCGGCGCGGAGAGCGAGCGCCAGGGATCGTGGCCCGCCAAGGTCACCTCGCCACGCAGCAGCTCCGGCCGGTGCACGGTGACGGCCGGCAGCGTGGCGAGACTTCGGCGCGCCAGGTCGGTGTCGCCGGGAGCGAGGCAGGCGGCGTGCACCCAGATCGAGCGTGCGCGCGCGGGATCGTCGGGATCGAGCGCGAGCGCCGCGGCGGACAGCTCGCGGAGACGGAGGGTGGCCCAGCGCGCTCGCGTCGCATCGTTGTCGAGGACGGTCGGCAAGGGCTTCGGCTCGTCGGGCCACGGCGCGCATGGCGCCTGCGCGGCGGCCGATCCGGAGAGCAGCCATGCGGCGACGGCGCCCGCGAGGCGCAGGCCGATTGCAGCGCGGAGCGGCGCTTGACCCTCGACCACGCACCCCCCTACCTTCCCGCCGCCGTTCATGTAGCCGATCCGCGCGGAGGTTGTCGTGTCGCAGGAGAGGCCCGTCCGGCGCCCAGTCAGCCGGATCGAGATCCGCCTCCAGGTCGGCGAGGGGCTGCTCGCAGCATCCGACGATCCCTTGTTCCTGGGAATCGCGGGGCCGTGCGGCCGGGAATTCCGGCTGGAGCTCGCGCACGGACGCTCGCTTCGCCGGGGCGCCGAGGATCACTACGTGCTCGGTCCGAAGGGCGAGCCCTCCACCAACGTGAAGCACCCCGAGCTCAACGATCCGACCGAGCCGAGCATCGACGCCGACGCGATCGCCGGCGTGTACCTGCGCAAGGGCACCGATCCGATCCCCAACGTGCGGGCGGTCGGCGAGCTCGACGATCGCCTCCAGGTGGTCGCGGCGACGGTGGAAATCCACGCCGAGGACGGGGCGAGCCCGATCCGCTTCGGCCGCCGCGGTCCGATCTGGCTGGGGCTGGCTTCGGGACTCCGCTTCGAGCTGGCGCGCCTGTCCGGCACGCCGTGAGCTCGCGACGCGGAGTGGTGTCGTGGCTCGTCGCGCTGGCCGCCGCCGGATCTGCGCTCGCAGGGGGCGGCGCGACGCCGGGCTCGTACTGTCCGCTACCCGCGCCGGGCGAGCAGCCGGCCTGCCTTGCGCCGGCGCGCGCGGCCTTCGGCGACTACTTCCGCGCGCTCGATCGCGGCGCGCTGGCCGATGCGGACGCGGCGACGCTCGAGGCCGCCATCGCGCAGGGCGCCGCCGCGGACCACGCGTATCTGGCGCTCTCGTCGCTGGCGCACGGCTACTACGAGCTCGCGCGGCTCGAGGCCGAGCGACCCGAGCAGGATCCCGAGGTCGCGCTGCGCCTCGCGCGCTGGAACGACCTGCTCGAGCACGCCTACGCCGCGAGCCCCGACGACGACCGCTACCGCGCCGCGGTGAGACAGGCCGCGGAGGAGCTGCGCGCACGCGCTCCCGTGTCGCTCCCGTGTCGCGACGAGCGCGGCAACGCGAGCTCGTGCAGCTCCACCGAGAGCGTGCTGCGGAGCATCGACGCGGCCGACGAGCGCGCGGGCATGCGCGGCGCGCTCGAGCGACTGCTGCGGCGATTCCTTCCGGAGGGGGCTTCGTGAGGACCTGGCTCCGCCGCGTGCTGCACGCCGCGCTCCTCGACGCGGACACCTTCGAGGAGATCGAGGCCGATCGACGCGCGCTCGGTCAAGCGGCCGTCGTCGTGCTGCTCGGGTGCGCCGCGGTCGCGGCGGCGAGCGCGTGGCACGGGATCCAGGCCGGCTTCGCCTCGGATCGATTGATCTTCCAGGTGCTGCTCGCCGCGCTCGAGCCGCTCGCGCTCTGGATCGGCGGCTCGGCCTTCGCCTACATGGTCGGCGCGACCTTCCTGCGCGGTCCGGAGACGCGCACCGACTTCGCCGAGGTGCTGCGCACGACCGGCTTCGCGTTTGCTCCGGGTCTGCTGCGCGCGCTCGCGGTCGTCCCGCCCGCGACGCTCGGACTCTCGATCGATCTCGTCGCGCGCGCCTGGACCTTTGCCGCGGTCGTGGTCGCAATCCGACAGGCGCTCGACTTCGACACCGTGCGCGCGATCGGCACCTTTGGCGCCGCCGCGGTGCTCCTGTGGCTGGTGCTCTGGGGCGCGTCGATCGCGCCGCTTCCGTTCTGAAGTTCAGAGCATCGCGCGGATCGCCGAGAGCTCCTCGCGGATGTGGCGATAGCGCGCGCGGTCGCCGCTCTCGAGCGCGAGACTGCCCGTCTCGAGCGCGCGCCCGACGCCCATCTCGCGCAGCTTCTGTCGCGCTCCGGCGATCGTGTAGCGCTGCTCGTAGAGGAGCTTCTTGATCAGCTGGATGATCTCGACGTCGCGCTGCCGGTAGAGGCGCTGCTTCGAGCGCGACTTCTGTGGGCTCATCCAGCGGAACTCCGACTCCCAGTAGCGCAGCACGTACGGCTTGATGCCCGTGATGCGCCCGACCTCGCCGATGCGGTAATAGCGTTTTTCCGGCGGACCCTCTCCGCCGCTCGCGACCCGACTCGCGTGCTCCGACATGCACCCCCCATCTCGTCTCGCGCCTAGCGCGATGCGCTGCTCGTCTCCCCGCCGCGACCGCTCGCCACGGTCGATTCCTCGTTCAACAGGTTCTTCAGCACGAGGCTCGGCTTGAAGGTCAGGACCTTCCGCGCCTCGAGCAGGATCTCCTCCCCGGTCTGCGGATTGCGGCCCTTGCGCGAGTTCTTGTCGCGCACCACGAAGTTGCCGAAGCCGGAGATCTTCACCTTCTCGCCGCGCGAAAGCGTCTCTTTGATCGCCTCGAAGACCTTCTCCACGAGCTCCGCGGATTCCTTCTTCGAGAACCCCACCTGCTCGTAGATCTGCTCGACGATCTCGGCCTTGGTCATGCTCCCTCCCATGGGCTCACCGAAGCTCGGCGCCGAAGCGCGAGGAAAGCGCGCGCACTACCTGATCCATGGCCCGATTCACCTCCGTGTCGACGAGGGTTCGATCACTTCTCTGGAACACCAGGCGGAAGGCGATGCTCACGCGGCCGGGGGGCAGGCCCGCGCCTTCGTATCGGTCGAAGAGCTCGACGGACACGAGATCCGATCCCGCCTGCTTGCGGATCTCCTCCTGCAGATCTCCGGCGGCCTGATGTCGATCGATCAGTACCGCGAGATCGCGTCGGATCGCGGGTTCGCGCGACGGCTCGCGGAAGAGCGGACGCGACACCGCCACCGACGCGAGCGCGCCGAGATCGATCTCGACGAGAGCGGCCGGCGCGTCGAGCTCGAAGTCGCGCAGCAGCTCGGGATGCAGCTCGCCCACCGAGCCGATCGGGATCGGTCGCCCCGAGACCGCGATCTCCGACTGAGCCCCCGGGTGCAGGTACGCCACATTCCCCCCGCGCCGCAAGCATGCCTCATAACCCAGCCCGGTGAAAAGCCTTTCTGCGATTCCCCGGGCCTCGAAGAAGAGCGGCGGGGGCTCGGGCGGGTCCCACAGGCGTCGGTCCCGGCCCCGCGTGACCAGCGCCGCGAGCTGGAGCGGCTCGTCCGGCATCGCCTCGCCCGGTCGGGGCACGAACACCCGGCAGATCTCGAAGACGGCCACGCGGTCGACCTGACGGCTCCGGTTCTGGCGGGCGACGCGCAGCAGCGATGGCAGGAGCGTGGTGCGGAGCCGCGAGTCCTGCTCCTGCACCGGATTGAGAATGTGGAGGCCGACGCGTCGCGGATCCCGTTCATCGAGCCGCAGCCGCTCGAGCTCATCGGCCGCAACGAAGGGCATCGTCATCATCTCGGTGAGACCGAGGCCCGCGAGCACGGTGCGCGCGCGATCCGCGATCCGATATCCGGCCGGAAGCTTCGCGGGCACGACCTCCGCGACCGGCAGACTCGTCGGGATGCGGTCGTAGCCGTAGAGGCGCGCGACCTCCTCGGCCAGATCCTGCGGAAGCGCGAGGTCGTTGCGGTGCGACGGGATCGCGCAGCGGAGCGCGTCCTCGCCCTGCGCGGCGCTCTCGATGCCGAGACGGGCGAGCAGCGAGGCCGCCTCCTCGCGCGAGATCGAGGTGCCGAGCAGCCGGTTCATGCGCGCGACGTCGAGCAGGACCTCGCTCTGCACGGGCGGCGGCGCGCCCCGCACGTCGATGCGTCCGGGCGCCACCGCGCCGCCCGCGAGTTCGGCGACGAGGCGAGCCGCGCGGTCCGCGCCGCGGACGATCCCCTCGCGGTCGACGCCACGCTCGAAGCGATACGACGCTTCACTGTGGAGGCCGTGGCGGCGCGCGCTGCGCCGCACGCTCGCCGGCAGGAACTGTGCGCTCTCGATCAGGATGTCCGTCGTGGTCTCGGTCACCTCGCTCTCGGCGCCGCCCATCACGCCGGCCAACGCCACCGCGCGCTCGGCGTCTGCGATCACGAGATCCGACGGGTCGAGCGCGCGGTCGACACCATCGAGCGTCACGAGGCGCTCGCCCGGATACGCCCGCCGCACGCGCACCTCGGCGCCCCGCAGCTTCGCGAGGTCGAACGCGTGGATCGGCTGGCCGAGCTCGAGCAGCACCTGATTGGTCGCGTCGACGACGTTGTTGATCGAGCGGAAGCCCGAGGCCTCGAGCCGACGGCGCAAGCAGTCGGGCGTGGGGCTGATCCGCACGCCGCGAACGATCCGGGCGGAGTAGCGCCAGCAGAGATCCGGCGCATCGATCCGCACGCGCGCGGCCTGCGCGCCTGGCGCTCCCGACTCGAGCGGCGTCGCATCGGGGATCCGCAAGGTCGCGCCGAACAGCGCGCGCACCTCGCGCGCGATACCGAGCAGCGACGCGGCGTCGCCGCGGTTCGGCGTGAGCCCGATCTCGATCACCGCGCCCTCGCCGCCGAGGAGCTCCGAGAGCGGGCGGCCGATCGGGGCGTTCGCGTCGAGCACGAGGATGCCCTGGTGCTCTCCGCCGAGACCGAGCTCGCGGCGCGAGCAGATCATGCCCTCCGACACTACGCCGCGGAGCTTCGCCTTCTTGATCTTCGTGCCGTCGGGCAGCCGCGCGCCGGGCAACGCGACCGCCACCTTCTGGCCGGCTGCGACGTTCGGCGCGCCGCAGACGATCGTGCGCGCGGTGCCGTCCGCGACATCCACCTGACACACCGAGAGCTTGTCCGCGTCCGGGTGCCGCTCGCAGCGCTCCACCCGGCCGATCCGGATCTCCGAGAGATCCGGGCCCTCGTCCTGCACCGTGACGTCCTCGAAGCCCGCGAGCTCGAGGCGGCGCGCCAGCTCCGCGGCCGGCGGCAGCGGGACGAACTCGGCCAGCCACGCGAGCGGCAGGCGCATCAGATCTGCTCCAGCACGCGCACGTCGCCTTCGAAGAGATGGCGCAGGTGCGGAATGCCGTACCGGCGCGACGCGGTCCGGTCGATGCCCATGCCGAACGCGAAGCCCTGGTAGCGCATCGGATCGATGCCGCAGCGCTCGAGCACGCGCGGATGGATCATCCCGCAGCCGCCCCACTCGACCCAGCCGGTCTCGGAGCACATGCGGCAGCCCTGCTTCTTGCACAGCTCGCAGGAGTAGTCGAGCTCGGCCGACGGCTCGGTGAAGGGGAAGTGGTTGGCGCGGAAGCGCAGCTCGACGTCCTCGCCGAAGAGGTGGCGACCGAAGGCGACGAGCACGCCCTTCAGATCGGCGAAGCGCACGCGCTCGTCGACCAGGAATCCTTCGATCTGGTTGAACATCGGCGAGTGTCGCGGCGAGAGGTCGTGGCGGTAGACGCGGCCGATCGCGACGAAGCGGAACGGCGGCGTGCGTCCCGTCATCGCGCGGATCTGGACGTTCGAGGTGTGCGTGCGGAGCAGCGATCCGCCTTCGAGGTAGAAGGTGTCCTGCATGTCGCGCGCGGGATGGTCGGGCGGGATGTTCAGCGCCTCGAAGTTGTTCCAGTCGGTCTCGACCTCGGGCCCTTCCTCGAGCGAGAAGCCGAGCGAGGTGAAGAACTGGAGCATGTCGCGCACCACGTGCGTGATCGGATGCAGGTGGCCCGCCGGCGGCGCCGCGCCCGGCAAGGTCGTGTCGAGCCGATGCTGCGCGAGCGACGCGTCCGCCGCAGCGCGCGCGAGCGCCTCGCGACGCAGGGCGACGGCGGCCTCGATCTCGTGCTTGGCGCGGTTGGCCGACTCGCCGGCCGCAGCGCGCTCGGACGGCGACAGCGAGCCGATGCCGCGGAGCAGCAGCGAGAGCGGACCCTTCTTGCCGAGGAAGCGCGCGCGCACCTCCTGCAGGGCCTGCTCGCTCGGAGCCGCTGCGATGGCCTCACGCGCCTCGCGCAGCAGCCCCTCGAGGTCGGCGGACGGCGATGCCACGGGCGCGTGTCAGGCGGCGGCCTTGGATTTCGCCAGTCGCGCCAGCTCTGCGAAGGCCTTCGGGTCGGCCAGCGCGAGCTCCGCCAGGATCTTGCGGTCCACCTCGAGCCCCGCCTGCGAGAGTCCGTGCACGAGCCGGCTGTAGGACAGCCCGTGCTCGCGGGCGGCAGCGTTGATCCGCGCGATCCAGAGCTTGCGGAAATCACGCTTCCGCTGCTTGCGGTCTCGATAGGCGTAGCGCCAGCCGCGCTCGACGGCCTCGCGCGCGCTCTTCAGCAGACGGCCGCGGGCGCCGTAGTTGCCCTTCGCCGCGTCGAGAATGCGCTTCCGTCGCTTCTTCGCGGCGACGCCGCGCTTCACTCGTGCCATGACCGACTCCTCGCCCGCGCGCGCGGGCGTCCTGCCTCAGAGATTGGTGAGCATCTGTTCGAGGCGACCTTTGTCGGCCCCGGAGACGAGCGCGGGCTTGCCGAGGCGCCGCTTCCGCTTGCTCGACTTCTTCGTGAGGATGTGCCGCTTGTGGCTGTGCGACCGCACGATCTTCCCCGTGCCGGTCTTCTTGAACCGCTTGGCCGCGCCGCGGTGCGTCTTCATCTTCGGCATCGTCATTCTCCTCCGGCTGCACCGGCCTGCGCCTGCGCCGATTCGCTCGATCTCGCGTCCGCCTCCGCGAGCTTCGCGGCCGCTTTCGCTGCGGCCTTCTCCTGCCGCGCCATCTGTTCGATCACTTCGCGATTCGGCACCAGGATCATCGACAGGAGGCGTCCTTCCATCCGCGGCAAGCTCTCCACTACCGCGATCGGTCCGAGCAGCTCCACCACGCGGTCGAGCTGCTTGCGCCCGATCTCGCGATGCACCAGCTCGCGCCCTCGATACATCACTGTGATCTTCACCTTGTCGCCGTCGAGCAGGAAGCGACGCGCGTTCTTCAGTTTGAAGTCGAGATCGTGCTGATCCGTGCGCGGCCGCAGCTTCACCTCCTTGAGGCTTGCCGTGTGGCCCTTGCCCTTCCCCGACTTCTTCTTCTGCTCGTACTTGTACCGCCCGTAGTCCATGATGCGGCACACGGGCGGCCGGGCGGCCGGCGCGACCTCCACGAGGTCGAGACCGACTTCCTCGGCCTTCTGGATCGCGTCGTCGGGAGTCATCACGCCGAGCTGCTGTCCCTCGGCATCGATGACCCGGATCTCGGGAGCGCGGATCATGCGATTGATCCGCGGACCGTCATCCTTCCTGGGCTGTCGCTTGAACTCGGCGATACGTCATTCCTCCGAAAGCGGTCGCGCGCTGCGCCGCCCGACGCCGGGAGTCCGCGGCGCTCGCGCCGCTCTGGCGCGCATCCGCTGCGGCGCATCGAGCGCGCCGCACGAGGTGACTCCTGCCCGCGTCTGGCCGTGCCGCTGCCGGCGCAACCGGGTGATCATGAACGCGGGTGAGACATGCGAAGAAGAAATCCGATTGGCTGAAGTTGCGTGACGCTCGATCGCGGCGTCGACCTGGTAGGCACGGGCGGGATTGAACCGCCGACCCCCACCGTGTCAAGGTGGTGCTCTAGCCACTGAGCTACGTGCCTGGATCTCCGGATCCCGTCCCGACCGGCGCGCTTCTCGAGCTCGAGATGCGGCAGGTCGTCCAAGACCGCGCACCGAATACCGTTTTCGCCGACGAGTGTCAATTGCTTGCCGCGCCTTCGGCGGCCGGGTCGGCGGGTGCGGCCGACGGAGCAGCCGCGTCGGGCGACGTCCACTCGACGAGGAGCGCGACGGCGCCCTCGTGGTCCGACGTCGCGGGCGAGAGGTGGAGCTCCGGAGGCGCGGCGGACTGGAGCGCCGCGGCCAGCGAAGCCTCCGACGGACCGCCCTCGACCGAGAGCACGACCTCGCCGCCCCGTCGGAACTCGACGGGCAGCGCCTTGCGCGCACCGAGCTTCTCGACGAGCAGTCGCCGCACGCTCGCGAGCGCGCGGTAGTCGCGGACGTTCTCGAGCACGAGCAGGACGCGAGCGCCATTGGCCGTGCTGGCCGGCGACGCGAGCAAGCCCGCCGCGCGGAGCTTCTCGGCGATGTGCGTCGCGTCGACCTGCACCTCGACCACGACCGCGTACTCCTTCTCCGAGCCGCCGGGCGCAGGCGAGGACACCGCGCGCAGCCCGCGATCTTCGAGGATTCTGTAGCGCGTGGCGTAGTCGAGCGGATCCGTGCCGAGCGCGCGCGCGAGCTCGGGGGCGATCGCCGCGGGATCCACCTTCGCGTCGGCGGGCGCGTCCTTCGCCGGCTTCGGCGCGTCGGGCGCGAGATCCTGCGCGACCTGCTCCACCGCGCGCGCGACGGCGGCGCGCACGGCCAGGGTGCGCGGCGCCGTCTTCCCGGAAACCTTCGCGTCGATCGGCACGACCCCGGTCGCCTCGACCCGACGGAGATCGGCCGCGCCCGCGGCGCCGGCCGCGAGCCACGCGAAGAGCAGCGCAGCCGCCGGGCGCCTCACAGCGACAGCTCGGTCACGTTGCGCCCGAAGAGCGCGTCGACGTCGCGGCGCAAGGTCGGGTCGGGCCGCACCCCACGCACTGACGACACCGTCACCACCGTCTCGCTCTCCTCGGGGATCACGACGTGCAGGGTGACGCCGCATTCGCCGGGCCGCGACTCGAGCAGCCGACGCAGCGCGGTCAGCCGATCCGCGGTCGCCTCCTCCGCGCGGATCCGCACGCGCAGCGCACTCGCGAGCTTCTCCTCGGCGCGCTCGAGCTCGACCACGTCGCGCACGAGGATCTTCGGCGGATCGCCCGATTCGAGCGTTCCGGTGACCAGCAGCGGTCGCGGACCCTGCGCGGCGTCACCCTCCGCCGCGCTCTTCAGCACCGACGCGCAGCGCGCGTAGGGCTCCTGGAACAGCACGAGGTCGAAGCTGCCCTCGAGGTCCTCGAGCTTCGCGAACGCCATCAGCGCGCCGCGCCGTGTGCGCGTCTCGCGCAGCGCGGTGACGATGCCGCCGACGCGCACGTCCCGGCCCTCGCGGCCGTCGGTGTCGCCGCCGTTCGTGTCGGTGAAGCGCCGCAGCTCGGCCGCGACGGCGGCGAGCGGATGCCCCGTGACGTAGAAGCCGAGCACCTCCTTCTCGCCCTCCAGCCGTTGGCGATCCGTCCACTCGGCGGCGTCGGCGAGCGCGGGCTCGACGCGCGGGCTCCCGGGCGCCGCGCCGAAGAGGCTCTCCTGCCCGATCTCGCGATCGCGCTGCGAGGCAGCGCCGGACTCGAGCGCCGCGTCGAGGCTCTGCCACACGCGCGCGCGTGACGGGTGCAGCGGGTCGAAGGCGCCGCACTTCACCAGGCTCTCCACCACGCGCCGGTTCACGCGCCGGCCGTCGATGCGCGCGGTGAAGTCGAAGAGGCTGCGGAACGGTCCCTCGGCGGCGCGCGCTTCGAGGATCGAGTCGATTGCGCCGTCGCCCACGTTCTTGACGCCCGCGAGCCCGAAGCGGATGCCTTCCGGCACGACCGTGAAGTCACGCGCGCTCTCGTTCACCGAGGGTGGCAGGATCGCGATCTCGAGCTGATGCGCGTGCGCGATGTAGCGCGAGAGCTTGTCGTGGTTGCCGGCCTCGGTCGTGAGCAGCGCCGCCAGATACTCGCGCGGGTGGTTCGCGCGCAGGTACGCCGTCTGGTAGGTGATCAGCGCATACGCCGTCGAGTGTGACTTCGCGAAGCCGTAGCCCGCGAACGCGTCCATCAGCTTGAAGACCTCTTCGGCCTTGCGCCGGTCGATCCCGCGCGCGACCGCGCCTTCGACGAAGCGCTGCCGCTGCTGCGCCATCTCCTCGGGCTTCTTCTTGCCCATCGCGCGGCGCAAGAGGTCTGCCTCGCCGAGGCTGTAGCCCGCAAGCCGGTTCGCGATCTGCAGCACCTGGTCCTGGTAGACGATCACGCCGAGCGTCTCGGCCGTCAGCTCCTCGATCTCGGGCAGCAGGTAGACGACCTTGGTGAGGCCGTTCTTGCGGTTGATGTAGTCGTCGACCATGCCCGAGTCGAGTGGACCCGGGCGATAGAGCGCGACGATCGGGATCAGCTCCTTGAAGCTCCGCGGCTTCAGCTTCACCACCAGGTCGGTCATGCCGTCCGACTCGACCTGGAACACGCCCTCGGTGTCGCCCGACGAGAGCATCTCGTAGGTCGCGGGGTCGTCGTAGGGAATGCGCTCGATGTCGAAGTCGGGGCGTCCGCCTTCACGCACGCGGCGCTCGGCGTCGGCGATCGTGGTGAGCGTGCGGAGCCCGAGGAAGTCGAACTTGATGAGGCCGAGCTTCTCGACGCAGCGCATGTCGTACTGCGTGACGACGTCTCCCGACTTCGGATCCTTGTAGAGCGGCACCGTCTCGATCAGCGGCTTCGTGCCGATCACGACGCCGGCGGCGTGCGTCGAGGCGTGGCGCGTGAGCCCTTCGAGTCGCTGCGCCGTCTCGAACAGTCGCGCGACCTGGCCGTCGGCCTCGATGCGCGCGCGCAGCTCGGGCGACTGCTCGACGGCCTCCTTCAGGCTGATGCCGAGCGTCTCGGGGATCAGCTTGGCGATGCGGTCGACGTCGCCGTAGGGCATGCCGAGCACGCGGCCCACGTCGCGCACCGCGGCCTTCGCCTGCAGCTTGCCGAAGGTGATGATCTGCGCGACGCGGCGGCCGTCGTCGCCGTCGCCGTCGTACTTCTCGGCGACGTAGCGGATCACCTGATCGCGCCCCTTCATGCAGAAGTCGACGTCGATGTCGGGCATGCTGACCCGCTCCGGATTCAGGAAGCGCTCGAAGATGATGTCGTAGGCGATCGGATCGACGCCGGTGATGCCGAGGCCGTAGGCGACGAGGCTGCCGGCCGCGGAGCCGCGCCCCGGACCAACGGGGATGCGGTGCCGGCGCGCGTAGTCGATGAAGTCCGCGACGATCAGGAAGTAGCCCGCGAAGCCCGTCTTGTTGATCACGCCGAGCTCGTGACGCATGCGCGCGTCGTACTCGGCGTGCTTCGCGGGGATCGGCTCGTCCGGCGCGAGCCCGAGCCGAGCCCGTAGGCCAGTCCACGCCTGGCGCGCGAGCACGCCCTCGCGCGTCTCGCCGGCCGGCACCTGGAACTCCGGCATGTGGTAGGAGCCGCCGAGGTCGAGCTCGAGCTTGCAGCGCTCCGCGATCTCGAGGCTGTGCTCGACGGCGGACGGGTGATCGCGGAAGAGCTCCCGCATCTCGTCGCCGTCCTTCACGTAGAAGCCCTGGCCGTCGAACTTGAAGCGCGCCGGGTCGTCGAGGTTCTTGCCCGTGCCGATGCAGAGCAGTGCCTCGTGGTGCGCGTGGTCGCCCGCCTCGAGGTAGTGCGCGTCGTTGGTCGCGACCAGCGGCAGCTTCAGGTCCTGCGCCATCTTCGCGAGCTCGGCGTTGACCTGATCCTGCGCATCGATGCCGTGGCGCTGGATCTCGAGGTAGTAGCGCCCCGGGAAGATCGAGCGGAACTCCTCGACCAGACCCCAGGCGGTGTCGACCTGACGGTTCAGGATCGCGCGGTTCACGAGCGACGAGAGGCAGCCGGAGGTCGCGATCAGGCCCTCGCTGTGCTCGCGCAGCAGCGAGAGATCGATGCGCGGCCGGTAGTAGAAGCCCTCGAGATAGCCCTTCGAGACCAGGAACATCAGGTTGCGGTAGCCGGTCTCGTCCATCGCGAGGAGCAGCAGGTGGCTGATCGCGTCGAAGCCCCCCTCGTCGCGTTCGCGCCGCTCGCGCTCGAAGCGCGAGCCCGCCGCGACGTAGACCTCGCAGCCGAGGATCGGCTTCACCCCGTGCTTCTGCGCCGACTCGTAGAACTCGACCGCGCCGAAGAGGTTGCCGTGGTCGGTCAGCGCCACCGCCGGCATCCCGACGGCGCGCGCGCGCTCGAACAGCGGGTCGATCTTGATGGCGCCGTCGAGAAGCGAGTACTGGCTGTGGAGGTGGAGGTGGACGAACGGGCTCGGCGCCACGCCTACTCCCACTCGATCGTGGAGGGTGGCTTGGAGGAGACGTCGTACACCACGCGGTTGATGCCCTTCACCTCGTTGATGATGCGCGTCCCGATCGCGCGCAGCACGCCTTCCGGCAGCGCGGCCCAGTCCGCCGTCATCGCATCCTGCGAGGTGACGCAGCGCACCGCGATCGCGTGCTCGTAGGTGCGCGCGTCGCCCATGACTCCGACGCTCTGCACCGGCAGGAAGACCGCGAAGGCCTGCCACAGCGAATCGTAGAGGCCGGCGCGCCGGATCTCCTCGATCACGATCGCGTCGGCCGCGCGCAGCGCCCGCAGGCGCTCCTCGGTCACCTCGCCCACCACGCGGATCGCGAGGCCCGGACCCGGGAAGGGATGGCGGCCGACGAGCGCTTCGGGCAGCCCGAGGCGTCGTCCGACCTCGCGCACCTCGTCCTTGAAGAGCTCGCGCAGCGGCTCGATCAGCGAGAGCCGCATGCGCTCGGGCAGCCCGCCGACGTTGTGGTGCGTCTTGATCGTCGCCGACGGCCCGCGCACCGACACGCTCTCGATCACGTCCGGGTAGAGCGTCCCCTGCACCAGGAAGTCGACACCGCCGAGTCTCGCGGCCTCCTCTTCGAAGATCTCGATGAAGAGGTGCCCGATGATGCGGCGCTTCTTCTCGGGATCGGTGACGCCGCGCAGCGCGCCGACGAAGCGCTCCTCGGCGCGCACGGTGCGGACCCGCATGTGGCGCTGATCGCGGAAGAGCCCCTCGATCTCCTCGCGCTCGCCCGCGCGCAAGAGGCCGTTGTCGACGAAGATGCAGGTGAGCTGCTCGCCGACCGCGCGGTGCACGAGCGCGGCGGCGACCGAGGAGTCGACGCCACCCGACAGCGCGCAGACCACCGGCCTCGTGCCGACGCGCTCGCGGATGCGCCGCACCTCCTCTTCGATGAAGGCCTCCATCGTCCAGGAGCCCGCGCAGCCGCAGATGCGGTGCGCGAAGTTCGCGAGCATCTGCGCGCCACCCTGCGTGTGCGCGACCTCCGGGTGGAAGAGCAGACCCCAGATCGGGAGCTCGCGGTGGCGCACCGCCGCGAAGGGCGAGCTCTCGCTACGAGCGAGCACGCGGAAGCCGTCGGGCAGGCGCAGCACGCGGTCGCCGTGGCTCATCCACACGACCCGCTCGGCGCCGCCCGCGACGCCCTCGAAGAGCGGATCCTCCTGCTCCTGCTTCAGCAGCGCGCGCCCGTACTCGCGCGACTCGCCGCGCTCGATCACGCCGCCCATGCGCAGCGCCAGGATCTGCATGCCGTAGCAGATGCCGAGCACGGGGACGCCGAGTCGCGTCAGCGCGGGGTCGAGGTCCGGCGCGCCGGGATCGAGCGTGCTCGAGGGACCGCCCGAGAGCACGATGCCCGCCGGGTTCCAGGCGCGGATCGCATCCTGCGACAAGGATGGCCCGTGGATCTCGCAGTAGACGTGCTGCTCGCGCAGGCGCCGCGCGATGAGCTGCGTGAACTGCGAGCCGTAGTCGAGGATCAGGATGCGGTCGCGCTCGGCGCGAATCGGAGATTGCACGCTACTCGATCCGATAGTTGGGAGCTTCCTTGGTGATGATCACGTCGTGGACGTGGCTCTCCTGGAGCCCCGCCGACGAGATGCGCACGAAGCGCGCGCGCTCGCGCAGCTGCTGCAGATCCGGCGCGCCGACGTAGCCCATGCCGGAGCGCAGACCGCCGACGAGCTGATGGATGTTGCTCGAGAGATTGCCGCGATAGGGGATGCGGCCCTCGATGCCCTCGGGCACGAGCTTGCTCGAGTGCTCGATCTCGGCCTGGAAGTAGCGATCGGCGCTGCCATCGGCCATCGCACCGAGCGAGCCCATGCCGCGGTACACTTTGTAGGAGCGGCCCTGATAGAGGACCACCTCGCCGGGCGCCTCGTCGGTGCCCGCGAAGAGCGCGCCGATCATGACCGTGGACGCGCCCGCGGCGAGCGCCTTCACGAGGTCGCCGGAGAACTTGATGCCGCCGTCGGCGATCACCGGCACGCCCGCGCGGCGCGCGACGCGCGCCGCGTCGAGGACCGCGGTGAACTGCGGCACGCCGACGCCCGCGACGACGCGCGTGGTGCAGATCGAGCCGGGGCCGACTCCGACCTTCACCGCGGAGACGCCCGCCTTGATCAGCGCCTCGGCGCCCTCGGCGGTCGCGACGTTGCCGCCGATGATCGGGAGCTGCGGGAACGTGCGGCGCAGTGCCACGACCTGGTCGAGCACGCGCTGCGAGTGACCGTGAGCGGTGTCGACCCCGATCACGTCGACGCCCGCGTCCACCAGCGCCTGCGCGCGCGGAATGCTGTCCTCGCCGACGCCGACGGCCGCTCCGCAGCGCAGCCGGCCGAGCGAGTCCTTGCAGGCGTCCGGGAAGCGCTCGCTCTTCTCGATGTCCTTGATCGTGATGAGACCGCGCAGGTTGCCCTGCCCGTCCACCACGAGGAGCTTCTCGATGCGGTGCTGGTGCAGAAGCTCCTTGGCGCGCTCCATGTCGGTGCCGGGCGGCACCGTCACAAGCCCGTCCTTCGTCATGTACCGCGAGATCGGCTGCTGCGTGTCGCGCACGAAGCGGAGGTCGCGGTTGGTGAGGATCCCGACCGCCTTGCCCTCGCGCACGATCGGCACGCCCGAGATCCGGTAGCGCGCCATCAGCTCGAGCGCCTCGTAGATGCGCTGCTCCGGCGCCATCGTGATCGGATCGACGATCATCCCCGACTCGGAGCGCTTGACCTTGTCGACCTCCGCGGCCTGCGCCTCGATCGAGAGGTTCTTGTGCACCATGCCGATGCCGCCGTTCTGCGCGAGGCAGATCGCGGTCTCGTGCTCGGTGACGGTGTCCATCGCTGCGGACACCAGCGGGATGTGGAGCTGGATCTCCGGCGTCAGCTCGGTGCGGACGTCGACCTGCGCAGGCAGCACCTCGCTCGCCCCCGGCACGAGCAGCACGTCGTCGAAGGTGAGGCCCTCGCGGATGAGCGGGTCCGTCATGGGGGTGCACCTGAGTTGCGGATGAGCGAAGGGCGTCGAAGTCGCCCTCGAACCCCCGCTCACCCCGTGGTCGCCGAGGGCCGCGCCGCTGCCCCGGGCGATGGGCGGCGAGTCTATGGCGCAGCCCCGCGGCGGTCAACCAATCGTGCACGCGAAGCGAGTGACCGTCGTCGTCGCGCAGGCGTATGATGGCTGTGATTCGGGGATGGGTTCGATGGAAGGAGGTCCCGTGGGACTCTTCGACGAACTCCCCGGCAATGCTGGGGGATCTCTCGCGAGCGACCCATCGAGAGCGATGCTCGTTCGCACGGCGATGATGCTCGCGCTGCTCGCCCTGCTCGCGTGCCACCGCGAGGGGAACTCCGAGTCGACTGCGCCGACCTCCGCGTCACCGCCCGTCTCGGCAGCGCCCGATCTGCCGGCGCGAGTCGCGTGGATCGAGCTCGGAAAAGCCGCCGACCCGAACGGCCGCGTGACGGCACCCTCTTCGCAGTTCACCCCGAAGGACACGATCTACGTCTCGGTGTTGACGGACGGACAGCTCTCGGGCTCTACCCTCAGCGCGCGCTGGACCTACGAGGACGGCCAGGTGGTCAGCGAGAACCGCGCACCGCTCGGCGCCGACCGCCAGGCCACGGAGTTCCACATCTCGAAGCCCGAGGGCTGGCCGACCGGGCGATACAAGGTAGAGATCGCGCTGAACGGCCAGCCCGCCGGATCGCGCGACTTCGAGGTGCAAGCGCCGTAGGCGCGCGCAGCGAGGCGGTGCCGAGCGGAGAATGTGGAACTACGGCGCGAGACGCGTCAACAGTCCATCGAGCGCGACGCGAAGCTGCTTCGGGTCGTCGAGCGAGAAGGTCGCGACGTGGCGCGTGTCCGCGAGGGCGAGCCGCTCGCAGAGATCGGCCGCCGTCGGCTCTCCCTTCTCCTGGAGCTGGAGATGGATCAGCCGCGCGCCCGGCAGCTCCGCGAAGCAGGACCGCACCTCGTGCAGCGCGGCGCACGAGTCGCGCGCCGAGCCCGCGTGCAAGAGCACCAGCGCGAGCGCTCCATGCGCGGCGAGCGGCCAGATCGGGGCGAAGCGCGGATCCGCGGAGACGGCGAGCCACTCGATGCCGCAATCGTCGTCGAGGTCGAGGCGCCCGAGCGGTCCGACACCGCGCAGCGGACCCGGCGGCGCGAGCGACGCGCCACCCGCGCGCGCGAGCAGCGCACCGAGCGCGCGCAGCGCGCCGTCCGACGCGGTCGCGACGAGCACCTTGGCGTCTGCGCCCTCCGCGGGCGCGCCGGTCGCGATCAGGCGATCGCGCAGCCGCGACGCGGCGGTCGCACTCGTCGCGTGTCGGCCGCGGCCGGGTCCCGGCCCGCGGCGCAGGTCGACGAGGCCGCGGCGCACCAGGGTCGAGAGCGTGCCGAGGACCTGGTAGTCCGGGAAGCTGCAGCGGTCGAGCACCTCGTCGATGCGGTCCGTGATCTCGAGGATCATCAACACTTCTTGCGTCAGCGGGTGCAGCACGGCCGGCAGTGAGGCGCGCGACACGCGCAGCCTCGCGCGCGCGCCGCGCGGGCGCAGCTCGGCGGCGAGCCGCTTCCACTCGGCGCCCTGACGCAACCCTTCGCGCAGCAGTGCCCGCGTCGGGCGGTCGATCGTCGTCTCCGTGGACTGCGTCTCCGGCCGGAAGGAGAAGCGGCCGCGATCCCAGCCGAGCAGGCGCAGGAAGGCCTTCTCGCCCTTCACGCTGCCGACGTGCGCGTGCACGACCTGTCCCTCGCGCAGGTGGATCGCGCCGCGCTGGCGACCGCGCCCGCGCCCGCGTGTCAGCTCGAGGCAGCCGGTCTGGAGGTTCACGTGGAAGAGCTCGAGCAGCTCGGCCGGGGTCAACGGCCCGAGCGAGCCCTCCATCGCGCCGGCGTCGGCAGCGTCGACGTCGCCATCGTGGGCGCGCTCGGCGCGGCGCTTCTCGAGGATCCCGAGCACGAAGTGCGCGATCGTCTCGGGATCGGAGTGGCCGGGGAGCACGCTGCCCTCGGCGGACGGCTCGGTCTGCTCGGCGTTGGCGATGAAGAGCATCGCGAGCGCGGCCGTGCGCGGGTTCGCGCGCAGGATCTGCGCGAGGCGCGGGCCGTCGATCAGCGGCAGCTCGATCTCGACGACGAGCGCCTCGGGCTGCAGCGCGAGCGCCTGCTCGAGCGCGCTCGCGCCGTGCAGCGCGATCGGCGCGCGCAGCCCCAGCGCCGCGCACGCGCGCGCGAGTCGCTCGCCGCGCGCCGGATCGCTGTCGGCGATGAGCACGGTACCCGGTCTTACGCCCTGCGCGCTCACGGCGTCACCCGAGCGTCGGCAGGCGCAGGTCGCGCTGCAGCCGGAACGCGAGCGCCTCGACGGTCTCGCGGTCGTTGGTGTGGAAGAGGCGGAGGCCCCGGGCTTCCGGTCGCTCCGCACACACGAGCGCGTAGGGTGCGCCGTCGCCGTAATGGATCGCGAAGGGCGGACAGCCCGGGAGCTGCTCGGGCGCAATCCAGGCGACACGCCCTTCCGGCGGGCGGCCGGCCGGCGGCGCGAGCACCACCACCTCGGTCGCGCCCTCGCTGGTGCGCCGCGCGTCGAAGGCGGCGAGCGCGGACGCGAGCGGCGCGCCCGGATGGAAGAAGAAGAGGTTGCGCTCGCGCGGATTCCGGCCGACCTCCGAGAGCGCGAAGCGCGCAAGCGCGGCCGCGGTCTCGGGCGGCTCGCACTGGCCCTCGCCCAGCATCCCGCCGAGCACCGCCGCGATACCGCTCTCGGCGAGACAGCGCTCCCACGCGCTCGCGGTCTCGTCGCGGGCCAGGCGCTGATCGAGTCGCCGCGCGAGCGACGGCCAGTCGCTCGCGTCGGAGGGGCAGCTCGCGACGCCAATGTGGACCTTCGCAGGAACGGCCTGAGCCCACTCGCGCACGCGCCGCTTGAAGGTGGCGGCGCCAAGCGCGTCGGTCTCCGCGAGCAGCACGAGGACCGACCCGTCCGGAGAGAGCGCCAGCAGGTCGGCCGCGCGCAGGCGAGTGCGGAGCGACGACACCAGCGCGTCGCGGGCCGCCGCCCGAGCGGAGTCCTCTCCGTCGCGCTGCGTGCGCAGCCGCGCGACCGAGAAGCTGCGCCCGAAGCGCGCGGATCGCTCGATTTCCCGCTGCACGACGTCCTGGAGCAGCTCGATGCGGTGCGCGCCGGTGGCGGGATCCTGCTGCGCGCGGCGCAGCGCGTCGCGCAGGTGCCAGGCGTTCCGCAGCGCCACCTCGGCGAAGCTCGCGAGGCGCTCCGCGCAGCCCCGATCCACCTCGTCGAAGGACGTGCCGCCGCGCTTGTCGCTCACGCGCGCCAGCCCGACCGCACGGCCTCCCGATCGGAGCAGCACCCAGAGCACATGGCGCGCAGCCTCGTCGGGCCGCGCGTCGACCTCGCCGCTGCAGGTCGCGGCGCCCTCGCGCAGCGGCTTCGGGAGATGCGCGAGCGCGATCTCCTCGGGCTCGTCGCTCCCGCGCACGAGCCCGTGCACCGCCGCGAGCACGAGCACGTCTTGCTGCGTGTCGGAAGCGAGCCACAGCGCCGCGCTGTCGGCGTCGAGCTCGCCGGCCAGACTCTCGAGGATCTTCTCGGCGAGCGCCTCGATCGAGAGCGTCGAGAACATGGAGAGGGCTCGCGCGAACAGCGAGCGCTCGGCCATGTACTCGATGTTCTCGGCGAGCAGGCGATCGCGCTCGGCGTGAAGGCGCCGGCGCTGCAGGATCGAGTCGAGCGCCGCGGCGAGCGCGTCGCGGTCGAAGGGCTTCAGCAGGTACTCGCTCGCCCCGAGCTTCATCGCATCGACCGCGCTGCGGACGTCGACCACGCCGGTCACGACGACGACGTCCTGCTCGGGGTCGGTCGCCTTGATGCGGCGGACGAGATCGGTGCCGTTCATGCCGGGCATCACGAGGTCGGTGACGACCACGTCGAAGCGCTCCCGCTCGAGAGCGGCGACCGCCTCCTCGCCGCTGCTGACCGCCAGCACCTCGTAGCCCTCGTGCGCGAGGAGCCCGGTGATCAGCTCGCGGAAGTAGCGCTGATCGTCGACGGCCAGCACGCGGCCCTTGGCCATTTCGGCCCTCCGCGGGCCGCCCGCCGGCTCGAGCCGGGCGCGACCGGCCCAGCGCGCCTCATCGGCCGGCGGGAGCGCGAGCTACAGCGCGACCGGCTCGGCGATCAGCGAGTGCGGCGTGGCCTCGAGCACGCGCACCGGGAGGAGCGAGCCCGGGGCCAGGAGGGCATCCGCCGTCACTGCGAGGTTTACCACGCGATGGTAGGGATCGCGGCCCGACGCCTGGCCGCCGCGCCGGCTCTCGCCTTCGACGAGCACCTCGGAGACCGCGCCAACCCGCGAGCGGTGGTAGCGGAGGGTCAGCTCGCGCTGAACGTCCTGCAGCTCTTCGAGCCGCGCGCTCGCCGTGCTCGGATCGACCGGGTCGTCGAAGCTCGCGGCGCGGGTGTTCGGCCGCGGCGAGTACTTGAAGGAGAAGCTGTCGACGAAGCCGATGTCGCGAACCAGCGCCAAGGTGGCGGCGAAGTCGGCGTCGGACTCGCCCGGGAAGCCGACGATGAGGTCGGTGGTCACGACGAGATCCGCGCGCGCGGTGCGGAGGCGATCGACCAGGCGGCGGTAGTCGTCGGCCGTGTAGCGGCGCCGCATGCGGTCCAGCACGCGGTCCGAGCCGCTCTGCACGGGCAGGTGGACGTGCGGCTGGAGGGTCCGCAGCTCGCCGTGCGCGCGCACGAGCCCGTCGTCGAAGAAAGCGGGATGCGGGCTCGTGTAGCGGAGGCGACGCAGCGCCGGCAGCGCATCGAGCCGACGCAGCAGCTCGTGGAACGGCAAGGTCGCGGTCTCGCGACCGCGGCGCAGATCGTGGCGGCCGTAGGCGTTCACCGTCTGGCCGAGGAGCAGCAGCTCCTTCGCGCCGGCGTCGATCAGGCTCTTCGCCTCGGCGAGGATCGCGTCGGCCGCGCGACTGATCTCGCGCCCCCGCGTCGACGGCACGACGCAGAAGCTGCAGAAGAGATCGCAGCCCTCCATCACGGTCAGATACGCGCGGCCCTGCGCGGAGAACGCGAAGTCCGGATGGCGCGCGGGCAGATCGAAGCGCTCGTGCGACGACGTCTCCTCCGTGCGCGCGCTGCGCACCCCTTGCCTCGCCGCGGCGAGCATCTGCGGGACGAGACGCAGGTTGTGCGTACCGAATACGAAGTCGACCTGCCGGAAGCGGCGCAGGATCGAGTCGCCCTCCTGCTGCGCGACGCAGCCCGCCACGCCGATCAGCCGACCCGGTCGCTCGTCCTTCCACGCGCGCAGCGCGCGGAGGTCGCTGTAGAGGCGCTGCTCCGCCTTGTCGCGGATCGAGCAGGTGTTGATCACGAGCAGATCGGCGTCGGGCTCCTGCTGCGCGTGTCGGTAGCCCGCGTGATGGAGCAGGTTCGCGACCTTCTCCGAGTCGTGCGCATTCATCTGACATCCGTACGTCCGGATGTGGAAGCGAGGCGCGTCGTCGCTCGGCTCGAGGCGAAGGTCCAAGGCGCGCAACCTAACCGAGCCCGGTGACCCCGGGCAATCGAGTGGACGACGGTCGAGGATCGGATGCACGTCGATCATCCAGGTCCACAGTTTCACAAGGGTTTTTCAGCGTCGATGGCACTTCGGATCCGCGCTTCAACGCGATTGCACGATTCGAGAAATAGCGTTTGACGAATTTCGCTCGCGCGCTCATAATCCGCCGCACGGTTCACTCAGCCAGCGGGGCCGCGCCCGAATGCCCCGCCAGAGGTCGACCCCAGACGAAGCCAGTTATGGAGAGGCGGTGGATCTGGCATTTCTGACCGAAATGTCCAACCTCTCACCCCCCATCATCCATCCACCGCCCTCCTCCCTGGAAACGCCCCGCTGATCATCTGGTCAGCGGGGCGTTTGTTTTCGGGAGCGCGAGATGCGGCGCTCTAGAGAAGGAGCGTGTCGACGATCTTCGAGAGCTGCCGGAGATTGCGACACTCCTCGGCCACGTCGCAGTACGGCAGATACTTGTCCATCACCGAGTCGCCGAAGCCCCAGGCGCTCGGGTTCTCGGGATTGAGCCACACGACGTTCTTCGCCTTGTTGTGGATGTCGCGCAGGCACCAGGCGCGCGGATCGTTGTAGTTGTTGCGCGCGTCGCCGAGGATCAGGACCGTCGTCTTGTTGTCGATCGCCGAGAGGAAGTTCTGCCAGAAGTGGTGGAACGCGTAGCCGAAGTTCGAGCGCGTGTAGACATTGATCGCGTCGCCGCCCTCGAGCGCCGCCTCGATCGCGTCGCTGATGTCCTTCTCCTGGAAGAGCGGCGTCACCTCGCCGAGCTCCGCGACGAACACGAAGGAGCGGATCTTCGTGAAGGCCTCCTGCAGCGTGTAGACGAACTGCAGCATGAAGCGCGAGACGTTCGCCACGGACGAGGAAACATCCGTCAGGATCACGAGCTTCGGCCGATCCTTCTTGCGCTGCTTGAAGATCAGCTCGAACGGGATGCCGCCGTGCGACATGTTGCGGCGCAAGGTCTGGTGCAGGTCGAGCTTGCCGCGCTTGAGCCGGCGCTTGCGGATCGACAGGATGTTCTTGATGCGCTGCGCGAGGCGCTCGACCACCTCGCGCATCTTGCGGATCTCGTCCTCGGTCAGGTGGTAGAAGCTCTTCTCCAGCAAGGTCTCGCGCCGGAACTTCTCCATGTAGTCGTGGTTCTGCTTCTGCAGCTCGCGCTCGGTGTAGGCGCGCACGCTGCGGCGCACGGCCTCGAGCAGCCGGTCGATCAGGTTGCGCAGCGCCTGGATCTGCTCCGGCGACATGCCCGCCTGCTCGAGGCGGTCGGCGAGCTCGCGCAGCTGGTCCGCCGCGCCCTCGAGCCCCATCTGCTCGAGCGTCCGGCGGCTGAAGAAGCCGACCTGGAGGAAGTTCTCGATGCGCGAGGTCCCCGCCTGCTCGGCCGCCATGCGGATCAGGTTCTCGAGCTGCGAGAGGTCGGTCGTCAGCAGCGCGCGGGCGAGATCGGAGAGGTCGCCCGACTCGGCGTTGCCGCTCTGGAGCAGCTGCGCGATCGCGCGCAGCAGATCCTCCATGTCGATGCCCATCTCCGCGAGGCCGCCGGTCGCCTGACCGAACGACTCGCGCAGGTTGTCGTAGAAGCCCGACCAGAAGAGGTCGAAGAGATGGTCGTAGGTCGCGATCTCCTCGCCGCGCTTGACCATGGTGGTCCGCAGCGCATCCTTGAAGATTTCGCGGTCCTCGAGCGAGAGCTCCTCGAGGGCCACGAACGAGTCGATCGTCTCGGCGGTGGAGACGCGGATCCCGCTCTTTCGCAGGATGTTGGCGAACTCGAGGATCTTCTTCTCCACGCCGCGACCGCGCCGCCCTAGTGCAGGGCGCCCTTCTTCGTGGCGGCCGGCGTCGGCGCCGCGCCGGGCGCCTTGGCCGCCGCCTCGCCCGCCTTCTTCTGCAGCAGCTTGTCGAGCTCGGCCTGCGCCTTCCGCACGTCGCCCTCGTACTTGAGGATCACGTTGAAGGTCTGGTTCACGATCTCCTCGTCGAGATCGGAGGCGTTCAGCGCGAGCAGCGCGCGCGCCCAGTCGAGCGTCTCGCTGATCGAGGGCGTCTTCTTCAGGTCGAGCTGGCGAAGCCGATGCATCATCGTCACGACGTCCTGGATCAGCTGCGCGCCGACGCCCGGCACCTTGGTCTCGAGGATGCGCGCCTCGAGCTCCTGCGAGGGGTAGTCGATGTAGAGGTGCAGGCAGCGGCGCTTCAGCGCGTCGCTCATCTCGCGCGCGTTGTTCGAGGTGAGGAAGACGAGCGGGCGCTGCTTCGCGTGGATCGTGCCGAGCTCGGGCACGGTGACCTGGAAGTCCGAGAGCACCTCGAGCAGGAAGGCCTCGAACTCCGGGTCGGACTTGTCCACCTCGTCGATCAGCAGCAGCTGCGGCTCCTCGGACGTGATCGCGTTGAGCAGCGGTCGCGGCACGATGAAGTGGTGGGAGAAGAAGACGCTGTCCTCTTCGCCGACCTTCTCCGCCGCGTCGCGCAGCGATGCCGCGCCGGCCATCTTCTCGGTGAACTTCTCCTTCAGGATCTGCGTGTAGAGGAGCTGCTTCGAGTACTCCCACTCGTAGAGCGCTTTGGCTTCGTCGAGACCCTCGTAGCACTGGAGGCGAATCATCCGGCGCCCCGTCGCGTGCGCGACCACCTTCGCGAGCTCGGTCTTACCGACGCCCGCCGGCCCCTCGACGAGCACGGGCTTCTGCAGCTTGTCGGCGAGGTACACCACCGTCGCGATGTTCTTGTCTGCGATGTAGTGCTCCTTCGAGAGCTTCTCCAGAACCTGCTGCACGGACTCGAACATGCTCACAGTGCTCCCGTCTGGCGCGCTCTCGAGCACCGGCTCGCGCGCGCCGGAAATGTCGCTGGCCCGGCCCCTAGCTCATCAGATGGAGGACGTGGCCGAGCTTCTCCTTCTTGGTGCGGAGATACTCGAGATTCTTCTCGTTCGGCTGGATCTCGAGCGGCACGCGCTCGACGATCGCCAGGCCGTAGCCCTCGATGCCGGCGCGCTTGCCGGGGTTGTTCGTGATGATGCGCATCTGGCGCACGCCGAGGTCGCGCAGGATCTGCGCGCCGACGCCGTAGTCCCGCAGGTCCGGCGGGAAGCCGAGTCGCTCGTTGGCCTCGACCGTGTCGAGGCCTTCCTGATCCTGGAGTCCGTACGCCTTGATCTTGTTCTTCAGCCCGATGCCGCGGCCTTCCTGTCGCATGTAGAGGAGCACGCCGCGTCCCTCGGACTGGATCATCTTCATCGCGGCCTCGAGCTGCTCGCCGCAGTCGCAGCGCATCGAGCCGAAGGCGTCGCCGGTCAGGCACTCGCTGTGGACGCGCACGAGCACCGGCACGTCGGGCGAGATCTCGCCCATGACGAGCGCCATGTGGTCGACGTGGTCGATCGCGTTCTCGTACACGATGCAGCGGAAGTCGCCCGCGTGGCGCGTCGGCATCACCGCCTCGGCCGCGCGGCGCACGAGCGTCTCGTGCCGGAGGCGGTAGTGGATCAGGTCGGCGATCGTGACGATCTGGATGCCGTGCGTCCGGCCGAACTCGATCAGGTCCGACATGCGCGCCATGCTGCCGTCGTCGTTCATGATCTCGCAGATGACGCCGGCGGGCTTGAGCCCGGCGAGGCGCGCTAGGTCGACGGAGCCCTCGGTCTGACCGGCGCGCCGCAGCACGCCGCCTTCGCGCGCGCGCAGCGGGAACACGTGGCCGGGTCGCGCGAGGTCGGCGACG
>DATKND010000062.1:0-2174 GCA_035541475.1 Myxococcota bacterium | reverse complement strand
ACCGACGGACTGCGCGCCGGTGTCCAGGCGACGATCGGCGCGGCGCGCGCGGTCGCATGCGCGGGCGGCGAGCCGATCGGGCTCACCGACTGCCTCAACTTCGGCAGCCCCGAGAAGCCGGAGATCGGGTACGAACTCGCGCAGGCGATCGAGGGCATCGCGCAGGCCGCCGAGACGCTCGGGATCCCCGTCGTGTCCGGCAACGTCTCGCTCTACAACGACACGGACGGGCGCTCGATCCCGCCGACGCCCGTCGTCGGCTGCGTCGGCCTCGTCGAGGACGTGCGGGCGGTGCCCTCGGCGTGGCAGCGCGGCGACACGGTGCTGCTCGCGGCCGCGCCCGAGGACAGCCTCGCCGCGGAGGCGGCGCTCGTCCGGTTCCTCTGGAAGGCGGCGCCGCTCTTGACGCTCTGCCACGACGTCGGGGCCGGCGGGCTCGAGGCGGCGGTCGCCGAGGCGGCGCGCTGGAGCGGCCGCGCCGCCGACGTCGACCTCCCGCAGGAGCCGGAGGTCGGCGCGGCGATCCTCGCCTGCGCGCCCGGCGACGTGCCGCGCCTCGGCTCGCGGGGGTTCGTCCGGATCGGGAGCGTGGCGTAGGCATGTGCGGCGTCTTCGGCGTCTACGCCCCCGAGCGCGACGTCGCGCGACTCACGTACTTCGGGCTCTTCGCGCTCCAGCACCGCGGGCAGGAGTCGGCCGGCATCGCCGTCTCCGAGCAGGGACGGCTCACCGCGCTCCGCGACCTCGGCCTCGTTACACAGGTGTTCGACGAGCAAAAGCTGCACGCGCTGCAGGGGCAGATCGCGATCGGCCACACGCGCTACTCGACCACCGGCTCCTCGCAGTGGGCGAACGCGCAGCCGCTCGTCCAGCACGGGCGCGCGCGCACGGTCGCGCTCGGACACAACGGCAACCTCGTGAACGCCGACGCGCTGCGCGAGGAGCTGCACGCCGCCGGCGTCGCCCTCCACGGAACGTCCGACAGCGAGGTGGTCGCGGCGCTGATCGCGAACGCGGACGAACCGCTCGACGAGGCGATCGCCGGGGCGATGCGAAAGCTCGACGGCGCATACTCGATCGTCGCGCTGTCGGAGGGGACGCTCGTCGCGTTCCGCGACCCGCACGGCTTCCGCCCGCTCGTCCTCGGCCGGATTCACGAGGACTGGGTGGTCGCGTCCGAGACGTGCGCGCTCGACCTCGTCGGCGCCGAGTTCGTGCGCGAGGTCGAGCGCGGCGAGCTCGTGCTCGTCGACGACGAGGGCCTGCGCTCGGCCCGCGCGGTCGAGCCGCCGCCCGCGGGCGCCCTCTGCATCTTCGAGTTCTTCTACCTCGCGCGGCCCGACACGCGCCTCGACGGGATCGAGGTGCACGGCGCGCGCGTGCGCATGGGCGAGCGGCTCGCGCACGAGGCGCCTGCGGACGCGGACCTCGTCCTCCCGATCCCCGACTCGGGGACGCCTGCCGCGATCGGCTTCTCGCGCGCGCTCGGGATCCCGTTCAGCGAAGGGCTGATCAAGAACCGCTACATCGGGCGGACGTTCATCCAGCCCGACCAGGAGCTGCGGCGCCAGGGTGTGCGGCTGAAGTTCAACCCGCTCGCCGAGGTCGCGGGCAAGCGCATCGTCGTCGTCGACGACTCGATCGTGCGCGGGAACACGACGCGCGCGATCGTGCAGATGCTGTTCGACGCCGGCGCGGCGGAGGTGCACGTGCGCATCTCGTCGCCGCCGGTGATCGGCCAGTGCTTCTACGGCATCGACCTCGCCGATCCCGACGAGATGGTGGCCGCGGGCCGCACCGTCGACGAGGTGCGCGAGCACATCGGCGCCACCTCGCTCGCCTATCTCTCGCACGACGGGCTCGTGGAGGCGACGCGGCGGCCGGAGTCCGGGCTCTGCCGCGCGTGCCTCACGCGCCGCTATCCGACCGAGGTTCCGGCGGAGTACGCGAAGCTCCGGTTCGAAGAGGCGCGGCGCTAGCCGGCGCGCTGCCGCTTCTGCTCGCGTTCGCGTTCGAGGATCCCGACCATCCGCCGGATCTCCGCGCGCAACTCGGCATCCTTGCGCCAGAACTCAGCCGTCAGCCTCGTCTTCTTCCTCTTCGCCATCTTCTCCCAGAGGGTCGATTAGCCGGTGCGCTGCTCCAGTGTTTGTGCCGCGCACCGACAGCGCAAG
>DATKND010000061.1:0-26724 GCA_035541475.1 Myxococcota bacterium | reverse complement strand
CTGGTCGTCACGGCCAGCGCCTACAACTCGCTGCCGCAACAGACGAGTCAGCCGGCCGACATCGCCGCCTGGGGCGACAAGCTCGAGCCCGGCATGAAGGCGATCGCGGTGTCGCCGGATCTGCTCGGCGCGGGACTCGTGCGCGGCACGAAGGTGCAGATCGAAGGGCTGAAGGGCGAGTACCTCGTGCTGGACCGCATGCCCGACCGCTGGGACAAGCGCATCGACATCTACATGGGCGAGGACGAGCGCGCGGCGCGCGACTGGGGCGTGCGCGAGGTGCGCATCAAGTGGGCGCCGGTTCGAGACTAGCAAGCGCGGCAAGCCGCGCGCGCAGCGAGCCGAAGGCGAGCGGAGATCAGAGCTAATCTCGGGCCGGTGAGTTCCCTGCCCGCTCGTCTGCGGGAATACCTGCCGCAGCGCGCATCCTCCGACCCCGGCGAGGTGCTCGACCTCTTTCTCGAGTGGGTCGCCGCGCAAGGGCTCGCGCCCTACCCCGAGCAGGAGCAGGCGATCCTCGAGCTCTTCGCGGGGCGCCACGTCGTGCTCTCGACGCCGACCGGATCGGGCAAATCGCTGGTGGCGCAGGCGCTCCACTGGAAGGCGCTCTGCGAGGGCCAACGCTCCTTCTACACCGCGCCGGTGAAGGCGCTCGTCTCCGAGAAGTTCTTCGCCTGGTGCGAGGAGTTCGGGGCCGAGCGAGTCGGCATGCTGACCGGCGACGCCAGCATCAACCGCGACGCGCCGATCGTCTGCTGCACGATGGAGGTGCTGTCCAACATGGCGCTGCGCCAGGGCGAGTCGGTCGACGCGCCCTACGCCGTGCTCGACGAGTTCCACTTCTACGACGACCGCGACCGCGGCGCCGCCTGGCAGATCCCCCTGATCACCTTGCCGCGCACGCAATTCCTGCTGATGTCGGCGACGCTCGGCGACACCTCGGCGATCGAGACGCGGCTCGAGGACTTCACGCGCCGAGCGGTGGCGCACGTCCACTCCGATCGCCGCCCCGTGCCGCTCGACTTCGAGTATCGAGAGACGCCGCTCCACGAGACGCTCGACGAGCTGGTGCGCGAGAGACTCTCTCCGGTGTACGTGGTCAACTTCACGCAGCGCGAGTGCGCCGAGCTCGCGCAGGGCGCGACGAGCGCTGCCTTCGCGGACCGCGCGGCGCGCGAGCGCATCGCGGCACAGCTCGGCGACGTCCGCTTCGACACGCCGTACGGGAAGGACCTGCGGCGCCTGATCGGACACGGGATCGGCATCCACCACGCGGGACTGCTGCCGAAGTACCGGCTGCTGGTCGAGCGGCTGGCGCAGCAGGGCCTGCTGCACGTCGTCTTCGGCACCGACACGCTCGGCGTCGGCGTCAACATCCCGATCCGCACCGTCGTCTTCAACCGGCTCTCGAAGTGGGACGGCCGCAAGCAGAGCCTGCTGACCGTGCGCGAGTTCCGGCAGATCGCGGGGCGCGCAGGCCGCAAGGGCTTCGACGTACGCGGCCTGGTGACGGCGCAGGCGCCCGATCACGTGATCGAGAACCGGCGCATCGAGGCGCGCGCCGCGGCGGGGCGTCGCAAGGCGGCGAAGCAGAAACCGCCGCCCGGCTTCGTCGGCTGGACCGAGACGACCTTCCGCGAGCTCGCGACGCGCCCGCCCGAGCCGCTGCGCTCGCGCTTCCGCGTCGACCACGGCGTGCTGCTCTCGCTGCTCCGGCGTCCGCGCGACGAGGACGAGCGCTTCCCCGCCTATCGCGAGCTGATCGAGCTCGTGAACCGCAGCCACGAGGGCGACGCCGGCAAGGCCCGCATGCGTCGCCACGCCGCGCGCCTGTTCCGGTCGCTGCGCCATGCCGGGGTGGTCGAGCTCGTCGAGTCGGGCTTCGGGCCGCCGGAGGTGCGCGTCTCGGAGGATCTCCAGCTCGACTTCTCGCTCCACCAGACCTTGTCGCTCTGGCTGCTCGAGGCGCAGGCCGCGCTCGACCGCGCGTCGCCCGACTACGCGCTGACCCTGCTCTCGCTGGTCGAGGCGGTGCAGGACGATCCGGTTCCGATCCTGCGCGCGCAGGCCTGGAAGGCGCGGCGCGCGCGCATGGCGGAGCTCGCCGCCGAGGGCGTCGACTACGAGGAGCGCCGCCGGCAGACCGAGGAGATGGCGCACCCGAAGCCCGAGCAGGCGTTCATCGCGGCGTCGTTCGCCTTGTTCGCCGCGAAACATCCCTGGGTGGGCGGCGAGGACGTGCGACCCAAATCGGTGGCGCGCGAGATGGTCGAGGGGTTCGCCGGCTTCCGCGCCTACGTGCAGGAGTACGACCTCGCGCGCAGCGAAGGGCTGCTGCTCCGCTACCTCTCGCAGGTCCACAACGCGCTGGTGAAATCCGTGCCCGACGCCGCGAAGACCGAGGAGGTCTACGACGTGATCGCGTTCCTGCGCACGGGTATCGCGCGCGTCGACTCGAGCCTGATCGAGGCGTGGCAGGCGCTGGTGCACCCGTCGGAGGACGTCGAGGCGCCGGCGCGCTTCGATCTCGCGAAGAACGAGACGGCGCTGCGCGCGCGCGCCCGCCAGGAGCTCTCGGCCTGTGTCGCGGCGCTCGCGCGCGGCGAGTACGAGGAGGCGTCGGCCTTCCTGCGCCACGACCCGGACGACGTCTGGGACGCCGCGCGCCTCGAGCAGGCTCTCGCGCCCTTCTTCGCCGAGTACGGCCACATCGAGCAGACGCCCGAGGCGCGGCGCGCGCACTGGACGCAGCTCCGCGCGACCGGCGCGCGCACCTGGGACGTGACGCAGGTGCTGCTCGACCCGCAGGGCGACCACCTGTGGGCGCTGCACGGCGAGATCGATCTGCGCGCCGAGCGCGATCCGACGGAGCCGGTGGTGAGGCTGCGGAGGATCGGCGCCTGATCCGTCAGTGGGTCACGACCCAGTTGAAGTTGCTCGTGTAGCCGAAGAAGCAGGCCTGCCTGCCGATGGCCAGGGTTCCACCGCGGGAGAACGCGACCGTGTCGTGGCCGACGTAGGAACACGGCGCATTCGCGACGGTCTCGCGCAACGCGAACGTCGCGACGTCGTAGACCTTGAGAGCCGCGCCATTGCTCGTGATCACGCGCGCGTTCGCGCGGTCGAAGGCGACCGCCCGCGGATTCGCGCCGACCGGCCACACCCCTCGAAACGTCGTGATCTGGTTCGCGACATAGTCGAAGACCGTGTAAGACGCGGCGCCGGAGCCGTTGCCTGCGGTGGTCGCGAAGGCGAGGTGCAGACCGTCGGGCGAGACCGCGAGATCCTGGCCCGGGCTGCCCGTATTCGGATTGCTCTGGAGCAGGGTCAGACCCGTCGTCGGATCGAAGGCGTAGCGGTAGATCGTCGAGTACCCGCCGACGTCGAGCTCGTTGGCGACCGCGTTCCAGCGGATGAAGGTGCCGGGGATGTTCCAGGGACCGGCGAGCGTCGACGCGTCTGCGGCCAGGTAAAGGAGTTGGGGAAGCGCATTGATGGTCTGGGGCTGGATCGCGATCAGCAGCCCACCGTCCGGCCGGGACGCGAGTGCTTCGATGCGAGGGGGGATGTCGATCACTCGCAGGTCGCCGGTCACGAGATCGAGCACGCCGAGAGCGAGCTGGTCGGGCAGCGCGACGAAGAGCCGCTTCCGGCCCTCGTCGAGCTCCAAGTCGCCGGGATTCGAAGGCAGGGCGAAGAAGGCGCCCTGACGGCCGTTCACCATGTTGCGGACCGAGATTCGACCCGGACCCTGCTCGCCGATCAGCAGCCAGCCGTCGCAGAGCGGCACGAAGTCGCTCGTGCCGAAGAGCTGACGCGAGCCCGAATCCGCCGCGGGGAGCACCGCGTCGTGGTCGCAGAATGGCTGGTCGACCGACCGCGGCAGCACATCGACGAAGTCGCAGACTCCGTCCACGCCGTGCTCTGGAAGCTGGCACGCCATGTCGTCGGGGAAGGCGTCGACCGCGAGGTGATCGGTGCTGTCGTCGGGCCCGTAGCCAGGATTCCACGCGTCCGGATAGCCGTCGTGGTCGGTGTCGCGCGAGGCGGCCGGATCGAACGGGAAGTCGTCCTCGTCGTTCGGCACGCCGTCTCCGTCGCCGTCATCCGTGACCTCGTAGGGCTGGACGAACGGCCGGCCGTTCACGAGCGTCACGACGGCGATCGCGCCTCCCGATTCGACGATGCGCAGCGGGGTTCCGGTCAACGGCGCCCGGGCCTCCAGACGGAAGTCGCTCGTCCACTGGCCGATCCAGTATTGGTACGGGTCGAGCAGGAGCAGGCCTCCTCCGTCCAGCCACAACGCGTCCACGTTCTGTGGGAGCGCGCGCAGGTGCTGGAGCGAGAGACCGTCGTAGATGTCGCCCGTCCCGAGCAGCACGTAGTGACCGTCGCGCGAGACGCGGATCGGCTGCTTGATGTCGTAGTCGTTGAAGTACGGCGACCCTCCCGACGCGGTGATGACTCCGCTCGACGGGTCGATCCGGTCCCATTCGATGTTGCTCGGCGAAGAGCGGTCCGCCGTGTAGTACATGCGCGAGTTGGCTTCGCTCCAGGTCGGCTGTCCCGAGTCGATGTTCGGCTGGTAGCTGAGGCGAGTGCCGTCGGGCGCGAACGTGTAGTGCCAGCGATCGTCGATCGCGAAGACGAACCGGCCCGCAGTCTGGAGCGCGGTCACCCCGTATGTGAGCGTCGCGAAGTACCGCTCGCGCAACACGGCGGCGCCGAGATCGATGGAGGTGATGATCCCGCTCGTGTAGCCGAGGTACAGCCGGTTCTGGTCCGCCGAGTACGCGAGGCACTGCGGTTCGTCGCCGACGATGATCGGGTTCAGGGAGCCGCCGGAGGCGAGCGACAATCGGTAGATGCGGTCGTTCTCGGGGGACAGCAGATAGAGCGTGCCGGTGTCGTCCGCCTCGATGCGCGTCGGCGTGTACGCCGGGATCGCGCGCTCGATGTCGCACCGGTCCGGCTGATCCGGCAGCGCCTGGTCCGCGCGCTGGCAGGCCGAGTCGTGCGGGAAGAAGTCCAGCGCGAGACCCTGGCTGCTGTCCTCGGGTCCGTAGCCCGGGTTCCACGCATCCGGGTAACCGTCCCCATCCGAATCCTGTGAGGCGGAGACGTCCAGCGGGAAGGCATCGTCGTCGTTCGGCACGCCGTCCCGGTCGGCGTCGTTGGTCGGGGCGTACGCGCGGACGAGCGGCCGGCCGTCCACGCTCGTCACGACCGTGATCTCTCCCTGCGACTCCAGCAGCCGCAGCGGAGTCCCCGCATAGTCCTGGTAGTTGTACGGGTGGAATCCGGCGTCCCAGTGCTCGAGGCGGGTGCGGCCGTTGGCGCTCCGGATCGTCACGAGCGTGCCGTCGGCGAGCCACAACGCGTCGGTCACCGTGTACGGAATCGAGCTCACGTCCACGAGGCTCACGCCGTCGAGGATGTCCCCGGAGCCGACCAGCAGGAAGCGGCCGTCGCGCGACACCCGGAGCGGAAGCTGGAACCGGAATTCGCCGTGGTACGGGGAATCGCCCGTCGCCGTGATGAGACCCGACACCGGATCGATGCGCTCCCACTGAACGTCCGTTGGAGATCCATCGTTCGTGAAGTACATGCGCGAGTTCGCCGCGCTCCAGGTCGCCAGATCGGAGGAATTGATGTTGAGCCCGGGGCCGATGCGGACACCGTTCGGTGCGTAGGTGTGGTGCCTGCCGCCTTCCATCACGTAGACGAAGCGCCCGGCGGTCTGGACGGCCCGGATCGCGGCCACGAACAACGCGAACGGTTCCTCGTGCAACGGGTCGGCGGCGAGATCGATCTGCGTGAGGTTCCCGTTCGCGTAGCCGACGTAGAGCCGATCGTTCTCGGCCGAGTACGCGAGCTGCGTCGCGCCGACGCCGACGACGATCGGGTTCAGCGGCGCGTCCTCGCCGAGCGACCAGCGGTAGATGCGCTGGTTCTCGGGAGAGAGCAGGTAGAGGATGCCGCCGGCGTCCGCTTCGATGCTCTTCGGCGTGTAGATGGGGATCGCGCGCGCGATGTCGCACACGCTCGGCTGCCCGGGCAGCGCCTGATCTGGGCGCTGGCAGGCCGAGTCGTGCGGGAAGGCGTCGAGCGCGAGCCCTTCGGTGCTGTCGGCGGGTCCGTAGCCCGGGTTCCACGCGTCCGGCGCGCCGTCGCCGTCGGAATCCTGCGAGGCCGCCGGATCCAGCGGGAAGGCGTCGACGAGGTTGAGGATGCCGTCGCCGTCCTCGTCGGCGGAGGGGACGTAGGCAAAGAACGCCGGGCGGCCGTCCACGCGCGTCACCACCGAGATCTCGCCCTGCGTCTCGACCACCCGCAACGGAGTGCCCGCGTAGTAGACGTAGTTGTAGAGGTGCAGGTCGCTGCCCCAGTGCTCCAACAACGTGCGGCCGTTGCCCCCGTCGCGAAGCGTCACGACGCTGCCGTCCGGCAGCCACAGCGCGTCGGCGTAGGTGTCCGGGAACACCGGCGGCTTGATCTGGAGCGTGTTCGCGTCGTAGAGGTCTCCGGAACCCGTGAGGAGCGTGCGGCCGTCGACCGACACCCGGACCGGCGGCTGAGCCGGGTAGGCCCCGCGATACGTCGACGTGCCGAAGGTGGTGATGCGGCCCGTCGCAGGATCGATGTGCACCCAGGCGACGTCGCTCGAGAACGTGGAGTACATGCGCGCGTTGGGCGCGCTCCAGACTGGTCCCGCTACGGGGAGCCCGAAGTCGCTGATGAGCGCGCCGTTCGCGGCGAACGTGTGCTGACCGGAGCCGTCGCTCGCGTAGACGTAGGGACCCACCGCCTGGATGCTCTGCACCTTCGACTGGGTCGTCGCAAAGGGCTGCTCGCGCAACGACGGATCGCTCGGATCGATCTGCGTGATCGTCCCGCTCCCGAATCCGGCGGGGTTCCCGTACCCGACATAGAGGCGCCGGTTCGCCGCAGACCAGCCGATGGCCTGCGGGTTGTCGCCGACGGCGATCGGCGCGAGGTGGTAGTCCTCGGCGAGCGACCAGCGGTAGATGCGGTCGTTCTCGCTGCTCAGCAGGTAGAAGGTTCCCGCGTCGTCCGCGATCACCTGCGTCGGCGTGTAGATCGGAATCGAGCGCGCGAGATCGCACACGTCCGGGTGTCCCGGGCGGGCGTGCTCGGCAAGCCAGCAGGTGGAATCGTGCGGGAAGACGTCGAGCACGAGCCCCTGGCTGCTGTCGCCCGGTCCGTAGCCCGGGTTCCAGGCATCGGGCGATCCGTCACCGTCGGAGTCCACCGACGCGGCGGGGTCCATCGGGAACGCGTCGGCGGTGTTCGGGACGCCGTCGCCGTCGGCATCGGGCCTCACCACGTCGAGCTGGACGGTCGGAACCCCGTTCACCAGGGTCAGCACCGCGATGCCCGCGTCCCAGTCGAGGACGCGGAGCGGGTCTCCCGGATAGGTGTGGATGTCGTAGAGCCGCTGGTCCGAGCCCCAGTGACGCAGGCGCGTGGCACCACCGACGCTCTCGAGGGTCAGCAGCTCGCGACCGTCCAGCCAGAGACCATCCTTCGGAGCGAAGGACATCGTCGCGTCCCTGTGGAGCGAGATGCCGTCGTAGAGGTCGCCCGAGCCGAGCAGCACGCGCGCACCGTCGCGCGAGACGCGGATCGGCGATGCGATCACGTAGTCGCCGTGGTAGGGGCTCTCCCCGTTCGCCGTGAACTTGCCGCCGGCGTCGATCGCCTCCCACAGGAGATCGTCCGGAGTGACTTGGTCCCGGAAGTGATAGAGGCGTCGGTTCGCGGAGCTCCAGGCGAGCGTGCTCGACCGGTATCCACCGACCGACGAGACGAGGTGGCCGTCCGCCGCGTAGGTGAAGTAGGTGGTCGAGGAGCTCCCCACGGCCACGACGAACGCGCCGGCCGTCGTGAGTCCCACCGGCGCGCTGGGCAAGGTGGCGAACGGCAGCTCGGCGGCCGGGAAGGACGCGTCGAAGCGCGTGATGCGCCGATCCTGATAGGCGACGTACAGGCTGTCGTTCTCGCTCGAGTAGGCGACGTAGCGCGACGACGACCCGAGCAGGATCGGGGCGAGCGGCCGGCGCTCCGGCAGCGACCAGCGCTGGATGCGGTTGTGGCCGGGGTCGTGCAGATGCATCACGCCGTCGCGCGAGACGTAGACGGACGCCGGCACGTAGCCGGGCGGCGCCGGGTCGAAGAGCACGGCGCCGAAGTGCTGCTGCACCGCGGCGAAGTCGTCGGTGTCGACGTCGCCGTCGCCATCGACGTCGGCGCGCGCGCAGCGCGGGTCCGAGCCGGGCGGCAGCGCCAGGCAGGTGCCGACGAGAGTCGCGTCGTAGATGTCGACGTAGCCGTCGAGGTTTACGTCGGCGCGACGCACCTCGACGTCGCACGGGCCAACGCCCAGCAGCGCGAGTCCGAGCAGCGCGAGCAGGCGAGACCACGAGGCGACGCGGAGACCGGCAACTTTCACTGCAAACCCCCGCCCCCCGTCGGCGCTACATCCTTCATTGTCGGGCTGCGGAATTCAACCTTGACTTCGAAGCCCCCCGACGTTCATCGTGCCGGGGTCATGAAGCTCCACGCGGTCGCCGCAGGATTGTTTCTGGCCGTACCCGCGATCTCCCTGGCGGCTCCGATCGTCGCCATCGACGCCGATCCGACGCAGGCAGGTGTGCAGGCGAGCCGCACCGTCACCGAGGGCAGCTCCTTCGAGGTGGACCTGGTCGTCTCGGACGTCTCCGCTTCGAGTCCCGTACAGAGCTTCCAGATCGAGCTCGGCGTCTCGAGCGACGCCGTCACGCCCCTCGATGCGCTGGACGGCGCCTTCCTGGAGGCTCCCGTCCTCACGTTGCAGGAGATCCTCACCCCGAGCTCCGTCCGCTTCGCGCAGATCTCGGCCGATCCTACCGGCGCCAGCGGCGGCGGCGTGCTGGCGCGCTTCCTGTTCGAGGCGACCGCTCCCGGGGACGCGGCCCTGACCTTGCCGACGGTCCTGCTGTCCGCTCCCTTCGGCACGCCGATCTTCGTCGGAGAGATTCGAGGTGCGAACGTTGCGGTGGCGGCCGTGCCCGAGCCGACCGGCGCCCTGCTCTTCGCGGTCGCGCTGATCGCTGCACGCGCCGCCGCGATGCGCCGCTAGCCGCCCACGAGCAGATCGGGCACGTCGCCGCGTCGTGGCCGCGCGCGGGGCAGTGCTCGCGTCCGAAGTAGATGAGCTGGAGATGGCGGCGGCCCCAGTCCTCCGGCTGAAACAGGCGCTTCAGGTCGCGCTCGGTCTCGACCACATTGCGCGCGCGCGAGAGCCCCCAGCGCCCGGCCAGCCGATGGATGTGCGTGTCGACGGGGAAGGCGGGCTCGCCGAAGGCCTGCACCATCACGACGCTCGCCGTCTTGTGTCCCACACCGGGAAGCGTCTTGAGCGTCGCGAGGTCGCGCGGCACGCTCCCGCCGTGCTCCTCGACGAGCGCGCGAGAGAGCGCCGCGATGTTTCGCGCCTTGGTCGGCGCGAGGCCGCAGCTCCGGATCAGGCGCTGGATCTCCGCGGGCTTCAGCTTCGCCATCGCGGCCGGCGTGGAGGCGCGCGCGAAGAGGCCCGGCGTCACGAGATTCACGCGCGCGTCGGTGCACTGGGCGGAGAGCACGACGGCGACGAGCAGGGTGAAGGGATCCTCGTGGGAGAGCGGGATCGCCGCGTGGGGGTACAGGCGATCGAGAATCTTCTCGATCCGCCTGACTTTCTCTTCGCGAATCATCCGCTCTCGTAGGGCGGACCGCCGCCGGTGACGCGCTCGACCCGCTCGAGCAGGGCGACGAGGGTCGGCCGCGCCGCGAGCAGCAGCGCCGAGCCGGGGATGCGATCCTCGCGCAGGGTGACGAGCATCGAGTAGACGGCGAGATCGGCCATCGACAGCTTCTCGGAGTAGAAGAAGGGCCGCGCGCCGAGGAAGTTCGCGAGGTCGTCGAGCCGCAACGCGAGCTCTCGCAGCAGAGCCGTGTGCGGACGCTCCCAGGTGCCGCCCGCGCGCAGCCAGGCGCCGAGTCGGCGAAACAGGCTGGAGCGCTTCGGCGCAGGCGGTACCGCCGCGGGCTCGCCCGCCAGCGGCAGCGGCGCCTCATAGTCGTCGCCCATCGCCTGCCGCCGGTACTTCATGAAGTACCAGAGGAAGGATTCGTCGGCCCACTCCTCGAGCTGCCGCTGCTGCGAGGCCACGGTCGGATCGGGCGAGAGCAACGGCGGCTCGGGGTACACCTGATCGAGACGCAGCATGATCTCGGTCGAGTCGGGCACGTGCTCGCCGTGCAGATCGAGCGCCGGCAGCATCCCCGTCTTCGGGCTGAAGCGCTTGTAGTCCTCGACTTGCGTCGGCTCGACCAGCTCGAAGTCGAGCCCCTTGTAGAGCAGCGCGCGCCGCACCTTCTCGGTGAAGGGCACGCGAGCCTGGCCATAGAGCGTGATCATCGCGGCTCGCGCTGCTGCTCGCGCCCGCGCGCCTGGATGCCCGCGCGCCGCGCCGCCACCGACTCCGGAGTGACACCGGCCAGATGCTCGCGCGAGCGCCGCGACTCCATGCGCATGCCCTCGCCGAAGGTCGTGGCGAAGCCCTCGTCGATCATGCGCTTGTAGCCGCGCAGGCTGCGCGGCTCGCAGGAGAGCATGTCGGTCGCGAGCTTGCGGCAGAAGGGCAGCAGCGCCTCCGGCTCGACCACGTGATTCACGAGGCCCCAGCGCTCGGCGCGCTCGGCGTCGAGGAAGTTGCCCGTGAGCGAGAGCTCCTTGGCGCGCGAGATGCCGATCAGTCGCGGCAGCTTCTGCGAGAGGCCCCAGCCCGGCAGGATGCCGACGCGAGCATGCGTATCCGCGAAGACCGCCGCGCGCGAAGCGACGAGCACGTCGCAGGCCAGCGCGAGCTCGAAGCCGCCCGTGATCGCGTGGCCGTTGATCGCGCCTAGGATGGGGCTCTCGAAATCGGCCATCGCGCCGACGATCGACGCCTCCGCCGCGCCCGACTCGCTCATGCGCGGCGCGCCGCCGAGCTCCTTCAGGTCGATGCCGGCGCAGAACGCGCGGCCCGCGCCGGTCAGGATCACCACGCGCGTGTCGGCGTCCTTCTGGAGCTCGCGGAAGGTCTGCTCGATCGCCCGGCGAAGCGCGAGGTTCAGCGCGTTCAGCGCCTCGGGGCGGTTGAGCGTGACGGTCGCGATTCCTCCCGACTTCTCCACGAGCACGAGCGACACAGCCGATCCTCCCGCGGCCGAAGATACCGAAGCGAGCGCGGGCCCCGCGCGACGAAAGACACCGCTGACAGGCGCGTCACGTCGGAGCAGAATGCGGCCCGTGGCGAGCGACGCGCGCTGGGAGAAGATCTACGCGGTGGTCCGTCGCATCCCGCGCGGCCGCGTCGCCACCTACGGACAGGTCGGGTTCCTGGCCGGGCTCGCGGGACAAGCGCGACAGGTCGGCTACGCGCTGGCCGCGCTGCCACAGGGAAGTCGCGTCCCGTGGCACCGCGTCATCAACGCGCAGGGTCGCGTCAGCCCGCGCGCGCTGCCGGGCTGGGACGCGGTGCAGCGACAGCTGCTGCGACGCGAAGGCGTGCGCTTCGACCGCGAGGCGCGCGTCTCGCTCGAGCGCTTCCAGTGGCGTCCGCGGAGCGCGCGGTGAGGATCGCGCTGCGCGCCCTGCTCGCGCTCGCCCTGCTCCTCGTGGTGATCGTGCTCGCGCGCGCGCTGCTCGCGCCGCTCGAGCGGCCGGACGTCGTGGCGGTGGACGCGGATTCATACCGCGTCGATGCCGACGCGGTCGCGCAGCGCCTCGCGGGCGCGCTGCGCTTCCAGACGATCTCGCGCTCCGACGCCCCGCTCGACGAGGCGGCCTTCGCGGGGCTGCGCGCGTATCTCGCGAAGACCTGGCCGCGCGTCCACGCGCAGCTCGCGCTCGAGCGGATCGGCGGGCAGAGCCTCCTCTACACCTGGCGCGGTCGGGCCGCGAACGAGCCGGCGCTGCTGCTCGCGGCGCACCAGGACGTCGTGCCGGTGGTCGCGCCCGAGCAGTGGCAGCACCCGCCCTTCGGAGGCGAGGTCGCGGACGGCCAGATCTGGGGGCGCGGCGCGCTCGACGACAAGGGCAGCCTCGTCTGCATCCTCGACGCGGTCGAGTCGCTGCTGGCCGAGGGCTTCGCGCCCGAGCGCACCGTCTACCTCGCCTTCGGCCACGACGAAGAGATCGGCGGCGAGGCCGGCGCGCGCGTCGTCGCGGACACGCTCGCCGCGCGCGGCGTGCGACTCGCGTCGGCGCTCGACGAGGGCGGCGCGGTCGCGAGCGGATTCGGCGGACTGCTCGAGCGCCCGCTGGCCGCGGTCGGCGTCGCGGAGAAGGGCTTCGTCGACGTGCGCCTGCGCGCGACCGCGGAGGGCGGCCACTCGTCGACGCCGCCGCGCCAGACGGCCATCGGCTCGCTGGCCGCGGCGGTGGTCGCGCTGGAGGCGCATCCGATGCCCGCGCGCGTCGGCGGCACCTTCGAGCGCCTGATCTCGCGCCTCGCGCCCGAGGTCGGGTTCACGCGCCGGCTCGCGCTCGCGAATTTCTGGCTGCTGCGGCCGCTCCTCCCGCTGGTGTCGCCGCGCGTGCCGATCGTCGACGCGATGATCCGCACGACGACCGCGCCCACGATCGTGCGCGGCGGCGTCAAGAGCAACGTCCTGCCGCGCGAGGCCGAGGCGATCGTCAACTTCCGCATCCTGCAGGGCGACACGGTCGAGAGCGTGCTCGCGCACGTGCGCCGCGCGGTCGACGACCCGCGCATCGCGGTGGAGATCGAGGGCTCGGAGCCGCCGAAGGATCCGAGCCCGACGTCGCCCGACGACGGCCCGGCCTTCGCGGGGATCGAGCGGGCGATCGCCGCGGTGTACCCGGACGCGGTGGTCGCGCCCTACCTCGTGGTCGGTGCCACCGACGGGCGTCACTACGCGCGCATCGCCGACGGCGTCTACCGCATCCTGCCCTTCCGCGTCGGCGACGACGCGCTGCGCCTCGCGCACGGGACCGACGAGCGCCTGGAGGTCGAGAACCTCGGGCGCGGCGTCCGCTTCTACCGCGCGTGGCTGCGCCAGCCGCTCGCGAAATAGTTACTGGCGCGCCCTGACCTTCGCGCGCGCCCAGCGCTCGCACAGACGCTTCGCCTCGCCCGAGCCGTAGAGGCGGATCGAGCGCGAGGTCGAGGCGACGCCGCCGCCCGGGAAGCGGATGTGCACGCGCCAGGCGGGATAGCCGGAGCTCGCGTCGCGGTAGATCCGCACGGACGGCCTCTTGCGGCGCGGGTCGATCGGCGGCGGCAAGGTGCGGAGCCAGCGGTCGCGCTGGCGGCGCGCCTTCGCGAGCGCGGCGGCGCGCCCCCCGTGCTTCCCGTCGGAGAAGAACGCCTGCAGCTTGCGGTTACGCCGCCGGATCCGCACCCACCAGCCGCGAGTCCGGCCGAACTCGAAACGCGTGAGGTTCTTCTCCCTCGGCATGGCGCTCTCCTGTCGTCGTGCGGTCAGGCGATCAGCAGCAGCTTGCCTGTCGTCGCGCGGCTCTCGAGCGCGCGCTGCGCGGCGTCGGCCTGCGCGAGCGGCCACTCGCCGCCGATCCGGACCGAGAGCAAGCCGCGCTTCACCGCGGTGAGCACCTCGCCCGCGCGCAGCAGCAGCTCCTCGCGCGTCGCGCTGTAGTGTGCGAGCGACGGACGCGTCACGAAGAGCGAGCCGAGCGTGTTGAGGCGGCCGAGCTCGAAGGGCGGCACCGGACCGCTCGACTGCCCGAAGAGCACGCAGAGTCCACGCGGCCGCAGGCAGGTGAGGCTCGCATCGAAGGTGGTGCGGCCGACCGAGTCGTAGACGACGTCGACGCCGCAGCCATCGGTCAGGCGTCGCACCTCGGGCGCGAAGTCGGTCTGGTCGTAGCGGATCACGTGGCGGGCGCCGGCCTCGCGCACGAGCGCCGCCTTGGCGTCGGAGGAGCAGGTGCCGATCACGGTTGCGCCCGCGCGCGCGAGCAGCTGCACGGTCAGCAGCCCCGCGCCGCCTGCGGCCGCGTGCACGAGCGCGACGTCGCCTTTCTGCGTCGTGCGCGTGCCGTGCACGAGATAGTGCGCGGTCATGCCCTGCAGCATCACGGCGGCAGCCGTCTTCGGCGCGACGCCGGCGGGCACGGGCACGAGCCGCTCGACCGGCGCGACGACGTGCTCCGCATAGGAGTCGGGCACCGACGCCCAGGCCACCGCGTCGCCGACACGTAATTCGGTCACGCCGGGGCCGAGCGCCTCGACGCGCCCTGCGCCTTCGAGGCCCGCGACGAAGGGAGCCGGTCGCGGGTAGAGGCCCGTGCGGAAGTAGACATCGATGTAGTTGACGCCGGCCGCCTCGACCGCGACCCGCACCTGGCCGGGACCCGGGTCCGGCAGCTCGCGCTCCTCGAACCGGAGCACCTCGGGGCCACCCGTGCGACTCACCATCACCGCTCGCGTCTTCACTCGACGTCCTCCGCATAACGAGCCTGCTCAGCGTCGTAGGCGTCGAAGCCGACGAGCTCGCGCAGCTCGCCAAAGGGCAGGAGCCCCGCCGGAGTCTCGCCCCGCGCCAGCGATTCGAGCGCCTGCTGCGACGCGCGCACCGAAGCCGAGAGCAGGGTCAGCGGGTAGGCCGCGATGCGGTAGCCGAGCGACTCGAGCTCCGAAGGCGGGAGGATCGGCGTGTCGCCGCCCTCGACCAGGTTCGCCATCTGCGGCGCGCGGGTCCCGCGGCAGACCTTCTCCATCTCGGCGCGCGAGCGCGGCGCCTCGACGAAGAGGATGTCGGCGCCCGCGTCCTCGAAGGCGCGCGCGCGCCAGAGCGCCTCGTCGAGGCCATCGGTCGCGCGCGCGTCGGTACGCGCCATGATCAGGATGCCCGCGCCCTCGTCGCGCGCGTCGACGGCGGCGCGCACGCGCGCGACCGCCTCTCCGCGCGAGACGACCTGCTTGCCGCGCGTGTGGCCGCAGCGCTTCGGCGCGCGCTGGTCCTCGATCATCGCGCACGCGAATCCCGCCTGCGCGTAGGCGCGCACCGTGCGCTTCGCATTCATCGCGTTGCCGTAGCCGGTGTCGGCGTCGCCGATCACGGGGATCTTCACGGCGGCGCAGATGTTGCGCCCGCTGTCGAGCATCTCGCCGAAGGAGATGAGCCCCGTGTCGGGGAGACCGAGGCGCGACGCGGAGACCGCGAAGCCGCTCATGAAGGTGAGCGCGAAGCCGGCGCGCTCGATCAAGCGCGCGGAGAGTCCGTCGTAGCAGCAGGGCATGACGTGGCAGCGCGACTGCGAGAGCAGCGCGCGCAGCGCTTCGACGGAGCGGGGGGACGTCATCGCGGACGCGCAGTGTACCGGGGCGAGTCGCGCTTCGAGCTTCGCGAGCCCGCTGCGCCTCGTTGGAACATGTTCTAGAGTGAGCCGCCCGCGGCCTTCCGCCGCGCGACCCCCCGACCGGCGCAGGCTTCGCCGCGCGCTCGTTGCGGGACCGCGCACGGGGTCGCCACGCGGAGTGACCGTGCCCGATCGCGCGCTGGAAGATGCCTTCAAGCCGTACGTGGGCCTGCCCTTCGGCGAGCCCGAGGTCGCCCGCGACCCGGTGAACGAGCCGATGATCCGGCAGTGGTGCGACGCGATGGGCGATCACAATCCCATCTACTGGGACGCGGCCGCCGCCGCGAAGACGCCGCACGGCGGGCTCGTCGCGCCGCCGACCATGCTCCAGGCCTGGATCCTCTCCGGCTTCCGCATGGCGGACGCGGAGCGGCCGGCGCGCGACCGGCAGGAGAAGCTCCACGCGCTCTTCGCCCAGCACGGCTACACCGGCGTGGTCGCGACCAACTGCGAGCAGGAGTACACGCGCTACCTGCGCCCCGGCGAGCGGGTTGTGGCCGAGGCCACGATCGAGTCGATCTCCGAGGAGAAGACGACCGCGCTCGGTGTCGGCTACTTCATCGTCACGCGCACGGCCTTCCGCACCGAGTCCGGCGAGGTCGTCGGCTCGATGATCTTCCGCGTGCTGCGCTTCAAGCCGAACCAGCCCGCGCAGGCGCAGGGCCAGGCGGCGGCACCCGCGAAGCCCGGCCGCATCCCGCCGCTGCGCGGCAAGGACAACGGCTGGTGGTGGGAAGGCGTCGAGCGCGGCGAGATCCCGATCCAGAAGTGCAGCGCCTGCGGCGCGCTGCGGCACCCGCCGCGACCAATGTGCCCCGAGTGCCAGTCGACGGAGTGGACCTCGGTGCCCTCCGCCGGCAGCGGCACGGTCCACAGCTTCGTCGTGATGCACCACCCGCCGATGCCCGGCTACGACTTCCCGGCCGCGATCGGCCTGATCGACCTCGACGAGGGCACGCGCCTGGTCGGGCCCGTCGTGGACTGCCCCTTCGAGGAGATCCACATCGGCATGAAGGTGGAGGCGTCGATCGAGGATCTCGGCGGCGTGACGATGCCGGTCTTCCGCCGCGCGGGGGTGCGGCGATGACGAGCCGTCGCCTCGCGCAGATCGCGGTCGGCGAGGAGCTGCCGCCGCTCGATGTGCCGCTGACTGCCGCGATCATCGTCGGCGGCGCGCTGGCCTCGCGCGACTACACGCCCGTGCACCACGACCGCAGCGCCGCCCAGGCCTCCGGCATGTCCGACGTCTTCATGAACATCCTGACCACCAACGGCTACGTCGGCCGCTACGTCAGCGACTGGGCCGGCCCGGACGCGACGATCCGCAAGGTCGCGATCAAGCTCGGCGCTCCGAATCTGCCGGGCGACACGATGAAGCTGCGCGGCAAGGTGTCGAAGGTCGACGCCGCGCAGGGACACGTCGAGGTCGAGATCGCGGCGAAGAACAACTGGGGCGACCACGCGACCGGCACCGTCGTCGTCGCCCTGCCCCGCTGAGAAGAGACCATGTCCATCACCTTGAAGGACCAGGCCGCCATCGTCGGCATCGGCGCGACCGACTTCTCGAAGAACTCCGGCCGCTCGGATCTCCAGCTCGCCTGCGAGGCCGTGCGCGCCGCGATCGCCGACGCGGGACTCAAGCCCTCGCAGATCGACGGCATGACCACCTTCACGATGGATCTCACCGACGACATCGAGGTCGCGCGCTCCGTCGGCATCGGCGGGCTCACGTTCCAGAGCCAGATCCCGCACGGCGGCGGCGCCGCGCTCGGCGTGCTGATGCAGGCGGCGATGGCGGTCGCGACCGGCGCCGCGAAGTACGTCGTCTGCTACCGCGATCTCAACGGGCGCTCGGGCCAGCGCTACAGCTCGGGCGTCTCGGGCAACCTGATCACGAGCGACGCGATCCACTGGAGCTGGTACATCCCGTCCGGCCTCATGACGCCGACCTCGTGGGTCGCGATGGTGACGCGCCGCTACATGCACGAGACCGGCACCACCAGCCGCGACCTCGGGCACGTGGCCGTCTCGACGCGCAGACACGCGGTGGTGAACCCCGACGCGATCTTCTACCAGCGACCGCTGACGATCGAGGAGCACCAGGCCTCGCGCATGATCGTCGACCCGCTGCGCCTCTACGACTGCTGCCTCGAGACCGACGGCGCCTGCGCCTGCATCGTCACCACGCCCGAGCGCGCGCGCGATCTCGCGAAGCCCGCCGCGCTGATCCGCGCGGTCGCGCAGGGCGCCGGCCCGGACCAGGAGTCGATGACGAGCTTCTACCGCCCCGACATCACGGAGCTGCCCGAGCTCGGGATCGTCGCGCGCCAGCTCTACGAGGTGTCGGGCCTGCGCCCCGACGACGTCGACGCCGCGATCCTCTACGACGCCTTCACCTCGATCGTGCTCTTCCAGCTCGAGGCCTACGGCTTCTGCAAGCGCGGCGAGGCGAAGGACTTCGTGCAGAACGGCAACATCGAGGTCGGCGGCCGCCTGCCCGTCAACACGCACGGCGGTCAGCTCAGCGAGGCCTACATCCACGGCATGAACGGCGTCAACGAGGGCGTGCGGCTGATCCGCGGCACCTCGCGGAACCAGCCGGCGAAGTCCGACCACGTGCTCGTCACCGCCGGGGTCGGCGTGCCGTCGAGCGCGATGATCCTCGGCAAGCTCGACTAGCAATCGGGAGATCCTCACGTCATGCGCGAAGCCGTCATCGTCGAAGCCCTCCGCACGCCGATCGCGCGCGGCAAGATGGGCAAGGGCGACCTCTCTGCCTTCCACCCGGCGACCCTGCTGGCAAAGGTCCAGCAGGCGCTCGTCGACCGCGCGGGCATCGACCCGGCCGTCGTCGAGCAGGTGGTCGGCGGCTGCGTCACGCAGGCGGGCGAGCAGTCGAACAACGTGGCGCGCGTGGCCTGGCTCTCGCGCGGCAAGGGCTGGCGCACCGGTGGCACCACCGTCGACACGCAGTGCGGATCGGGCCAGCAGGCCAACCACATCGTGTCGGCCTTCGTGCGCGCGGGTTCGATCGACGCCGGCATCGCCTGCGGCGTCGAGGTGATGAGTCACGTCGGCCTCGGCGCCAACGTGATGAACGGCCCCGGCTTCTTCCAGCCGCCCGAGTGGCCATGGGACAGCACGCCGGACCAGTTCACGTCGGCCGAGCGCATCGCGAAGAACCGCGGCATCACGCGCGAGGATGTCGACCTCTTCGGACTCCGATCGCAGCAGAAGGCCGCCGCCGCGCGCGACGCCGGCCGCTTCGAGCGCGAGATCCTGCCGATCGAGGCGCCGGTCCTCGGCGACGACGGCAAGCCGACCGGCGAGACGCGCACGGTGAAGACCGATCAGGGCATCCGCCCCTCGACGCTCGAGGGCCTCGCGCAGCTCAAGCCCGTGATCCCCGGCGGCATCCACACGCCGGGCAGCACCTCGCAGATCTCCGACGGCGCCGCGGGCATCCTCTGGATGTCGAAGGAGAAGGCGCGCGAACTCGGCTTGAAGCCCCGCGCGCGCATCGTGCAGGGCGTCGTAGTCGGCACCGATCCGTACTACCTGCTCGACGGCCCGATCGACGCGACGCAGGAGATCCTGCGCAAGACCGGCCTGAAGCTCGGCGACTTCGATCTGGTCGAGATCAACGAGGCCTTCGCTGCGGTCGTGCTCTCGTGGGCGAAGGTGTTCGAGCCCGACATGAGTCGGGTGAACGTGAACGGCGGCGCGATCGCGCTCGGCCATCCGGTCGGCGCGACCGGCTCGCGCCTGATCGTGACCGCGCTCCACGAGCTCGAGCGGCGCGGCGGCGAGAAGGCCTTCGTCACGATGTGCTGCGGCTCGGCCGTCGGCACGGGCACCGTCATCGAAAGACTGTAGGAGAAGCGATGTCGTCCGGACTCGAAGGCAAGGTCGTCGTCGTCACGGGCGCCGCGAACGGGCTCGGCAAGAACCACGCGCTCTATTTCGCGAAGCAGGGCGCGCGCATCGTCGTGAACGACCTCGGCACGACGCGCGACGGCAAGGGCCGCGACGAGAGCGCCGCGCGCGCGGTGGTCGAGGAGATCGAGAAGGCGGGCGGGAAGGCGGTGCCGCACTTCGGTGACGTCGCGGACTTCGGCGTCGCGCAGGATCTCGTGAAGACCGCCGTCGACGCCTTCGGCAGCCTCGACGTCTTGATCCTCAACGCCGGCTTCACGCGCGACGCCGTGCTCTTCAACATCAGCGAGGAGGACTTCGACGCGGTCGTGCGCGTGCACCTCAAGGGGCACTTCGCGCCGATGAAGTTCGCGGCGCTCTACTGGCGCGAGAAGAGCAAGGCCGCGGGCGGTCCGATCTACGGGCGCCTGCTCTCGACGGCCTCCGAGTCGTTCCTCTTCGGCACGCCCGGCCAGCCGAACTACGCCGCCGCGAAGGCGGGCATCGTGTCGCTCACGATGGGCGCGGCGAAGCTGCTGATCAAATACGGCGTCACGGCGAACGTCGTGATGCCGCGCGCGCGCACGCGCATGACGCTCGCGGGCCCGGTCGGCTCGATCTTCGAGAAGCCGAAGGAGGGCTTCGACAACTTCTCCCCCGAGAACTCGACGCCGCTCTTCGCCTACCTCTGCACGCCGAAGGCGCAGAACATCACGGCGAACGTCTTCATCGTCTGGGGCAAGCAGGTCCAGGTGCTCGGGAAGATCCCCAAGGCCGCGACCTTCGACAGCGACACGCCCTGGAACCTGGACAACCTGCACCAGCACCTCGGCCCCTGGTTCGAGAAGAAGCAGCCGATCGTCGACGGCTACCCGCTGCCGGAGATGTGAGGCCGACGATCGTCCACCCTCGATCGAGCGTTGAGGGGCGCGCCTGTTTCGTGGTATTCCGGCGCCCGGGTGCCTGGACGGGAGGGCTCATGGAGCTCGTCGTGATCGTCGGCCTGCTGGCGCTGCTCGAGTACTGGGTCTTGCTGATGCTGACGGGACAGGCGCGAGGGCGCTTCGGAGTCGCGGCGCCGGCCACGGCCGGCCATCCGATCTTCGAGCGCTACTTCCGCGTCCAGATGAACACGATCGAGCAGCTCGTGCTCTTCCTGCCGGGGCTGGCCGTCTTCTCGTGGGCCGTGAGTCCGAGGTGGGCCGCGGTCCTGGGGCTCGTCTTCATCGTGGGGCGGGCCCTCTACGCGCGCGGCTACGTGCAGGATCCGGCGAAGCGCGGCCCCGGATTTCTGCTGACGCTCCTCGCCAACGGCGTGCTGATCATCGGTGGCTTGATCGGAACGGCGATCCGGCTGATCTGATCGACGCCCCACGGGGCTCTCCGTGGATTTCCGGCGACCCCGTGTCACGAAAGACCGCTTTCGCGCCTCTCACACAGGGGGTGGCGGTATACTGCCGCTCTTCCCAGCCGTACCCGTCTCTGCGCATTCCGCGCCGTCTCGAACCGAACCGTCCGATCGATCCCGGCGTCCCCGACGTCGGCCCACCATTCGGCGTCTCCGCCGCCACCACCACCGAGGGAGCACGTCACGCCATGACGAGCAGGAATCCGAAGCTGAACGCCTGGGTTCAGGAGATCGCCACGCTCTGCCAGCCCGAGCGGGTGCACTGGTGCGACGGCTCGGACGCCGAATACCGTGAGATGTGCCGACTGCTGGTCGCCTCCGGGACCTTCCGGCCGCTCGCCGCCGCGAAGCGCCCGAACAGCTTCCTCGCGCTGTCGGATCCGGCCGACGTCGCGCGCGTCGAGGACCGCACGTTCATCTGCTCCGAGCGCGAGGAGGAAGCCGGCCCGACCAACAACTGGCGCGCGCCGGCCGAGATGCGCGCCACCTTGCGCGGCCTCTTCGCCGGCTCGATGCGCGGCCGGACGATGTACGTGATCCCCTTCAGCATGGGCCCGATCGGATCGCCGATCGCGCACATCGGCATCGAGATCACCGACTCGCCCTACGTGGTCGCGAGCATGCACATCATGACCCGCGTCGGCACGCGCGTCCTCGAGACGCTCGGCGACGGCGAGTTCGTGCCGTGCGTCCACTCGGTCGGCGCGCCGCTCGCGCCCGGCCAGAAGGACGTGCCGTGGCCCTGCAACGGCGAGAACAAGTACATCGTCCACTACCCCGAGACGCGCGAGATCTGGTCCTACGGCTCGGGCTACGGCGGCAACGCGCTGCTCGGCAAGAAGTGCTTCGCGCTCCGCATCGCGTCGGTGATGGCGCGCGACCAGGGCTGGATGGCCGAGCACATGCTGATCCTCAAGATGACGTCGCCGCAGGGCAGCGTCCGCTACATGTCGGCCGCGTTCCCGTCGGCCTGCGGCAAGACGAACCTCGCGCTGATGAAGCCGACCGTCCCCGGCTGGAAGGTCGAGACGATCGGCGACGACATCTGCTGGATGAAGTTCGGCGCCGACGGCCAGCTCTATGCGATCAACCCCGAGCATGGCTTCTTCGGCGTCGCGCCAGGCACGAACGTCGACACCAACGCCAACGCCATCGCCACCTTGCACGCGAACTGCATCTTCACCAACTGCGCGCTCACCGACGACGGCGACGTCTGGTGGGACGGCATGACGATCGGCGCGCACACACCCAAGCATCTGATCGACTGGCAGGGCCGCGACTGGACACAAGGCTCGAAGACGCCGGCCGCGCACCCGAACGCGCGCTTCACCGCGCCCGCGCGCCAGTGCCCGATCATCGCGCCCGAGTGGGAGGATCCGCGCGGCGTTCCGATCTCGGCGATCCTCTTCGGCGGGCGACGCGCGACGGTGGTGCCGCTCGTCAACGAGGCGCGCGACTGGCAGCACGGCACCTTCCTCGGCTCGATCATCGCGAGCGAGAAGACCGCCGCGGCTGCCGGCAAGATCGGCGAGCTGCGCCGCGATCCGATGGCCATGCTGCCCTTCTGCGGATACAACATGGCCGACTACTGGGGTCACTGGCTCACGATCGGCCGGCGCGCCGGCGCGAAGCTGCCGCGCCTCTACACGGTCAACTGGTTCCGCAAGAGCGCCGACGGCGACTTCCTGTGGCCGGGCTACGGCGAGAACAGCCGCGTGCTCAAATGGGTGTTCGAGCGCTGCGAGGGCACCGCAAAGGCGGTCGAGACGCCGATCGGCAACCTGCCCGCCGCCGGCGAGCTCGACCTCGCCGGTCTCGACATCGAGCCGGCCGATCTGAAGGTGCTCCTCACGGTCGACCACGACGGCTGGCTCGCCGAGGTGCCGATGATCCGCGACTACTACCGCCAGTTCGGCGCGAAGATGCCGAAGGATCTCGTCGCAGAGCTCGACGGGCTGGAGAAGCGGCTGAAGGCATCGCGCTAGGCGCGCCAGGCTACGCCCGGCTTGCCGTCGCGATCCAGACCGAGGCGCCGAGCTCGACGCCGCGCGGTGTGAGGTAGGGCTCTAGCGCCGAGCGCACGGCGCGCGAGACCCGCTCGAGGTCGTGCGCGCTGGCGTCGCGCATCGCGTGCGAGGTAGGTCCCACGCCCTCGAGCAGGAAGCGCGCCGCCTCCTCCACGCCGGCGCCTCCGGCGATGCGCAGTTTCGTGTCGAGCGATTCGAGCGAGACGTCGCGGAAGCCGGCCTGGTCGAGGATGCGCGCGACGCGCTCGGGATCCGCGAGCGCCATCGGGCCGGGCGCGCCCGGCGGCGGGGGCGGCGGCAGCGACACGAGCTTCGCGGCGGCGCCGAGCGGCACGGCCATCCACGGGTTTCGCTCGAGACTCTGCCAGCAGGCGAACGCGAGCCGTCCGGCCGGCGCGAGCGCCCGGCGCAGATTCGCGAAGGCGGCCACGGGATCCGCGAAGAACATCACCCCGAAGCGCGAGAAGACGAGGTCGAAGCTGCGCGGGAGCGACGCCGTCTGCCCATCGGCCAGCAGGAAGTCGACGTGCGTGATTCCGGCGGCCGCGGCGCGCTCGCGCGCGCGCGCGAGCATCACGCCGGAGATGTCGACGGCGAGCACGCGGCCGCGCGGGCCGACGCGCGAGGCCAACTGGAGCGCGGTCTGGCCGCAGCCGCAGCCGACGTCGATCACGCGCTCGCCCGGCTGGATCTTCGCGCGGGCCATCACCTCTTCGCCGACGACGCCGATCTGCGCGTCGAGCAGCTCCTGGTGCGCGACCCACTTCGGGCCGCTCTTCTCGTTCCAGTACTCGATCTGATCGGCGTTGGGACCCGTCGCGGCGAGCGGACGCGGGGAAGTGGGCTGTGACACGAGCGCTCCTCGGGGGCGGCGAAAGGCCAGCGTATCACGCGCCCGCCTCGTCGAGGCGCCAGTGCCCGCGCCGCGTCGGGCGCTCGAGGCTCGCCGCCAGCGCCGCGAGGAAGCGCGCGCGCGACCACGGCTCGGCGCCGAAGCGCGCGAGGTGCGGCGTCTGCTGCTGGCAATCGATCAGGTCGAAGTCCCAGCGCACGAGCTGCGCGACCAGGGTCACGAACGCGACCTTCGAGGCGTCCGGCTGCGCCGCGAACATCGACTCGCCGAAGAACGTGCCACCGAGCGACACTCCGTAAAGTCCACCGACGAGCTTGCCCGACTCCCACGCCTCCGCCGAGTGCGCGTAGCCGCGCCGAAAGAGCTCGCCGTAGGCGCCTTGCATCGCTTCCGTGATCCAGGTGCCGGCCTGGCCGGGGCGCGGAGCTTCGGCGCAGCGACGCACCACCTCCTCGAAGGCGGTGTCGAGCCGAACCTCGTAACGCCCGTGGCGCAGCGCCTTCGCCAGGCTGCGCGAGACGCGCAGTGAGCGCGGCACGAGCGCCGCGCGCGGATCGGGCGAGTGCCACAGGATCGGCTCGCCCTCCGAATACCACGGAAAGATCCCCTGCGAGTAGGCGAGCAGCAGCCGCTCGCAGGAGAGGTCGCCGCCGACGGCGAGCAGGCCGCTCGAGTGACTCTCGCGAGGATCGGGGAAGACGAGCGCGCGTCCGAGCCGGTAGACCGGCGTCATCCCCTCGCCGCGCCGGAGCGCGTGCCCGGCTCGAGCAGCCCGCGGCCCGGCACGTGGTTCATCTCGATCCGGATGCCGTCCGGATCCTCGAACAGCACCGAGTAGTAGCCGGGCGCCCAGGCGCCCTCCTTCGGCGGGTGCACGATCGTCGCTCCGTCGAGCTTCTGCAGGAACTCGTAGAAGCGATCGATGTCCTCGCGCTCGCGCGCGCGGAAGCAGACGTGGTGCAGACCGACGCGGCGCTGCACGAAGCGGTCGTTCTTGTCGTCGGCGGCCTGGATGCCCATCGCGGTGCGCCCGCCGACGCAGTAGAGCATCCCCTCCGTATCGATCACGGGCTTGAGCCCGAGGAACGTCAGCATCTGGCGGTAGAAGGGCCGACTCCGCTCCATGTCACTCACAGTCAGGTTGCAATGCGCGATGCCGTTGATCTCCACGAACGGCTCCTGCGGGCGCTAGGAAGAGAGGATCTCGCGCTCCTCTCCGATCCAGAGCGGAGAGCGCGCGAGGTCGATGAACATCTTCTCGTCTTCGAGCAGCGCCTGCCCCGCGACAGCGGCCTCCGGCGTCGTCGCGAGCTCCGCGGCGTCGAACCAGATCTCGGCGACGCCGTCGTACTCCTCGGGGCCGCCGCGCGTTCCGCGCAGCGCGGCATTCAGCGGCGTATCGAGCGTGTGGAGCTGCACGTAGCGTCGGATACCGAGCACCTTCGCGTGTCTCTTCACGAGCGGCGCGTGCCGCTCGCGCCAGTAGCGCTGGAACTCCGCGCGCGAGAGATGCGGGAGACGGCGCAGGGCAAAGACGAGCTTGACCACGGCGCGCGAGTCTAACAGAGTGTTCGCATGATCCTCGACCGCTTCCGACTCGACGGGAAGGTGGCGATCGTCACCGGCGCGGGACGCGGCATCGGCCGCGGCTGCGCGCTCGCTTTCGCCGAGATGGGCGCCGACGTCGTCTGCGCCGCGCGCACGCGCGAGCAGATCGACGACACCGCCGCGTCCGTCCGCAAGCTCGGCCGCCGTGCGCTCGCGGTCGAGTGCGACGTGATGAAGAGCGAGGCGCAGGAGAACCTGGTCGCGAGCGCGATGAAGGAGTTCGGGCGCATCGACGTCGTCGTCAACAACGCGGGCGGCTCGCCGCCGAAGCCGCTGCTCGAGACCAGCGAGCGCATGTTCGAGCAGGCGTTCCGCTTCAACGTCACCACCGCGTTCCTGCTGACCCGCACCGCCGTGCCGCACATGCGCAAGAACGGCGGCGGCGCCGTCGTCAACATCTCGTCCGCGGCGGGACGCCTGGTGCAGCCGTACTTCGCGGCCTACGGCACCGCGAAGGCCGCGCTCACCTTCCTGACGCGAAACCTCGGCGCCGAGCTCGCGCCGGACGTGCGCGTCAACGCGATCGCGGTCGGCTCCGTCGCGACCTCGGCGCTGCTGCCGTACCTCGACGAGAAGACGCGCGCCGCGATGGAGCAGGCGACGCCGATGAAGCGGCTCGGCGAGGTCGAGGACATCGCTCTGATGGCGCTCTACCTCGCGTCGCCCGCGTCGTCGTGGGTGACGGGCAAGGTCATGGAGGTCGACGGCGGCACCGAGTCGACCAACTGGCCGTTCTGAACTAACGCGCCGCGCCGGGCTCGCGCGCCTCGATCGCGTCGCGTAGCGCGGCGAGGTCGGGGTGGTCGGGCGCGAGCGCGATCGCTCGCTTGTACGACGCGAGCGCGAGTCGCCGCAGCGCCGCGTGCTGGTAGAGAAGTCCGAGGTCGAGATGCGGCTCGTAGAAGCCGCGACTGTGCATCGCCGCTTCGAGCAGCGGGCGCTCCGCCGGCAGCATCAGGTCGATGCGCGCGAGGAAGTTGCCGAGGCCGTGGACGGCGCCCGGCGGCGGCTCGCGCGACCAGAGCCAGCGACGCATGTTTGCGACGGGCCCCGCGTCGACCTCGATCTCGGTGAACAGGCGCTCGCGCTCTTCGGCGCCGACGGGCGACGGCAGGCTCGCCGCGGGGAGCGCGCCGTTCGGTCCGGCCGCGCGCGCGAAGACGACCCCGGCGCCGTCGACGTGCACGAGCCGCCAGCCCGGATCGCGCGCGAGGTGCGAGGAGAGCCGCGCCGCGCGCGCGTCTCCCCGGTGGGCGAGCGCGACCGTCTCGAAGCCGTAGCGCGCGCGCGCCTCCTCGAAGTGCTCCGGATCGAGCGCGCGCAGCGATTCGAGATAGAAGGCCTCGCCGCTCACCTCGTTGCGGCCGTCGATGAAGACGCGCTGCGCCGGCGCGCGCCAGATCAATGTCGAGCCGAGCGCGAGATTGTTGAGCAGCGGGCCGGCGGGCGCGGTCGCGGCGATCCAGTCGGCCGTCTC